>NZ_CP084626.1:749360-1498720 GCF_022878925.1 Caballeronia sp. TF1N1
GCCATCGCTGCCGCGTGCTGTCTGACGTCCGGCGCCATCGGCGAAATGCGCGTACACGCTGCCGGCAATGGCGACGCGTGCGTTCGGCGCGTCGGTTGGCGGCGGCGTGAAGTGCACCGAGACCGTCTGGTCGCTCGCATGGTTCGTCGCCGAAAAGGTTGCGGACGTTGCCGCCGTCGATGTCGATACGCCAAACGGCGGCGCCACCAACGCGCCCCGGAATGTGATCGTGCCACCGGGCATCGTGTACACCGGGGCGGATACCGCATAGGCGCTCATCACGGCGAGCGCCGCTGCCAATCCCACCCGGCGTGTTTCTCTTAGCTTTGCTTGGTCCATCTTTTCCCCCGTTGAAAAGTCCGTGTTTCGCGCGACGTGATTAAGCACATCCGATCATTCGGCTTATTTTTGAGATAACGCGATTAGCTTGGATATTAGGAGAAATCGTGTCGGTCGAGTGATTGGCTTTTGCTAATTGCTCGCGGAAATCGATGCTTGTCGAATAAGCATGCGTACTGCTTATTTAGCTGCGTCTAAGCAGTGTGAGCGGCGGTCATGTCCTCGATGAATGCATCGACGATATCGTTCTTCGCATTGCGCGAGCCGCGTCCGCGCTCGGCGCGCACGACCATGTGAAACGCCACGCGATAACGCATGAACTCGGGATTCAACGCGGCGAGCAAGCCGTCTTTCACATAAGGCGCGGCGAAATGCTCCGGCAGATAACCGAGATGCCGCCCGGATAACACGAGCATGGCGACGGCTTCCATGTTGTCCGCGACCGCGCCGATAGTGCGCGGCGTGAGCGCGCCTGCTTCGGGCAGCGGATAGCTTCGCCACGCCCACGCATGCTCGGCGGCATCGTCCGGACTCACATTGCCCGCGTGTATAAAAAGCGGATGCTCTCGCGCGCAGTACGCGAACTGATCTTCGGCAAAGATCTGCGTGTATTCGAGCGACGGCACGCGATGCCAGAAGTAGCCGATCGCCATCTGAATGCGGCCGGCAAGCAGCATTTCCTCGAGTTCGCCTGGCGAGCGGACGAGCACGGATAGGCGCACCGATTCGTCGCGTCGCCGGAAGCGCGCGATCGCCTCGCTGATGCGCGCATTCGCGCTCACCGGCGTGTTGCCGATCATCCCGAGCGTCAGCGTGCCGACGAGTTTTCGGCCGACATGGCGCGCGGTGGAATCGAACGTTTCGACAGCGGCGAGCAACGCTCTGCATGCATCGACGAATTGCTCGCCGCGCGAAGTGAGTGCGAAACCGCCGCGTCCGCGCTCGCAAAGCCGGTATCCGAGGCGCGTTTCGAGCGTCGCGAGTTGCGTGCTGATGGTCGACTGGCCAACATTGAGCGTGGCCTGCGCGGAGGAAACGCCGCCTGCATCGACGATGGCGAGAAACACGCGTATGAGCCGCAAATCCAGGTCGGAAAGATGAGTGAACACGCGCGCCGCCCATACATCGATTGGAATCGATGTGAAGTTGTTTTCGTCGCCATTTTAGCTTGGGTCAAAAGCGGGTACTAATACGCCATCTTTGGCTCAACGGGAACATTTGACACCATGAATACGTCTTCGCTCTTTACGCCTGCCGAACACTTCGACGCCGAACGTCCGCAACCGCTTTCCGGCAATCAGATGCCGCGCTGCGGCGGCATCACCACGATGATGCGTCTGCCGAACGTACCGACGGCCGCCGGTCTCGACGTGTGTTTCGTCGGCGTGCCGTTCGACCTCGGTACGTCGAATCGCACGGGCGCGCGTTTTGGCCCGCGCCAGGTGCGCAGCGAATCGGTGCTGCTGCGCCCGTACAACATGGCGACGCGCGCCGCGCCGTTCGACTCGCTGCGCGTGGCCGATATCGGCGATGTCGCGATCAATCCGTACAACCTGCTGGATTCGATCGACCGCATCGAGCGCGCATATGGCGAGATCCTCGCGCACGATTGCAAGCCGATCACGCTTGGCGGCGATCACACCATCGCGTTGCCGATTCTGCGGGCGATCCACGCGAAGCACGGCAAGGTCGGGCTCATTCACATCGACGCTCACGCCGACGTCAACGACACCATGTTCGGCGAGAAGATCGCGCACGGCACGCCGTTTCGCCGCGCGGTGGAAGAGGGCTTGCTCGATTGCGGGCGCGTCGTGCAGATCGGCCTGCGCGGCACAGGCTACGAGGCGAGCGATTTCGACTGGTGCCGCGAACAGGGCTTTCGCGTCGTGCAGACGGAGGAGTGCTGGAACAAGTCGCTCGCGCCGCTGATGGCCGAAGTGCGCGAACAAATGGGCGACGGGCCGGTGTATATCACCTTCGACATCGATGGCATCGATCCGGCGTTTGCGCCCGGAACCGGCACGCCGGAAATCGCGGGTCTGACGGTGCCGCAGGCGCTGGAGATCGTGCGCGGCGCGTGGGGCTTGAATATCGTCGGCGCGGATTTGGTGGAGGTTGCGCCGCCGTACGATCCGTTCGGAACCACGGCGCTGCTCGGGGCGAATCTCGCGTTCGAATTGTTGTGCGTGTTTCCGGGCGTCGAGCGGCGCGCGTGAATCGGGCGAGACGTTACGAAGCCAACGCCGCCCGCCGCGTCGAAACCAGCAGCAAGTAGCAGACGGCGCCCAACGCAAGCGATGGCAATGTCGCGCCCAGATTCGGCAGCCACTGGTTGATCGCGTGATAGGCCGCGATTCCGATCGCCCACGCGACAAAGGCGCTCACGTGCCAGCCGCCCGAATAGCCATAGCGGCCGACGGACTGGCCGAGCGCGGCGAGATCGACGCGGCGTTTTCTCACGATGAAGTGATCGGCCAGCACCACGCCGAAGAGCGGCGCGAACACCGAACCGATCAGCAGCAGGAAGTTCTGATACTTGCCCATGGCAACGGCGAGCGCGACCAGCGTGCAGAGCGCGCCGAACGCGGCGGAAAGCACGGGTACGCTCACGCGCGCCCAGAACGTGCCCGTCGAGACGGCGGCGGAGTGGATATCGGCGAAGGCGTTGTCGATTTCATCGATGAGAATCAGGAGCAGCGCAATGCCGCCCCCCGCTTGCGCGAGCGCGATGGTGAGGAGCGCATCGCCGCCGCCCGCGGCCAGCCCGTACACCGCGCCGAGCGCGTAGAACCACAGGTTCGCGATGCCGTAGCCGAGCAGCGTGCCACGAAACGAGCCGCCCGCGCTGCGGGAAAAGCGCGTGTAATCGGCAATCAGCGGCAGCCACGAAAGCGGCATGGCAACGACTAGATCGATCCCCGCGCCGAACGCCAGCTCGCCGGTGCCAGGACGCGCCAGCAGCGCGGCCAGATCCTGCTTGGCCAGCAGATTCCACGTGAGCCAGCCCGCGCCCGCGAGCAAAAGCCAGATGCCCCAGGTACGCAGAAAGCGCCGCACGAAGGACAGCGGACCGCTCACCGCGAGTAGCGTGGCGAGCACGCCGAAGATCAAGGTCCAGACGAGCGGCATCGACAGATTGAAAGATTGTTTGGCGAGCGCGTCCGCGGAATCGCGCATGACGATGATTTCGAACGAGCCCCAGCCGACCAGTTGAACGGCGTTGAGCACGGCAGGCACCGACGCGCCGCGCACACCGAGCGTCGGGCGCAGCGAGGACATGGCGGCGAGCCCCGTGTCCGCGCCGACCACGCCCGCGAGCGCGAGCAGCACGACGCCGATCACCGTGCCGATGACGATTGCCACGAGTGCGTGCGGCAGCGACAGACCCGGCACGAGCAGCGCGCCCGCCTGCGCGACTAGCAGGCCGATGCCGAGCGAGAACCACAGCGCGAAGGCGTCGCTGGTGCCGAAGGCGCGCCGTTCGGGCGGCACGGGAATGAGCGGGGCGTAAGTCGACGTGTCCTCTTGCTGCATCGGATTTGATCCTTATCTTGTCTGTTCGCGGTTTGTCCGAAGCCGTCGCTCGCGCGCGAGCATCGGCTGTCATAATGACCCGGATTTTGCGGCCACGCGGAGCAATGCGCTAGCTCTGCCGTTCGGCATAGGCAAAAATGCGTCCGGTGACCCGGCCGTCAGCGCCTCACCTCACTCAGCAAGCACATGTTCGAAGAAAACCGTGGCACCGTCCCGCTCGCGGAACGCCTGCGCCCCCGCACCATCGACGACGTGATCGGGCAGAAGCATCTGCTCGGTCAGGCGAAGCCGCTGCGCGTCGCGTTCGAATCGGGCGAGGCGCATTCGATGATCCTCTGGGGCCCGCCCGGCGTCGGCAAGACCACGCTCGCGCGCCTCATGGCCGCTGCCTTCGACGCCGAGTTCATCTCGCTTTCGGCGGTGCTCTCGGGCGTGAAGGATATCCGCGAGGCGGTCGAGACGGCGCAGATTCATCGCGCGAACGGGCACCAGACGCTCGTGTTTGTCGATGAAGTGCATCGCTTCAACAAGAGCCAGCAGGACGCGTTCTTGCCGCACGTGGAGTCGGGCCTGTTCGTGTTCGTCGGCGCGACGACCGAGAATCCGTCGTTCGAGGTGAACAGCGCGCTGTTGTCGCGGGCCGCCGTCTATGTGCTGAAAAGCCTTGACGCCGGCGAGTTGAGAGAACTGCTGGAGCGCGCAAGCACTGAACTCGGCGGCCTGACCTTCACCGATGAATCGCGCGACGCGCTGATCGGTTCCGCCGATGGCGACGGCCGCAAGCTCCTGAATAACCTGGAAATCGTCGCACGCGCGGCCGCGCAGCAGAAGCAGACGCACGTGGATGGCGCGTTGCTCGGCAGCGCGCTCGCCGAAAATCTGCGCCGTTTCGACAAGGGCGGCGACGCGTTCTACGACCAGATCAGCGCGCTGCACAAGTCGGTGCGCGGCAGCAATCCGGACGCCGCGCTGTACTGGTTCTGCCGCATGATCGACGGCGGCGCGGACGCGCGTTATCTGGCGCGGCGCATCGTCCGGATGGCCTGGGAAGATATCGGTCTTGCCGATCCGCGTGGCGCGCGCATCGCGCTCGATGCCGCCGAAACTTACGAAAGGCTCGGCTCGCCCGAGGGCGAACTGGCGCTCGGGCAGGCGCTCATTTATCTGGCGGTCGCGCCGAAATCGAACGCGGGCTACAACGCGTATAACGAGGCACGACGCTTCGTCGGCAAGGATCAGTCGCGCGGCGTGCCGGTGCATCTGCGCAACGCGCCGACGAAGTTGATGAAGGAGCTCGGCTACGGCCACGAGTATCGCTACGCGCACGACGAACCGGACGCCTATGCCGCCGGTGAAACCTATCTGCCGGACGGCATGCGCGATCCGCACTGGTATGTGCCGACGCCGCGCGGGCTGGAAGGCAAGATCGGCGACAAGCTGTCGCGTCTCGCGGAACTCGATGAAGCCTGGCGGCGCGAGCACAAGGATGAGAAGAAGCGGTAAGGGGTGCTGCACGCCGGCGGGTGCTTCGTTTCACTCGCACCGCCCGCCTGTTTCATCGAGCGAATCGAAGCGGCACGCGCCGGCCGTAACCGGTGCGTTAGACTTCACAGCTACTGGCGGCGCGCCTTGCCGCAAATATCGGCGGTGCATGATCGCCTGAACGCCAGCCACGGCCGCGCCCGATGCGTGCGCTAAAATCGTCGTTTTCGAATACTTAACAAAAGCATCCCCGACATGCTCGACATTCAACACCTCCGTAAAGACCTGGACGGCGTCGCGAAGCGCCTCGCCGACCGAGGCTACACGCTCGACGTCGCCGCCTTCGCCGCGCTCGAAGCCGAGCGACGCGACATCCAGACCCGCACCGAAGAACTTCAGGCGCGCCGCAATAGCCTGTCCAAACAAATCGGCGCGATGAAAGGCCGTGGCGAGGACACGTCGGCGGTGATGGCGGAAGTAGGCGGCATCGGCGACACGATGAAGGCATCGGCGACGCAACTCGAAAACGTGCAGAAGCGTCTGTCGGACCTGATGCTGACCGTGCCGAATCTGCCTCACGAAAGCGTGCCTGTGGGCAACGACGAGAAGCAGAACGTCGAACTGCGCCGCTGGGGTTCACCGCGCGCGTTCGATTTCGAGGTCAAGGATCACGTCGATGTCGGCGCGCCGCTCGGCCTCGATTTCGAAACCGGCGCAAAGCTTTCGGGCGCGCGTTTCACGCTCTTGCGCGGGCCTATTGCGCGGCTGCATCGCGCGCTCGCGCAGTTCATGATCGACACACACACCGAACAGCACGGCTATACAGAAGCGTACACACCGTACATCGTGAATCCTGAGATTCTCTACGGTACCGGACAGTTGCCCAAATTCGCCGACGACATGTTCCGCGTCGAGAAGGGCGGCGACGAAAACACGGTCACGCAGTACCTCATCTCCACCTCGGAGATATCACTCACGAACACCGTGCGCGACAGCATCCTAGAAGCGGGCGCGCTGCCGGTGAAGCTGACGGCGCATTCGCCGTGCTTCCGTTCCGAGGCGGGCTCATATGGACGCGACACGCGCGGCCTGATTCGCCAGCATCAATTCGATAAGGTCGAGATGGTGCAGGTCGTCGCGCCCGAGCACTCGTACGCCGCGCTCGACGAGATGGTCGGGCAGGCCGAAACCATTCTGCAGAAGCTCGAATTGCCGTATCGCGTAATCACGCTTTGCACGGGCGACATGGGCTTTTCGGCGGCGAAGACCTTCGACCTCGAAGTGTGGTTGCCGGCGCAAAACACCTATCGCGAGATTTCGAGCTGCTCGAATACCGAGGCCTTCCAGGCGCGACGCATGCAGGCGCGCTTTCGCAATGCGCAAGGCAAGCCGGAGTTCGTGCATACGCTCAACGGCTCGGGTCTCGCGGTGGGACGCACGCTGGTTGCCGTGCTGGAAAATTTCCAGAACGCGGACGGCTCGGTGACCATTCCCGCGGTTTTGCGCCCTTACATGCGTGGCGCGGAGCGTATCGAGGCGCCGGCTGTGGTCTGACGTTTATTTTTAAAAAGGGTCTTGGAAAGCTCGAACGACTTCGTTATACTTTCGTTCTTCGCTTGGCAACGACCCGCTTCGCGAAGGCCGGCAAAGCCTTTAAGGCCCAGTCTGGTAGACGGAAAGGTGGCAGAGTGGTCGAATGCGCTGGACTCGAAATCCAGTGTACAGTTTTGCTGTACCGTGGGTTCGAATCCCACCCTTTCCGCCAAGATACTAAACCCCGCAAGTCGTGAGACTTGCGGGGTTTTTCGTTGGGGGCCCGGTTTCGTTCAAGGCCTTCGCATCACGTCGGCATCAAGTCGTGCATCGCGCCACATCGAACCTCAGTTCGGGCTCCGGCAACCCGCTGTAGTCATCCACGGATCGCTGCACCTTCACCTCTGTTCCATACGCGGATGGCGTCAAGGTCACGAGCCACGCGTTCGGTCCGACGACGAGCTCCGTCGTTCCTTGATTGCGCACCGTCTGCACCGAAGGCAACCTGCCTTCGAGACAGCCCGATATATCCGACGCACGCCGCGCCGATGAAACATGAATCACGGGCTTCGACGCTCTCAGCTCCGGGCCACTCGTCGAACTGCAGGCAGCCAGCACGGACAAGACCGCGGTAACGGTACAAACGGCATAGACGGAATAAACGGCACGAGCAGCATTCAGGCGATGCAGGTTCATATCTTCAGGCTCGGGTTCTCAAGTGCGAATGCGGGTCACTAGACCACAATCGCGCATCGATCACAAGACCGCATGGCACGATCGCAAACGCCCGGTGTCGCCACGAAACGCAGCACGCATGCGCCTTTCCAAAGAGAGAGGGCCGCACGAGAGTGCTATCATCGGCCCCAATGTCCTCGTGCACGGCGCGCCCCAAGCGGCGTTTCTCGCGCCACGCACGCAGGCGCGACGAACACATCTGCCAATGGCCATTACGCTCAAGACACCCGCTGACATCGAGAAGTTACGCATCTCCGGCCGCATGGCCGCCGAAGTCCTCGCCATGATCGGGGAACACGTGCGCCCCGGCGTCACCACGGACGAACTCGACGCCATCTGCAACCGCTTCATCGTCGATGAACTGAAGGCCGTTCCGGCGAACGTCGGCTACATGGGCTTTCCGAAGACGGTCTGCACGTCGGTGAATCATGTCGTCTGTCACGGTATTCCCGGCCCGAAAGAACTGAAAGACGGCGACATCATCAATATCGACGTGGCCATCATCAAGGACGGCTACTTCGGCGACACGAGCCGCATGTACTACGCCGGCACGCCGAACAAGGAAGCGCGGCGCCTCACCGAAACGACCTACGAAGCCATGGTCGCGGGCATCCGCGAAGTGCGTCCGGGCGCGACGCTCGGCGACGTCGGCCACGCAATCCAGACGGTCGCGCACCGTGAAGGCTTTTCGGTGGTGCGCGAGTACTGCGGTCACGGCATCGGCCGCGTGTATCACGAAGATCCGCAAGTGCTGCATTACGGCCAGCGCGGCGCGGGTCTGCGGCTCAAGGCCGGCCTCGTCTTCACCATCGAGCCCATGATCAACGCGGGCCGTCCCGCCACGCAGCAGTCGCGCGACGGCTGGACGGTGACCACGAAGGACCGCTCGCTGTCAGCGCAGTGGGAACACATGGTCGCGGTAACGGAAGACGGCTTCGAGTTGCTTACGCCCTGGCCGGATGGCGTAGGCGCCTACGCCGCGCCGTAAAGAAGCGCGCGGGTACCGTTTGCGCGCGCCGTCATGGTGCGTAAGCGGCGAGAGCGCGTCTGCATGTGCGCTGTAAAGCACTATCCGAGAAGAAAGAATTGACGGGTACGCCCGTTCGGTTGAAGCTACGCGAATGGCCCGAATACCGGAAAGGCCCGAGCGCCTTCGAGGCAGAGAAGCCAGAGAGCCAGAGAGAATTTGCCTGCATGAGCCCCGCATGAGTCCCTCACTGACCGTCAACCGAATCGCCTCGCAACAGGGCGCGGTATTGCGCGAGCTGCGCACGTCATCGCTGCGCGAAGCGCCCTATGCGTTCGGCGAGACGCTGGAAGATGCGCTGCGCGTCGAACCGCAATCGTTCGACGACACCGCCGCCGAGCACGCGCATTCGCCTCGCGTCGCGACCTTCCTGCTCTACACGGAAGGGCATCCCTGCGGGCTCGTGCATGCGTATGTCGAGGAAGCCGGATCGGCGCGGGCCTTCGTGGCGGCGCTCTGGGTCGCGCCGGCAGTGCGCCATCTGCGTGGCGGCGAGTTGCTCGTGAACGCCGCGTCGCACTGGCTCGCGGCGCAGGGCGCATCGGAAGTGCATGCGTGGATCGCCGACGAAAACCGCACCGCAATGCGCTTCTACGAACGTCTGGGCTTCGGACCCACGGGCGATCGCCGTACGATGTCGTCGCACGAACAGGAGCACGAACTGCTCTACGTGCGCCACGTTCAGCGCGAGACCGGCGCGTAAGTCTCGCTTCACCCTTCCTTCGCGCGTACTCATCGTTTCCGATAGCTGAAACGGGCCGTAAAAAGTATGGCCGCGCGCCCACACGCCTGTAAAATACGCAAAAATTTTGGCCGTTCCTATGTCGCTCAACAAAACGCCCTTCTTCGAACTGCGCAGCGGCTCCGTCGACACGCTCTACTTCGTCGTCAAGACTCCAGACCTCGATGCCCTGCGCACTGAACTCACGCGGCGCTTCGAGGCGACTCCCGAATTCTTCGCGGGCGACGTGGTCGCCATCGACGTGCGCCGGCTCGCCGAGAAAGCCGAAGGCGGCGAAGGCGAGCGCGTCTCGCTCGCGGAATTGGAGACGCTCCTGAAGAGCGTGCGCATGCGGCCCGTGGGCATCGTCGCGTTGCCGGTGCAGCGCTGGGCAATTCAATGGGCAAGCGAGGGCGGCTTGCCGGTCCTCGAAGCGCGCGACCGGCGTGGCGCGCCGAAGCCTTCGGTCGATGAGGCCAAGCCTAACGTCGAGGCCGCCGCGGCGATCGAAGCAGCAGTCGCCATCACGCCGCCGCCCGCGCTGCCGCAGCCGTCGACCATCATCGACCGGCCGTTGCGCTCGGGTCAGCAGGTCTACGCGAAGGGCGATCTCATCGTGCTCGGGCTTGTGTCGTACGGCGCCGAGGTGATCGCGGAAGGCAATATCCATATCTATGCGCCATTGCGAGGCCGCGCGCTCGCAGGCGTGCACGGCAATCACGACGCGCGGATCTTCTGCACTTGTCTCGAACCGGAACTCATCTCCATCGCGGGAATCTACCGGACGACCGAGAATCCGCTCTCGCCCGATGTACAGAGCAAGCCGGTGCAAATCTGGCTGGACGAAGAAAAACTGATGATCGAACCGCTGCGGCTGACCTGACGCCGCGCGCCCGATGCCCCTTGGCGCGCGCTCGATTAAGGAACGCGACGGACCTATTTGACGAACACAAGGTACTTGTATGGCAAAAATCATTGTGGTGACTTCGGGGAAGGGCGGCGTCGGCAAGACGACCACCAGCGCGAGCTTCGCATCGGCGCTCGCATTGCGCGGCCACAAGACGGCCGTGATCGACTTCGACGTCGGTCTGCGCAACCTCGACCTCATCATGGGTTGCGAACGCCGCGTGGTGTACGACCTCATCAATGTGATCCAGGGCGAGGCGAACCTGCATCAGGCGCTCATCAAGGACAAGAAGCTCGAGAACCTTTACATCCTTCCGGCGTCTCAGACGCGTGACAAGGACGCGCTCACGCTCGAAGGCGTGGAGAAGGTGATCGACGAACTGAGCAAGATGGACTTCGAGTACATCATCTGCGACTCGCCGGCGGGTATCGAGTCGGGTGCGCTCATGGCCATGCACTTCGCGGACGAAGCGCTCATCGTGACGAACCCGGAAGTGTCGTCCGTGCGCGACTCGGACCGTATCCTCGGCATTCTCGCTTCGAAGACCAAGCGCGCGATCGAAGGCAAGGACCCGGTCAAGGAGCATCTGCTGATTACGCGCTACAACCCGAAGCGCGTCTCCGAAGGTGAGATGCTGTCGTTGAACGACATCCAGGAGATCTTGCGGATCGAGCTGATCGGCGTGATTCCGGAGTCGGAAGCGGTGCTGCATGCATCGAACCAGGGCTTGCCCGCGGTGCATCTGGACGGCACCGACGTTGCGGAATCGTACAAGGACGTGGTGTCGCGTTTTCTCGGCGAGGAAAAGGCGCTGCGCTTCACGGATTATCAAAAGCCAGGGCTGCTGCAACGTATCTTCGGCACCAAGTAAGGGGACGCAATGTCGATTCTTTCGTTTTTGCTGGGCGAGAAGAAAAAGTCCGCTGCGGTCGCGAAGGAACGCTTGCAGTTGATCATTGCGCACGAGCGCGCGGGTGGCAAAGCCGCCGCCGATTACCTGCCGGCGTTGCAACGGGAACTCGTTGCGGTGATTTCGAAGTACGTGAAGATTACTGACGACGATATTCGAGTGAGCCTCGAACGTCAGGACGATCTCGAAGTGCTGGAAGTGAAGATCGAGATACCGCCGGCATAACGCCGGACTTGTGTATCGAGATGAAGGTATGAAGCCAGGATCGGGCGATCCTGGCTTTTTTCATGGCGACGTTATCGTTTGCGCGCGGCTTCAAATGCGCGTGGCTTTCATCAATATTCGGTTGCACTTCGGTCATCTCGTAATCAGACGTTTGTCTTCCTTTTGACCACGTCGCGCATTGAACGGACATCGGCAGCAAGGTTGCGTTGCCGACATGAAAATCCGCGCCACCCGGCGCGTTCAATGTCCTGGAATACGAGGTCCAAGCATGAAAACTTCCGTTCGCCATTTGCTCGCTTCAACCGCGCTTATCGTCGCTGGCGCGCTCACCGTGACCGCGGCATCGGCCGAAATCGTGATCGTGGCGCCTAGCGCGCCGCCCGCGCCGCGCCATGAGCCGGTGCCGCCCGCACGCGCGGGTTACGTGTGGGATCAGGGTCACTGGAACTGGGAACACGGCCACTATGTCTGGGCGGGCGGCCATTGGGAAGCCGAGCACGTCGGCCACCACTGGGTGCCGGCCGTTTGGGTGGAAGATCACGGCCAGCATCGCTATGTGGCAGGGCACTGGGACTGATCGGCGCGTAAGGCTGATTACTTTTGCGGGGCCGCGTCTTTCTCGACGACGGCCTCGTCTGCTTCCGGCACCTCGGGCGAGGCCGCCGGTTGTGGCAACGGCGCCATATAGCGCTCGGACAGCGCCTCGTATAAAGGCGGCGCGAACAAGCGCGACACGCGGCTCGACACCAGCGCGGTCGCCATCAGCGAGATGACGAGCGCGTGGCCGTTGATCATCTCCATCACGATGACGAACGCCGTAATCGGCGATTGCGTCACGGCTGCGAGATAGCCGACCATCGCGAGCGTGATCATCATGGGCAGCGACATCTGTCCGAACAGCAGATGCAACACGTTGCCGAAGCCCGCGCCAATCGACAGCGACGGCGCGAAGATGCCGCCCGGAATGCCCGGCAGATACGAGCCGATCATCGAGATCATTTTCAATAGCGGGTAGAACACCGAAAGATGTTCGCGGCCTTCGAGTAGACCGCGCGCTTCCGCATAGCCGCTGCCGAAGGTCGTGCCGCCCGACACGAGCCCGACGATCGCGATGACCAGTCCGCACAGCGCGGCGAACACGACCGGCCGCGACGCATGCAAATGCCGCAAGGGCGCGGGAATCCACCTCGACGTGTTCAGAAGGAGCCAGCAGAAGACGCCGCCCGCCATGCCCGTGACGACGGCGGTCACGATCACCGCGACGGCCAGCATGTTCGAAAAGTGCGTGCCGACGTCGATGGTGCCGAAATACGTGTAGTTGCCGTTGAGCCCGAGCGCCACGATCCCCGCGATGATGATGCCCGTGATCAGCACGCCGCTCGTGCGCACTTCGAAGCTGCGCGTGAGCTCCTCGATGGCGAAGACGATGCCCGCGAGCGGCGTGTTGAACGCCGCCGACAGACCGGCCGCCGCACCTGCCAGCACGAGTTGCCGTTCGATCAGCGAGTTCGAGCGCGGGTAGAAGCGCCGCATGTTGAACATGAGCGCCGCGCCGACTTGCACGGTCGGACCTTCACGGCCGATGGTGAAGCCGCCCAGTATCGCGATGAACGATACGGCAATCTTGCTCGCGAGAATCCTGAGCGTAAGCAGCCGTCCGCCGGCTTCCGAAGTCGGACTGTTGAGTACGGCGATGACCTGCGGGATGCCGCTGCCTTCCGAGCCGCGAAAGAACCTGCGCGTGACGAAAACGCATAGCGCGGCGGCAGCCGGTGTGATGACGAGCGGCAGCCAGGCGTGCGCGGCGCGCGCATCGAGAAAAAGTCCGTAGCCCCAGTCGATCAGCCGCGCATAGTAGACGGCGATCAGTCCGACGGCGATTGCGCCAAGCCAGAAGATACCGTAGCGACGCCACAGGCCGCGTGTGCGTCGCGCGGTGCGAAGAGAAAGAGAACGTAGCGCTCGGATCATGCGGTCGCTTCGGCCAAAGGGCAGAGTATAGCGAGCGTCCCAAGCATGCGGCAGGTTACGCCTGACGAAGCAGACCCCGGAGCCAGAAAAAAGAACAGGCGCGAGGCTTTCGCCAGGCGCCCAAGAAACGCTCCCGATAACGGGAGCGGAGAGGAGAAGGTTGCCGCGCATGCACGGCACTCCTGAAAAGACTTTTGCCCGTGACGAAAGTTCAATCGGCTTGAAAAATCTTGGTCAGTCGAAAACTGGACACGTTTTCAGCCGGTAAGCATCTCGAAAGCGATCACCGCGCCGATGGCTCCGATATTCGCAATGAGCGCCTCGCAAACGACGCCGCGCCATGTGAGCGGCCGGAACTTCATCGCGAGGAGCAAGGCCGTCACCAAGGCCAGTGCGATGACCACGACGAGATGCGAACTCTGCAGATGAAAAGGCATTTCAGCCTCCTGTCGATTGAAACGGCATTTCTTCCCGCGACCGGCGTTTTATCGAGTATTAGGTATTGGCATAGTTACTGCAACACCCAACAAAATAGTCATTTTGCCGCCAGCTTCCCGACTGTCTTCAAGTGTTAATTTAAATACGCGTTGATTCAGGGAATTTTCTTTTAAGGCTAGGTACAAACCCCGTATGCGCGCGAACGCCATGTTGGCCGTGCGCCCGACCGCAGTGCGTGGAGCATTCGTCCAATGAGTTCCCCGACCCAACGTTCTCTCGAAGTCGATTTCTTTCGAGGCGTCGTGCTACTCATTATCGCGGTCGACCATATATCGGGAAGCGTGCTGTCGCACTTTACGCTGCATCAATACGCGTTCTGCGATTCCGCGGAAGTATTCGTCTTCCTCGGCGGTTATGCGTCGGCGGCGGCATACACGGCGCTTGCGACTCGCCGTAGTGCACAAGCCGCCCGCCGACGCTTTTTCAAGCGCAGCTGGGAGATCTATCGCGCCTATCTGCTGACCGCGGTTCTCATGTTGATCGGCGGCGCATTGCTGATGCTACTCAAAATCGATTCGCCGATGCTGCGGTACACCGAATGGCCGACTTTCCTTGTGCGTCCGGTCGGGCTCTTGTTCGACATCACGACCTTGCGCCAGCAGCCGTATCTTTCGTCAGTCTTGCCGATGTACTCCATCTTCGCGCTCGCGGTGCCTTTCGTGGTTCCGCTCGCCGAGAGGAAGCCCGTTATCGCCATGTTCGGCAGTCTGCTCGTGTGGCTCGCCGCTCTTCCCTTGGCGCGCGCGCTGCCCTCGACCTACGCCGAAGCGTGGTCGTTCAATCCGTTCGCGTGGCAGCTCATGTTCGTGATGGGCATCCTTGCGCGCGTGCAGCCTGTCAGCAACGACTTCCACGCAAGCCGTACTGCGCGTTGGCTGACGTGCGGAGCAATCGCGATCGCACTGACCTTCGCATTCTTCAAGCTCTTCCTGGAAACGCAAGCGCCGCCGGGTTACCTCAAGCAGAACCTGGCGACGTTGCGTATCGTGAGTTTCGCGGCCGTTGCGTGGGTGATCGCACGCGCGGTCTACGCGGGATGGATCAAGGCGCTCGCAGCTAAATTGCCGGGCGTGGTGACCATCGGGCAGCAAGGGCTCGTGTGCTTCATCGCGGGCACGTGTGTGTCGCTCGTGCTGGATTCGGCGTTGCGCGCCATCGGCATGACGCACTATCAGTGGATTGGCGGTCTCGCCGCCGATGCGCTCGCTGTCGGCACGCTCCTATGGCTCGCGCACTTCTGGGCCGAGCGCAAGCGCACGCGCGTCGAACGGGAACGCAAGCGCGTGCCGCTCATCAAGGGCCAGCCGGTGCCCGCACATGCCGTGAACCAGCGCGATCGTTGAACGCGCCGGTATCGTCATCGAAGTCATTCGAACGCTATTCAAGTGCGATGTCGCGCGTCTCGCGCATGCACAACACGGCGATGAGGCTCACCGCCGCCGCCGCCGATACGTACCCGCCGACCCACGACAGTCCGCCGCGATTTGCGAGCAATTGCGCGATATAAGGCGCGACCGATGCGCCCAGAATGCCACCCAAGTTGTACGCGACGCCCGCGCCGGTGTAGCGCACGCTCGTCGGGAACAGCTCGGGCAGGAGCGCGCCCATCGGCGCGAAAGTCACGCCCATCAAGAACAATTCAATGGTCAGAAAGAGCGCGACGTAGACCGTGTTGCCGCTGCCGAGCAGAGGCAGCATTGCGAAGCCGGAGAGGATCGCCGCGAGACAGCCGACGATCAACACGGGCCGTCTGCCGAAGCGGTCGCTGGCGATGGCCGAGATCGGCGTCGCAATTGCCATGAACAGCACGGCAAAACACAAGAGACCGAGGAATTTTTCGCGCGAGAAATGCAGCGTGGAGACGCCGTACGACAGCGAGAAGACCGTCGAGATGTAGAAGAGCGTGTAGCAGACGACCATCGCGAAGGCGCCGAGCAAGGTCGGCGCGAGATAACGGCCGAGCAGCGTGGCGATGGGAACGCGCACGCGCTCGTGACGCTCGACGGCCGTGCGGAATGCGGGCGTCTCCGCGATTTTCAGGCGCACGTAAAGCCCGAGCCCGACGAGCACCGCGCTCACGATGAACGGCACGCGCCAGCCCCAACTGCGGAACTGTTCGTCGGAGAGTGAGAGCGCAAGGCCGAAGAACAGGCCGTTGGAAGCAAGAAAGCCGATCGACGGCCCGAGCTGCGGGAACATGCCGAAGAGGCCTCGCTTGCCCTTGGGCGCGTATTCCGTTGCAAGCAGCGCCGCGCCGCCCCATTCGCCGCCGAGCCCGATGCCTTGCCCAAAGCGCAGGATGCACAGGAGCACGGGCGCGAGACTGCCGATGGAATCGTAGCCGGGCACGAAGCCGATGAGCGTCGTTGAAATGCCCATGACGAGCAGCGACGCGACGAGCGTCGATTTGCGTCCGACGCGATCGCCGAAGTGCCCGAAGATGAACGAGCCGATAGGCCGCGCGACGAACGCAATGCCGAACGTGACGAAAGCCGAAAGCGCTTGCGCGGCCGGCGATCCGTGTGGAAAGAACACCGGCCCGATGACGAGCGCGGCGGCTGTCGCATAGACGTAGAAATCGTAGAACTCGATTGCGGTGCCGATGAAGCTCGCGAAGATCACGCGCGAGGTGCTTTGGGCGCCGTCGCCTGGCTTGGCGGCGGAAAGCGTGGGTGATGACATGGTGTCTCCGTTGTCGTGTCGCTTTTGTGGTGCTTATGGTGGCGCATTCCTGCTCGATGGGCGAGCAAGGCGTGAGAGCGCACGCAAGACGCTTGTTGGGGGTGGGCGGTAAAACGGTCGAGCGGCTCGCAGGAGTAGAGCGCGAACCGGACAAAGACTTTCAACGGACGCGAGGGGTAGGCGCGGTCTGAAAGCCATGCCGGAAGCGGGTCCGGCCGGGATGTCAAAAATTATAACGAGCGTGCCGCGAGAGCGCCAATCAATCGATGGTCGTCGCTTGTGGCGAATGCGACGTTTGCAACTGGAAGTGGCCGTCGTCGTTGAACATCCAGCCTTCGAAGAGTTCGAGCTGGCCGTTGCCGTTCAGGAGGCGCGCGGGCGGAACGGGCAATGGCGACGAGCGCCGCAGCGAGGCGAGCGCGGTGGCTTCGGCTTCGTCGTCGCCGTTGGTGCGATACACCGACGAATTGACGACGCGCCCGTTGCGATCCACGGTGAAGGACACCAGCACGAACGAGCGCAGCATGGCTTGCGGCGTGCCCTTCAGCACGTACGACGGATTGCGTTCGAGGATACGTTGCGCGACGCGCTCCTTGTAGTCGCCAAGCGATGCGCGAGACGGTGCGGTTGCGGCGGAGCGTGCTTCGATGACGCTCGGTGGCGGCGTGATCGTGCACGCGGCCAATGTCCCGGCAAGCACGATGGCGACAAGCGTGGCTGACGGCAGAATCGGTGCTCTAGGCATCGCGAGTAGCATCTGATGACGATGGATCGATGGTAGCCCGTGTCGGCGCCGCAGTGTTTGCGATTCTGCGTGCGCTTTTGGATGCGCTTCTTACAGGCGCAGGATTTGCTGACGATGCTTACACCCAAGGCAAACAGGAGGAGCCATGACTAGCGAAGCGAAGCCGGCCGAAGCACAACCCGCCGAACACAGCGACAACGAGAAGAGCAAGCTGCCCGAACGCGATGACGAAGGCCGCAAGCAGTCGCCAAACGATCGCCCAGGGAAGGAAACAGGCGAGGGCGAAGCGCCGGTAGGTTGATCAATCCACGAAGGGTTTGACGAGTTCCGCACAGCGCAATGGCGCGGCGGTTCTCGTCGTTCCCGACTCGGCGCTGCGCGTTTCGACGCAACGAAATACGCTATTGTTTTTCTGCAGCACGTAAGTATCCGCAGGCAAACCGGACGCGCGTTCGGCGATGCTCGTCACGGCTACGATTCCGTAGCCGTTTTGAATCAGATCGAAAAACGAGGTTTCTGCCTGACGCCATTGAGTGTTGGGTTGCGGCTCTGCATGCGCTGTTATGCCTGTCATGGCGATGCAACCCAAAGCTACTTGCGCGATACGGCTTGGCTTCATCAGGCTTGTCTCCGCTTTATCGATCGATGAGGCGGTTAGATGGTAATTAAGCCGCCTTGTTCATGCGGATTGTGGCAGATGGGGTTTGGGCGCTGCTCGTTGCCGTTTGCAAGTGCACGTGCGCGGCAGGCAAAAAAAGACCTCGCGCGAGGCGAGGTCAAACACTTCGAACGGCTTCCTTATCGCGAAAAGGC
Organism: Caballeronia sp. TF1N1; assembly: GCF_022878925.1. Taxonomy (NCBI): domain Bacteria; kingdom Pseudomonadati; phylum Pseudomonadota; class Betaproteobacteria; order Burkholderiales; family Burkholderiaceae; genus Caballeronia; species Caballeronia sp. TF1N1. Next base: position 767,483 of record NZ_CP084626.1, read on the forward strand.
GTTTAACGCGACGAGGAAGCAAGGTCAAGGATAGGGATCGGGCGATGGCTCATATATCGGAGGAATCCGATTGATTGTTGCATTTAGGCATGATTGTCGGTTAGAAAGTTGGCTATTTGATCTTCTTGCTGCTCGGCTCAATGAGCGGTCAATGTCCAGTGCAAATGGTCGCTTACAGGCAGCGTGACCAACGCGCATCGCGTTTCGCGCTTTGCGGGAAGCGTCCACCGTTTCGTGTATGCGCCGGGACCGCGTTACGCGGCTGCCTCGCAATGCGCTCTCACGCTCACTGGACACCTCGAATAATCTGCGCTAGGGCTATGCTGAACAAATACCGGTTTTTGAAAACGACCACGTAGCGATGGAGTTTGCGGGCGTCAGAAGGACTTAATCAGCGTAGCCGTAGTCTGATAACGTAAAGAAGTCCATTAGCGTGCTGCGATTTGGCATGACGTTGAGGATGTTTCCAATTTTTGCGGAACCAGCATCGCTGATGCCGTGTTTGCAGAAATACCTCTTCCACACCGCTCACCTCCCATCGCGCCATCGCCCGCGACAAGCAGCGGCGGTGCCTGTATAGCTCGTCTGTTCAGATCGAACAGCAGCTCGTTTCAAGATTAATTCGATTTGCGATAGCCGTCGCTGGGCTCCATGCGCTTCTTGCTGCCGTCCGATTCACGCCGATGATCACCAGCAGGAACTCCCCGTCTGAATTTAAGCGGCCGACAGGACCTGGAGGAACATCCGCGGCGTCGACAAAGTCGAAGCGCTTCTGAAGGGCATTCCCCTCAAGGACGGCATTCGGCGATTAACGGCATTCGGCGATTAAGAGCGCAACGGCTCCTCAAGCACTGGCCGCTTGATCATGCCGTTCCGCCCGCGACCAGTCTTGACGACTGCCCCGGGCACCATGCGTTGTGCGCAAAATGCATTGCGTGGGATGGGGTAGTATTGAAATCCTCATCCCAGTGCGGATAAGCGGAGGTTAAAAACCCTCCGCTTATCCCACTAGCTCACTTTGAAATACTTTCTAAAAAGCGAGCGTCACTTGTGATTAATGATGCGACGATGCGAAAAGAGCCGAGTTATCTTGCGTCTGCATCAACAGGGTAGAGGAGACACCGGTGGAAGCGCTTGAGTAAGACGCCATCGCGGACACCAACTGACTAGCTTGCGTAGCTGATACTGTGTCCGTGAGTGTGCTCCAGCTTGCCTTGCCCGACCCATCGATGTATTCGATTTGCGTGCCGGAACTTACACCGCTCATCGTTGCAACGTTCCCGTTACCCAGTTGCAGCGACAAATTCCCACCTGCTAATGTCCCGGCAGCAGCGCTGCCGGTCAGAACCAGTACATTGCCATTCACCGACACAGAACCCGTTGTGGTTTGAACCGCCGCTCCATCGTCCAGATGAACCGTATTGTTAGAACCGTTCAGATTGAGCGTGGCATTTCCCGAGGTCGGCATAACGTTAATATCGTTACCGTTACCTCTGACCGTGGTTAAACCCACGCCTTGAAAGTACACAGAGTCGTTATTGCCATAGATGGTTTCGCCACTGCTATTGACCATAATCAAGTCGCCGCCCTGCATGGCGTAGAATGTTGAGCCGGTACCATTTGCCATTATTCTCACGTTCGCGCCAACAGTAACCGTATTCGCGCTACCAAATTCCTGGACGGAGAAGGAGTTAACACCAACAACACCAACGCCCGTTGCTGTCACAGTATTGTGCGTGCCACCCACCGAGACATTGTCCCATCCCCCCACAGTGGCGGAGACATAGTTGTTGTCGCCCGTTATCCAAACGGCCCTTCCGCTAGGAGAATCTGCTCCGTTCTCTAGAAAGACTGTGTTCGACGAGCCACTTAGCCTAAGCGATGCGCCGCCAAGGACGTCAAAATAGGAATTGCTCATTATCGCGCTCTGGGTATTCGTCACGCTGTACATATTGCCACCCATCGACACCAGATTCGTGTCCATGAGTGTGGTCCAGGTCGCCTGGCCCGACGCATCGATGTACTCGATTTGCGTACCCGAACTCACGCCTGACAGCGTTGCAACATTCCCGTTATCCAGTTGCACCGACAAATTCCCATCTGTCAATGTTCCGGCGACAGCGCTGCCCTTCAGAACCATTTCGCTACCGCTGAAGTTCACCGACACCGAGCCCGTTGTGGTTTGAAGCCCGGCCAATCCCCAGCCCGTCGTATACGGCTGGTAGGATGGGGCCACGTAATCAACGGCCATCTCAACCGTATTATTTGAGCCGAACAGATTAACCGTTTCGTTTCTTACCTCAAAATCGGACGTCCTTTGAGGGTTGTCACTGATATATGCAGCGTTAATATAGTTGTGCGAGCCGAGCTGGGGGTAATTCTCGACATCGGTCGCCGAGTTTTCACGCACGCCTTGCCAGGTAGCCGACACCGTCGGCAGATAAGCCGCCCTCGCGACACCCACGCCCGCCGCCTGCGCTTTCACGGCGGCCCACGCGTCACGCGTCTTCGGGTTGTTGCACAAGGCTCGTTCAACGGTTTCCGACAGCCTCAATGGCTTGCCAGGCGCCTCCGCGAATTCGCAGGTCGTCACCAGCGAACCGGCGGGCGTCACGGAAACGTCCTGTTCGGCGCGCAATACGTCGAACGCGTGAGCGGCGCCGCCCAGAAACATCGACCCGATAAGCAACGCGATTCGCGTCATATGTTTAGCGTTCACGCATACTCTCCTGTGCCGTGCGCAGCAGTGGATCAAAGAAGTAACCAATTACGCTGCGCTTGCCCGTGCAAATGTCGGCCGTTACGACCATGCCTGGGGTCAATGTGATCCAGCGTTTGTCGACGTGAATGCGATTCGTATTTAGATGGATGCGCACCGCAAACGTGGGACCGAGCTTCTTGTCCTGCACGGCGTCGTTGGAAACCGATGTGACGGTGCCGTTCAAATAGCCGTAACGCGTATACGGAAACGCCTCGATCTTCACCGCCGCGTGCTGGCCGACTTCGACAAACCCGATGTCCTTGTTTTGCAGTCTTGCTTCGACCTCGAGCGCGTCGTCGGGCACGATCTCCATTAGCGATTGCGCCGTCGTCACCACACCGCCCAGCGTGTAAACGGCAAGCTGCTGCACGGTGCCCGCAACCGGCGCTGTCAGGCTTAACAGCGACTGCCGCGTTTGCGCCTTGGTGTCGTCGTTGCGGCTCTGCGCGATCTGCTGGGTGTCCTTTTCGAGTTCATCGAGCAGGGCACGACGAAACTTCGATACGGTCGCCTCGATCTGCGCCCGTTGTCCCTCGATGCCCGCAGCCAGTTCGTTCGCATGGCTGCGCTGGGCGCTCAGTTCGTGCTCCTTGTCGAGCGCGTCCTGTTCCTTTTGCAGATAGTCGTTGCGCGCAACGTACTTCTGGTCGACCAGCGCGCGATACGAATCGGCCTGCTGGCGCGCGAGAGGCGAGGTCTGCGCAAGCTTCGCGATCTCCGCACGCGTGGTGTCCAGCGACGCTTGCTGCTTGAGCAGTTCCGCGTGCGCACCATCGTACTGCGCGCGATATTCAAGCCACGCGCCCTCGGCCTGGCGCTGCGCGTCCTGCATGCGCGCGTCGGGTGCGCCCTCGACGTGTGCCACCACCGGCATCCGGTTCTCACGTTGCGAACTCAGCAATGCATTCGCGCGAGCCGCAGCGAGTTGGGCATCGAGCCAGGTCGAATGCGCCTTATTGGCATCGGCAGCGGCGAGCGTGGTGTCCAGCTTCATCAGCAACTGGCCCGCTGCAACCCGTTCGCCATCGCGCACTTTGATTTCACGCACGACACCCGTAATCGCCGGCTGGATTGTCTTGACGCGCGCATTCGGAATGAATTGACCGTTGGCCGTCACCACGATGTCGAGTCGTCCGATCAAGCCGATCAGCAGTACGATCACGCTGAGGAGGATCAGCACGCGCATCGCCCAGCGCGGCGCCGGATGGACTGGCGTCTCGACGAGTTCCAGTTCGGCGGGCAGGAAGGCGAGCTGGTCGGCCGCACGCGGCGGGCACTCCAGTTGCGCGCGGACGTCCCACACCGCGCGCCACACGGCGGCGTAACGTCGAATCAGATCGACGAACGCCTGAAGTTTGGCTGATCGCATCATTGGTTATCCTGAATCGAGACGAGATGCGCGTAGTAGCCCGCATGCTGCAACAGCGCGTCGTGATTACCCTGTTCGACGACGCGTCCACCGTCCATCGCGATGATCTGGTCCGCGTGACGCACCGCGCTCAACCGGTGCGCGATGATAATGACCGTGCGTCCCGCGCAGATCGCTTTCATGTTGTCTCGGATCACGCGTTCGGTTTCGAAGTCGAGCGCACTCGTTGCTTCATCGAAGATCAGGATGCGGGGATTGGTCAGCAGCGCGCGAGCGATCGCAAGGCGCTGGCGCTGGCCGCCCGACAGGTTGCTGCCGTGCTCGCCGACCACCGTGTCGTAGCCCTCGGGCAGCTCGCAGATGAACTGGTGCGCACCGGCGATCTGAGCGGCGCCCATTACCGCTTCGAGCGGCACGCCAGGGTCGGACAGCGCAATGTTTTCGCGCACCGAACGGTTGAACAGCAGGTTTTCTTGCAGCACCACGCCAATCTGTCGGCGCAGCCAGACGGGATCGGCGAGCGCGAGGTCGATGCCGTCGATACGCACTGTCCCTTGCTCGGGAATGTAAAGCCGCTGCAGCAGCTTCGTGAGCGTGCTTTTGCCCGATCCCGAACGGCCAACGATTCCGATGACCTGACCCGCGCGGATGTCGATCGACACGTTGTCGATCACCGGACGCCCGTCCGGGCGGTAGCGAAAGCGGATGTTCTGGAACTGGACGTCGCCGCGAATGGCCGGCAACGCTTGGCGCGTCGTGGGCAGTTCAGTGCGCGTGTTGAGGATGTCGCCCAAACGCAGCATCGAGATGCCGACTTGCTGGAAGTCCTGCCACAGCTGCGCGAGACGCAGCACGGGGCCGCTCACGCGCTGCGACATCATGTTGAAGGCGACCAGTTCGCCCACGCTCAAACGTCCCTCGATGACGAGGCGCGCACCGATGAAGAGCGTCGCTAACGTGACGAGCTTGCCGACCAGCTGGATCAGTTGCTGCCCGATGTTGCCGAGCTGGTTGACGCGAAAGCCCGCGCTAACGTATGCCGCCAACTGCGATTCCCAGCGCCGGATGAACTGCGGTTCGACGGCCATCGCCTTGAGCGTTTCGACGCCTGAAACAGATTCCACTAGAAACGATTGATTATCCGCACCGCGCGCAAACTTCTCGTTAAGCCGAGAACGAAAGGCCGGCACGAGCAGCGCGGAAATGGCGCCGCACACGGGCAGCGAGGCGATCACGATAAGCGTGAGCGGTACGCTATACACGCACATCACGCCGATAAAGACGACAGAGAAGACGAGATCGATGATCGCCGTGAGCGCCTGTCCGGTCAGAAAATTGCGGATGTTCTCCAGCTCGCGCACCCGCGCGACGGTGTCGCCGACCCGGCGTGCGCCGAAGTAAGCGAGCGGCAGCGCCACCAGATGCCGAAACAGGCGCGCGCCGAGCTCGACGTCGATGCGATTCGTTGTATGAGAGAACACATAGTTGCGCAGGCCTGTGAGCAGAACCTCGAAGACGGACGCGACGAGCAACGTGATGCACACGACATTGAGCGTGCTGAACGTGCGGTTGACCAGCACTTTGTCCATCACCACCTGGAACATCATCGGCGACACGAGGCCGAACAGTTGCAGCACGAGCGACACGCCAAGCACTTCAATCAAAAGCCTGCGATATCGGACGATTGCCGGGATGAACCACGAGAAGTCAAAGCGCGCGAGTTCGCCCGCGAGCGAAGCGCGTGAGGCAAACAGCAACATCTGGCCACTGCATCTTTCGACAATTTCCTCGAGAGGCTTGACGACGGGCGCTGCGCTGCCCGGTTCGAGGATCAGCGCGGTCTTGCCATCTGTTTTAGCGAGAATGAAGTGGTTGCCGTCGCGCTCCAGAATCAGCGCGGGGAGGGGAGCCGTCGTCAGTTTCTCGGGGCGAAAGGGAACACTGCGCGTCTTAAGGCCGAGGCTGCGCGCCGCGAGTATCAGATCTTTATCAGTGAACTGCCCTGTGGTGATTGCGGCTTCGTGCTTGAGCTGGGCTGCGTCGGCCGCAATGTTGTGGAAGCGGGCGATGGTGACGAGGGCTGCGAGGCCTGGGTCTTCTAATGCTCTTACTTCGTTAAGTTGATAATTGTTCATTAAGAGATGCTGAACTTCAATAATACATAGAGTTTTATATGTACTCGCTTGCCTTGTCGACGGCGACGCCGTTGAGATGATCGGCCTTAGGGCTGTCGAATTATTGACAACAGGCAGATATTGTAATCGATTACAAAACGGAGAGAAGAAGAAATTGATCAACAAATGTAGAGATAGGCGAAACAAATTGCAGATAAGCGCCTAGCCACGCACTTAATCGACGAAATGATTTTGTATGTATATGTTATTTAATAGTAAGAAATACATTTGAAAGGCAGCGAAACAATATCGACTTCAGCGCGCCAAACCTCATCTCGCAGGCCGGCGTGACGAAGATTGGCGTGAGAAATATTTAGCGAACCTGAACGCCATTCCCCGCCAGATCGAAGAGATTCTTGATCGCGCTCGCGCTGATTGTGGCGCTGGCCGAGCAGGCATTCTGTCGCGACGTCCAGAAAATTGAACGCAATGCGAGCAGGCATGGCGGCGAGACGGTCGAGATCATCTTGTCGACATTCATGAAGTCATCGCAAACTTCGCTTGCCGGCGAAATTCGCGCGATCCCCCGATGCGGCGATCGTCGCGCGCACGCATGCAAAACACCGACGCCCGGTTGACTCATCGTCACCCGGCGTCGGTGTTCGTTCCCGGGTTTCGCAAACGCAAAATGCCCGTGCCTAAAGCGACCCACGCTGACCCGCCGCTAACCGTTCAAACCTTCTTCTGTTAGCTGACCACATCGCGCAATCGCGGTAATCAAAACCCTTGTCTGTGCTGCGCCAATTTTCAGGACCGCTCACGCGGATGCCAACCATCGCCCTGAACTATTCCGCGAGCAGTCATCAAAGACTGGTGTACGCGGGCGGAACGGCGTGATCAGGCGGCCAGCGCTTAGGGAGCCGGTGCGCTTTCAATCACCGGAATGCCGTCCTTGAAGGGAATGCTCTCAGAAGCGGTTCGATCTTGTCGACGCCGCGGATCTCCCTCCAGGGCCTGGTCGGCCGATTCGATCGGCTTGAACGCCATCGAGTAAGGCCGAGCACGACAAACAGTTGCGCATGCGACTCGTGCGATGGCGCACTGTGCAAATGTCGATTTGATCGGATTCGTGGTCCCGCACATGCTGCCAGTGCTCGGCAGGGATGTAATAGAACGAGCAAGGCGTCGCTATCCTTCGTGAGACTTTCGACGGCCTTGGGGTACTTGGCCGCGTACATGTATCTCCGTGATGTGCGTCCGGTTGATGTGCCGGACCATCAGCTCGCCACAGCGTAGGCGTAGGTCGACAGGGTGTTGCGCCTGGTCGCCGTGCTTGGGGTTCCGCCACTCGGATTCCTTCGCGTCCATGAAACGCTTAGCCGCGTCCTCGAACGTGATTTCTGTTGCGCTCTCGGCGCGCAGACGGTCTCCTTGCGCGCCAGTACTGTATCGACGCCGTTTCGATACTGATTCGAGCGGCCTGCGCGCTCGTGCGCGTCCTTCAGGGTGACGGCCGAGTATGGACACCCCAAGCCTATCTCATGTCCCGGACCTTACCCGCCACGGTGGCGCGCAGTATTCACGAAAGCGCGCCCCTGGCGCTGACCTGTGGACGCAGACCCGGAACCTTGCCGACCGGATGGACACCCGGCGTGGTTATTCGAAATACCGCCAGCGCTCCAGCTCCTTCGCAATTCTCGACATTCTTTCCTACCTCCGAACTAGCCCCCGAAGAACGTTACGACTAAACGGATATAGGCGATCACAAGTAGCGAAAAGGGGTTTCGGGCGGAGAGCCTTTTCGGGCGGAGAGCCTTATATGACGGGCGTTTGGGGGATTGATTCAGAGAAGTACAGACGAGCGGGGACACAGGGGGTGGCGGAGGCGGTGAGATTCGAACTCACGGAAGGATCACTCCTTCGCCGGTTTTCAAGACCGGTGCCTTAAACCGCTCGGCCACACCTCCAGCAAGGCGCGTATTGTAGCGCACTCAAACGCGCTTCGGAACCATCAGCCTTCGAGCGAGCGCGTCGCTTTCAAGGCGGGAAATAGTTGCATCCATAGAAGCGCCACGGCAATCGTTCCGAGTCCGCCGATCAACACCGCCGGCACCGCGCCGAACAAGCCCGCAGTCATCCCCGATTCGAATTCGCCGAGCTGATTCGACGTCCCGATGAACAATGAATTGATCGCGCCGACGCGTCCGCGCATCTCATCGGGCGTCTGCAACTGCACGAGCGACATGCGCACGACCACGCTGATCACATCCGATGCGCCCAGCGCCGCGAGCGCCACCAGCGACAAATAAATGTTGCGCGACAAGCCGAACACGATCGTCGCAATGCCGAACGCAATCACGCCACCGAAAAGCGCCGTGCCCGCACGCTGCCGCAACGGAAAATGCGCCAGCCAGATCGAGCCGGTAAGCGCACCCACGGCCGGCGCCGCGCGCAAGACACCCAAGCCCCAAGGTCCGGTATGCAGGATGTCGCGCGCGAACACCGGCAAGAGGGCGGTCGCGCCGCCGAGCAGCACCGCGAACAAATCGAGCGACAACGCGCCAAGGATCACCGGCTTCTTGCGGATGAAGGCGATGCCCGAAAACAGCGCCTCGAACGACAGCGGCGCGCGCATGCGGACAGCTTCATCGATCCTGATCGCCGCCACGGCAAACGCCGCGCCGAGAAACGCGACGGCTACCGCGCCATACACCGTCAACGCGCCGAGGCCGTAGAGGAGGCCGCCCATCGCCGGGCCGAGAATCTGCGCCGTCTGATTTGCCGAGGTGGACCACGCCGTCGCGTGCTGCAATTGCGAACGCTGGACGAGATTGGGCAGCAACGCCGCCATCGATGGCGATTCGAACGCGCGCGCCGCGCCCGTGATCGCCGCGATCGCGTAAATGGGCGCAACGCTTTGCCAGCCATGCCACGCGCCCGCGCACAGACAGAGCGCCGCGGCGCCCTCGATGCCCTGACAAACCCACGCGATCGTGCGCCTGTCGTAACGATCCGCCACATGGCCGACGACGAGCGTGAGCACGAACATCGGCAGGAACTGCGCGAGTCCGACGAGCCCGAGCGCGAACGCGCTATGCGTGATCGAATAAACCTGCCATCCGATCGCCACCGACATCATCTGAAATGCCACCGACGACATCACCCGCGCGCTCCAGAAAAGCGCAAACGGACGATGCCGCATCACCGAGTCCGATCCCAACGTGGGCGCGCTCAATTTTGCGAATCCTTCAAGAACAGCTCCTGTAGATCGTTGAGAAAGCGCTGGCCGAGCTCGGTCGGCGCAATGCGTTCGAAGTCGCGCGTGATGAGTCCGCGCTTCTCCGCTTCGACGAGCGCGGGTTCGATAGCCGACATCGACAAGCCCGTGCGCTCGATGAACGAATGCACCGGAAAGCCTTCCACCAGACGCAGCGTGTTGAGCATGAATTCGAACGGCAGATCGCGCGGTCCGACTTCGCGCTCGTCCTGAATCGCGCTCTGGCCGGGCGAAAGCGCCTGGTCCATGAATGTCGCCGGATGCTTGAAGCGCGCCTGCCGCAAGATTTTTTGCGGAAACGAGAGCTTGGTATGCGCGCCCGCGCCGATTCCAAGGTAATCGCCGAAGCGCCAGTAATTCAGGTTATGTTTGCTTTGCCGATGCGGCTTCGCATACGCCGATACTTCGTAATGCTCGTAGCCGGCATCGCGCGTGCGTTCGTGAATCCAGTCCTGCATGTCGGCAGCGGCATCGTCGTCGGGCAGCGTGGGCGGGTATTTCGCGAAGAGCGTGTTCGGCTCCATGGTCAGGTGATACAGCGACAAATGCGGCGGCGCAAAGCCGATCGCGGTGTCGATATCGCGGCGGCATTCGTCGAGCGTCTGCTTCGGCAACGCGAACATCAGGTCGAGATTGAAATTGTCGAAGTGTTTCGACGCGATTTCCACGGCTTTGCGCGCCTGCGTTGCATCGTGAATGCGGCCGAGCGCCTTCAGATGCGTTTCGTCGAAACTCTGAATGCCGATCGACAAGCGGTTCACGCCGCTCGCACGAAACTGCGCGAACTTCGCGGCTTCGAATGTGCCGGGATTGGCTTCGAGCGTGATCTCGGCGTCGGCGTCGATGGGCAACAAGGCGCGCGCGTCCGAAAGCAGCCGGTCGAGTCCTTTCGCGGACAAAAGGCTCGGCGTGCCGCCGCCGATGAAAATGGTGTGTACCTGCCGTCCCCACACGAGCGGCAGCGCGCTTTCGAGATCGGCACGCAAGGCGTCGAGGTAACGGTCCTCGGGGAACGCATCGCCGTTCCACTCGTGCGAGTTGAAATCGCAATACGGACACTTACGCACGCACCACGGGAAATGCACGTAAAGCGCGAGCGGCGGCAACGACTTGAGCCGGATGCTTCCCGGCGACGTGAATGCCTGCACGACATTGATTGTCTTCGGACCGGAACTCACGCAAGTTCCTTGAGATGTTGCAGCAGTTCACGCAGCGCCAGCGCCCGATGCGAAAGCGCGTTCTTGCGTGCCGGATCGAGTTCGGCAGCCGTCGCGTTGAGCGTCGGCAAAAAGAAGTGCGGGTCGTAGCCGAAGCCATGTGCGCCGCGCGGCGTGTCGATGACTTCTCCGTGCCAGCGGCCTTCGGCGATGAGCGGTTCTGGATCGTTCGCGTGACGCACGAGCACGAGCACGCAGAAGTAATAGGCGCGGCGGTCGGCTTTGTCGGCGAGTTCGGAGACGAGGTGCGCGTTGTTGGCCGCATCGCTTTTCACGCCGCCGTGCATCGAGGCGAAACGCGCCGAATACACGCCGGGCGCGCCGTTCAGCGCGCGTACGCAAAGGCCGGAGTCATCGGCCAAAGCGGGCAGGCCGGTAAGCGTCGCGGCGTGGCGCGCCTTGGCCAGCGCGTTTTCGACGAAAGTGGCGTGCGGTTCGTCGGCTTCCGGCACGCCGAGTTCGCCCTGCGCGATCAATTCGATTCCCGCCGCATCCAGCAGCGATGCGAATTCGCGCAGCTTGCCCGCGTTGTTCGACGCGAGCACCACGCGTCCGAGTGTTGCCGTATCAGACACCTTCTATCCCCAGTGCAGCTTTCTGCTTCGCGATCAGGCCTTTTATGCCGCTGTCCGCGAGGTCGAGCAGCGCGTTCATTTCGTCGCGCGAAAATGGTGCGCCTTCCGCCGTGCCCTGAACTTCGACGAAACCGCCCGCGCCCGTCATCACGACGTTCATGTCGGTGTCGCACTGCGAGTCTTCCTCGTAGTCGAGGTCGAGCACGGGCGCGCCCTGATAGATGCCGACAGAAATGGCCGCGACGAAATCCTTGATCGGCGATTGCGCGATACGGCCATTCGCGACGAGCTTCGTGACGGCATCATGCGCGGCGACGAACGCGCCCGTGATGCTCGCCGTGCGCGTGCCGCCGTCGGCCTGGATGACATCGCAGTCGATATTCAGCGTGCGCGGACCGAGCGCGTTCAGATCGAATACGGAGCGCAGCGCGCGGCCGATCAACCGCTGGATCTCCTGCGTGCGGCCGGTCTGCTTGCCGCGCGCGGCTTCGCGGTCGTTGCGCGTATGCGTGGCGCGCGGCAGCATGCCGTATTCGGCGGTGAGCCAGCCTTGGTCGCGCCCGCGCAGGAATTCCGGGACGCGCTCGGCGATACTCGCCGTGCAGATGACCTTGGTATCGCCGAACTCGACGAGCACCGAGCCTTCCGCATGCTTCGTGTAGTGCCGCGTGATGCGCACGTCGCGCAATTGATTCGCGCGGCGGCCGCCCGGACGCGGAACGGAAGGTTTCAGCAGGGGAGAGTCGGTCATGGATGGGCCAGAGTGGAGTTGAACGCGTAATGAAAGTGCCGGCGCTCGATAAAGACGCGGGAATAACGCGAAAGCGCGGCGTGTGCGCGATTTTATCGTTAATCCAAAGCCGGCGTTGTCGCGCGCGGCAAGCGCCGCGAGGCGTCATATCGGCGGGCGCGGCAGTAAAAATGGGATAATGCGGGTTCCTCGCCCGGCGGCCATACGCGTGCCACTGAAGCGCACCCTCAAGCGCGCCGGGCGCTCGTATCGAAACGGCCTTCGCAACGAAGGCTCACATCGCGAGACGTACCATGATCTACAGCATGACAGGCTATGCCAGCGCGACCCGCGAAGTCGTCGCGGATGGCGCGGGACCCAATGGCGCGGGCGGTTCAGGCGTCGGTGTATCGGTGGAATTGCGCACGGTGAATTCGCGCTTCCTCGATCTGAACTTCCGCATGCCCGAAGACGTGCGCGCAAGCGAGCCGCAATTGCGCGAAATGCTGATGAGCAAGCTTTCGCGCGGCAAGGTGGATATCCGCATCAATTTGAATCGCGTGGAGCAGACGGCCAACGCGGGCGCGCTCAATCGCGAAGCGCTCACGCAACTCGCCGCGCTCGAACGCGCCGTGCTCGACGTGTTTCGCGACTCCGAACGCATGCGCACTGGCGAAATTCTGCGCTGGCCTGGCGTGCTGAAGGAGAGCTCGGTGTCGCAAGACACGTTGCGCGAAGCCGTGCTCGCGTGCGGCAAGCAGGCAATCGCCGATCTCATCGACGTGCGCGCGCGTGAAGGCGCGGCGCTGGGCGCGGTGCTCATCAACAACGTGACGGAGATGGAAGCCATCGTCGCGCGCATCACGCCGCTCGTGCCGGAATTGATCGCGAAGCATCAGCAGAAGATCGTCGAACGCTTGCAAGACGCGCTCGGCATTGCGACGAACGACGGCGCCACATCGGCGAGCGTGCCGCGCGAGGAAATTGCCGAGCGCATTCGCCAGGAAGTGACGATGTACGGTATTCGTATCGATATCGCCGAGGAATTGCAGCGGCTCACCGCGCATCTGACCGAAACGCGCCACGTGTTGCAAAAGGGCGGCAAGGTCGGCAAGCGCCTCGACTTCATGATGCAGGAGCTCAATCGCGAAGCAAACACGCTCGGCTCGAAGGCCGCGGCGAAGGAACTCGCGGATGCATCGATGACGCTGAAACTGCTCATCGAACAAATGCGCGAGCAAGTACAGAATCTGGAGTAACGCAACATCATGCCGAACAACACGCACCGCTCGCACAGCAACTACACGGGCATTTATCCGGGCAACCTGTTCATGGTCGTCGCGCCTTCGGGTGCGGGCAAGTCCACGCTCGTGAACGCGCTGCTTGCACAGGACGAAGCTATCCGCCTGTCCGTTTCCTATACGACGCGCGACCCGCGCCCGAAGGAAAGCAACGGCGTGCAGTATCACTTCGTTTCCGTCGATGAATTCATGGAACGCCACAAGGCAGGCGAATTCCTCGAAAGCGCCGAAGTGCACGGCAACTACTACGCGACCTCGAAGGTGTGGATCGAGGATCAGATGCGTAACGGCAACGACGTGCTGCTCGAAATCGACTGGCAGGGTGCGCAGCAGGTGAAGAAGCAGTTCCGCAATGCGGTCGAGATTTTCATTCTGCCGCCTTCGCTGGACGCGCTCGAAGACCGTCTGAAAAAACGCGGCCAGGACTCGGAGAAAGTGATCGTGCGGCGTCTGCTTGCAGCCGGCAGCGAGATGGCGCATGCATCGGAAGCGGAGTACGTCGTGATCAACGAGAACTTCGATCGCGCGCTCGCCGAGTTGCAGTGTCTCGTCAAGGCGACGCGGCTGCGCTTCACCTCGCAATACGCGCGTCATACGGAGCTATTCGTGGAGCTCGGCATTCACTCCGCGCAGGCGCAATGACGCGAAGTAGTGGCCGGGTCATGCCGGTCACATAAGGTAGAATAAAGTACATATCGAGAAGGAAACAAACATGGCCCGCATCACCGTCGAAGACTGCCTGAAACAAATTCCTAACCGCTTCGAGCTCGCGCTTGCAGCGACCTATCGCGCGCGTCAGCTCGCACAAGGCCATACGCCGAAGATCGAAAGCCGCGACAAGCCTACGGTCGTTGCGCTGCGCGAAATCGCGGCCGGCCAGGTCGGCGTCGAAATGTTGAAGAAGGTGCCGGTTTAATTGCCTTCGCCTTCGTAACAGCCCGTGTGATCCTCATCACGGGCGCTGTTTTTTGCATGGCGTTTCAACTCTCCTAACCGGACGACATTGCGCGTCACTTACCCACGGAGGCGAACATGAGTCAAGCACCGTTGCCCGTCTCCGCCTCCGTGGAACCCGACATCGAAATCGATCAGGATGCGGTGCTCGACGCGGACAAGCCGCAAGCGGCGCGCAGATATATCGATGCGGTCCTCGAACAGTCGTTTCGCCATCTGTTCGGGCCCACCGCCACGCCGGAACAGCCGCGCAAGCACGACGTCGTTTCCATCGCGAAACTGACGAACACGCTTGCAGGCTATCTTTCGCCGGAAGAGATCAAGGAAGTCAAGTCGGCTTTCCATTTCAGCGACGAAGCGCATCTCGGGCAGTATCGTCAAAGCGGCGAGCCCTACATCACGCACCCGGTTGCCGTTGCGGAAATCTGCGCGGGCTGGAAGCTTGATGCGCAATCGATCATGGCGGCGCTGCTGCATGACGTGATCGAGGATCAGGGCGTCACCAAGACGGAGATCGCGGAGCGCTTCGGCGCGAAGGTCGCCGAACTGGTCGACGGCTTGTCGAAGCTCGACAAGATGGAATTTCGCAATCGCGAGGAAGCGCAGGCGGAAAATTTCCGCAAGATGCTGCTGGCCATGGCGCGCGATGTCCGCGTCATCCTCGTCAAGTTGTCGGACCGGCTGCACAACATGCGCACGCTCGGCGCGGTGCCGCCGGAAAAGCGCCGTCGCGTCGCGCGCGAGACGCTCGACATCTATGCGCCCATTGCGCATCGGCTGGGTCTGAACAATACGTATCGCGAGCTGCAGGATTTGAGCTTTGCGAATTTCAATCCGACCCGTTACGCCACGCTTGAAAAAGCGGTGAAGGCGGCGCGCGGCAACCGGCGCGAAGTGGTCGGCAAGATTCTCGAAGCCGTTCAGCGCACCATCGCGGACGCCAAGATCAGCGCCGAAGTCACCGGCCGCGAAAAGACGATCTTCAGCATCTACAAGAAGATGCGCGACAAGCAGTTGTCGTTCTCGCAAGTGCTCGACGTCTACGGTTTTCGCGTGGTCGTGGAAAGCGCGCTCGAATGCTATACGTGCATCGGCGCGCTGCATGCGCTCTATAAGCCGGTGCCGGGCAAGTTCAAGGACTACATCGCCATTCCGAAGGTCAATGGCTATCAGTCGTTGCATACCACGCTGGTCGGTCCGTTCGGCGCGCCCATCGAGTTCCAGATTCGCACGCGCAAGATGCACGAGATCGCCGAGGCGGGCGTTGCGGCGCACTGGCTCTACAAGAACGGTGGCGCCGACCTCAACGACGTGCAAAAGCGCGCGCATCAGTGGCTCAAGTCGCTGCTCGACATTCAGAGCGAAGCAGGCGATTCGAGCGAGTTCCTTGAACACGTCAAGATCGACCTGTTCCCGGACGCCGTCTACGTTTTCACGCCGAAGTCGAAGATCATGCCGCTGCCGCGCGGCGCGACCGCACTCGACTTCGCGTATTCGATCCACAGCGACCTCGGCAATCAGTGCGTCGCGGTGAAGATCAACAACGAATTGCTGCCGCTGCGCACGGAGTTGAAGAGCGGCGATATCGTCGAAGTCATTACCGCGCCGTACTCCAAGCCGAATCCCGCGTGGCTCGGCTTCGTGCGCACGGGTAAGGCGCGCTCGGCCATTCGTCACTATCTGAAGACAATGCGCCTGAACGAGTCCGTGCAGCTGGGCGAACGTCTCGTCGATCAAAGCCTCAAGGGCTACGGTCTGGCGCTTTCGGATGTCACGCCGGAAGTCTGGGAAAAGCTCGTGCAATGGACGGGCAACAAGACGCGTCAGGAGATTTTCGCGGATATCGGTCTTGGAAGGCGCGTGGCGGCGGTCATGGCCAAGCGCATCGAAGTGCTGATGAACGGCCGCGACGACGACGATCACTCGCCGCGCGATCACGTCAATACGAATACGGCGCCGCCAGTTGTCATCACGGGCACGGAAGGCATGTCGGTGCAGCTTTCCGCGTGCTGCCGGCCGATTCCCGGCGACGACATCATGGGCTATATCGGCATCGGGCTCGGCATGGCCATTCATACGACCGAATGTCGCGTGGCGCAGCGAATTCATCGGCGCGATCCGGGCCGCTGGATCGACGTCGCGTGGGCGCCGCAGCCGGGACGTTTGTTCGATGTCGCGGTGAAGGTGCTCGTCAGAAACACGAAGGGCGTTTTTGCGCGCGTCGCGGCGGACATTACGTCGGCGGATGCCAACATCGTCCATATCGCCATGGATGAAGACGTCTCGCAGGAAGCCAAGATGCTGCGCTTCGTCATCCAGGTCAGCGACCGCGTGCATCTCGCCAACGTAATGCGGCGTGTGCGGACCAATCCGGACGTCATGCGTATCGCGCGCGAACGGCCTAGCGACGAGCCGTATCATCGCAATCAGGAAGGCGGCATGCGCATCGACCGCGAACGCGCCGACTATTGATCCACGGCGCGGGCACATCGCGTGCATGCCTGTACGACTACAGGAGAAGCGCCACATGCAAACATCCGACCTTGACGGTCAGGCACTCGACTACTGGGTAGCGCGCGGGCTGCACGACTTCATTCGCGAAATCCACTTCACCGACAGCGGCCAGACGCTCTCCATTCGCGGCAACGATCGCGGCCGGCCTTGGGACGGTCGCTTTCTGCCATCGACTTCGTGGGAAGCCGCTTCGGTCGTTCTCGAGCGCGCGTGCCGGCTCGAAATGAGCGATCACGGACGCGGCGAGGTGGTCTGCAGCGTGAGCTTCGGCAAGGACGCGGACACAAGGGAAGGGCGCGGACCGTCGCTGCGCGTGGCGCTTCTGCGTGCGTTCGTGCGTCACTCTTTCGGCGATACCGTGGACGACGAATTCCCGCATCGCTCGCAAATGCTGATGGGCGAGCGAGCCGAGGCGATTGGCGAACCGAGCGCGGTGGCATCGGTTGAAGATTTGCCGATACCGGACGAGCGTATAGGCGATATCGGCTCGTTGCCGCGGCAGTAGAGTAACTAGCGACGAGGCAAACAAAAAGGGCCTTCCGTGTGGAAGGCCCTTCGAAAGGTGGTGCGGCTGGCAGGATTCGAACCCACGACCCCTTGGTTCGTAGCCAAGTACTCTATCCAACTGAGCTACAGCCGCACGCAAAACGGTACTGCTTCAAACGGTACTGCTTGTTTATTACATGCGCTTTTGGTTAAGCGCTTGATGCTGTTTTCCGTCCGAAGGCGGGAAACCTGAATAAAGTGGTGCGGCTGGCAGGATTCGAACCCACGACCCCTTGGTTCGTAGCCAAGTACTCTATCCAACTGAGCTACAGCCGCACGCAGAAGCGGAATTATAGCCAAGCCTGTTTGAAAAAGGAAGGGGCGTTGACCAAATTATCGCTTTAGATGCGTCCGCCACGCTCAACGCGCGTGGTAAGTTGTTGGTTTGGGGGCAGAGAAGCCCCGGAAATTCGAACTTGGTCTGTGCGATGAACAAGGCATTTGTCAAAGAGTCGGACGAAAGTGACGACGATCTCGAACTCGGTCAGCCGGACATTCCGGCGGGGACCAAGAACTACATCACGCCAGCGGGCCACAAGCGCCTGCGCGATGAGCTGTTGCAATTGCTCGATACCGAGCGCCCCGAAGTGGTCAGGCTCGTATCGTGGGCGGCGTCAAATGGCGACCGCTCGGAGAATGGCGATTACATTTACGGCAAGCGTCGGCTGCGAGAAATCGACCGGCGTATCCGCTTTCTCGGCAAGCGTCTCGATCTCGCGGAAGTGGTGGACAGCAGCAGGCAGGAGAACGTCGACCAGGTGTTCTTCGGTGCGACCGTCGACTATTCCGGCGACGATGGCGAGGTGCATACGGTAACGATCGTCGGCGTGGACGAGGTCGACCTGGACGTCGGTCACGTGAGTTGGATCTCGCCGGTGGCGCGCGCGCTGCTCAAGGCGAAGATCGGCGATACGGTGCCGTTGCATACGCCCGCAGGCGTGCAGCAGATCGACATCCTCGACGTGCGCTATCCGCGCTAAAAGTTTTGAAGGCGCTTCGGTGCCCGGAACGTTGGACGAAAAAAGGCCGCTCCGAAGAGCGGCCTTTTTCATACTGATGAAACCAGTCCAGCTTAGAAGCGGTGACGCAGACCAACCGTTGCCGAGACTTGGTTCGGCGTCGACGAAACGCCTACGCCGTTGATCGTCGCGCCCAGACCCGTGCCATCCAGATCCGAAACGTGTTGGTATTCGCCTTGCAGATACACGTCCGTACGCTTGGAAAGCGCGTATGCCGTTTGCAGGTCGACTTGGTGGAACTTCGGCTTCACGCCATCGATGCGGCTGTCGGTGTACGTGTAGTTCGCTGCGAGCGACAAAGCCGGCGTCAGGTTGTAACGGCCGTTGACTTCGTAGTTCGTGAAGCGAACGTGGCCGTCCGTCAGACCAACCAGGCCAGCGCCTTGCGAACCCGTGTTGCTGATGGCCGTTGCGTTGTCCAGCATCGTCTGCGTGAACACGAAGCCAACCGTTGCCGGGCCGAAAGCGTAGTTCACGCCGCCGCCGAAGATGCGTTGACGGCCAGCCACGAACGGGTTATCGCCGCTGATTGCGCCACCGGTGTTCAGCGAACCGGCGTTGTTCAATTGCATGTACGCGCCAGCGATGTTCAACGGGCCGTAGTTGTACGATGCGCCGACGCTGTATTGACGGTTGTCCGAGAAGCCGCCTGCTTCGTTCGAGAAGCCATACTGCGCGCCAAGCTTGAAGCCGGCGTAGTTCGCGCTCGTGTACTTGACCGAGTTGTTCACGCGGAACGTGTTGTCGAGGTTGTCGTTGTCGAACGGGTGGGCGAACTGCGTGCCGCCGTATTGCGTGCCCGTCAGAGCCAGAGGCCCGAGGAAGTCGACCACGGAGTCATATTGACGACCGAGCGTGACCGTGCCGAACTGTTCGCTCGACAGACCAACGTACGCTTGACGGCCGAATTCGCGGCCACCCTGGCCCAGCGTGCCGTTAGCGATGTTGAAGCCGTTTTCCAACGTGAAGATTGCCTTCAGGCCGCCGCCGAGGTCCTCAGCGCCGCGCAAGCCCCAACGGCTGCCGTTCACCGAACCGCTGGTTTCCTTGAAGTTGCTGTGGCCGTTCTGATTGTTCGTGTAGGTGATGCCTGCATCGATCAAGCCGTACAGCGTGACGCTGCTTTGGGCGTGAGCTGCAGTGGCGAAGACACCCGAGAGGGCTGCGACGATGAGAGTCTTTTTCATCTTTGTAACTCCGAGAGCAGATTGGGCCCTAGACCCAGGCTTTGAGGAAACCTCGTTCCGGCGCGCTGCGAGAGGCGCTGTCGGAGGAGTCATGCGTCACGAAGCGACACATGTGTTTCCGGACCAGACGAAGTGTAAAGACGGCGTTACAAGCGGGGCGTTCCAATTTCCGCAATAAATCATTCTTCTATCAGCAATGATCGAGGAACCGCTTATTCTTCTTTTAATACAATGCTTTAAGCGCGAATAAAGTCGTAAGGGCGGAAGTGTCAACCAACTCGCGTTGCGCAAGCGCTACATATAAGTTGGCGCAAAGCAACAGGCGCTTTCCGAAAATACGGATTGTTGAGCCAAGTGAAACAGAAGATTGCTTTTTTCGAGGGTAATTATTGCTGCAGCCGTGGCTATACTGAGGGCTCTGCTTTCCGAAGCAGACTTTTTCGTTGACGGAAAAGATCTCCAAACTTTGTCAGCGCGATCTTCGGGTCGCGCTTTTTTTTGCTTGAAATTCGCGGGCTCACCGGGCCGCGATCAGGCCGTGGCTTTCTCCTCTTCCTGCTCGACGACGTCCGCTCCGAGCGGCACTGCCCAGTCCTCCATCACGTAGCGGCGGGCGTCCATGGGCGATGCAAGCAGGTTTTGCCAATGATCGCCGTGCCAGGAAGGATCGATTTGGAGCAAGCCGGCCGATGACGCCTCCGGCGCAATCGTCGGAGCGAATGCCAGTTTCAACCAATGCGCAATACGCTTGAATTGGATTATCACAGCGTCCTCCTTTACAACTGGTTGCGAGTTAGTTTCCATAATCCTTAATTGCAGAGAATTGGGCAAGACGAGTAAACACTTACGATTTTAATAAATCGGTTACGGGCGCGGTAATTTTTCTACTTAATAAATGCGTCACTGCCTGTTGCTTAGAATAACGATGACGGAAAGCAGTAATCAGGATTAGTCTGAATTACAGATTAGTTAATGTACAACAGCGGTCGCCGTATTATCTTCCGGGCTCGATAACGATTATCGACCTCGGACTTGTGAGACCGGAGATTCGCAGGATGCACCCCATCGCGGTAGCTCGCGGCGCGCCCATCGCCGGTTGACGGCCAGCTGAAGCGGCCTCGGGCGGCGTATGGACGCTGACTGAGCCACCATGACCAAAATCCATAAGTAATCAGGGTTATCCGCCATTGTGTCAAAATTCGTGTTTAAGGCTGTCGCCGCAAAATATTTTAATTGCGACAACTCAAGGGTCGTAGATCGTAAATCCGGGTAATCACGTAAACCGACAAGATATTCCCTTAACCAGAATTACTTACCGATTACCGCGGCAGCTCGGCGATCAAAGCCCCGGTCACCCCGCTGCGTTAGAATGGGCAATCTCATCCCATCGCTTACTCCCGCGAATTCCGCAATCTCCCGCCGTCCGATAATGCATTTCGATCAACCCGCCGAATTCAAGCTTCCCACCGATCCCATCGTCTTCGTCGATCTCGAAACGACGGGCGGCACGTTCGGCATTGATCGCATCACGGAGATCGGCATCGTCGAGGTCGGGCCAAACGGCGTGTCGCAGTGGACCACGCTCGTCAACCCGCAGAAGCCGATTCCTGGCTTCGTCCAGCAATTGACGGGCATCACCGATGCCATGGTGCGCGACGCGCCCACCTTCGAAGCGCTCGCGCAAGACCTGCTCGAACGCATGAACGGGCGGCTTTTCATCGCGCACAACGCCCACTTCGATCACAGTTTCCTGAAGGGCGAATTCCGGCGGCTCGACCTGCGCTTTACGCCGGATGTGCTGTGCACCGTGCAACTTTCGCGCGCCGTGTATCCCGCCGAAAGCCGCCACGGACTCGATGCGCTCGTCGAGCGTCACGCGCTCGTGCCGTCCGCGCGTCACCGTGCACTCGCCGATGCCGATCTGCTTTGGCAGTTCTGGCAGCATCTGCATCGCTCGCACGCGGCCGATTTACTGAGCGCGCACGTCGAACGCGTGACGCGGCGCTTTCAGATCGCGGCTCATATCGATGAAGACACGATCGAGCGCATACCGGTTGGCTGCGGCGTCTACGTCTTTCGCGGCGACGACGATGCCCCGCTATATGTCGGCCGAAGCGTGCGCTTGCGTCAACGTGTGCGCTCGCATCTGGTTGGGCCACGCCGTTCCGCGAAGGATTTGCGGTTGTCCGCGCTCGTGCGGCGCGTCGAGTGGCGCGCGACCGGTGGAGAAATCGGTGCGTTGCTTGCCGAAGCGCAACTGGTGGCGGCACTGCGGCCGGCGCATAATCGCGTGCCGAAGGCGCGTACCGGCGACATGCGTGGCGCGCCGTGGCCCTATGCGGGTCCAATCGCAATCGAAGAACGCGATCCGGCGGTGGCCGAACGCGTCTGGCATGTCATCGACCGATGGCAATATCTCGGTTCGGCTCGGAGCATCGTCGACGCGCGCGCCTTGTCGGCGATTGCTTCGGCGCCCGTCTTCGAACTCGCTACCTATCGCATCCTCGGCGAGCGCCTCGCGCGCGGACTGGCTTTCGTCGCACTCGAATGCGCGCCAGCAGCTGTCGCGAATCAGGTCACCAGCTAGCCAACCGCGCCCACGCCGCCCGCCGCGCACACATGCGACAACGCGTGTGAGAGCGGATCGTTCATCGACGAGTCATAGCGCGTCAAATGCTTCCAGCGCGCCACGCTTTGTGCAAGACGCAGCGGACAATCGTCGGCTTGACGTAGCGGTTCGACGCGCGCGAGCGCGGTCATGAGCGACTGCGTCAGGCGATCGAGCTTCGGGCGCGTGTCATGCGCGAGATCGGGCGGCGTGCCTTCTGGCGCAGCCTTGGCCGCGCGCCAGTTGGCGAAGAGCGCGTTCTGCACGTCCTTGCTGGCATCGATCTGATCGCGAAAGAACTGGCGCGCGAACGCGGGATCGACCTGCGCGGCGCTGGCTTTATCTTCGACTTGCTTCAGGAGCGCGGCTTCGCGCGGTTCATCGGTGATCGGTTCGTGACGCGCCCACTTCCAGCGCGCGACGGGTTCGGCAAGCGCAAGCCGTTGCGAAACGAGAGCAATGAGATTGGTGAAGGCGGTGTCGTCGCCATCGGCGCTAACGGGCGCCGACAACGTGAAGAGCAGGGCGGCGACGCCAGTCGACGCGAGCACGCGAGATGAAGCGAGAAGAGAAGTCAGAGATCGGCTGCGCATGGGCTCGATGCAAAAGCGCCAGCATAACGCACCGCTGTGAGAGTTCATCCTGGATAGGCGAGTCTTGCCGCACGACTCCCCGCTGCCGTCAAAAGGATAAGGCGCGACTTCGCCTGGCTTCTGCCATGAAGAGACCGTGAGGTCCGTGCGCGCCGTGCGCACCGGGCGTCGTTTTCACGACGACGGCGTGACGATCCAGCGCGCCCGCCTATTTCGAGCCGGTCGAGTTGCGCTGTTCGTCGAAGAACGCGCGAACATGCTCGGGCAACTCGGTGGCGAGAAATTCGACGGCAACCGGGTCCGGGTCCGGACTGTTCACTTTGTCGGGGGTCGGGATTTTCGTCGGTCTGGCGTCCATGATGCTCTCCTCTGTGTCGACAACGATTACTTACTAGCCATTCCGCGACGCAAGCCATGTTTCATGGCTTTTGCAGCGCCGCATCCGGCCTTGCGAATTCATTACTGCGTTCTGTGTGAATGCGTTATCGGAACGCCGGCAGTCCGACTTGAGCGATTTATCCAGTACGAACGGTTTTAAATAAGCGTGTGGTCACGAATTACCGAACCTAAAATCGTCCAACGCAAAAATTACTTAAAAAGCCAGATAATCGGTAGCTCCGGAAGCCGCGCCCAGCTTGGCTCGGCGACCGTGAGGTCATCGCGCACTAATAGTTTAGCGATTCCTCTATGGATATAACGATACCGGGAAACCAGCGTTGACGCTCGATTGTGCGCAGCGGAAAATAGCTCGTTGTTGTACGAAAGCGCACATAAAGAATCAATCATCGAAGTGTGACGCCCGAATGTGAAATCGGTGTGGTGATTTCGCTGTTAATACGCAAGCGTGTCGGATCGAAACCGCACTGTTGTAATCGCACACTGAAAGCGTCTTCGTGGCGTCACGCGAATCAGCTTGCGTTGCCAAACAGTTGCGCCACGACGGATCGCAGCCAGCGGTTGCCTGCTTCGTGGTGGTATCGCGCATGCCAGTGCTGACGCACGGCAAATCGATCGACGGGAAAAGGGCAGGGGTGAACGGCGACGTCGTTGACTCGCGCCAGCGTCTCGCCGATATTGCGCGGCAGCGTGGCGATGAGGTCGGTGGTCTTGATGATCGATCCGAGGCCGAGAAAGCCCGGCAGTTCGAGCACGACATCGCGCTCGATATGCTCGCGTAGCAGCGCCTGCTCAAGCAACTGCGCGCCCGTGCCGGCTGCGATCGCCACATGTCCCTCGGCGCAATATTGCTTTCGGCTGAGCTTCGCGCGCAGCCTCGGGTGGCTGCGGTTGGTCAGGCAAACCCAATCCTGCATATATAACTGCTGCTGGTAGATTCCTCCGCCAAGCCAGGGCACATGTCCGATCGCCAGATCCGCCTCGCCGGATTCCAGGGCGCGTTCCGTGTTGCCGTCGATTCGCGCCGCATCGAGACGCACGCCGGGCGCCTGCGCGCGCACATGCGCCAGCATCCGCGGGAGCAGCGTGATGTGACTGGCGTCGGTCATGCAGATTCGAAACCGCCGCTTGGCGGTCGATGGATCGAACGCAATTTCCCATGCAGCGAAGCGTCGCAGCGATTCGAGAATCTCCCGGCATGGACCGATCAGCGCGTCGGCCTGCGGCGTGGGCGCCATGCCGCTCGGCGTACGAATGAAAAGCGGGTCCTGCAGATGCGCTCGCAAGCGTCCGAGCCAGATGCTGATGGTCGGCTGGCTCTGTCCGAGCTGCTCTGCGACGCGCGTCACGCTGCGCACGTCGTAGAGCAAATCGAAGAGTTGCAGCAGCTTGAGGTCGGGAAGTTCGATCGGTTCCATCGGCCTATTGTCACGGAACAAGCCGCGCGAGTGATATTGCCAAACGCAATGTGGTCATTGAATTCATTGCATTGCCGATATGACCCGTGAGCCGTATCTTGGTCGCAGATCAGGGGGACGGCTGTGAAAATCGCGATTCTGGGTGCCGGTGCGCTCGGCTGCGCCATCGGTGCGGCGCTGACCGAAGGTGGCAACGAAGTGTGGTTGCTGAACCGCTCCGCCGCGCACGTGGACGCCATGCGCCGCGACGGCCTGCTCGTCGACGACGCCACCGGCTCGCGTCGCGTCACCGTGCGCGCCACGACGCAAGCCGCCGAGGCCGGCGCGGCCGATCTCATCATCGTGCTGGTCAAATCTTTTCATACCGATGCCGCCATGCGCGGCGCGCTCGAACTGATCGGTCCCGAAACGGTGGTGCTGTCGCTGCAGAACGGTCTCGGGCATGAAGACGTGCTGGCGGGAATCGTCGGACGCGAACGCGTGCTGGCCGGCAAGACATACGTCGGCGGGGTCATGCGTGGCGCGGGGCATATCGAGTCGGGCGTGGCCGGCAAGGCGACCATCGTGGGCGAACTCGACGGCCGCGTTACCGCGCGCGTTGCGGCCATCGCCGACACCTTCAACGCGTCCGGGCTCGCCACGACGGTCAGCGACAACATCCTCGGGACGATGTGGGACAAGCTCCTCGTCAACGTCGCCACCGGCGCGCTCACGGGCATCACGGGCCTGACTTACGGCCAGTTCTATGAAGACGCGCATCTCAAGGCCACGTCTCTCGCGGCGGTTGCCGAAGCGATGGCCGTGGCGAAAGCGGCGGGCGTCGCGCTTTCCGTCACCGATCCCGAACGGCCGTGGATTCTCGCGGGCGAAGGGCTCTCGCCCGCCTTCAAGACGTCGATGCTGCAAAGCCTGGAAAAAGGCTCCGCTACCGAGATCGATTTCATCAACGGCGCGGTCGTGCGCTGGGGCGAGCGGCACGGCGTGCCGACTCCCGTCAACGCGACGCTCGTCGCCTGCATCAAGGGCATCGAGCGGGCCATGACCGACCGAAAAGAATAAGGAGACAACCGCATGAACGGCAGCAAGGCATATCTGGAACACGTCGCCATCTGGGTGAAGGACATCCACTGGCACATCCGTTTTTTCGAGGACGTGCTCGGCATGACCATGCGCGAAGTCGACGGCACGATCGACAAACCGCGCCAGTACTGGACGCTCGGCGGACTGCAGTTCATCCACAAGCCGGACCATGACGCGCCCGAAGGCCGGCTCGGCCATCTGGGCGTGATGTGCGAGGACCTGGAAGCGGCGCTTCGAGCCGCGCAGCGCCACGAAGTCACTGAAATGCCGCAGGGACGCAACTGGATTCGCCTGCCGGACGGCCTTGCCGTCGAGCTGATTCAGGCCAAGCCCGCGTCGTGCGTGGCACGGGCGCTTTCCATCGATCCGCGTTCGGAGGCATGAGATGACGATTGTCGATAAATACTGGGACGACGCCCGCGAAGGCGACGAGTGCACGAGCCCGACCTACACGGTCACGAAAGCGCGCATCCTCGCTTACGCCGACCTCACGGGCGACCACACGCCGGTCCACGTCGATGAGGACTGCGCCAACGCGAGCCACTTCGGTTCGATCGTCGCGCATGGACTCTTCGGCTTGTCCATCGCGGACGGCCTCAAGACGCAGAGCGACTACCGCTTCCTGCCGGGCATGTCGCTTGGCTGGACGTGGGACTTCAACCTGCCGATCAAGGTCGACGACGTGCTGCACGTGAGGTTTCGCATCGGCTCGATGCGTGCCAGCAAGAGCCGTCCGGACTGGGGCATCGTCATCTTGCCGTCGGAGTTGATCAATCAGCACGGGCAGGTCGTCCAGCATGGCGAGCATCGTCTGATGGTGCCGCGCCGACCGGGAGCAAAGTAATGCAGGCACGTCCTCTGGAAGGCATGCGCGTCGTCGATTACAGCCACTTTCTTGCCGGTCCCTATGTCGGACGCTGTCTCGCGGCGCTCGGCGCGGAAGTCATCAAGGTCGAACGTCCGGTCAGCGGCGATGCGGGCCGTCAGCATGCAACCGTGCTCGACGACGAACAAAGCGCCTACTTCCTGCAACTCAACATGGGCAAGCGCGGCGTCAGCGTCAACATGCGCGATGCGCGCGGTAAGGAATTCATGCAGCGCCTGTGCGACTCGGCGGACGTGTTCGTCGAGAACTACCGGCCGGGCGCGCTCAAGAAGCTCGGCCTCGGTTACGAAGAGCTGTCCGCGCGCAATCCGGGTCTCGTCTATTGCTCGATCTCGGCTTACGGCCACACGGGACCGGACGCGCATCGCGCGGGCTTCGGGCTGATCGCGGAAGCGAAGAGCGGCATCATGCAGATGATCGGCAATCCCGGCGAGCCGCCGCCCCTGATGCGTATCTCGCTCGGCGACATGTACACCGGCATTCACGCGGTCGCGGCGATCAATGCGGCGCTGCTCGGCCGCGTGAAGAGCGGGCGCGGGCAGCATATCGACATGGCGCTCTACGACACGCTCGTGTCGATGCACGAATACGCGGTCCAGTGCTACACGATGCAAGGCGTCGTGCCCGAGCAAACCGGCCATGACATGCCGACATCGACGCTCTATGGCGTGTTTCGCGCCGCCGACGGCGACCTCGTGATCGCGGCGCAAGTGGACGATGCATGGAAGCGCTTCGCCGCGCTGCTCGAAGCGCACGGCGCACCGGCGGGCTTCGGCGCCGACGCGCGCTTTCACACGCTCAACGGGCGCAATGCGAATCGGCTCGACATTCTCGCGGTGGTCAAGCCCTGGGTCGCATCGCGGCCCGTTGCCGACGTGCTTGCGTTGCTCGACAGCATCGACGTGCCGTGCGCGAAGGTGCAGCGGATCGACGAAGTGCTTGCGGACCCGCAGATCATCGCGCGTGGCATGGTGATCGAGCAGGAGCATCCGCGCTTCGGCACGCTGCGTCTGCCGAACCTGCCGTTCCGGTTCTCCGATTGCGATACGACCATTCGCGAAGTCGGGCCGGACCTCGGTCAGCACAACGCGGAAGTCGCGCAGTCGCTGGGGTTCGACGCGGCGCAGATCGACGCCATGCAGACCGACGGCGTGCTGTATTCGAAAGCGAGGCCGCGATGAGCGATCGGTACGCGGTGATCGGCAACCCGATCGGCCACACGAAATCTCCTTTGATCCACGGCCTGTTCGCGGAAGAAACGCGGCAGGACATGCGCTATACGGCAATCGAAGGACCGCTCGAACCGCACGACGCCTTTGCCGATACGGTGCGCGCGTTCATCGCGGACGGTGGCAAGGGCATGAACGTGACCGCGCCGTTCAAGCTCAAGGCATTCGCCATGGCCGATGAACGCAGCGAGCGCGCAACCCTTGCGGGCGCTGCCAACGCGATGAGCTTCGAAGACGGCAAGGTCGTCGCCGAGAACTTCGATGGCGTCGGCCTGGTGCGCGACATCGAGATGAATCTCGGTTTGCCGATGGCCGGCAAACGCGTGCTTCTGCTCGGCGCGGGCGGCGCGGTGCGCGGGGCGCTGCTGCCGTTTCTCGATGCGCGGCCCGCCGAAGTCGTCATTGCGAACCGAACCGTGCCGAAAGCCGAAGCGCTGGTGCGCGAAGTCGGCGCGCAAGCGTCGTTGACGGCCTGCGGATACGACGCGCTCGAAGCCATGGGCGGCTTCGATCTCGTGGTCAACGCGACCTCCGCGAGTCTCACGGGTGACTTGCCGCCCGTGCCACCAAGCGTGTTCGATCCCGACGGCGCTGCCTACGGACTCGTCTACGGCAAACGGTTGACCCCGTTCCTTCGGCTCGCGCGCAATGCCGGCGTAAGGGAAGTAGCCGATGGCGTCGGCATGCTGGTGGAACAGGCAGCGGAAGCCTTCGAATGGTGGCGCGGCGTGCGTCCGCGGACGCGCGCGGTAATCGATCGGCTCACCGTTCCGCTCGACTGACGAGGCATCCATGACACCCGAAACGGTTCGATTCTGCCGCTACGAAGTCGAAGGCCCGCTCCTCACCTTGACGATCGATCGTCCCGAGGTGCTCAACGCGCTGCATCCGCAGGCGCATCGGGAACTGGCCGAAGCGTTCGATCGATACGCCGCCGATGCTTCATTGCGCGTCGCCATCGTGACCGGTGCGGGCGAGCGCGCATTCTGCGTCGGCACCGACCTCAAGGCGCTGGCGGCGAGCGGCGACCATACGAAGCCCGCGACGGGTTTCGCGGGCATCACGCATCGCTTCGATCTTTACAAGCCATTGATCGCGGCGGTGAACGGCCTGTGTCTCGGCGGCGGCATGGAGATTCTCGCGGCATGCGACCTGGGTGTCGCCGCCGATCACGCGCAATTCGGTTTGCCCGAGCCGCGCGTGGGACTGGCCGCGCTGGGCGGCGGTCTCTTGCAGCGCTTGCCAAGGCAGATCGGCATGAAGGACGCAATGGGCCTCGTGTTGACCGGCAATCGCATCTCGGCGGATGAGGCGCGCCGCATCGGTCTGCTCAATGAAGTCGTGCCGGCGGCTGAACTGATGAAGCGCGCGCGCGCCCTGGCAGAAGACATTCTCGCGTGTGCGCCGCTGGCTGTTCAGGCATCCAAGCAAGTGATGCTGCAAAGCCTAGCGCAAGCGAATCTCGCCGCGACCCTGCACGAAGACTATCCGCTCGCGCGGCGCATGCTCGATAGCGACGACGCCCGCGAAGGACCGAAGGCGTTTGCCGAGAAGCGCAAGCCGAACTGGACCGGACAGTGAAGCGCCGCGTTCTAAGCGGTGCTTGCGTAGGAAAACCGGAAGAGCGCGCGGTCGCAATCCACCGCCGATACTCCGAGCGCGTCTTGCATGGCCGCCGCGCCGCGTTCCAGCGCATTGCGCGTCAATGCGCCCGCGAAAAGCAGATGACCGAAGCCGCCCGTATCCTCCGTTCCACGCATGCGCTTTTCCTCGGTCTGCCGGCCGCTGAGCGCGTCGTGGACGCGGCCGAGCCGCACGCGCGTGAGCGCATGTGCGTCGCGAAGCTCGCGAATGGTGTCGCCGATATCGACGCCTTGCTCGAGATCGAAGCGCATGCACCATTGAAAAGGCGCCAGGCCGCCGCCCACATCCACGAGCGTCTCGCACAACGCGCGCTGAACATTCCGGTAATGCGGCATCAGCTTGCGGGTCCACTCGGTCGGTGCGTCGAGTCTCGCGAGATAGGCCGGCGATTCGAGATCGCGCGCGGAATCGACGTCGATCACGCACAGATAGCGCGGCCCGTCGCCACTGATACGTTCCCATCGCTCCGCATGCTGGAAGCCGGGCAGGGCGAGCCGTTCTGGCAGATGCTCGAACGAATGCCAGCGCAGATATTCATCGACCGTGTCCGCGTCCACGTCGTGGCGGATAACGACCATGGCCTGCGTGCGCGTCGTCATGAGCGTTCCCCGTGGAAGAAGTCGTCGAAACACGAGCATGCGCGCGTCATTGCCGTAATGCAATTACCGATTGAAATACCTTTCCAAAATCGATACGCTTTCTAAGAACATAGACGGCCGCGATTAGACGGCTGCATCGAGCGAACTGGCATCGGAGAGAGACACATGGCTTTCATCAGATACGCCGCAATCGGCTGCAGCGGCATGGGACGACGACATCTGCACGGTCTCGCGCAACTGAAGCGCAGCGGACTTGCGAACATCGAGCTTGCGGCCGTCTGCGATCTCAACGCCGAGAGCGCGCGCAGCATGGCCGACGAAGCCGCCGCGCTCTTCGGCGTGCGGCCCGCCGTGTACGCGGACATTGGCGAAATGGCGCGCGAGAATCCGGAGATCGTTGCCGCCGATATCGCCACGGACGCCGGCTCGCACATGAGCGTCGCGTTGCAGTGCTTCGCGGCCGGCCTTCACGTGCTGTGCGAAAAGCCGCTCGGCATCACGGTGTCAGAGTGCCGCAGGATCGTGAATGCGGCGAGGGATGCCGGGCGCGTGCTCTCGGTCGCGGAAAATTTCCGGCGCGATCCGATCAACCGGCTCGTGAAGGCGCTGCTCGACGATGGCGCCATCGGCACGCCGCGCCTGATGCTGGAAACGAGTATCGGCGGGCGCGATGTGATGGTGCAGACGCCGTGGCGGCATCAAAAGCCATCGGGCATGGTGGTACTCGATTCGGGCGTGCACAACGCGGACATCATCCGCTTCTACATGGGCGGCGTGGCGAGCGTCTACGGTGAAAGCCGGCTGCACGAGAAGACGCGCCGCGTGGCCGCGCGCGCAGGCGGTTCGGCATCCGAGACGGACAAGTGGTGGCGCGCGCCGGGCGGCATGCCAACGGAATTCGAAGCGAGCGGCGACGACGCCACGTATTCGCAACTGCGCTTTACTTCGGGCGCCATCGGCCAGTGGGTGAACGATCGCGCGGGACATGGCGAGCATCGCGAGAGCCGCGTCATTCACGGCTCGAAAGGCTCCATCGTGGCGCCGGGCGACCGCAATGGCCGTCCTGTCACGCTTCATCTCGACGATGGCTCCGTCATCGCCGATGCGCGCATTCTCGAGCACGCGCCGAGCTATCGCCTGGGGCCGGTTGCTGCCGCGCTTTTCGGCGATGCGCGTCCGTGGACCTATTCGTTTGCCTTCGACGAAGTGGACCAGCGCATTCTCGCGCTTCAGCTTCACGAACTCGCCGATTGTGTGATGCACGGCAAAGCGCCCGAAGTGACCGGCGAGGAAGCGCTTGCCGATGTCGCGCTCGCGTATGCGCCGATCGAATCGGGCAGGCTCGGCCGCAGCGTGAGCCTCGCCGAAGTGATCGATGGCGAGGCCGCACCCTATCAGGCGGAAATCGACGAGATGCGCCGCCGGTCCTGACACGTCGACTTCGGGAGCGAAGTTTGAATCCACATCACGTACAGCCGCTTGCCGCCGACCGCGCGCCCGCAGCGCGCGCGGGCGTCTCCACGCGCCGTCTGAACCAGATCGGCATGTTCGCGCTGCTCATCGCGGCGCTCGCCGTGCTGATCGTCCTGCCGCTCGGCGCGTTGATCCTGCGCGGCTTCGTGCGTATCGACAATGGTCATGCCAGCGCATCGCTTGCCGCTTTCGGCAAGGTATTCGGCGATATGAGCTACTGGATCGCGATGGGCAACACGCTCGTCATCGCGCTCGGTTCCATGCTGCTCGCGACCGCGCTCGGCGTCATGCTCGCGTGGTGTCTCGTGCGCACCAACGTGCCGTGGCGCGGCTTTCTCGAACGCGCCGCCGCCATGCCGATCTTCATTCCGCCGTTCATCGGCGCGTTTGCGTGGATTCTGTTCGGCGCGCCGCGCATCGGCATCTTCAACGTGGCGGCGAAGTGGATGAGCATCGGCCAGCCGTTCAACGTGTACTCGTATCTCGGCATCGTCTGGGTGATGGGCATCTACATCGCGCCTTACGTGATGATGATCGTCGCCGGCGCGCTGCGGAACATGGACCCGAGTCTCGAGGAAGCCGGGCAAGTGGCCGGCCTCAGCCGCTTTCGCACGATGCGCGTCATCACGCTGCCGGTGGTCGGTCCGTCCATTCTGTCGGGCGCGGTGCTCGCGTTCGTCATCAGTCTCGGGCTCTTTGGCACGCCTGTGCTGCTTGGCATGGCGAAGGAGATTTATCTCGTCACCACGCGCATCTACCTCGAATTGCAGCAGTTTCCGCCCGATGCGGGCATCGTTGCCGTGCTGGCGATCTATCTCATGGTGCTTTCGGTCGCGGCCAATCTCGTGCAGCAATGGATGCTGCGCGGCCGTTCCTTCGTCACCGTCACCGGCAAGGGATTCAGGCCGCGCCTGATGAAGCTCGGCGCGAGCCGTCATGCGATCGCCGCCGCGATCTGGTGCTATCTCGCGCTCACGGTCTTCGCGCCGATTGCGATCATCGCGGCGGCGGCGTTTTCGACCTACGCGTGGTCGGGACACTTCACCTGGAACAACCTGCGCTTTCTCTGGACCACGGTGGACGTGCGCACGACCTTCGTCAACAGCCTTCTCATCACGATCATCGCGGCGAGCGCGACGACGGTTCTGGGCGTCGCGGTGTCGTGGTTCACGACGCGCTCGAAGATGCGCGGCCGTCAATGGATCGAAGCCATCGTCCTTTTGCCGATGTCGGTGCCGAGTCTCGCCTTCGCGCTCGGCGTGTTCTTCTTCTGGGTCGCCATGCCGAAGTGGGTCGGCGTGTACGGCACGGTGTGGATCATCATCATCGCGCTGGTGGGGCGCTACATCAGCTACTCGGTGCGCGCCATTTCCAGCAGTCTCGTGCAGATTCATCCCGAACTCGAAGAGAGCGCGCGCATCTCGGGTTACGGCTGGACGCGCGCGCTGTCACGCATCACGTTGCCGCTCATCATGCCGAGCGTGATTTCGAGCTGGGTGATGATCTACAGCATCTTCGTGTCCGAGCTTTCCATCGTGCTGCCGCTTTATACCGCCGAGACGCGCACGCTTTCCATCCTCAGTTTCGATACCTGGTCGATCGGCCAGTTCTCGCAAGTGGCCGCGCTTTCGCTGCTGCAACTGATGATGGGCGTGGGTGTCATGGCGGCGGTCGCCGTCATCACGCGCCGCCGCGAGAGTTCGATTGTCTGACGCGCGCCATACGATCACCCGATACGAGAGTCCACGCCATGACCGTTGCCATTCAGTCCCTCACCAAGCGCTTCGGCGGCGTGCACGCCATCGACGATCTCACGGTGCAGTTCCGCCCGAACGCCATCACGGTGCTGCTGGGCGCGAGCGGCTGCGGCAAGACCACGACCTTGCGCTGCATCGCCGGGCTGGAGCAGCCGACGAGCGGCGAGATCGAGATCGACGGGCGCACCGTGTATTCATCGACGCGCAACATCGACCTGCCGCCCGAGAAACGCGAACTCGGCATGGTGTTTCAGTCGTATGCCATCTGGCCGCATTTGAGCGTGATGGAAAACGTCGCGCTGCCGCTGCGGGCGCGCGGCACGGCGCACGCGGCCATCGACACGCGCGTGCGCGACACGCTCGCTTCGGTGGGGCTCGGTCAGCAAGTGGATCGCAGCGCGATGCAACTCTCGGGCGGCCAGCAGCAGCGCGTATCGATTGCGCGCTGTCTCGTGGCCGATCCGCGTCTCATCCTGATGGACGAGCCGCTCAGCAATCTCGACGCGAAACTGCGCGTGGAGATGCGTCACGAGATTCGCAATCTGCAGCGGCGCATCGGCGCGACCATCTTGTTCGTCACGCACGATCAGGAAGAAGCCATGTCGCTCGCCGATGAAATCTTTCTCTTCGATCGCGGACGTATCGTGCAGCGCGGCGCGCCCGAGGAACTGTATTTCCGGCCGGCGGTGCGCTATGTCGCGGAGTTTCTCGGCAAGGCCAATCTCTTTCCGGTTGCGCTGCGTTCGCACGCGGGCGAAACGGAAGTCGTGGCGCAATCCGGGCAGATCGTCGTGAAGGGCGATGTGACGGGCGCCGCCAACGGCAACGAAGCGCTCTGCATGGTGCGGCCCGAAGCGTGGCGCGTGCAGGCGCGCTCGCACGCGGGCGTGCCGGGCCGCGTGCGTGAAAGTTCGTTCGTCGGCGACCGGCGCGAGTTGCGCGTGGAAACGCCGCTCGGCGATCAGACCGTGGTGACGCCCGGCTTCGAACGCTACGCCAACGGCGATGAAATCACCCTGAGCGTCGCGCCCCAGCATTTGCACCTGATGAGAGGAGAGCTTCAATGATCGCTGTCGGCACCGGTCTCTTTACCATGTGGAACGACATCCCGCCCGCCTACGGCCGCGAGTTTGCGCTGATGCACACGCGCGACCACGTGCCCGAGCACATGGCCTATCTCGGCGATGACGGCATCCGCTGGGCGCGGCGCTGTATCGACGGACAAGGCGACATGCCGCGCTTCTTCACGTTTTACGGGCTGACGAGTCTTGACGTGCTCACCGACGAGAAGCACGCGAAGTGCAAGGTGACGGAGACCGCCTGGTTTCTGAAGATGCGCCCGCATTACCGCGACCGCATTGCGTATCACTGCTGGGTGCTGGCAAGCGCGGGCGGCGGCACGGGCGGCACGGTGGCGACGCTCTTGATCGACTTCGCCGACGATGCACGGCAGGATGCGCCGCGTCTCGCGGCGCTCGTGGATGACCTCACGCGTTTGTCGCCCGTGGTCGGCGCGCATCTCGCCGCGCCCGAATGGAACGTGCCGATCCGCGTCGGCGAAGCATTGCCGGCCGGGCGCGAGGGCAACGAAGCGGTGGGCGTGGTGATCCTCGAAGGTTTCGATCGATACGAACTGGCCGCGTGTCTCGAAGACGTGCGCGAGCAACTCGTGGCGAGCGGCGTCGCGGCACGCGTGCGTTCAGCCGGGCATTACGCGCAGGCGTACCGGCTGGACTATGACGAGCTTGCGCATCTCGAACACTTCCGTCGCGACGACGCGCTCATCACCGAACGCTTCGACCTGAAATAGCCGAACGACTACAAATCATCAGGAGACAACATGACCACTTCGATAAAACGGCGCCGCCTCGTCCAGACACTCTCGCTCGGAAGCGCGGCGCTCGCGCTCGGCATCTCGCCGCTGATCGCGCACGCCGAGCCCGACAGCACGCTGATCGCGGAGGCGAAGAAGGAAGGCAAGCTCGTGGTGTATGGCGATCTCTTCACGGTGCAGATCATCGTCA
The DNA here is from genome assembly GCF_022878925.1 of Caballeronia sp. TF1N1. Lineage (NCBI taxonomy): Bacteria > Pseudomonadati > Pseudomonadota > Betaproteobacteria > Burkholderiales > Burkholderiaceae > Caballeronia > Caballeronia sp. TF1N1. The sequence goes on from NZ_CP084626.1 coordinate 802,754, forward strand.
AGGGATTCACCGCGAAGTATCCAGGCATCGACGTGACGACCGCGACCGGCGACGCCTGGCAGATCTATAACCGCTTCATCGGCGAACAGCAGGCGGGACGTCCGGTGATGGATGTGTTCTATCAGGCCGAGGACACCATCATCACGGCGGGCGCGTCGGGCACGCTCGCCGATGTGTCGTATGGCGACAAGGGCGTGCTCTTGCCCATCGCCACGCCCGCGCAGGGCACGACGTATCTGCGCGGCAACGGCCAGCTGTGCCTCTTCGCCTACAACAAGCAGTCGATCGGTTCCGCGCCCATTCCCGCCGACTGGCAGGACTACGCGAAGCCGAAGGACGAATGGGACGGACTCGTGGCGACGACGAATCCGGCGTCGTCTTCCGCGACCTTCGCGGTGATCGCGAGTCTTTATCAGCATTACGGACCCGAAGCCGGCGGCGCGATCCTCAAGGGCGTGCGCAAGACCAACGCGGAACTGGTGGCCTCCATGGGCGTGATGACGACCAAGCTGCAAACCGGCGAACGTCCGCTCGATTTCTTCACCAACACGACGGCCGCGACGGGTCTCATCGCGCAAGGCGTGCCGGTTGAAGTGAGAGTGCCGGCATCGGGCGCGGTGGCGCAGTTCAACGCGGTGGCGATCAGCAAGACGGCGCCGCATCCGAACGCGTCGAAGCTCTTTCTGGATTACGCATTGAGCGCGGAGACGCAGACGCGGCTCGCTGCGGCGGGCGCGTATCCGGTGCGCAAGGACGTTGCCGCGCCGAAGGGCTTGCCCGCGCTCACGAACGTCAAGCTGCTCAAGCTCGATTTGCCGCAGGCGCTGAAGGATCGCGACACGATCCTCAAGTGGTGGTCGGCGAGCACCGGTTTCAATACGCGTTGAGGAGAAACGATGATCGAGGAAGTGAATTTGCATGACGTGTCGGTGGCGAACCTGACCGTGGCGGGCGGCGCGCCCGTTGCGCTGATCGAGGCCGCCGCGGCGGCGGGACTCGGCAAGGTCGGCTTGCTTTTGCGCACGGCGACGCCCAAGCCGCTCGCGCACGAAGTCATCGGCCGGCCAGACGTGGTGCGCGAGATCAAGGCGGCGTGCCGTGCGAACGACATCCGCGTGTTCGACGTGGAAGCGTTCATTCTTTCGCCCGCCGCCGATATCGACACTTATCGCGCGGCGCTCGCCACCGGCGCGGAGCTGGGCGCGACGCATATCTCGGCGGTCGGCACGGAACTGCTGACCAACGACGCGTTTTTATCGGCGCCGGAACGCATCGAACTGTTCGGCCGCTTGTGCGATGCCGCCGCCGAATACGGCCTGCATGTGGGCGTCGAATTCATGCTGTATCGCGACGTGCGCACGCTTGGTGAAACGCTCGAGTTGCTGAATGCGGCGGGGCGCGCCAACGCGGGCGTGATCCTCGATGTGCTGCATTTTCATCGTAGCGGCGCGCGCCCGGAAGAACTCGACGCGGTGCCGGCCGAACGTATTGCCTACGTGCAGTTGTGCGATGCCGTCGAACGAAGTCCGTCGCTCGACGGGCTCGCCAACGAAGCCCGCACCGCGCGCCTGCATCTAGGCGATGGCGTGATTCCGCTCGATGCGATTCTCGACCGCTTGCCCGCCGACGCGCAACTCGTGATCGAGACGCCGGTTGCGGCGGATGCCGATCTATCCGATGCACGCAAGGTAGCCCATTGCACCGATGCCGCGCGTCGTTTTTTCGCGCGGCGCGCAAGCCAGCGAGGTTGAACATGACGATCAGCCAGGCATTCGAAGGACGCGTCGCCCTCGTGACGGGCGCTGCATCGGGAATCGGGCTCGCGTGCACGGAGCGCTTGATGTCGGAAGGCGCGACGGTGGTCCTATGGGACATCGACCAGAAGCGGCTCACCGCGTGCCAGGAACGTCTGGGCGAGCGCGCGATTGCGCAACGCGTCGACGTCACGAACGAGGACGAAGTACGCGCCGCGCTCGAAGCGGCGGTGGCGCAGACGGGCAAGCTCGATATCGTGGTCAATAGCGCGGGGATCGTCGGATCGAGTGCGTCGGTGTGGGAGATGCCGCTCGATGCGTGGAACAAGGTGCTGCTGCTGAACCTGACCGCGACGTTCATCGTCTGCAAGGCGGCCGTGCCGTATCTGCTCAGAAACGGTTATGGACGCGTGGTCAACATGGCGTCGATTGCGGGCAAGGAAGGCAATGCGAACCAGTCGGCGTATTCGGCTTCGAAGGCGGGCGTGATCGGCCTTACGAAGTCGCTCGGCAAGGAACTGGCTCAGCGCAATATCACCGTCAATGCAATTGCGCCGGCATCCGTGCAAAGCGAGTTGCTCGCGCAGATGCCGCCCGAGCAGATGAAGATGCTGCAAGCCAAGATTCCGATGGGACGTCCCGGCACCGTGCAGGAAATCGCCGCCCTGATTCGCTGGTTGAGTAGCGAGGAGAGTTCGTTTTCCACAGGCGCGGTGTTCGATGTCTCGGGCGGGCGGGCGACTTACTGACGCTTCAATGCGTCGGCGTCGGCACGCGGTTCAGGTCGAGCGGCAAAACGAGATCCTCCTGCACCGCGTTTTCGTCTTCGTAACGATGGATGCCCGCCGCATGCCGGCCCGCGACATAGCCGAAGGTCATCGCGGGACCGAGATTGATCCCGCCTGACGGATAGAATCCGCCCATCACGCTCGCCATGTCCGTGCCCACGGCGTAAAGGCCGGCGATCGCCTGGTCGTGCAAATCGAGCACTTGCGCCGAGCCGTTCGTCTTCAATCCCGCGAAGGTGCCGAAGCTGCCCGGGTACACCTTCACCGCGTAGAACGGACCGTGTTCGATAGGCGCCACACATGGGTTCGGCCCCTGATGCAACGGGTCGCCCATCTTGCGGTTATAGGGCGTCGAACCGCGTCCGAATTCCGGGTCCTCGCCGCGCCGCGCGTGGTCATTGAACGCGATGACGGTTTTAACCAGCGCATCGGAATCGATACCGCAGCGGGCGGCCAGCTCTTCCAGCGAATAACCGCGTTGCAGGTAGCCGTTGCGGATGAAGCGGCGCATCGGAACTGGGAAGGGCCGCACGTAGCCCAGGCCGTATCGGCGCAAGAATTGGTGATCGCAAATCAGCCATGACGCGACTTCCTTACCGTCGGGCGCGCCCGCGACCATAGCGGCGGTGTAGTCGTAATAGCCATCGGCTTCGTTGACGAAGCGCTTGCCGTTCGACAGCACGCCGATCACACCGGGCTTGCCGCGATCGATGATGTGCGGAAAGTGCCCGATGCTGCCATCCGAATGCGTGACGCGCGACACCGGCGCCCATGCGGCGGGCGAAGCGACATCCGTCACGAGCGAGCCGCCCGCCGATTCGCCCAGGCTGATGCCATCGCCCGAGCAGCTTTCAGGCGGCAGCGCCAGATGCTCGCGGCCTGTCGGCGTGCGCGGGAAGAGCGCCTTGCGGCGCGTGAGGTCGTTCGGAAAGCCGCCGGCGGCGAGCACCACGCCCTTCGCCGCGCGAATCGTGACTTCGCCTCTCTTCGTCGATACGACAGCACCATGCACCGCGCCATCCTCGACGATCAGACGCTTGGCAGGCGCGGACTCCATCAAGGTCACGCCGAGATCGTCGGCGGACTTGGCAAGACGCCCGACGAGCGCCACGCCATTCACGAGATGCATTGCGCGGCCGTGAAAAGCGAGGTCGCGCAAATGACGCGTGAAGCGCTTCGTCACGTGGATGAACGAGCCGAACGAGCGTGTCATGCTCAGAAAGGCCATGAGGTCGGCGCCCGCCATGATCGGCATGCCCATGAACGAAGTTTCGCGCATGGTCTTGCGCAGGCGCTTGTTGAGCGGACCGATTTTTCGCGCATCGTAGGGCGCGGCGATCACCTGATGCCCTTGCGTCGCGGCGCCTTCGACGTGGCCATGCACATCGGGAATCTGATTTCCGTCCACGAACCGGAGCGCGGTGTGCTCGTGAAAGAAGCCGACCATGTGCGGACAATTGTCCAGGAAGGCATCGACGCGTTCGGGATCGTAACGATCTCCCAACTCGTTCCTTAGATACGTGCGCGGCTGTTGCGGATCTTCGATGATGCCCGCGCGTCGAGCGAGCGGATTGCCCGGCACCCACATCCAGCCGCCCGACCATGCCGTGGCGCCGCCGAAGACGTCGTCCTTCTCCACGACGACCACTTTGAGCCCGTGCCACGCCGCGGTAACGGCGGCAGCGAGACCCGAGGCGCCGGAGCCCACGACCAGCAGGTCGCAGTCGATTTGATTCGGAGTATTCATGTGCCAGGCCGGTTCGTGGTGTTCGATTGTGGCTGCTTCAGTTTCGTCGACAGCGCATCAAACCCTGACGCGCACCGGAATGTCCCGCAGCCCGACCACGAATTCAGGATCGGCGACGGGCACGGCGCGCGCCGCGAATTTCGCGACACGCCATCCGAACACAAGTGCGGGTCCGAGCGTCGTTCCCGGCCCCGGATAAGTGCCACGAAAGATCGATGCGAGGTCGTTGCCGCATGCGAAGAGTCCGGGAATGGCGTTGCCGTGGTTATCGAGTACCTGACCGTCAGCGTTGCCAGACAGCCCCGCGCTGCATGCCAGATCGGCGGGCCACACCGTGACGGCGTAATACGGTCCCGCGCCGATGGGCCGCACGCAGGGATTGGGCTTCTGCGATGCATCGCCATTGAAGCGGTTCATCGCGCTTGCGCCGCGCTTGAACTGCGGGTCTTCGCCGCGCGCCGCGTCGCGGTTGTACGCGGCGACCGTGCGCTCCAAGCCGCTGGCATCGACCTCGAGCTTCGTCGCCAGTTCGGCCAACGTATCGCCCTTGATGAGATACCCCGCCTTCACGAAGCTGGCAATGCGCGCCTGGCTGCGTTTCTTCATCACGAGTCCGAGGCCGTAATCGCGCAGGAACGCGGCATCGACGATCAAATGCGCCGGCACGCTCGTGCCCTGGCCATTGTCGCGCAGCATGCCCATCACGAAGTCGTGATAAGAATCCGATTCGTTGACGAAGCGCTCGCCACGCGCGTTCACGGCGATGAGTCCCGGCTTCGCGCGATCGAGAAGAATGTGCGGCCAGACGCTATCGGGCTTGCCTTCGCGACGCAGGATGGAGCAGGGCATCCACAGGCCGGGGCTTTCGCAGCCATCGTCGAGCCTGGCATCGAGATCGAGCGCGCGCTCGATGCCATCGCCCGTGTGCGTTTGCGGCGAGAGCGACAACGGTTGTGCGGCAGCGGGGAACAACTGCTTGCGCAACGCCGGGTTGCGCGTGATGCCGCCCGTTGCGAGCACCACGCCCCGGCGCGCGCCGATGCGCTTTTTCGAGCCGCCTTTCTGCCCGACCACGGCGCCCGTCACCATGCCGTGCTCGACGACGAGTTCCAGCAACGGCGTCTCGAAACGCACTTCCACGTTTTGCTTGCGCAGGCTGTAGAAGAGACGCGCGGCGAGTGCGTTGCCCATGACGAGATTCGTGCCCCGCTTGTGGCGCAGACGGTCGCCGACATAACGTCCGACCACCGACAACGTGCGTGTGAAATTTTTCTTCGACGCGAACGGTTCGAGCAGCGCATCGAGGTCCGTGCGCGCGACCATCATCCCGCCTAAGCCCATGAACTCGGGGCGCGGCGGCCTTACGCGGGCGAAGTCATCGCCGAGCAGCCGGCCATCGAAGGCCACGGGCGCGAGCGCGCGTCCGCCGAACGCCGCGCCGGGACCGCTGACGTAATCGGGATGTGCCGCCGCGGCCACGAATTTGACCTCGCTGATGCGCTGAATTTCCTCGATGGCCTGCGGGCCGCTCGCCAGGAACGCCTCGCGTGCTTCGTCGCCGCCGCGATCGCCGACCACCGACGCGAGGAAGCGCCGCGCGTCGTCGGTTTTATCGGGAACGCCCGCGCGCACGCTGTCGCTCGTGCCGGGCACCCAGGTCGTGCCGCCCGAGGTCGAGGTAATGCCGCCGACCGCGTCGGTCTTCTCGCAGATGAGCACCTTCAGACCTTCGTGATGCGCGACGAGCGCCGCGGTCATGCCGCCCGCGCCCGCGCCGAACACGAGCAGATCGACTTCGTCGTCCCAGGGTTGAGTCATCGAATTCATGCGCTTTGTCTCCTGTCTCATGCCGTGCGGCCGATGCGCGCTTCGGCCGCTGTTGCGACCGCCACCGGCGTTCTCGATGCGGCCGCGCGATGCACCGCGAATGTCGTCGCGAGCGTGCGCGTTGCGTCCTCGCCTGAACAGACCGGCGCTTCCTTGCCGTCGATCACCGCCGAGAAATGCCGCAGCTGCTCGTGATACGGATCGCCGCGATGCGGTGTGCTTCGTTCGACGGTCAGCGGGTCATGCCAGCCTTTGCCGCTGCGGTAATCCCAGACATCGAGCAAGGGCAGCGTGAGCGATCCATCGGCGCCCGTCAGAAAATGCGTGTTGACGTTCTGACGCGGGTAGTGCGCCGCTTCGCCCGCGGCGAGATCCCAGTTCCAGGGCGATGCCGCGCAATCCGAGACCGCGAGCGTGCCGAGCACACCGCTCGCAAACCGCAGCAGCACGGCGGCCGTGTCCTCCACTTCGAAGCCGCGCACCGCGTTGGATGTCTGCGCTTGAACTTCGATCACTTCGCCGAGCAGAAACCGCATGATGTCGATGTCGTGGATCAGGTTGATGAGCACCGGACCGCCGCCTTTTTCGCGGCGCCACGCCATCTCGAAGTAGCTGTCGGGTTTATAGAACGTGGCAAGCGCCATGGCCGCAACCGGCGTGCCGAGGCGGCCGGATTGGACGATCTCGCGCGCGCGCCGCAGGATCGGGTTATGCCGCCGATGATGTCCGACGATGAGCGGCACTTGCGCTTGCGACGCCGCGCGGGTCAGTTGTTCGGCTTGCTCGACGGTATCGGCGATAGGCTTTTCCATCAGCACCGCGACGCCCCGTTCGATGCACGCCAGTCCGACTTGCAGGTGCGTCGCGTTCGGCGTCGCGACGATCGCGCCTCGCGGTTTGACCTCGTCGAGCATGGCGGTGTAGTCGGCGAACCAGCGCAGGCCTTCGGCGCGTGCGAACGCTTCGGCCGCCGGCGACGGATCGGCCACGGCCACGATCTCGCAATCGGGATGCAGCCGCGCGCGTTCCACATGCATGCGCCCGATCGCGCCGGCGCCGATGAGGGCAAGGGTCGTCCTGCTCATTCGTGTCTCCTGTTGTGGTGTCTCGCGCCGCGCATGTTGCGTGAAGCGTTTGACGGCACGCAATATCCTGCTACCGCGAATACGAAGCTATTTCGGAATAGTATTCCAACTTCAAAGTTTATTCCACACCAAATTGGATCGTGATGCCGGAGGCAAACCGTGCCTCGCGCGCAGGCTCGCGAACCGAGCCGTCGATGAAGCGGAATGTGTAGCGGAGCCTACGTAGCCGACGTCTTTGGAGTTCGAATCGGCGGTGACGCGGCTTTTAGCGAGCATCGACGGACGGCCAGCGACCGAAGGCGTCGCGAAGCTAGTCTGAACGCGTTGAACGCCGCGACGTGGATAGACGAAGCGCGCTTTATCCGTGCGTAAAGCGACGCCAACGTGATGCGTGCCCTGTTTCATCGCCTTCAGTTTTCCCGCGAGACAGCCGATAAAAAAGCGATCGGCGCACATTGCGCGTAAACCCTCGAATTGAAGACTCTCGATGAAGCTCAGCCTCAAGATCCCGCTCGCTTTTGCCGCCGCGCTCTTTTTTATGTTCGCGGGCGCGTTGTACGGTATTTTTGCCCTCAATCAATCCATCGACACCTATCGGACAGTGGTTGCGGATAACGTCGCGAGCGAACGCATGGTGTCCGCGACGCTGGTCGCCTTCAAGTTGCAAGTGCAGGAGTGGAAAGACACGCTCTTGCGCGGCAAGGACCCCGAGAAACTGCAGAAGTACTGGTCGGCTTTCCAGACTCGCGAAGCGACCGTGCACAAACTGGCCGATGAACTCAAGCGCACGCTTCCCGCGGGCGAGAGCCGCGATTTGATCGACCGCTTCGCTTCCGCACACGCCGCAATGGGCGATGGCTACCGGCGCGGCTTCGATGCGTTCAAGGCCGCGGGCTTCGAATCGTCCGCTGGCGATAACGCCGTAGCGGGCGTCGACCGCGAACCGGCCGCGCTGCTCGAACAGGCGGCCCAGAAGATTGCCGCCGATAGCGCCGAAGTGTCCGCGCACGCCGATAGCGCCGCGCGGCAAGCGTCGTTCATCAGCGTCACGCTGATGCTCTTCGTGCTGGCGCTCTCGTTGATCGGCGGATATCTCTTCAGCCGCACGGTGTCCGGTCCGCTCGTCCGTGCGCTCGGTTGCGCGCGCGCCGTGGCGAAGGGCGATCTCTCGCACGAGTTCGAAACCGACGGCAAGGACGAAATCGCCGAATTGCTGGTGGCGCTCAAGCATATGCAGACGAGTCTCGCGACGGTCGTGAGCAAGGTGCGCCAAAACGCGGAAGGCGTGGCGACCGCGAGCGCGGAAATCGCATCGGGCAATCTGAATCTGTCTTCGCGTACCGAGGAGCAGGCGGCGTCGCTCGAGGAAACGGCGGCAAGCATGGAAGAGATCACCGCGACGGTGCGTCAGAACGCGGATAACGCGGTCGCGGCTTCGTCGCTTGCGGAGAATGCATCGCAGACCGCCACGCGCGGCGGCCAGATGATGGAAAAGGTCGTCGAGACCATGCACGGCATTTCCGAGAGCGCGGGCAAGGTGGGCGAGATCATCGCCGTGATCGACGCCATCGCGTTCCAGACGAACATCCTTGCGCTGAACGCAGCCGTCGAAGCGGCGCGCGCGGGCGAGGAAGGGCGCGGTTTTGCGGTCGTGGCATCGGAAGTCCGCTCGCTCGCTCAACGCAGCGCGACGGCCGCGAAGGAGATCAAGGAGCTGATCGAGCAGTCGGCCGGCCGCGTAGAGACGGGCTCGTCGCTCGTGCGGGACGCGGGCAGCATCATTGCGGATATCGTCGGCTCGGTCGAGCGCGTGACCGATGTGGTCGGCGCGATTTCGTCGGCGTCGAAGGAACAGACCACCGGCATCGAACAGGTCAACATGGCCGTCACGCAGATGGACGAGGTGACGCAGCAAAACGCCGCGCTGGTCGAGCAGGCATCGGCGGCGGCTCAGGCGCTGGCGGAGCAGGCGAGGTCGTTGCGTGACGTGGTGGCGATTTTCAAGCTGCGGGGAGATGGTATGGGGACGATGCGGGCCGCGTAGGTGTCGGTTTCGCAGCTTGGCCGCGCGCGATGCGGGTCGTAAATGAGACCGATGCCCGCGTATGCGCCGCCGCCTTCAGCACGGTGTCGCCCTGTCAGTAGCCGTAGCGATTGTTGAAGGGCTTGCAGTGGTCGAGATCGGCATAGCGCAGGCCACGAACGCGACGCCATGCCAATGAGCCGGTCGATATGCGCGATAAGGCGGGCGAAGTGCCACGGCCGATGTGCGGCCGACGCGCGTGACGTCTTTCGGGATTGACGAGCTCGTTCGTGTCGCAGTTCGGCTTTATTTTCCGCGGCCGTTCTTACGCTTATGACTGACGAGTTTCACGATATCGTTCGTTGGCGTGCTCGTAATGAGCCGTGGAATGTCTTCGAGATTCACCCAGCGGCATCGCGAAATTTCATTGCTCGGACGCGGCTTGGCCCGAGCGGAGATATCGCAATAGAAGACGTGATGGTGCTTTTGCTTGCCTCTGAAGTCGAAGAGATACTTGGCCGACTTGCCGGAGAGTTGTGTTTCTTCCTTGAGTTCTCGAAGCGCGGCGTCAGGGAGATGCTCCCCGCGCTTGAGGATTCCGCCTGGCAGGGCCCATTTCGATTGGCGACGTGCCACTAGAAGAATGCGTTTTCCCTTTCGACAGATAACAGTGGCGCGCTTCTTCAATTGAACTCCACTTTGTTCTTTTGGATGCGATGGCTCATGTCTCATCCACCTTCGTCGTCGGATGGCTTCAGCTCTTGGCGTCAGCTGTGAAGAGCCGCTGACGGGGCAGAAACGTGCGCTAATGCTATTACAAGAAAGCGGCCTTTTGTGATCGATTTCATAAAAACACACGAACGAGAAAATCGGCGGCTTGACACAAAAGTTTCATTGAGCAGATGCGCGTCGTAGGTGCCTTGCGCGTCTTCAATGTCGATGACGCTGCCAGCGACGGTTGCACTGGCAGCGGAGCGTTCTTCGACGTTGTTAGGAGTTTCGCGATCGAGCGGCGGTCAGGCGTTTGCAGGACGGCCGGTCTTGACGGTTTCGAGCGCCTTGATCGCGGCGACGATGCGCTTTTCCGGCGCGGCGTCGAGCACGGCGAGTGCGGCGCGCAGCAGTTCGCTCTTCTTTACGCGGATGCCGTTGTCGAGGCACTTCTGCTTGAGCGATGCAATCTTCGCGTAGTCCGCTTTTGGCATGGTGAAGCTGTCGCGCACGACTTTATCTTTCTTCGCTCGCTTGGCTTTCGCTGCGGGTTTGGTCGTCGCGGCGGGTTTGGCTGTATCGGCAGGGGCGCGCGCGGTCGGTTTCTTTTCCCTGGCTTCGGTTGCCTTCGTCTTCGGCTTCGTTTTCGACTTCGTCGCAGGAGCCGAGGATGCGCCGGCTATGGGCTTGGCAACTGCTTTCTTCGCGGGCTTTTTCACTCCACCCGATGCGGGCGCCGCAGCCTTCGACCGGGTTTTCGTTGCGGTCTTCGTGGCCGGCTTCTCGTCTTTTGCGACGGCGTTCTTGGGAGCATCGACAGCCTTGGTGGCGGGGGCATCGATTTTGGGTGTGCTCATTTTCTCTCCTCTTGATGTGGAGAAAACAGTATATACGGTTTTATCTCGTGACGAATGTCGTCGTGGGTCGAGGACATGGGCTGATGTCTACCGAGGTAGTTCATGTCGATGAGCGGATGAGTCAGCGTGGCATGCGACTCATGTTCTGCGACGAGCGTGGAGGAGGGAGGCTGAACTTGCTTCGCGGCGCGTTCAGCAGTTCGCCATTCTCAGCGGTGCTTCGGAAAACTTAGACGCACTGAGTTTTGTGGTTGCTTGATTGCCGCGCTTCGAGACTCTGCGACCGGCGTTTGCATGAAGCGCGTTTCGAGGAGCTGTGAGCATAGCAGGAGCGTGACGCGGGACGATCTTCGACCTTTTCGTCAAAGTGACGCAAGGTGATGTTTCGGAAGAGCGAGCAACATGTCCCGCGTTTGCTGTCGCGCTTTGTTGGCGGATTGTTGGGTCAGTCTGGCGCGTTATCAGGCGCGCAGAGATTCATCGACTTTATCGGGCGGGCTCCCGGCAGATTCTCCTGCGGAATGAGCGAAAAGGCTTTCCAGTCCGATTCGTTGACGTAAGCGACACCGCCCTTACAACGCATATGCGCTTGTTTATGGCGGCCGTCGCACCATGCACCATCGATCACGCAACGTTGCCATTGCGGGATAACGCCGTCAGCCTTTGACTCGCCCTCTTTGGCGTTGGTGTACGTTTGCACGTTGCGCGTCGCGATCGCCATGTACATGAAATCGAAGTCCGCAACGACAGGTCGGGCGGATTCGGCATCGCGATATCGGCTTTTCAACTCGGAGATGTAGCGAATGCCAGAGCCGAGCAACGCGGCGAGAACCATTGCCGTCAAGATTGCAACGACGCGATAAAGCTCGAACTTGACCAGACGCGAAAGCAAATACCCAGCAACCGGGAAGACCAGAATCGTCAATAGGCTACACAACAACGCGAGGTTGAGCGTTGCGCTCGGGCAGTCCAGACCGCACCCGGGGTTCTTGTCGAACGTGAGCAAGATGCACAGAACCGCTAAAGCGGTTAGGCATCCCGCGACCGTGAACAGCGTCAGCACTGCAAGCCTTCTCACTTGATTTCCCAAAACGAGATCGACTTCGAACCTGCCAAGTCGGACCAGCTTATATTCGAAGCAATGGCGGCTCCTTGTCGGAAGGACGTGATGCCAAAGCGGCGGCCTATGGTTGCGAGGGCGTCGGGGGCACTGCTTATCGTAAGCCTCGATCCGTTCCAGAGATCAATGTGTCCGCCGCTCGCATTAGCCGCACCCTCACCTTCGCGAGTCCAGTAACGAGAGAACTGAATGATACCTGTACGACCTTTTACTCTCGCTTCCCAATTAGCGCCTGTCACGTCTTCAGGCTTTGGGAGACCTGCGAACGGTTGTAACTTCAGCCATTGCCCCATTTCGTCGGCGCGTGTTGCCGTTGGTTCGCCGTCAAGCAGGATTCGTCCGAGCTTTCCTCCGTTCATTGGATGAATCAGCTTCTCGGAGAACGACTTCATGCCGATCCCGACGCGATGAAGCGTGACGCTCATGCGAATGGCGCATTGATTTTCATATGTGGAGTTGTCGTATGGATTGCCGCTCGGATAGTTCGCCCATAATTCGGCGAACGTCACGGCATTCAAATGCACTTCTTTAATTGAACCGGGCGTCTTGTTGGTTTGTACAACCGTTTTCTTATTCGGCATTACTGCCATCCTTCATGTGCCAAGGCTTCGTCGCCCCAGTGGATCGCGTAGGTGTCTGCGCGGTCGGCATAGATGCGAGGCAAGCAGCGAGTGCTGTCTGTGCGTCCGCTTATAGTCTGTCCACCTGTTGTCTCGATCAGGTAAGGGTAGCCCACGGCTAGGGCAGGAGCGGCATTGGCTCTCACTTGTTCGTCGTAACCACTGGCCGATGCTTGGGTCGCGGATCGCGCGACCGCGGGAGTTCCGAGACTCGACAGGGCAGTGATTCGAGATGCCTCACTGTTATCGATAATTTCGAAGTTTCGACCATACGGAACATGGATTCGCGGTTTCGCGGAGCAGTTGCAATTAACAAGGTCGCCACCTACGGCTTGGTCTCGACCCATGCAATCGGTGCGGCCTCCCGGTCGAATGCGAACCCCGTAAGTTACTTCACCGATGCTTTGACAGACGGAACAAAATGCCTCGTCTCCTATCACGATCATGCGTCGAGGCCCGGCCCCCTTGCCGTCGTCGATCGTGGCCCAAAAGTGCTTTGCGATGGTATAGCTCCCATCGCCGGTTGTAAGCGGGTCACCTTCGACCGCTGCATAATAAACAGCCATTACCAAATCCTTCCTGTTTGCAAATTTTGCATCAGAGTTCCGATTGAAGGACCACCGGAGCGGGTTCAAATGCCAAAGCGCTTGCCTAAAGAGCGAAGGAAAGGAAAGCGCCGAACATCGGCGGAAGGAACTTACTGGCCAGAAATTTTAGGATGAACTAGGGATTTTACGTAGGACAAAACAACTGTCAGACGGCAGTCAAATGTCAAAGCTTAGGGTTATTAACAGATAGCGCCTGGCGGTGAGGCGCATTGCCTATCGGTAACATGCTCGAGCGCTTTCATGGTTGCCAGTTGATAGGCGTAAGCCGCCCTGCGAATTTATGTCTCGGCGGTCGAACGCTCCGAACGTCGGCCGACGGAACGAAGCGAGGCTGTACTGATGTCCTTGCCACCCGCTGCTGGCTCGCGCGCTTTGCCTGCGCGGCTGGCTGGCGCAAGGTGGCATCGGCGAACTGGCTTGCGACCGCGGTACTGTACGCGGCACAAATGTCAAATGGCTAAGCCTTTTGGAGCCGTGATGCGTACGAATGCACTTCATACAGTGAAAAGCAGTGACGCAGCCGCGTCTGCGAAGGTTCATGCAGGTTGCTTGCACAACGCCTGAACGGAGCGTCACAACGCAAAAAGCCCAGTCAACTTGACTGGGCTTTTTGCTTGATACGTTTGGTGCCGGAAAGAGGAATCGAACCCCCGACCTTCGCATTACGAATGCGCTGCTCTACCGTCTGAGCTATTCCGGCATCAGAGAAACGAGATTATAGAGACTCCTTTCCCAATTTGGCAAGACCCTGAATCAAACTTTCTTTTCCGAGTGATAACGCGTCACGCGATCGACCTCGCTCTTCGAGCCGAGAAACACCGGCACGCGCTGGTGCAGGCTCGTTGGAACGATATCCAGAATGCGTTGCTCGCCATCCGTCGCGGCGCCGCCAGCCTGCTCGACGATCAGCGCCATCGGGTTCGCTTCGTACATCAGACGCAGCTTGCCCGGACGGTCCGGCGTGCGCTTGTCCGCGGGATACATGAAGATGCCGCCGCGATTCAAGATGCGATGCACATCCGCCACCATCGACGCGATCCAGCGCATGTTGAAGTCGTCCTTGCGCGGGCCGTCCTTGCCGTCGTTCAACTCGCCGATATACCTCTGCACCGGCTCATACCAGTGACGGCTGTTGGACGCGTTGATCGCATACTCGCGCGTTTCGGTCGGAATGCGCATGTCGCTCTGCGTCAGCACCCACGAGCCCAGCTCGCGGTCCAGCGTGAAGCAGTTCACGCCGTTGCCGGTCGTGAGCACGAGCACGGTTTGCGGGCCGTACACCGCATAGCCCGCGGCGACCTGCGCCGAACCCGGCTGCATGAACGCTTCCTCGCTCGGCTCCGCGCCGTCCGGACAGCGCAGCACCGAAAAAATGGTGCCGATCGACACGTTCACGTCGATGTTCGACGATCCATCGAGCGGATCGAAGGTCAGCAGATAGTTGCCTTTCGGATAACGATTCGGGATCGGGAAGATCTTTTCCATCTCTTCCGATGCCATCGCGGCCAGGTTGCCGCCCCATTCGTTGGCTTCGAGCAGAATTTCGTTGGACAGCACGTCGAGCTTCTTCTGCACTTCGCCCTGCACGTTTTCGCTGCCGGCCGTACCGAGCGCGTCGCCGAGTGCGCCCTTGCTCACCTGATAACCGATTTGCTTGCATGCACGCGCGACGACTTCGATCAGAAGACGCAAGTCGGCCGGCAGATTCTGGTGTTCGCGCTGCTGCTCGATCAGGTATTTCGTGAGCGTAGTGCGGCTGGAGATGGACATGCTGGGCTCCGTGAGCGTTTGACGAATCTCATGATTCTAACCGCTTGCCCCATGCGCTCCGTATGACAGAGGCCGCTGATGCCCGACATAAGCAAGAACGGCCACCGCGCTAAACAACACGCAGTGGCCGCTAAACAGTAAAAAAGTGTGATGAATCAGTGATTAAGCGGCGAGCGCCTTTTCGACGACTTCGCGCACATCGCGCGATTTCGCTTTCGACGCCACTTCGGTCAACGCCGCATGCATCTTCTCGCGCAACTGTGGCGTGAAGCGGCGCCACAATTCGAGGCCGCGCGCGAGGCGGGCGGCGACTTGCGGATTGAGCGCATCGAGCGCGATGACCTGTTCGGCCCAGAACGCGTAGCCGGAACCGTCGGGCGCGTGGAATTGCGCCGGGTTGCCGCTGCAGAAACTGAAAATCAGCGAGCGCGCGCGATTCGGGTTCTTCAGCGTGAACGCCTGATGCTGCATCAACTGGCGCACGATCTCGATGATCTTGCGGTCCGGCCCGCCACGCTGCGTCGCCTGCAGCGCGAACCACTTGTCGATGACGAGCGCCTCGTGCTCGAAGCGGCGATAAAAGTCGTCGAGCGCGGTGTCGGCGACGGTGGGATCGGCGCCCGCTGTCGCGCTTGCCAGGAGCAGCGCGGAAAGCGCCGCCGAACGATCCGTCATGTTGTCGGCCGAATCGTACTGAGCCTCGGCAAGCCTGATGGCTTCGCTCGGGTCGTCGAGCTGGCTCAGGTAGGCAAGGGCGAGGTTCTTCAGGCCGCGCTTGCCCGCATCTTCCGGCGTCGGACGATATTCGCCCGGCGTGCGGTTCGCCTCGTAAGCGGCGAGCCACTTGTCGCGCAGTCCTGCCGCGAGCTGGCGGCTCATGAACACGCGCGCCGCGTGCACGGCGGCGGGATCGGAGACGGACATCTGCTCGGCGAGATAGCTTTCCGATGGCAGCATCATTGCGAGTTCGCGGAAAGCGGGCGTGAGCGTGGTGTCGTCGAGCACGCGGGAAAATGCCGCGATGATGTCGCTATCGAGCGTGAGCGTTTCGCCCTTGGCCGCGCGCGCGGCGAGCGCCAGCAGTTCCCGCGTGGCGAGCCGCTGACCGGCTTCCCAGCGATTGAAGGGATCGCTGTCGTGGGCCAGCAGAAACGCCAGTTGTTCGTTCGTGTAGTCGAATTCGACGATCACCGGTGCCGAGAAATTGCGCAGCAGCGAGGGCAGCGGCGCTTCGCTCACATCGACGAAAGTGAACGACTGTTCGCGCTCCGTGAATTCGAGCACGCGCGTCGTGCCGTTCGGCTCTTTTTCGCCTTCGAGACGAAGCGGCAAATCTGCGCCATTCGCGCCGATCAGACCGACCGCGAACGGAATCAGGAGCGGGCCTTGTTGCGTGGCGCGCGCGGCTTCGTTGCCCTCGGCGTAGCCTTGCGCGAGCGTCAGCGTGTAGCGCTTGGCGGCGGCGTCGTAAGAAGCGCGCACCGACACGCGCGGCGTGCCCGCCTGGCTGTACCAGCGCTCGTATTGCGAGAGGTCGCGGTTATTAGCGTCGGCCATGGCGTGACGGAAGTCGTCGCAAGTCACGGCCTGGCCGTCGTGGCGCTGGAAGTACAGGTCCATGCCCTTGCGAAAACCCTCGCGGCCAAAGAGTGTCTGATACATCCGCACGACTTCCGAGCCTTTCTCGTAGACGGTCATCGTGTAGAAATTATTGATCTCGACGTAGCTTTCCGGGCGCACCGGATGCGCCATCGGGCCGGCGTCCTCGGCGAACTGCATCTGACGCAAGACGCGCACGTCCTCGATCCGCTTGGTCGCGCGCGCGGCCGCGCTCGCCGCGCCATCCACGTCGCCCGCGGCCATATCGGCGGAAAATTCCTGGTCGCGGAAGACAGTGAGGCCTTCTTTCAGGCTCAACTGGAACCAGTCGCGGCAAGTCACGCGGTTGCCGGTCCAGTTATGGAAGTACTCGTGTCCGACGACCGCTTCGATGTTGGAGAAGTCGATATCGGTCGCGGTTTCCGGATTGGCCAGCACGTACTTCGTGTTGAAGATATTGAGGCCCTTGTTCTCCATTGCGCCCATGTTGAAGTCGCTGACCGCGACGATCATGAAGCGGTCCAGATCCAGTTCCAGCCCGAAGCGCTTCTCGTCCCAGCGAATGGAGTGGATGAGCGAATCCATGGCGTGGCGCGTCTTGTCGAGATCGTGCGGCTCGACCCAGACCTGCAGCAGCTTCTCTCGCGAACCGGACTGAATGCGCTCTTCTATCCTCACCAGCTTGCCGGCGACCAGCGCGAAGAGATAGCTCGGCTTCTTGAACGGGTCTTCCCAGACGGCGAAGTGGCGGCCGTCGGGCAGGTCGCCTTCATCGATCAGATTGCCGTTCGAGAGCAGCACCGGATACGCGGTCTTGTCGGCGCGCAGGGTCACGGTGTAGGTTGCCATCACGTCCGGACGGTCGAGGAAATAGGTGATGCGCCGGAAACCTTCCGCCTCGCACTGCGTAAAGAAGTTGCCGCTCGACACATAAAGCCCGGACAGCGTGGTGTTCGCGGCAGGATTGCAGACGCTTTCAATGACGAGTTCGAACACGTCGCCCGGAATATTGCCGATGGACAGACCGTTATCGCTTACACGGACGTCCGTATGCGGCTTGCCGTCGATGGTCGCGCTAACGAATTCGAGTTGCTCGCCGATCAGTTCGAGCCGCGCGGTGTTGTCCGCCGCGTCCGGGTTGCAATGCAGACGCATGCTGTTTCTGACAACGGTCCGCGAGGGCACGAGGTCGAACTCGAGCGCGACGGAATCGATCAGGAACGCGGGTGGCGTGTAGTCCTGGCGGCGGATCACGGTGGATGCGGTCGTTTCGGTCGTGGTGGACATGGCAAGATCTTGAGTGAGTTGAGCGGCGCGGTCGCGCTCGTGAGCCGGGTGGTTTCGGGCACAAAAGCGGGCGCGGCATGTCGAACCATTGTACTGAACGACCGCCGATCGTGAAGCCGGACGGTCAGCAAGGCGTCCGCGGCCACAGCAAGAGCGGCTCAAACCGGAACGACATTGAACGAAGCGAGGAAGACCATGATTTCCCGGATCGAAGGCAGCGGCCCGTGGCGCATGCTGGCCCGCGCGGCGCTCGCGCTTGGCGTGCTCTGGCTTGCCGGCTGCACGACCTACGTGCAGACGCAGGTCACCGCGTTCTCGGATTGGAGCGGCGGCAGCGACGCCACCCGTACCTACGCCTTCGCGCGCAACAACGATCAGCAGAACAGCATCGAGCAGACGACTTACGAGACGCTCGTCGCCACCGAGCTTTCGAAGTATTCGTTCCGTCAGGCGCCGGAAGCGAGCGCGAACTACAGGGTGGCGCTCAATTATTCGGTACGCGGCGATTTGATGACGGTGCGCCAGCCCGTCTATTACGACCCCTGGCCGATGTACGGTCCGTGGGGGCGCCCGGGCTTTGGACCATGGGGCGGCGGCTGGGGCGGCTGGGGCGGCTATGGCTACGGCGGTGGCCCGTGGGGCCCAACGGGCTACGTCGATCAAAGCTTCCCGGTTTATATCCACGCGCTGCAAATTCGCATGAACGAGCGTGCTTCCGGGCGTGAAGTCTATAAGGTGACGGCGGTCAATTCCACGGAAGATCCGTCGCTCTATCACGCCATGCCGTATCTCACGCGCAGCGCGCTGGCCGACTTCCCGCTCGGCAACGGCACGGTTCGCACGGTCACCATTCTTGTCGACAAGAACGGCGGCATGTCGAGCGAAACCACGGCATCCATCGGCAACGAGCGCAGCGTACCCATACCACCGCCCAATGCGCCACCGCCTCCGCCGCCGCGCAACGCGCCGCCGCCCGCGACCATTCAGTGATCCGCAAGCGCCCCGAATCGAAACGGGGCGCCTGTTCCGTCAAAACGAATCGGAAATATTTTCTTCGGGGCGAATCGCGACAATCGTTTGCGGCGAGCGGGCATGGATCAAAACACGCGTCCGCCCCCGCTAAACAAGGTTCCGACGCCGTCGGAATGAGTCGCAATATATGCAGCTTGCGCGAAATAGCGATATATTCGCGTGATGACAAAATCGTGTCCGCCCAGCCCGAAAGCCGTTCCCGAACCATCGACATGGGACGCGCGCATTGCCCGCCGTCTCGTCACGCCACTCGTCGGAACGCCGGTAACGCCCAATCACCTTACGACACTACGGCTCGCCATCGGTCTTGGCGGCGCGTACTATTTGTCGCTCGGTTCGTTCTGGCTTTGCACGCTCGGCGCGTTGCTGATCGCACTGTCGAATCTCGTCGATCACACCGACGGCGAGCTCGCGCGTATCAGCGGTCAGTCGAGCAGGATCGGCCACCTGTACGACCTCGCGTGCGATGCGCTCGTCACCGTGCTGCTGTTCGCGGGCATCGGCTTTTACGTGAGCGTGCATCATCCGGCGTGGCCCGTTTCGGCGCAGTGGCTCGGCGGCATCGCGGGCATTGCCGTTGCGTTGATCTTTTTCCTGCGCATGCGGATCGAGTCGACGGTCGGCAAGGCCGCCACGAAGCAGGCGTCGATGGCGGGCTTCGAAACCGAGGACGTGCTTTACCTGCTGCCGGTGATTACCATCCTGAACGGCATGACGCCGTTTCTGATCGCGGCGGCCATCGGCGCGCCGCTTTTCGCGATCTACGTGGCGGTGGATTATCAACGCGTGATGCGTCGCGAGCGTCGCGCAAAGAGCTCGAGCGCGAGCCAGGCGCAAACGCGTAGCGAGAACGGCAAGGACTTCCAGGCGGTGAGATGAGCGATACGGCAACCCCACTTCACGACAAGCTCAACGAAACGAGCAACGGGACCAGCAAAGCCACGCCGAGCGCGCGCGACATCGACACGACGTTGTCCGCGCGCATCTCGACGCTGCCGACGCCGCAATTGCGCCAGGACTACGACAAGCAGGGCGCGTTTCTCTACCTCGAAGACTTTCTGCCGCGCGATTACACCGAACGCCTGATCGACGCCGTGCACGATGTCCTGCCCGCCGTGAATCGCAATTACTTGCCGGGGCACAAGGCGGGCGGCAGCGTGAGCCGTCATACGCTCGACAAGCTCGCGCCGTTCATCGCGGACCTGTACCGCTCGGAAGCCCTCATCGAGTGGCTCGAAACGCTGACGGGCGACAAGCTGCAACTCTCGCCCGAAGACGACGCGCACGCCTACGCGCTGTATTTCTATACGCGGCCAGGCGATCACATCGGCTGGCACTACGATACTTCGTATTACAACGGCCGCCGTTACACGCTGTTGCTCGGTGTCATCGACGACTCCTCCTGCCGTCTCGACTACGAACTGCACACGCGCACGCCCGAGATTCCCGATCAGCCGGGCTCCGTGCAGTATCCGCCGGGCGCGCTCGTCTTCTTCGACGGCGACAAGCTGCGTCATCGCATCACGCCGCTCGGCGAAAATGAAATGCGCGTCTCGCTTACGTTCGAATACGTGACCGACCCGAACATGAAGCCGTTTCAGCGCTTCATCTCGAACATGAAAGATTCGATCGCGTACTTCGGTTTCAGGCAGGTCTTTCGCCGCAAGGGCGGCAAGAACGGCGCCGCATGAGTCGCGCTGGCACTTTCCTGCTGTCGGCCGGCGTGGTTCTGTTCGTCGCGCTGCTCGGCTGGCAAGGCTTCGGCTCCGTGGCCTCGACGCTCGCCGCGGCGGGCTGGGGACTCGTCGCCGTCGCGGCGTTCCATTTCGTGCCGCTTTTCATTGATGCAATCGCTATCAGCACTCTCTTCTCGAACAAGGAACGCGACGTCTCCTTGCGCGATGCCTTGCTCGCGCGCTGGACGGGTGAATCGGTCAACAGCCTGATGCCCGCCGGGCAGATCGGCGGACCGATGCTCATGGTC
The DNA here is from genome assembly GCF_022878925.1 of Caballeronia sp. TF1N1. Taxonomy (NCBI): domain Bacteria; kingdom Pseudomonadati; phylum Pseudomonadota; class Betaproteobacteria; order Burkholderiales; family Burkholderiaceae; genus Caballeronia; species Caballeronia sp. TF1N1. Next base: position 823,566 of record NZ_CP084626.1, read on the forward strand.
CGCTATCTCACGCAGCGCGGCATGCGCGCCCGCGACGCCGCCGCGGTCATTACCGTCAGCACAACCATGCAGACGGTCGCGCAATTGCTTTTCGCGCTGGTCGGCGTCGTGCTCCTCACCGGTTACGCGACGGGCGGCTCCGCTTCCACCGTACGGATCGCGGTGCTCGCGGTCATCGGCGTGATCGGCGCGATGATTCTCGGTTTCTATCTGGCGCAGCGGCGCGGTCTCTTCGGTCGCGCCATGCGCTTCGCCTCCGGCATCGCGGCGCGCTTCTCGAAGAAGCACGACTGGTCCTCGCTCGTCACACGCGCCGAAGCGGTCGATACCGCCGTCCACGAGATGTATCGCGAACGCGGCAAGGTGGCGGCGAGCTTCGGCCTGAGCCTCGTCGGCTGGGTGGTTGGCACGGGCGAAGTGTGGCTCGCCCTGAGTCTGCTCGGGCACCCGGTCGGCTGGACCGAAGCGCTGCTGCTCGAAAGTCTCGGCCAGGCCATTCGCGGCGCGGCGTTCGCCATTCCCGGTTCGCTCGGCGTGCAGGAAGGCGGCTATCTGCTGCTCGCACGTCTGGTCGGCCTGCCGCCCGAAGCGGCGCTCGCGCTGTCGCTTGTGAAACGTGCGCGCGAGTTGCTGCTTGGCGTGCCGGGCATCGTCTATCTGCATTTCGTTGAAAAAGGCTGGCAGCGCCGCCGTCTCGCGCGTGTGCCGGAAATCGACTGAACCACCCTCGAAGGGAATCACACCATGCGCGCAATTATCCTTGCGGCCGGGATGGGCTTGCGCCTCGTGCAGCCCGAAGGCCAGCAAAAGCCGAAGTGTCTCTTGCGTTTCGGCGACGCGTCGCTCCTTGAGCGCCATCTGCACTTGCTGAAGGCAGCCGGTGTCGATGAAGTCGTCTTCGTGACGGGCTTCAAGCACGAACAGATCGAAGCGGAACTGGCGGGCATCGACTGGAAGCCCAAGACGGAAACGGTGATCAACGCCGACTTCTCGCTTGGCAGCGTGCTCTCCGTGCATACCGCGCGCGACGCCATGACACGCGGCGGCGATGTCCTCCTGATGGACGCCGACGTGCTCTACGACGAACGCATTCTCGCGCCGCTGGTGGCGGGCGGCTCGGCGAACCGTCTTTTGATCGACCGCGACTTCGAAGCCGGCGACGAGCCGGTGAAGCTGTGCGTGGCGCACGGCGTGCCGGTCGAACTGCGCAAGCAAGTGGCGGCGGGCTTGGATTACGACACGATCGGCGAATCGGTGGGATTCTTTCGCTTCGATCAGAAGACGGCGCAGCGCCTGGCCGAAATCGTCGCGGATTATGTGGAAACCGGCCGCGCGAACTTGCCGCATGAAGAAGCGGTGCGCGACCTGTTGCTGGAAAAGCGCCACGCGTTCGATATCGCCGATGTCACCGGCGCACCGTGGATCGAAATCGACTTTCAAAACGACGTGACGCGCGCGGCTCTCGACGTGCTGCCGCAATTGAACGCCCTCAGTCAGTTTGCCGGAGCCCTGAAATGAACGCACCCTCGCAACTTCCCGTCGGTTTTTCGCGCACGCTGCGCCTGCGCGAGATGCTGCAAAGCAATCGCCTCGAATTCCTGATGGAGGCGCACAACGGCATTTCCGCGCGCATCGCCAAGGAAGCGGGCTTCAAGGCGATCTGGGGCTCGGGCCTGTCGATCTCCGCGCAGTTCGGCGTGCGCGACAACAACGAAGCAAGCTGGACGCAGGTCGTCGACAACCTTGAATTCATGGCGGACGCCAGCGACTTGCCCATTCTCCTCGACGGCGACACCGGCTACGGCAACTTCAACAACGTGCGCCGGCTCGTCAAGAAGCTGGAGCAGCGTGGCATCGCGGGCGTGTGTATCGAAGACAAGCAGTTTCCGAAGACCAACAGCTTCATCAACGGCGAAGCGCAGCCGCTCGCCGATATCGACGAATTCTGCGGCAAGATCAAAGCCGGCAAGGACTCGCAGAGCGACCCGAACTTCTCCATCGTCGCGCGCGTGGAAGCGCTGATCGCGGGCTGGGGCATGGAAGAAGCGTTGAAGCGCGCCGAGGCGTATCGCCAGGCGGGCGCGGACGCCATCCTGATTCACAGCAAGCTCTCGAAGCCCGACGAAATCCTGACCTTCGCGCGCGAATGGGCCGGGCGCGGGCCGCTCGTCATCGTGCCGACGAAGTACTACAGCACGCCGACCGATGTGTTCCGTCAGGCAGGCATCAGCACGGTGATCTGGGCGAATCATCTGATTCGCGGCGCGGTCTCGGCCATGCAGGCCATCGCGAAGGAAATCCACGATAGCGAGACGCTCATCAACGTGGAAGACCGCATTGCGTCGGTCAACGAAATTTTCCGTCTGCAGGATGCCGACGAATACTCGGCCGCCGAGAACATCTATCTGAGTTCGGCCAACGCGCAACGCAGCGCCGTGGTGCTGGCGGCAAGCCGCGGCGCGGGCCTCGAAGCACTGACCGCCGAGCGTCCGAAAGTCATGCTGCCGGTCGCGGGCAAGCCGCTCTTGCGCCATCTGGCCGAGGCGTTCAAGAAGGAAGGCATCAACGACATCACGGTGGTCGGCGGTTATCGCGCCGATGCGATCGATGCGTCCGGTATCCGTCTCGTCGTCAACGCGGAGCACGAGACGACGGGCGAGTTGGCATCGCTCGCGTGTGCCGTGAAGCATATGAGCGGCGACACCGTGCTTTCGTACGGCGATCTTTTGTTCCGCAGCTATATCCTGCGCGATCTGGTGGAATCGGATAGCGACTTCTGCGTAGTGGTGGATTCGTCGCAGGCGCCGCAAGCGGGCGCGAGCGGCACCGACTTCGCGTATTGCTCGCACGCCGACGACCGCTCGCTCTTCGGCCAGAAAGTCTGGCTGCAAAGCGTGGTCGGCGCGGGCCAGAACCTGACCGATGGCCGCGCACCGCAAGGCCGCTGGATCGGCCTCATCAACGTGCGCGCCAACGCGCGAGAAGCATTGCAAACCACGCTCAAGCAATTGCAGCAACGCGCCGACTTCGACAAGCTCGACATGGCCGCGCTGCTCAATGCACTGGTCGCGGCGGGCAAGAAGGTCGAAGTGCAATACGTGCACGGCCACTGGCGCGGCGTGAACGACCTCGACGACTTCCGTCGCGCCGGCGATTTCGCGCACGGTCAAATGCCGGTCGGCACGGAGAACGAGCGTGATTGAAGCTGCCGGGTTCGTCGAAGCGGCGCGCACGCGTGGCTTCGACTGGTACGCGGGCGTGCCTTGCTCGTATCTCACGCCGTTCATCAACTACGTGCTGCAGGACGACTCGCTGCATTACGTCTCGGCGGCGAATGAAGGCGACGCCGTCGCGCTGATCGCGGGCGTCGCGCTCGGCGGCGCGGGCAAACGTCGCGGCATCGCCATGATGCAGAACTCCGGCTTGGGCAATGCGGTGAGTCCCCTGACGTCGCTCACGTGGACGTTTCGCCTGCCGCAGTTGCTGATCGTGACGTGGCGCGGCCAGCCAGGCGTCGCCGATGAGCCGCAACACGCGCTCATGGGTCCCGTGACGCCGCAGATGCTCGAAACGATGGAGATTCCGTGGGAACTGTTTCCGACGGAAAGCGAAGCCATCGGTCCGGCGCTCGACCGCGCGACGGCGTATATGGACAAGACGGGCCGCCCGTATGCGCTCGTCATGCAAAAGGGCAGCGTCGCGCCTTTCGAGCTCAAGAAGACCGGCTTGTCGGGCGTCAAGTCGAACGCCACGCCTGCCGCCGTGCAGCGCTTCGAAGGCGAGCGCGTGACGCGTCATGCGGCGCTCGAACGCGTGATCGCGAACACGCCTGCCGGCGAAACGGTCGTGCTGGCATCGACGGGATTTTGCGGCCGCGAACTCTATGCAATCGATGACCGCGCGAACCAGCTCTATCTCGTCGGCTCGATGGGCTGCGTCACGCCGATGGCGCTCGGCCTCGCGCTGTCGCGCCCGGACCTGACCGTGGTCGCGCTCGACGGCGACGGCGCCGCGCTCATGCGCATGGGCGTGTTCGCCACGCTCGGCGCTTACGGGCCGCCGAACCTCGTGCACTTGCTGCTCGACAACGGCGCACACGAATCCACCGGCGGTCAGGCGACGGTTTCGCGCGGTGTCGATTTCGCGTCGATCGCTTCCGCCTGCGGCTACACGCTCGCGCTCGATGGCGACGACATCGGCGTGATCGACCGCCTGCTGCAAGCGCGCGACGTGAATGGCGCGCGCTTTGCCCGGCTGTCGATTCGCGCCGGCACGCCGGGCGACTTGCCGCGTCCGAAGATCACGCCCGAAGACGTGCGCGCGCGTCTGCAACGACACATTGGAGACCGCTGATGCTGCTGCTCAATCCTGGTCCCGTCACGCTGTCCGAACGCGTGCGCAAGAGCCTTTTACAGACCGACTTGTGCCATCGCGAGCCGGAGTTCTTCGACCTTCAGGACGAAGCGCGCAAGCGTCTCGTCGCCGCTTACGAACTCGATCCCGCGAAGTGGAGCGCCGTGTTGATGACCGGTTCGGGCACGGCGGCCGTCGAGAGCATGATTGCGGGCATCGTGCCGGAAGGCGGGCGGCTTCTGATCGTCGAGAACGGCGTGTATGGCGAGCGCATCGCGCAGATCGCGAAGCAGTACCGCATCGACCATGAAGTCGTGAAATACGAGTGGATGCAGGCGCCGGATACCGATGCGATCATCGCGCGTCTCGATGGCTTCTCGCATGTCGCGATCATCCATCACGAGACCACGACGGGGCGCCTGAACCCGCTCGACACGCTGTCACGCGCGTGCGCCGAACGCGGCATCGGGTTGCTCGTCGACGCCGTCAGCAGCTTCGGCGCCGAGGCGATCGACTTCGACGGCGGCGGCATCGTCGCGGTGGCGGCGACAGCCAACAAATGCCTGCACGGCGTGCCGGGCGCGGCGTTCGTCATCGCGCGGCGCGATGCCTTGCAGAACGCCGCGAGCCGCACGTACTACCTTGGCATCGCGCGTCTGGCCAAACTGCAGGACGAGCGCAATACGCCGTTCACGCCATCGGTGCATGCGTATTACGCCCTCGTCGAAGCACTGCGCGAGTTCGAGGAAGAAGGCGGCTGGCGCGCGCGGCATCGGCGTTATGCGACGCTCGCCGAGCAGGTGCGCGCGGGTTTGGCTGCGCTCGGCATCGAGAGCGCGTTGCCGGCGCAGGAGTCGTCGGTGGTATTGCGGGCGTATCGCCTGCCTGCTGGCGTGAATTACGAGAAGCTGCACGACGCGTTGAAGGCGAAAGGTTTCGTCATCTACGCAGGGCAGGGCGGCTTGTCGAAGGAACTATTCCGTATCTCGACGATGGGCGCGCTGGATTCAAACGACATGCAGCGCCTGCTTTCGTCGGTCGCGGAATTGCTGCGCTAGGAACGCTTGCAAAAAATCGCCGTGATGAAGGGCGCGACGTGGTGCACGACCGCGTCGCTGCCCGCATCGCGCACCTTCTTCAGCACTTCGTCGTCGCCGCCCCAGACGACGGCGCCGTAGGATGAATCGCCGATCGGGTCGCCCTTGCCTTCCTTGAAGATCGGATCGTTCTTCTGATATCCCACCACCGCGTAAATCTTGAATCCGTAAGCCGTGAGATTCACGCCCTTGACCGGCCGGAACGCGTTGATCGAATTCGGCTCGACGCGCATGGGCTTGGTTTCGATGAGATTGGTTTCCAGGAGCGGCGCGATGAAATCATGCGCGTTGGAATGGCAGTCGAGCGGGCCTTCGATTCCAAAAGCCTGACAGAGCGCAGGCAGCGCGAGCAATGAAACGAGAGCGGTCTTGACGGCGATGCGGGAAGTGCGCGCGGTGTGCTTCATGGAGGCCATTGCGAACGAATGGTTGAACGCGGAGGCTCCACTTTATCCGCTATGCACACGCCATGCTCGAATGGCGTCCATCGTTCTAAAAAGAAACGGGCTACTGGCTGCCGGTTGGCAATCAGTAACCCGAACTTCGCGGAACTACGCAGCGTAATGTTCGACTACGCCGCCAGTTCCAGCGCCGCCGTCTGCCGACGCTCGCGCGAATGCACGCGCTTGCCGGCCGCATACGTCTCGTACACCGCACGATCGTCGCCGAGAAGCGCGAACGCGAACAGCAGTTCCTCAAGCGTATTCACGCGCTGCGTGCGGCGTGCGAGCAGCGGCGTCGCAGCCGGGTCGAGTACGACGAAATCCGCTTCGCTGCCGGGCGCGAGCGTGCCGATCTTGTCGTCGAGTTCGAGCACTTGCGCCGCGCCCGTCGTCGCGAGCCAGAACATGCGCGTCGCCGTCAGATGATGCCCCGTCAGACGCGCGACCTTGTGCGCTTCGTTCATGGTCTGCAGCATGGAGAACGAGGTGCCGCCGCCGACGTCCGTTGCGAGCGCAACCGGCATGTTCGAGGCGCCGGCCTTGTCGAAGTCGAAGAGGCCGCTGCCGAGAAACAGGTTCGACGTGGGACAGTGTGACGCCACCGCGCCCGTTTCGGCCATGCGCTGACGGTCGGCATCGTCGAGATAGATGCAGTGGCCGTACACCGCGCGGCGTCGCAACAGACCGTAGTGATCGTAAATGTCGAGATAGCTACGGTGTCCCGGAAACAGGCTCTCGACCCACTTGATCTCGTCGGTGTTCTCCGCCACGTGACTCTGGATGAACACGTCCCGATGCTTCTGCGCGAGCACGCCGCAGGCTTCGAGCTGCGCTTCCGTCGAGGTCGGCGCGAAGCGCGGCGTGAGCGCATATTGCTGGCGCCCGCGGCCATGCCAGCGCCCGATCAGTTCGTCGCTGTCGTCGTAGCCCGACTGCGCGGTGTCGCGCAGGAACTCGGGACAATTGCGGTCCATCAGCACCTTGCCCGCGACCATGCGCAGGTTGCGCGCTTCGCTTTCGGTGAAGAAGGCATCGGCGGATTGCTTGTGGACCGTGCAATAAACGAGCGCGGTGGTCGTGCCGCTGGCCAGCAGTTCGTCGATGAAGAAGCTCGCCGTTTCGCGCGCGACCGCCGGATTCTCGAAGCCGCGTTCCGTCGGAAACGTGTACGTGTTGAGCCACGGCAAGAGGCCCGGCGCGGGCGACGCGATCATGTCCGTCTGCGGATAGTGGATGTGCGAGTCGATGAAGCCCGGCACGATCAGCTTGTCGCGCAGCGTATGCACGGTGGCGTCCGCGGCGAGCTTGTCGCGCACCGACGCATACGAACCCGCCGCGACCACCTTGCCATCTTCGACGATCAAGAGGCCATCGGCCTCATGGACCGCGCCGTCGGCGGCATGCGCGGGATCTTCCCGGAAGGTGAGCAGCTGGGCGCGGTAGGCGGTTTGAGTCATGATGCAACGTCTCCAATCTTCGTGGTTTTCAAAGCTGTGAAAGCAGCACTAACGAAAAGCCCGCGATGATCCACATCGCCGGCTTGATTTCCTTCGCGCGTCCTGTCGCCGACTTGAGCACGACGAACGCGAGAAAGCCATACGCGACACCGTCCGTGATCGAATACGTGAGCGGAATGAGGATCATCGCGAGGAACGCGGGAATGGCTTCGTCGAAGCGCTGCCATTCGATCTTGGTGATGGCTTCCATCATGAACACGCCGACGAGCACCAGCGCGGGCGCGGTGGCGATGGCGGGCACGAGCGACAGAAGCGGCGAGAGAAACAGGAACGGCAGGAAGCACAGGCCCGCGACGACGGCGACGAGTCCCGTGCGCCCGCCCGCCGAAATGCCCGCCGCCGACTCGATATACGCGTTCGCCGGACTCGTGCCGAGCGGCGCGGAAACGAGCGCGGAGAAGGCGTCGACCATCATCGACTGGCGGATGTTGCGCGGGTTGCCGTCCTTGTCGTAGAGCTTGCCGGCTTCGGAGATCGCCATGAAAGTGGAGAGCGCGTCGAAGAAGGAGGTGAACAGCATCACGAAGATGAACGGCCAGTAGGCCACCTTCAGCGCGCCGATCAAATCGAGCTGGCCGAGTGCGGAAAAGTCCGGCGCGGACACGAACCCGTTCCAGTTGACGAGCGTTTTCGTGGCGATGGCGGCGGGCCAGTAAGCGGTGCCGTCGCCCCAATAGCGGCCGATGGGAATCGCGATGATCGTCGTGAACACGATGCCGAGCATGAGCGCGCCGGTGGTCTTGCGCGCCACCAATATGGTCGTCACGGCAAGCCCGATCAGGAACGTGATGACCACCGGATTGAGCGATGCCGAATGCACGATGGTCACCGGATCGCCCACGACGAACTTCGCGTTCACGAGCCCGATGAGGCTGATGAACAAGCCGATGCCGCACGAAACCGCGTGCCGCAGATTGTCGGGAATGGCATCGACCACGAGCTTGCGCGCGTTGAAGATCGCGAGCACCGCGAAGATCACGCCGGCCCAGAACACGCAGCCGAGCGCGGTCTGCCACGGCATCTTGCCGCCGTGAACCATGACGAACGCAAAGAGCGCGTTCATGCCCATGCCCGGCGCGACGAGCACCGGATTGCGCGCGTAAAGGCCCATCGCGCAACTGCCGAGAAAACTGACGATGACGGTGGCCGTGAGCGCCGCCGGAAACGGCACGCCCGCCTGCGAGAGAATGCCCGGATTGACGACGATGATGTACATCGCCGTGAGAAACGTCGTGATGCCCGCGACGACTTCGGTTTTGACGAGCGAGCCCGCCGCGCGCACGCCGAAGAAGCGTTCGAGCGCGGTGGCGTCGCGTTGAGTTGTTGCCGTGCTTTCCATTTCTTACTGCTTCCAGTGCGTGTCCAGGCGCGCGATCATCGCGGCGCGTTCTTCATCGGTGACGAACGAGGCTTCGAGGCTGTTGCGCAAGAGCGTGTAGACCTCGTGATCCGAGAGCTTCAGGGCATCGACGATGGCGAAATAGTTCGCGTTGACGTAGCCGCCGAAGTAGGCGGGATCGTCCGAATTCACCATGACCGCGACGCCCTGATCGAGCAGGTCCTTGAGCGTGTGCTTCGCCATGTCGTCGAACACGCAGAGCTTGATGTTCGAGAGCGGGCAGACCGTGAGCGCAATGCGCGAGTCGGCGAGACGCGCGACGAGCGCCGCGTCTTCGATGCTGCGCACGCCGTGATCGACGCGATCCACCTTGAGCAGATCCAGCGCTTCATAGACATACGACGGCGGGCCTTCCTCGCCCGCGTGCGCGACGAGCTTGAGGCCGCGTTCGCGCGCCCTCGCGAACACGCGCTCGAACTTCGACGGCGGATGGCCGCGCTCCGACGAATCCAGCCCGACACCGATCAGCCGATGCGCGTACTGGTCGAACAGCGGCAACGCGGCATCGAAGGTGGCGAGCGCGTCTTCCTCGGAAAGATGGCGCAGGAAGCACAGGATGATCTTCGACGTGAGACCACGCTTTTCGCCTTCGGCGAGCGCGCGCTCGATACCGGCCACCGCCGTGTCGATGGAAACGCCGCGTTCGGTGTGCGTTTGCGGATCGAAGAAGATTTCCGTATGCGTGACGTGGTCCGCGAGCGCGCGCTCGACGTAGGCCATCGTCATGTCGTAGAAGTCTTCCTCGTGCAGCAGCACGCTCGCGCCGGCGTAGTAGATGTCGAGGAACGACTGCAGATCGGTGAAGGCGTAGGCCGCGCGCAAGGCGTCGATGGAATCGTAGGCGAGCGTCACGCCGTTGCGTTTCGCCAGCGCGAAAATCAGCTCGGGTTCGAGCGATCCTTCGATATGGATATGCAACTCCGCCTTGGGCGCGCGCGCAATCTTGTCGGCGAGTGTGGGATTCATGGGCTTGTCTTTGTTGGGGCTGGGACTTCCGCCTGCGGCTAGTCAGGCGGTCTGCTGCGACGACGCAGAAGTGCTGGCGTTGGCTTCGACCGCTTGCAGCAGTTGGGCTGCCGCTGCAACGGCGATCACTTCCGGCGCTTTGTCGACGATGCCGTCGATACCGATCGGACACACCATCCGGCCGATACGCGCGGGGTCGATCCCGCGCGCCGCGAGCCGGTGCTCGAACTGCTTGCGCTTGGTATGCGAGCCGATCATGCCGAAGAACGCGAAATCGCCACGCGCGAGAATTCGTGCGGCGAGTTCGAGATCCACCGTATGGTTGTGCGTCATCACGATGAAGTACGTACCGGGCCGCGCCTGGTCGATGGCTTCGTCCGGCGCGTCGTTCGGCTCGATGCTCACGTTATCCGGCACGAACTGCGCGGCGGGGAAGGCCGCGTCGCGTTCGTCGACCCAAGTGACGTGACACGGCAAGGTCGCGAGCACGCGCACGAGCGCGGCCCCGACATGGCCCGCGCCGAACAGCACGACCTGGAAGTCGCGCGGCGCGATGGTCTCGGTGAGCAGCGCGCCGCTTTCGTCGAAGCCCGCGCCATCCCATAGGAGACAGTCGGTGTCTTCGGCGCCCGGTTCGGGGTCGGAGAGCATGACGGCATCGGGCATCGGCGCGAACGAAACGCTGCGCACGGTCGAAAGACCTTGCGCCGTGCGCTTCGCGAGCGACGTCACCCAGTTGAGATCGCCGACATCGAGCCGCTCGAACGACAGAACGACCGCACCGCCGCAGCACTGGCCGAGGCTCGGACCGAGCGCGAAACGCTCGAGCCGCCGCATGTGCGGACGGCGCTGGCCGTCCTTCAGCACTTGCCGGGCGGTTTCGATCGCCTTCCATTCGAGATGGCCGCCGCCGATGGTATAGCGGGCTTCCTCGCGCGTGACGATCATTTTCGTGCCCGGCTCGCGCGGTGCGGAGCCTTCGACACGCGCGACCGTCACGAGCACGACGGCATCGCCGTGCGCGAGCAGGTGTTGCAGGTCGGTCAGCCAAACTTGCATCGAGGGGCTCCAGAGTCTTTTGCGTTGTCGCAGGCGTTAGTTTACCGGGGCGGCGGCCGCGCTTTGTGTTACGGATGCATCGAGCGCGTCGAGGATCGCTTCGGGCGTCGCGGGCGCGCGCAACGGCGGTGCATGAGCGGCATCGGCCGTATTGGCGGCGATGGCCGCGCGGATTGCCAGCAGCACCGAAAACGCCAGCAGCAAGGGCGGTTCGCCGACCGCTTTCGACCGGAAAATCGTCGGCTCGGCGTTGTCGTTGCGATAAAGCGTGGTGTTGAACACGGGCGGCGTATCGCTGATCGCCGGGATCTTGTAAGTGGAAGGCGCGTGCGTCATCAGGCGTCCGTCGCGGTTCCACCAGAGCTCCTCGGTCGTGAGCCATCCCATGCCCTGAATGAAGCCGCCTTCCACCTGACCGACGTCGATAGCCGGATTGATCGAGCGCCCGGCGTCGTGCAGCAGATCGGCGCGCAGAAGCTTCCATTCGCCGGTGAGCGTATCGATGACGACTTCGGACACCGCCGCGCCATACGCGAAGTAATAGAACGGATGGCCTTGCAACGTCCGCGCGTCCCAATGGACTTTGGGCGTGGCATAGAAGCCGTCCGACCACAACTGCACCCGCGCGAGATACGCGGCCGACACGAGTTGCTCGAACGGCATCTGCCCGCCGTTGACCTGCACCACGCCGCCATGAAAGCGCACGTCCGCGGCCGCGCCGCCGAGCTGCTTCACCACGAGTTCCGCCAGACGCGCGCGGATGGTGAGCGCCGCCGCTTCCGCCGCCTTGCCGTTCAGATCGCTTCCCGTCGATGCCGCCGTCGCCGATGTATTCGCTATCTTCGATGTATCCGTCGCTGTCACGCGCACGCGCTGCAAGCCGATACCGAGCACGCTCGCCACCACCTGCGCGACCTTGGTGTTGAGCCCCTGGCCCATTTCCGTGCCGCCGTGATTCACGAGCACGGAGCCGTCCTTGTAGACGTGCACGAGCGCGCCCGCCTGGTTCAGAAACGGCACGTTGAACGAGATGCCGAACTTGACCGGCGTGAACGCGATACCGCGCTTGAGCACCGCGCTTTTCGCGTTGAACGCGGCGATCTGCGCGCGGCGCGATTCGTATTCGCTCGTTGCGATGAGTTCGTCCGTGAGCGGCGCAATCACGTTATCCGCGACCGGCTGACCATACGGCGTGACATTGCGCTCGTCGATGCCGTAGTAATTCGCGCGTCGCACGTCGAGCGGATCGCGCTTCAACGCATATGCGACTTCGTCGAGCATGACTTCCATGACGAGCGCGCCTTGCGGGCCGCCGAAGCCGCGAAACGCCGTGTTCGACTGCGTGTTGGTCTTGCAGCAGAAGGCGCGGATATCGACATCGCCGAGAAAGTAGGCGTTGTCGAAATGACAGACGGCGCGCGTCGCGACCGCGCCCGACAAGTCCGCCGAATAACCCGCCCGCAGCGCGATTTCCACGCGCGCGCCGGTGATGCGGCCGTCGTCGTCGAAGCCGCATTCGTATTCGTAGACCGCGTCGTGGCGCTTGCCGGTGATCATGAAGTCGTCGTCGCGATCGGCGCGCAGCTTCACCGGACGCTTGAGCAGATGCGCCGCGAGCGAGGCGACGCACGCGAAGACGGCCGACTGCGATTCCTTGCCGCCGAAGCCGCCGCCCATGCGCCGGCATTCGCACAACACGGCGTTGGTCGGCCAGGCGAGCATGTGCGCGACGACTTGCTGCATCTCGCTCGGATGCTGCGTCGAACTATGCACGAGCATGCCGTGCTGTTCTTTCGGGATGGCGTAAGCGACTTGTCCTTCGAGATAGAACTGTTCCTGTCCGCCGACTTCGAATTCGCCAGACAGCCGATGTTTGGCTGCCGCGATTCGTCCGTCCGGGTCGCCGCGCCGCAGATGCAGCGGCGGCAGCACGAACTCCTTGCGCGCTTTCGCTTCGCGCGGCGTGAGCACGGCTTCGAGCGGCTCGTAGCGCACGACGTCTTCGCTTTTCGCGAGCGCGGCGGCGCGGCGCGCGAGATCGTGCGTCTCGGCAATGACGGCGAAGACCGGCTGGCCGAGATACTGCACTTCGTCGACCGCGAGGATCGGGTCGTCGTGCAGAACGGGGCCGCAATTGTTCTCGCCGGGAATGTCGGCGGCGGTGAGTACGGCGACGACGCCGGGCGCGGCGCGCACCGCGTCGAGATCGAGCGAGACGATGCGCGCGTGCGCATGACGCGACAAGCCGAGCGCCGCGTGCAGCGTGCCGCGCAATTCGGCGATGTCGTCGGTGTAAATGGCTTCGCCGCTCACATGCAGCGCCGCGGACTCGTGCGGCAGCGAGGCGCCGGCGGCGTCGAGCGCGGCATCGAGCTGGATAGGTTCGCTGGCCTTGTTCATCGCGGGTCCTTTTGGACGCTGGCGCGCAGTGGCGTGTTCGCGGCGATCGGGATCGGGAAGGGCCGCGTCATGACGCCTCGATCCCGTGTGCGCCGAACGCAAACGCGTTGAGTTCCGCGAGCGCGAGCGGCGCGTCGCGGCGCGTTTCCAGATAGAAGCGCCACAGCACGTTGCGCGCCACCTTCGCCCGATACGCGCTCGACGCGCGCATGTCGCTGAGCGGCTGAAAGTCGGTATCGAGCGCGGCCATCGCGGCGCGGACGCTGGCTTCGGACCATTCGCGGCCGGTCAGCGCGGCTTCGGCGGCGGCCGCGCGCCTGGGCGTCGCGGCCATCCCGCCGAACGCGATGCGCGCGCTTGCAACGCGGTTGTCGTCGGCCAAACGAATGGCGAACGCCGCGCACACGGCGGAGATGTCCTGGTCGTAACGCTTGCTGACCTTGTACGTGCGAAACCGCAAGTCGGCCGATGCGCGCGGCACGCGAATCGCCGCGACGAATTCGCCCGCTTCGAGCGCGGTTTTTTGATAGCCGAGGTAGAAGGTATCGAGCGGCATCGTGCGCGTACGCTCGCCTTTTTGCAGCACGATTTCGGTATTCAGCGCGATGAGCGCGGGCATGGAATCGCCGATCGGCGAGCCGTTCGCGACGTTGCCGCCGAGCGTGCCCGCATTGCGGATAGGCCGCGAGGCGAAGCGCGTCCACAGTTCCGCGAGTTCGGGGTAATCGGCGGTCAGCGCGGCGTAAGCCTCTTCGAGCGATACGGCCGCGCCGATGGTCAGCGTCTCGGCGTCACGCTCGATGTGCTTCAGTTCATCGACGTTGCCGATAAACAGCACGTCGCCGAGATCGCGAAATTGCTTCGTGACCCACAAGCCGACATCCGTGCTGCCCGCAAGCAGACGTGCATTCGGATTCGCTGCACGCAGGCGCGCGAATTCAGCGCGCGTGACGGGCGCGGTGAACGCGGGCGTGCCAAAAGCCGCGCCGCGTGCGTCAGGCGCGCGATATTCGAACGTAGCCGAACGGCGCAGCGAAGCCAGCGCGTCTTTGAGCGCGGCACGATCGAAGGTGGGACGCGGATAGTCGAACATGCGCTCGGCGGCATCCACGATCGGCCGATACCCCGTGCAGCGGCACAGATTGCCCGAGAGCGCGGCGTTGATCTCATCGCGCGAAGGCGGCCCGGCTTCGGGCGGATGCGCGTGATACAGCGCCCACAGCGACATGGCGAAGCCCGGCGTGCAGAAGCCGCACTGCGAGCCGTGGCAATCGACGAGCGCCTGCTGCACGGGATGCAGCGCGCCGTCCTCGGCGCGCAGGTTTTCGACGGTGAAGAGCGCGCGCGAATCGAGCGTCGGCAGGAATTGAATGCAGGCGTTGACCGCCTTGAGCGCGAGTTCGCCGCTGGCGTCCAGCTCGCCCACGACGACCGTGCAGGCGCCGCAATCGCCCTCGGCACAGCCTTCCTTGGTGCCGGTGCAAAGGTCTTCCTCGCGCAGATGCTGAAGCACCGTGCGCGTGGCGGGCGCGTCGCCGATTTCACGAACGGCGCCGTGGTGAAGGAAGCGGATGGTTTGCGTTGTCATGAGCGACTCGGGGACATTGCGGACCGGGCGCGCGTTACGCGGTTTCCGCCTGCTTCATGGGTTGCCGTCGAATTCGACGCTGGCTGCCTTTGAACAAACGGACTGCGCGCACGTAGATCGCCATCCAGTCACGACCTTAACATCCCAATATCTCAAAAAGATTGTCGGGACCGTATCCAGATTATGCGGGTGTGCTGATGCAAGGAAGAGGCAAGACGCGCGGGCCGTGTAGAAGCCCGCGCCGGGGAAGGGGGATAAAACGTGGCGGAATTAGCGCGCGGCGGCGCGCAGCTTGCGTTTCAGACGCAGACTGCCGCCGACGAGCAGGAAAATCACCCCGAAGGCGATCAGCGACCATTGCGGCAGCGAGATCCCGAGAATGGGCGGATAAGGCGTCTCGCACAGGCCCGCGACCTTGAACACTTGCGGCAGCCAGCGTGCGGGCGGCAGGTTGTCGACGATGGGCTGAAGCGCGTCGAAACCGCAACTGAAACCGGGATGCGACTGCACGTAGACATGGCGCAGCGCCGTCGCGACGCCGCCGAGCGCGGAGATCACCACCAGCAATTCGAGCAGCGCGACGCCGCGCCAGCCGCGCATTCCCGCGCCGAGAAAGGCGAACACGGCGATCAGCACAAAGAAGTAGCGCTGGATGATGCAAAGCGGGCAAGGGTCTTCGCCCTGGAAGAACTGCAGATACAACGCTCCGCCAACGAGCGCGAGACTCACGAACCCGAGCAACACGAGCAAGCGCTTCTCGCGGCCGAGGGAGCGGTCGTCCTGATGCATCGTAAAGTGATTTAGATGGTTGTTCATTTGTTTCGCAACGATTCGAGAAAGAAGCACCTGAGTTGCGGGAGATCGCGGAGGAATTCTAGCGCGAACGTCCGGCGCGAAACATTAGCGCGTCGTATCGAGCACCGCTTCGACTGCCCGGCCGATGGAGAGCAGCGTGTCGTCCGCGTGCGGCGCGCCCGCGAGCATGAGCCCCACGGGCGCCTCGCCACGCCGATGACAGGGCAGCGACAGCCCGCAGGCATCCAAAAAATTGAAGGTCGTGGGATTGCGCAGGATGAGCGCGTTCGTGCGCGTGAAGAGATCGTCGTCCTGTTCCAGCTCGGCGATACGCGGCGGCAGAACCGGTACCGTCGGGCAAAGAATTGCGTCGAAACGCTGCCACAGTGTCGTGCGCGCTTCGTCGATCATCGCGGCGCGCGCTTCGCACAGGTCGATGTAATCCGCCGCGCTCGCCGACTCGGCGCGCAGCAGACGAGCGAGCACGCGCGGATCGTACTCGGCGGCGTGATCGGCGAGCAGCTTGCGATGCCACGCATATGCTTCGATGGCGACGAGACTGAAGCGGCTGATGTCCGGCAGACGATCTAGCGGCCCGAAGCGCACGTCTTCCACGAGCGCGCCCGCCGCCGACAGATGATTGATGGCCGCATCGACGGCGCTGGCAACGGCGGGATCGAGGCCGTCCGTGACGTAATTGGTGAGCACACCGAGGCGCACGCCTTCGAGCGGACGCGTGGCGGGCACATCGGGTTCGCGGCCAACGAGAATGCGATCGACTAGCGCGCAACACGCGACCGAGACGCCTATCGGCCCGAACGAATCGAGCGATTTGGACAGCGGCACGCCGCCTTGCCTCGGAATGCGGCTGGCGGTGGGTTTGAAGCCGGTGAGGCCGCACATCGTGGCGGGGATGCGGATGGAGCCGCCGGTGTCGGTGCCGAGCGCGATGGCCGCCATGCCGTCCGCCACCGATGCCGCCGCGCCTGACGACGAGCCGCCCGCGATGCGTTCGTCGCCCGGCACGTTTGCGCGATACGGCGAGTGCGGCGTGCCGAAGTGCGGATTCAGGCCAAGCCCGGAGAACGCGAACTCGCTCATGTTGGTGCGCCCGACGATCACGCCGCCTGCGCGGCGCAGGCGCGCGACGCTCACGGCATCGGCTTGGGCGGGCGCGGTGCTGGCGAGCGCGCGGGAGCCGGCGCGCGTGACTTGCCCTTCGATATCGAAGAGATCTTTCACGGAAACGGGGATGCCCGCGAGCGGCGAAAGCACGGTGCCGGCGCGGCGCAGCGCGTCGAGGGCATCGGCGGCGGAGCGGGCGTGGGCGGCATCGACATGCGTGAAAACGATGGAACCTTGACCGGCCGGATTGGCGATACGTTCGAGCGCGGATTCGACGAGTGCGCGACTGGTGGTGCGACCGCTTTTCAGATCGGCGGCGAGATGGGCTAGCGGGGCAAACTGCGGCGAAGTGGTTGGCATGGCGTCGGGCAGTGGCATTGCCGAATGCGAAACGCGCGTGACGTGCGATGCGCGCTTGAGGCACTCGGGCGGCGCGACGATGGGCTTCTTGTGCGGAGGTCCATCGGCGAGTGAATGGATGGGCGGTGGGGGCCCGGGGTGGGTGTCATTCTAAGCCAGGGTGGGGGGAAATACTTGGGGGATGGTTTGTTGAGGCGCGGGCAGGGGGTTTGACGGTAGGTGGTCGATAGATGGATGTGGGCGTGGAAGTTGGAGATTTTTTGCTGACAGTGTTTGAAATTCGAGGTGTCTTTTGATTGGCGCTTTGTGAGAGACGCTTTGCGACCCTTAGTTGCCGCTCAGCGATTCCCGAGATCGGCGGCCGTTTCCGGATGTTCATCGGACATCAGGCGCCGTCGACTGCCGACATCGTGTCGTGCGATCCGGCGCATCGCACGACACGATCCTAGCCTGTGACCGCCTTCCGGACCTACATCAAGTCCGAACGAATCGGCGCGTCGCTCGTTCGTCATTCAAAAATCGGCGCCGCGCAATCGTCTATTGACCGAGGCGCGCACCACGCAATCGATGGAGCTCGCCGCGTTCAAACTCAACGGGGCCAGGAACAGACCATGACCGGCAGGGACATCTCCGAACAGACGTTGGCGCTGAGCGCATGGCGCTGCACCTCCAGTCCGCACGAGGCCGCACCGGGATTCGCGATCGGGGAACTGGTCGGCCTGCTCAACGATGGACTCACGGCCGTTCTGGCGTTCGACCTCGAAGGCCAGCCAACCACGACACTCGCGAGCACGATGGCCGACTTGCGCGGCGAGCATATCGGCCGGCGCGTGGCAGCGCTGTTCGAAGGCGGCGATCCGGCAAAGGCCGTCGTGATCGGCGTGATGCGCGACGCCGCCACTCACGTCAAAGCGGCCGGCGAGCGCGTCGAAGTGAGCGCGGACGGCGAGCAGTTCGTGCTGCGCGCCAGATCGCGGCTCGTCCTGCGATGCGGCGACGCGAGCATCACGCTCACGCGCGACGGCAAGATCGTCGTTCAGGGCGAATGCGTGGTCCACCGGGCGCGCGGCGCGGTGCGCATCAAGGGAGCCGTCGTTGAAATCAACTGAAGCCGCCGCGTCGCCGCGAGTCGCCAAACCGGAGCAAACCGCGCCGCCTTGCATCGCGTGGATCGTCGGACAGCACGTCGAAGAAGCCACGATGTTGCGTGACACGCGAACCCGGCTCA
This sequence comes from Caballeronia sp. TF1N1, assembly GCF_022878925.1. Taxonomy (NCBI): domain Bacteria; kingdom Pseudomonadati; phylum Pseudomonadota; class Betaproteobacteria; order Burkholderiales; family Burkholderiaceae; genus Caballeronia; species Caballeronia sp. TF1N1. Next base: position 841,896 of record NZ_CP084626.1, read on the forward strand.
CGCGCGCATCCACTGCTCGTCTTGGAGATATTGGGCGATTCGACGAACGCATCGCCGCGCATCTCGACGGCATTCTGACGGCCGGCCAAGCCGGTCTTGCGGCCTGCCGCGCCGCGCTGGAAAACCCCGGCGCGGGCGAAGTCTTTACCGCCGCCGTCGTGGCGCTGGAAACGCAGGACGGCATCGAGATGAAGCGGCTCTTCGCGCTGGTCGACGCCGTTCCGGCGAGTGCGCGTGGCATCCTTTCCGCGTTCGGTTGGGCGCGCCCGGCAAAGCTACGCGGCATCGTGCGGCATCTGCTCGCATCGAATCGGCCGTTTCAGCAGCAGGTCGGACTATTCGCCTGCGCCGCGCACGGCGCCGATCCGGGCCCGGCGCTCGATGCCGCGCTCGGCTCCGGCAACGCGGCCTTGCGCGCTCGCGCCTTGCGCACGGTCGGAGACTGTCGTCGACATGATTTGCTAAACGCGTGTATCGATGCCCTCGACGAACCAGGCGCGGACGACGAGAACGACGCGTGCCGTTTCTGGGCCGCACGCTCGGCCGCGCTGCTCGCGCAACACGACCGCGCTGCCGACGCGCTGATGCGCATGGCGCTCGCACCCGGCCCGATGCGGCCGCCCGCGCTCGACTTCGCGATGACGCTGGCGATGCCCGCTCGCGCCGACGAACTGCTGCAGTCGCTGGCGCTCGACCGGGACCGCTCGCGCGACCTCATTTGCGCAATGGGCATGAGCGGCCAGGCTCGCTTCGCGGAGCAACTGCTGCACATCCTGAGCGATGCGGACAACGTGAGCCACGCGCGTATCGCAGGCGAATCGTTCAGTCTCATCACGGGCTTATATTTGTCGGCGGACGCCGCGCGCGCGAGCGCCACTCCGCCCGACGAAGAAGCAAACACCGACGCCGATTTCCCCCTCCCCGATCCCGAGGCCGTGCGGCGCTGGTGGGACCGCAACGCAAGCCGCTTCGCGCCCCGCCAGCGTTTTTTCTCCGGCGCGGCGTTGAGCGTGAAGCAATGCATCCAAGTGATCGACAGCGGCGTGCAACGGCGGCGGCGTCTCGCGGCCGAGCATCTGCGGCTTCTCGAACCCGATACGCGCCACTGCGACATGCGTTCGCCGGCCTGGCGGCAGCGCCGGTGGCTCGCGCAGCGCGGCGCGCGAGCCTGATCAAGGGCGGCGAGGATTTCCGGCATGTGGTCCCTCACGAACGAAACGCCCTTCGCCGCCGAGCGCTGCTGGGTGCGCGATCGCAACGGCGCGGAGGTGTGGATCGTCGCGGTCAAGGGAACGTTCGGCATCGCGCCGGATGGCACCGTGGCGCCGCTCGACAAGCAGGAGCCGATGTGCCTCGAACCGGCGTATCGCGGCGAGCCTGGCGTATCGAGCCTGCTTTACGACTCAGACCTGTATCCGGCGAAGAAGAACACGGACATCGTGGTGAACGGCCAGGCTTTCGCGCCGCGCGGCCGTCCTACTCAGTTCGTCGATGTGACGGTGCGCGTGGCGAACGTCGACAAGACCTTGCGCGTGTTCGGCAACCGGATGTGGGCGCCGGGCATCGTCGGCCTGCGGCTCACGGACCCCGTGCCGTTCGTCAAGATGCCGCTCACCTACGAACGCGCGTTCGGCGGACGGGACCGCGCGCCCGACGGAACGCCGCTGACGATGTGGGACGAGCGCAATCCGGTGGGCGTCGGCTTCGCGTCGCGGCGCGCGCATCAGAGCGGAAGGCCTGCGCCGAACGTCGAATGGCCAGATCGGCTGATCCATTCGTGGGACAGCCGCCCCCAGCCCGCCGGCTTCGGCATGATCGCGTCGCACTGGAAGCCGCGCGTGGCGCTGGCCGGCACCTACGACGAAGCGTGGGCGCGCGAGCGCCAGCCCTTGCTGCCCACGGATTTCGACGACGCGTTCTACCAGTGCGTGCCGCCCGATCAGCAGACGCGCGGGTTCCTCACGGGTGGCGAGCCGGTCGAGGTCGTCAACATGACGAACTCGGGCACGCTGCGCTTCGCGCTGCCGCGCCTGTCGCTCGGCTTCATGACCTATTTCGAGGATCGCAGCCGCGAGCTGCATCGCGCGAATCTCAGCACGGTCATCATCGAGCCCGAACGCCGCCGCGTGCTGGTGATGTGGCAGACGCAACTGCCGTGTCATCACAAGGTGCTCAAGCTGAAGACGACGCGCGTTCTTGTGAAGGCGCGTGCGAGCGCGGCGCGGCGGACATCATGAGTCGCGGCGCCCCGGCAGGTGCGGAAGATGCAGACATCGTGCTCGTTGGCGTGGGCGCCGCTACGCCGCTGGGCCGCACGGCTGAGGCGTCGGTCGCGGCGGCGCGCGCTGGCATCGCCGGTTTTAATGCGCATCCCTACATGATCGACAGTCGCGGCGATCCGTTCGTCGCCGCGATGGCGCCGTATCTCGAAGCGAGCCTCGGATGCGACGCGCGCATGGCCCGTCTCGTGGCGACAGCCGCGCGCGACGCGGTGCGCAGTCTGCCGGACACGATTCGCGAGGCGGCGCACCTCGCAGTGCTGATCGGCTTGCCGGAGCCGCGTCCGGGCGTCGGTGCGACACTTGCGGACGACCTTTCGGCGAGCGTAACGCACGCGCTGCTTGCGGAGGGCTGGCGCGGACCGTGGGTGAAGACGTTGCCGCGCGGCAACGCGGCCGGACTCATGGCGCTGGAGATAGCGTGCGCGGCCCTGCGAACCGGGCGCGCGACGTTTGTCCTCGCGGGCGGCGCGGACAGTCATATCGAGGCGGACACGCTCGAATGGCTGGATGCATCGGAACGTCTGCACGTGCCGATAAATGGCTGGGGCTACATTCCGGGCGAAGCGGCCGGATTCTGCCTGCTGTGCACAGCCGATACCGCGCGCGCGCACGGCCTGGCGACGCTGGGCGTGCTCGGCCCGACGGCGAACGCGATCGAGCCGAATCGCATCTACACGGAGACGGTCTGCATCGGCGAAGGGCTGACGAAGTGCGTGCAGCGGGCGCTTGCCGGCCTGCCCGCCGATGCGCGCATCGATGACACGATCTGCGATCAGAACGGCGAGGCGTATCGCGCCGATGAGTTCGGCTTCATGCTGGCGAGAACATCGCAGCGCTTCGCCGACCCTGGCGACTTCCAGGCGCCGGCGGATTGCTGGGGCGATGTCGGCGCGGCGTCGGGCCCGCTGTTCGTCGCGCTCGCGGCATTCGCCGCGCGCAAGGGCTACGCCAAAGGGCCGCGCACCTTGCTGTGGGCCAGTTCGATCGGCGGAGACCGGAGTGCCGTGGTGTTCAGCGCGCCGGTATCTCCCGACGGAGAACGCTGATGGCGGAGACCATCCATCTCAACGGAACGAGCCTGTCGCTTGCGCACAAGGGCTGTTCGGGCATCACGAAGAACACGGTGCCCGATGTCTGCAAGACGCCGTCGCCCGGGGGCCCGGTGCCGGTGCCCTATCCCGTCATCATCTCGAGGTCGGACAGTCTCGACAAAGGGACGTCCACCGTGCTGGTCGACGGCGGCAATTCCGCCGCGATCAAGGGCTCCGAATATTCGACGTGCAACGGCGATGAGGCCGGCACCGCCGGCGGCGTGAAGTCCAGCACGAACATGAAAGAGGCGACCTGGATTCTCTATTCTTTCGACGTGAAGCTGGAAGGAAAGAACGCCTGCCGGCTGAGCGACAAGATGATGATGAATCACGGCAACACGGCGTGTCTCGGAGGGACGCTGCATGCTCCGGTGCCGGATCTCGATCAGTGCAGCGCCGTCGGTTTGAGAAAGCTCGCGCAAGAGTGCAACAAGCGGATCAATTGCTCGAAGGAGGATGGAGGAACTTGCCCCGATGAAATTCCCAGCGGGCAGACGTGCACGACGCTCGGAACCAAAAAGCACCAGTGCTGCGAAGAAGCGATAAAAGAACATACCAAGAAATATCCTAGTTGTGGATTTCGGTCCGAGGTCGGATTCCCCGCAGGTTCGAACGACGATGCACGGAATCTGGCAGCCAAGGATTACCAGAAAGCAATCAGAAAGTGCCGCAAAAAGGGTTTTAGCTTGTTGCAGGCGCGCGCCGCCTGCAACAAGGCCAAGGTCTATATAAAGTCATACTACGCGAACGGCGGAGCGCGTTTTCGCGCAGATGTTCTGACAGGCGATCCGCCCAGCGCCGCGTACGATTTCAAATTCAACTGCAAGAAAAAGGGAAGAATTTCGCGAACGCAGAAAAAGAACTACTTCAAATACACGGGGAAGTATCCCGAGATGATTCATCATGACGGCGGCACATGCAGCGGCTGCCAATGATCGCGAGGACTCGCCATGTACGAACCTGTCATGAAGCGCGCGGCCGAAGGTCACTGTATCGCGAGAGACAATGCGGTGGTCGCCCTGCTCAGCCAGTGTCCGTTCGCCGATATCGTCGACGGCGCAGCGTATTGCCTGTCGCGCTTCCTGAACACGATCCCGGTCGAGCGGCTGAAATGGTCTGTCGTCGGCAGCGCCTCGGGCGACTTCAAGCCTCTCAACGCGAAAGTCATGGCCAAATGTCAGTCCATGCTGACGCCGGAAGCGGCCGCGAAAAAAGAAATCTTCTTTCAACTCATGGGACCGGAGCAGTATGGTCCGGACTATTCGTTCCTGGTAGGCGGCGTGCCGCGCCCCGAGATCGGCGGATTCATGAACGAGACGAATGTGCTGGAAATGCGCTTCCCCAGTGCGTTCTTGTCGGAGCACGGCGAAGACGCATTCGTCGAGATGGTCATGGATTGGTTCGCGTATCTGCGCTGCGATTCAGGCTATGCCGCGATCGGACTTTGCGCCGATGACGACTCCATGCTGCGCGACGCCGGTCTCGTGATCGCGCCGCTCGCGTTTCGCTCGCACGGATTCGATATCGCGGATGCGCCGCTCGTAAGCATGGCGCTCGGCGCTCGCAGCCGCGGCGCGCGATGGCTCACTTTACTATCCCACAAGCTCGTTGGCAAACTCGGCGGCCAGGCGGAGCTCGAACGCAAGCTTCCCAGCGAAGTGACAATTCTCGGCGGACCCCATGGCCTGCTCCTGCGCGCCGGCGCCACGCCCGAAATCGGCGACGTGAACCGCAACCAGCACACGCCCTTGCTCGCAGCGGTCGCCCATGCGATCGAAGGCGTCACCTATTTCGGCGACAACGGCCTGCTTTCCTTGTTCGGGCAGGATACCGACCGCCGCGACGCCTGGGAACGCCGCTTCTGGCCTTGACCGCCGACGAGGCCGAACATCATGCTCACCACGCAATATCGCCTGCCGTTTCGCCTCGTCTACCAGAACGAACTGGCGTCGCCGGGGCACGACATCCTGCTGCGCCTGCACCTGGACAACACGCCCACGCAGGACGCGGCCGACACATTCAATGCAAGCGTTCTGCCCCTCATGCTGGCGATGACGACCGGCGCATTCGCGGGCAACGCCATTGCGCCGTGGACCTCGACCGTGCGGAACTGGGGCGAACCGACCATCGATGGAAACGTCGTGCAATGGACACTCGAAGCAGTGAACTGCGATTTGCGCGCGTGGATCGTGCTCGCGCAGCATTTCATCGAGGACGCGGCGAACTATCCCGTGAACAAGATGGAAGTGCTCGATGCGCATCAAGTTTTCGGACTCGTCGGCGCTGTCAGCAGTTCACTCGGCGCCAATCCGTATCCGGCCCGTTGGTCGGGCATCGATTTCCTGGTCGACTTCGACGCCGATCTCTCCAAGTTCTTCACCGTGCGCGTGGTGTTCGCGCACGAGCCGTCGCCCGAGGAGCAGGAGATGATCGTCGAGGACCTGTACGGATGGGCGCCCGCGCTGATGAACGGGTTCTACGCCGTTGCGCCGCTCAGCCGCGACGACTGCATTGGGATTCCAGACGAGGACATCGCTTTCATCGGCAACGAACTGGAATGGACGATCGGAAGTTTTCGTGCGGACCCGGCGGCGATCGACGGCCTGATGAATGTGTTCATGTCGATCTCGCGCAAGATCGACCCGGTTCTCGAATTTCACGTCGAGTGACGTTCGAATGTCGCATCGGCACGGACGCGCTGTCGCGGCAGCTATGTGCGCTTGCGGAACGAGTTCACCACGTGTTCTAGCATGTCCATCTAGCGCAGTGAGAACGCGAAGCAGACGTTCACGAACGGCTGAATGTCGCTGATCGAGCTGAACCAGTCGTTCAAATGACCATTGCCTGGCTCAGGCGAGCGGCAGAAACTGGCCGATCGCAGCCGTTCCCGCTAAATCACCCAGTCGATCCCGCATAGTCAAACCGGGATTCAAATATGCGAGGTTCGCAAGAACACGGCCGTTTTCCTGAATTGCTTGTTCTGGATTCTCGTTTTCGATTGCCGATAATGCCCACTCAAACCATCCGCGAAAACCGCTTCACACTCGCCTGCCCGAGATAAGCATCAAACACAGAAGCCACGTTCCGCACCAGCATGCGTCCCGCAGGCAACACCCGAATCCCGTCGCGTCCAATCTCAACAAGCTCATCATCAACCATAGCCTCAAGCCGCGCGAGTTCATCGCCGAAAGTGCTTTCAAACGCAATGCCATGCACCCGCTCGATCTCATCGAACCGCAGCCCACCACCGCACATCAACCGCATGATGACATCACGCCGCAGAAGATCATCAGCCGACAGCCGCACCCCACGCGCAATGGCAAGCCGTCCATCGTCGATAGCAGCCGCATACTCATCCACACCACGCGCATTCTGTGCGTAGACATCGCCGATCCTTCCAATCGCCGAAGCCCCGATCCCAATCAAATCACAATCCCCACGCGTGCTATATCCCTGAAAGTTCCGCTGAAGCGTCCCGTCTGCAAGCGCGCGAGAGAGTTCATCACCGGGTAACGCAAAATGATCCATGCCGATATAAACATACCCCGCGTCGCTCATGCGCTCGATCACGCGCCCGAGAATCGCAAGCCGCACGGCAGGCGAGGGCAGCGCGGATTCATCCATCTGCCGCTGCATCTTGAACAGCGCCGGCATATGCGCATAACCAAACACCGAGACACGATCCGGCGCGAGCGCGATCATCGCATCGAGCGTGCGCATAAAACTCTCGACGCTCTGATGCGGCAAGCCATAAATCAAATCGACGCTAATCGACTTGAAGCCATTTCGCCGCGCCGCCTGCATGACGCCTTCGGTCATCGCATAAGGCTGCACGCGGTTGATCGCCCGCTGCACACGTTCGTCGAAATCCTGCACGCCCAGACTCAGCCGATTAAAGCCAAGCTCACGCAACACACCGATCGTTTCCGCCGATGCCTCGCGCGGATCGACTTCGATCGAATACTCGGCGCGATCGTCGGATACGAGGTTGAAGTGCTCGGCGGTCGCGGCCATCAACTCCGTCATCTCGGCGTGCGAGAGAAACGTGGGCGTGCCGCCGCCCCAATGCAGTTGCGTCACGGGACGGCGGGTATCGACGAGCGCGGCGTGCATCGCAAGTTCGCGCTTCATGCGGTCGAGATACGGCCGCGCGTGCGCGCGATTTTTCGTCGCGACCTTGTTGCAGCCGCAATAGAAGCAGACGGTGTCGCAGAACGGAATGTGGAAGTAGAGCGATAGATCGGCGGCCGGATCGGCTTTCATTGCCGCCTGGCAGTAATGCTTCGGGTCGAAGGAATCGATGAACTGGACGGCGGTCGGATAGGACGTGTAGCGCGGACCGTGCGCGTCGTAACGTTCGAGGAGATCGGGGCGGAAGAAGGTATTCGAGGATGTCATAACGGACCTTGGGCTTGCGCACGAGTGTAAAAGCGCGAGGCGCGTGGCAATTGCGAGATAAGGTCGCAGTACGGCTTCCCGGGTTTGACGAAACGCAAACTTCAGGCGTGGGACAATGCGGTTTTACGCTTTTGAGCCAATGTCATGTCGACTGCTTCGAGCGCGCCGCATGCGTGCCGCGAAGGGTGCGGTGCGTGCTGCATCGCGCCTTCCATCACGAGTCCGATTCCGGGGATGCCAAACGGCAAGCCAGCCGGCGAACGTTGCGTGCAACTCGGCGATGATCTGCGTTGCGCGATTTTCGGCGATCCGCGCAGACCGGCTTGTTGCGGCGGGTTGCAGGCTTCGGCGGAGATGTGTGGGGAGACGCGGGAGTTTGCGCTCGCGTGGATCGCCAAACTTGAAGTCGACACGCAACCGCATTGAAGTTCAGTGGTCCAATGACCCGTTTCAGCCTCACTGCATTTCACAGTTCAGCCCCCGGAGACTCCCGCATGTCCAACCCCGTCGCGCTAACCCGGCGCCGGTTCCTGCTTGCCACGCTCATTGCCTTGCCGGCGCTTGGCACGTCATCGGTGACGCAAGCAGCTTCGAATTCCATCTTCCCGTTCATTCCGGATCACTACACGTTCTCTCAGCAGCAAGTCCAGGAAGCCGTCGCGCGCAAGTTTCCCTTGCAACGCACGATCTCGCAGATCGTCGATGTCGTGTTGAGCAATCCCGTCATCGGCATGGCGCCGGATCGTAATCGCGTAACCGTGCATGTCGATGCGCGCTTCATCACGCCCTTCATGCCCAACCCCGTCAACGGCGCATTCACGCTCTCGACGCAACTCGGCTATGACGCGCAAAGCCGCTCGGTGATTCTCGTCTCGCCAAGCGTCGATGATTCGCAGTTCTCAGGGGACGCCGCGCAATACAACCAGCAGATCGCAGCCGCCGGCGCCATGCTCGCGGCGCAATTGCTCGAACGGTATCCCATCCACACCTTCAAGCCCGAAGAACTGCAGTTCGCCGGCGTTTCTTACGAACCCGGTACAATCACAGTCCTTACAAACGGCATACGTGTTCAGATCGTCGAAAAATAAGTCGAAATCTTGGCGCGGGGTGCTCCACACGAACGGCGATAACAGCGAAAAAGGGCTGACGGATGGACTGGATATTGATGGTGAAGGCGCTCGTTCTGGGCGTCGTGGAAGGGTTGACCGAATTTCTGCCGGTCTCGAGCACCGGACATCTGATCGTCGCAGGCAGTCTCCTGAATTTCACCGACGCGCAGGCTAAAACCTTCGATGTCGTCATTCAGTTCGGCGCGATTCTCGCCATCTGCTGGGAATATCGCAAAAAAATCGGCTCGGTAGTCACCGGTTTGCCGTCACGGCCGGACGCGCGGCGCTTCACGCTCAACGTGATCATCGCGACCATTCCGGCCATTGCCCTCGGTCTTTTGTTCGAGAAAAGCATCAAGGCGGTGTTGTTCTCGCCGGTGCCGGTTTCGGTGGCGCTGATCGTGGGCGGCATCGTCATTTTGTGGGCGGAAGCGCGTCAGCGTGACCGCGCCGCCGCGCCGCGCGTGACTTCCATTGACGACCTCTCTTACTCCGACGCCCTCAAGGTCGGATTAGCGCAATGTTTCGCGCTGATTCCGGGCACGTCGCGCTCGGGAGCGACGATCATCGGCGGCATGCTGTTCGGGCTCGAACGCCGCGTCGCCACGGAGTTCTCATTCTTTCTGGCGATTCCGATCATCTTCGGCGCAACGCTCTACGAAATGGCGAAGTACTGGCGCACGCTGACCGTGAACGATCTCGGGCTCTTTGCAATCGGGCTCGTGGCGGCGTTCGTGAGCGCGTTTATTTGTATTCGGTGGCTGCTGCGTTACGTCGCCTCGCACGATTTTTCGGCGTTCGCGTGGTATCGCATCGGCTTTGGCTTGTTGATTCTGATTGTCGGTTATAGCGGCGGTTTGAGTTGGGCTGACTGAAAGTCACGCACGCTTTCTGGCGGGAGTTGAACCCCACGTCTTTTCGAAGCGTGGGTTTTGTTTTTTGGACGTGACTAAATGTCCGCGTTTCGATTCAAGGGCAGATTGATCGTCTTCAAACGCGGCGGAACAGCAAGTCCCAAACGCCATGACCGAGATTTAATCCGCGTTTCTCGAATTTGGTCACCGGACGATAATCCGGGCGCGGCGCATAACCATCGGCGGTATTTTGAAGCGCGGGTTCGGCGGACAGCACTTCGAGCATTTGTTCGGCATAGTTTTGCCAGTCGGTCGCGAGATGCACATAACCGCCCGGTTTCACGCGCGACACGAGCAAAGCCACGAACTTCGGTTGAATCAGCCGCCGCTTGTGATGCCGCGCCTTGTGCCACGGATCGGGGAAATAAATGTGTACGCCATCCAGACTAGCCGGCGCGATCATGTGTTCGAGCACTTCCACGGCGTCGTGCTGAAGAATTCGCAGGTTGCCGAGCCCTTGTTCGCCAATCAGCTTCAGCAAGGCGCCCACGCCCGGCTCGTGCACTTCCACGCCGATGAAGTCGTCGCCCGGACGCTTGGCCGCGATTTCCGCTGTTGTCCCGCCCATGCCGAAGCCGATTTCCAGCACGCGCGGCGCTTCGCGTCCGAACACGGCTGACCAGTCGGCGACTTGCGCGTCATACGGCACGATGTAACGTGGTCCGAGTTGATCGATGGCGCGCTGCTGGCCCGGCGACACGCGGCCCGCGCGCGTCACGAAGCTGCGGATACGGCGATGGCGCAGCGTGGAGGTTTCGTCGGCGGGAGCGCTGGACGACGTGGCGTCGTCCTGGGAATCGTGATTCATGGCGAGAGCAGAGTGCGTGACTAACGCGGCGCGGCTGGCGAATCCGCACGCGTGCAGAGCGTGGAAACTAAAAAGCCGCCCGGACAACGACAGGCGGCTTTCTCGGCGATGCTGGAGCGGGCGATGGGAATCGAACCCACGTCTGTAGCTTGGGAAGCTACGGTAATGGCCATTATACGACGCCCGCGTGAGCCCGCTATTTTAAGCGGCGGCGCGGCACAGCGCAATTGCTGCCCCGGCGCCGGCCACCATGCGGAACTCGTTCAGATGCCGAACAAGGTCATCGAAACGGCGAGACGCGTGACCACCATCAACAATACCTGCACGATGACAAACAGCAGGATCGGTGACAAATCGATGCCTCCCAAGCGCGGCAAAATGCGTCGCAGGGGATCGAGAAACGGCGCGGTGATCTGAAACAAAAGCGGCATGGCCGGCGATTGCGGATTGAGCCACGAAAGCAGCGCCATCAGAATCGTCATCCAGATGATGAGGTTCAGCGCCCACTTCACGACGGTGAGAAGGGCGACGAGCAGGATCATCGGCATCATGAGCGTCGGATCGACGTTGGCCAGCACGACCATCAACGTCACGTAGACGAGCGAAGCGATGAACGCGGCGAGAATGCTCGCCCAGTCGATCTTGCCGCCGGGCAGGATCTTGCGCAGCGGCAGCACGATCCAGTTGGTTGCCTGCATCACGCCGTTCGAGACCGGGTTATAGGGCGGCATGCGCACGACCTGCATCCATGCGCGCAGCAAAAGCGCCGCGCCGAACAGAGTGAAGACGGTATTAAGCAGAAAACGGGCGATCTCGCCGAACATCTCGGTTCCTCGATGAAGCCGCACAGGGTTCGAACCTGCGCTGGATAGGGTGAGCGAAGCTAAGGGAAGGCGACGGCCGGGCCACTCGCCGCGAAAAGATGCGCAGGTGCGTAATCGATAAGTCTTGCGCCGCGCGATAACCCGCCAACAAGCGAAGCGTCGATGCCGACCTTGATCGTCGTTCGTTCTCGACTGACTCGTCCTGCGGACACGGCGGCTTTTCTGCGCCTTGCTTCCCCGCCCACCGGATAAGCTCGGTGGGGCGCCGGACGTCACCTTAACATGGCTTGACGGCGGCTTGGGCGCGTTGTCGCACAAGGCGCGGCCGTTTGAGGTTCCGCGGCTTGAAAGGCGCATGCAAGGAGCGTTCGCGAACCTATAGGAAAGGGTTTCTCGCGACGGAAAACCCTAGTGTTGTCAATTCGAGACGATCGCAAAAGGCGCGTTTTACGTAAAACTGGCAGGATGGGGAAACGAAAAGCGAAACCGGTTACATAGAAAAGTTGGGGGATTTATCTGGCAACGAGGCGTAAAGGTGGCCGAAAAAACACAAGTAGCCGAGGCCTTCGGAACCATTTCCCGCTTTTGTCTGAAAGCCCGCGAGTCTTTACGCCGAATGTGGTTCAACACACACCGATCGAAAGGCTTGGGTTCTTTCCCGCACATTGATGCACGGACAGGGCGCGAATACTAAAGAAAATACGGATCAACAGGGAAAAAGGTGGCGCGAGAAAGCGCACGGTTTTCCGTGAGGTTTAATCGCTACGTTCGGAGGTCGCTGTGAGCATTTTCTCTTATCGAAAACATTTGCGATTCTTGAGCCAGGCCCAGCGGCGTCGCTGGTGGGATCAGAAAAAGCGTCTAACGCCTCGGGTGGTCATCAGCGGGGCATACGTGCCGCCGAATGTCTCGCGCGAATTCGCTTATGTGAAGGTGGGTTGAAGCGTCGTCGCTATTCGAACTTTGTGTTGGTAAAGCCCCGCCTGATCGACTGCCCGGCGGGGTTTTTCTTTGCATTTGTAAATGTCGTTACTTGTTGGGCGGCGAAAGTCCCATCGCAGAACTCTCGCTGATCGAAAGGCACGCCGGACGGCCGACTCGCGTTGGCGAGCACGTTCAAGCCTTTCCAGAAGCGTAAGAAAACTTGCAATTTGCAACATATGGTTCCAGCGGCATTTGGCCTTTTTCGATAGATTGAAGCCATACCGTCGTTTGTCGTGCCGTACGGATCGGCAGCAGGCGGCGAGGAGAACGAAGGTGAAAAGGCCCGCTTATTGGATGGTTGCAGGGGCGCTGGGTGTCGGCATTGCCGGCGCTGCACAGGCGCATGTTTCGGTGGGTATCGGGATCGGGGTTCCCGCGTATCCGGTTTATCAGGCGCCGCCGCCGCCGGTTTATGTCGCGCCGCCCGCGCCGGTGTACGTAGCGCCGCAGCAGCCGGTGTATGTTGCGCCGCCGCCGCCCGTGGTCTATGCGCCGCCGCCTCCGGTCGTCGTCGGAAGTTATGGTTACGGCTACTACGGTCGCCCTTACTATCATCACGGCTACTACCGGGGCGGTCCCGGCTACTATCGTGGCGGTCCGGGCTACTGGCACCGCTAATCGACAATTCGGCTGTCGAATCTCCTGGCGATGCATGTCCCCAAGCGGACCTGCATCGCTTTTTTCGTTGCGGCATCGCTTTTCAGAAGCGCGTCATAACTGGGACAATGACAGCTCTCCTCACCCCTCGTCCTCGTCCCATGTCCTCACTTCCCGCACCTACCTTCGAAGACGTCGCCGATGCCGCTCGCCGCATCGAAGGCGTCGCGCATCGCACGCCGGTTCTCACGTCCACCACGGCCGACGCCATGTCGGGCGCGTCGCTCTTCTTCAAATGCGAAAACTTCCAGCGCATGGGCGCGTTCAAGTTTCGCGGCGCCTATAACGCGTTGTCCCATTTCGACGATGCCCAGCGCAAAGCCGGCGTTATCACGTACTCGTCGGGCAATCATGCGCAGGCCATCGCGTTGTCGGCGAAGCTCTCGGGCATCCGCGCGACCATCGTCATGCCCGAAGACGCGCCTGCCGCGAAGATGGCCGCGACGCGCGGCTATGGCGGCGAAGTGATCACCTACGATCGCTATACGCAGAACCGCGAGGAAATCGGCCGCGCGCTCGCAGAGGAACGCGGCATGACCCTGATCCCGCCATACGATCATCCACATGTGATCGCGGGGCAGGGCACGGCGGCAAAGGAATTGATCGAAGAAACCGGACCGCTGGATTACCTGTTCGTCTGCCTCGGCGGCGGCGGGCTGATCGGCGGATGCGCTCTCGCCGCTGCCGCGCTCAGCCCGTCGTGCAAGGTGATCGGCGTTGAGCCGGAAGCGGGCAACGACGCGCAGCAGTCACTCGCGCGCGGCGAGATCGTGCATATCGAAGTGCCGCGCACGATCGCCGATGGCGCCGCTTCCACGCATGTCGGCGAATACAACTTCCCGATCATCCAGCGTCATGTGGACAGCATCGTCACCGTGAGCGACGCCCAGTTGATCGACACGCTGCGCTTTTTCGCGCAACGCATGAAGATGGTCGTCGAGCCGACCGGCTGTCTGGCCGCCGCGGCGGTGCTGCAGAAAGTGGTGCCGGTGGAAGGCAAGCGCGTGGGTGTGATCGTGAGCGGCGGCAACGTCGATCTGGCGCGTCTGGCGGAATTCGTCGCCTGACGTGAGCTCGCTCATCGCGCGAACGTCATGCGTCGCTCAAACCGGCGCGTGCACGATCAGATCGCGGTAACCATTGACGATTACGCTGTACGCGAAATAAGCGAATAGCACGGCCGAAAGCACATGACACGCGCGCAGCAGGCTCGTGCCCGCGCGCTTGCGGCCGTGGCTCGCCAGCGTGCAGACGAAGAGCGTCCAGCCGAGTCCGCCGCAAAAGAAGCCGATCAGGAAAACGGACGCGCTCATCGCGCTGGTCGCGCCGGCCTTGGCGATCAACGCGCCGCCCACGGCCGCGAACCACAGAATCGCACTTGGCGACGACACCGCGAGCAAACAGCCACGCACGAAACTCTTCGCATGACTTTGGCGTGGCAGACGGTCGTCGGCTTCGCCTTCGACAGGCGGCGCGGATGCGGGATTCAGCGACTCGCGCGCCATCTTCCACGTGAGGAACAGAAGCACGATCGCCCCGCCGATCCACACGACCCATCGCACGGCCGCGAATTGCAGAAGCGCCGACATGCCGGCCAGCGCGAGCGCCGCGTAGAAGAGATCGCCGAAACAGGTCCCGAGGCCGAGCACGAATCCTGGTTTGAAGCCGTGCGACAGCACGAGCGAAATGATCGCGACATTGGCAATGCCAATATCCAGACACAGCGACAACGACAAAAAGAAGCCGTCGGACAGCAGGGACCACGAGTGCATCGTCTTTTTTTTAGTGATCGCGTAGCGCGAAGTGGATGTCGAGGCGGCCGGTCGGTACGCCGACCGTGTTGCGCATTGGCGGGTGGCGAAAGCGTGCGAGCGCGCCAAGCTGCTCGTCCGTGCCTATGCCAAGCCGTTCGAGTACATGCACGACGACCGCGTTGAGCACGCCGGTGTTGCCGTCTTCCACCTTCACCGCGATGCCGAGTGTGCCTTCGGGGCGCCGCACGCCAATGGCGTAGCACGCGTCCGCGCCGGTCTTGCCGACGAGCGTGCCGCCGAAGGTTTGCATCAGCAGCGTACAGAAGCGGCCTTCGCCGGCGACGAGTTCGGGATGCGCCGTCATCGCCTTATAGATACGCGCGAGCGGCGTACCGTCCGGCGCATCGGCGATCTTTGCGAAGAGCCGCGCGAGGCAATCGAGCGGGAAGGCGGGCGTTGGCAGATTGCAGCCGTCGATGGCCCATTGCACTTCGTCGTCGGCGAGATCAACGACGCGCGCCATCGTCCGCTTGACCCACGCCTGCAGCGGATGCGCGGGCAGATGATAACCGTCGAGCGGCGCATTCATGGCGCGCGCGCCGGCCAGCATGCCGGCGTGCTTGCCGGAACAATTGCTGCACACGGGCGTCGGCGTGAAATCGCGTTTGATCCAGTCGCGGAAGACGGCATCCGAAATGGGCGGATGGCCGCCGCAGCGAAGATCGGCTTCGCTTGCTTCGGCTTTCGCGAGCATCGCCCGCGCGCGCTCGATATGACGCGGCTCGCTGTTATGCGACGCGCACATCAGCGCCAGATCTTCTTCGCTGAAGCCGAAGCGTTCGAGCGCGCCGGTTTCGAGCACGGCCAACGCCTGCGCGGGTTTCGCCGCCGAGCGCGGCAAGGTCACGCGATATGGATCGCCGAACGAATGCAGCACGCGCCCGGATGCATCGACCACCGCGACATGCGCCGCATGCGTGTTCTCGATGACATCGCCACGAAAAACCGTCGCCCCGATCATGCTTTTATCGCCGATGGCGACGTGTCGAGGCCGAGTTCGCTCCACAACGTATCGACGCGGCGCTTGACGGCTTCGTCCATGACAATCGGGCGGCCCCATTCGCGCGTGGTCTCGCCGGGCCATTTGTTGGTCGCGTCGAGTCCCATCTTCGAGCCGAGCCCCGCCACGGGCGACGCGAAGTCGAGATAGTCGATCGGCGTGTTGTCCACGAGCACGGTATCGCGCACGGGATCCACTCGCGTCGTGATCGCCCAGATGACTTCCTTCCAGTCGCGCACGTTCACGTCTTCATCGACCACGACGATGAACTTCGTGTACATGAACTGCCGCAGGAAACTCCATACGCCGAACATCACGCGCTTGGCGTGGCCGGGATAGCTCTTCTTCATCTGCACGATGGCCATGCGATAACTGCAGCCTTCTGGCGGCAGATAGAAGTCCGTGATCTCGGTGAACTGCTTCTGGAGGAGCGGCACGAAGACTTCGTTGAGCGCGACGCCGAGCACGGCCGGTTCGTCGGGCGGCTTGCCGGTATAGGTCGAATGGAAGAGGGCGTCGCGCCGCATGGTGATCTTTTCGACGGTGAAGACCGGGAACCACTCCTGTTCGTTGTAGTAGCCGGTGTGATCGCCGTATGGACCTTCGAGCGCGTGTTCGTATTTCGCGGATGCCCCCGCGGACGGACGCGGCGGCGCGCCCGCGGGCGCAGGCGGCGGCACGCCGTCTTGCGGATGGATGAAGCCTTCGAGCACGATCTCCGCGCGCGCCGGTACTTGCAGCGTGTCGACGCCAGGCGTCAGGCACTTCGCCAGTTCAGTGCGCGAGCCGCGCAGCAGCCCCGCGAACTGATACTCGGACAACGAATCGGGCACCGGCGTGACGGCGCCGAGGATCGTCGCGGGATCGGCGCCTAGCACGACCGCCACGGGATACGGCTTGCCGGGATTGGCGAGCGCGAATTCGCGAAAGTCGAGCGCGCCGCCGCGATGAGCGAGCCATCGCATGATGAGTTTGTTGCGTCCGATCAGCTGTTGCCGATAAATGCCGAGATTCTGCCGCGACTTGTTGGGGCCGCGCGTGACGGTGAGGCCCCAGGTGAGCAGCGGGCCGGCGTCGCCGGGCCAGCAGGTTTGGATCGGCAAGCGCGCGAGATCGACATCGTTGCCTTCCCAAACTATTTCCTGGCAAGGCGGCGAATTCACCGATTTCGGCGCCATGTCCCAAACGGCCTTGGCAAGCGACAACAGCTTGCCCGCGTCCTTCAAACCCTTGGGCGGCTCGGGCTCCTTGAGCGCCGAGAGCAGCCGGCCGACATCGCGCAGCGAGCCGAGCGCGGCGGTGTCGCTGCCGAGGGCCGTATCGTTGCCGCTCTGCGCTTGCGTTTCGATACCCATGCCGAGCGCCACCCGGCGCGTCGTGCCGAAGAGGTTCGCAAGCACGGGCATGGAATGTCCCATTGGCGTTTCGAACAACAGGGCAGGGCCGCCCGCGCGCAATACGCGATCGGAAATTTCGGTGATTTCGAGAACGGGGGAAACGGGCTGCCGAACACGGCGCAGTTCACCTAGCGCTTCGAGGCGGGCGGTGAAGTCGCGCAGATCTTTGTATTTCATCGATGATCAGAAAGGGACTCGAGGACGGCCCAGAAGGGCGGAACGGCTGCGCGCCAGACGATTGTCGATTTTACATGCGCTCGCGTCGGTGCGTTCGGAGACATTCAGCAAATTCCGCTTCCAATGCCCCAACTGGCGCGGTTTTCGGCAACTGAACACTGTTCGTTATTACTGTAAGTAATTGAAACGGAAGTCTATAGCATTGACGGATGATTAAAGCCTGCTAGAATCCTTTGCCATCCTTTGCGGGCTTTGAAACTTTTTACCGCTGCCTCAGGTCTTTCAGACGCACATGCGTCGCCTGCGCCGAACCTGCCCGGCGATTCATGGCTGTTGGTTGTCACGGCCGGCGTTACAAGCGCCGGTTTTTCGCGTGGAAAGCCTCTGCGCATTCATGGCATGCAGTTCGTGCCGCGCACTCCGGTCAACTTTTTTACCGGCGGCTTTCCAGACGGCTCCATGCCGTTTCCCCGATGCCGTTTGTGCTTGCCGAGAGCGAGCGGTGTCTGATTTACGCATTGAATTCGCGTTTTATTCGTATTCATCTGCGTTAAATCAAGCAACATTGGGAGCATAGATGAACGCTTCGGTTTTCTGGGGTTCCGACACCCGCGCAGCGCAGATCGTGCGCATTGCGCTGCGTCGTGGACGCCGTTTGAGTCAGCATCTCTTCAGCCTCGTCGGCGGCGCCGCCGTCATCACGGCTTTCGCACTTTGGCTCCTGCCATCCTGGCGTACGACCTTCGCCGCACGAATCATGCCGTTCGTTTCGGCGGCCGTGCAGGCCGGTCCGGCTCGTTTGCTCGCGGGGCAGCCGCTGCCGCCGTTCACGGCGGTGCATCGGCCGCCGGTCGAGTCGAATCTGGCTGTCAATCTCGTGTCGAAGGCACGGGCCGCGGATGCGCGCGAAGTGCCCGCAACCGCCGCTCCGTCGCTCGGCGCCGCGACCTACGACGACGCCAGCGCCCGCCAGCTTACGGGCGGCATCAGCCTCGCCGTATCGCCTAACGGGCTCGATCCGCGCACCATGCCCTCCGTCGGCATGCTCGCGAGTCTGATTCCCGCCCAACGCGTCGTCGCCGATGCCCGCGACGACCGCGTCCTCATCTCGACGCGTGAGCAGCAACTCGTCGCCAGCTTCATCGCGCGGCGATATCGCGTGGCGCAGGACCCGGTCAGCGAGCTCGTGCGCGCGGCCTTCGATACCGGCCGCGAAGTGGGCCTCGATCCGTTGCTGTTGCTTTCGGTAATGGCGATCGAGTCCGGCTTCAATCCGTATGCCGAAAGCGGCGTGGGCGCGCAGGGTCTGATGCAGGTGATGTCGAAGGTTCATTCCGACAAATTCCAGTACTTCGGCGGTTCGCACGCGGCGCTCGATCCGCTCGCAAATATCAAGGTCGGGGCGCTGGTGCTGAAGGACTGTATCGCGCGTGGTGGTTCGGTCGCGGGCGGTCTGCGTTATTACGTGGGTTCGTCGACGCAGGACGACGGCGGGTACGGCGCGAAGGTGCTGGCCGAGCGTTCGCGTCTGCGCGATGTCGCGCGTGGCCGCAATGTGCCGATCAACTCGCCGCAAGCGCCCGTGCAGGCGGCGCCGAAGCAGGTTCTCGCTTCTACGTCGGCCGCCACGGCGGATGGCAGCAAGCGCGTGCATGCGACCATCGACAATCAGAAGAAAGCGGAATCGCAGGACGAAACCGATAGTGAAGCGAAGCATGTTGCTTCGGCCGAGTTCGGCGCCTGAGTTTTTTTGGTCGAGTCGTAAAAAAGGGCACCCTCGGGTGCCCTTTTGCTTTTCTTCGCTGCAAATTTATCGGCTGAAAAGCGAGCCCAGGCGATGAACCGCTTCCTCCAGCTTTGCGTACGCCGTCGCGTATGAAACCCGGATATAGCGCTCCGGCGCATGAAAGCCGAAATCGGCGCCTGGTACGAGCACGACGCCTGCATCGTGAAGCATCGATTGCGTGAGCGCGCCACTGTGGCCGGCTGCGGGGTGCGCGACGCTCATCGTGTCCGCATAGACGTAGAAGGCGCCGTCGGGCGTGACCGGCACGCCAAAGCCCAGCGAACGCAACGCCGGCACGATGTAATCGCGCCGGCGCTTGAATTCGAGGCGGCGCGCTTCGTAGATCGCGATTGTCTCCGGCTCGAAGCAGGCGAGCGCCGCGTGCTGCGCCAGCGCCGATGCGCAGATGAAAAGATTCTGCGAGAGCTTCTCGACTGCCGGAACCATTGCGTGCGGCACGACCAGCCAGCCGAGCCGCCAGCCGGTCATGCTGAAATACTTCGAAAAGCTGTTTACGGTAACGACATCGTCGCCGAAGGAGAGCGCCGAGATGGGCTTCGCGTCGTAGCTCAAGCCCTGATAGATCTCGTCGACGATCGTGAAGCCGCCGCGCGCGCGCACCGCATTCACGATGCGCTTCAGTTCATCCGGCGCGATGGACGTGCCCGTCGGGTTCGACGGCGACGCCAGCAATACGCCGCGCGTTTGCGGCCGCCAGTATTCCTCGACGTGAGCCGCCGTCAACTGAAAGCGCTCGGCCGGACCGCTTGGGATCAGCACGGGCTTGCCGTCCGCCGCCGACACGAAATGCCGGTTGCACGGATAGCACGGGTCGGGCATCAGCACTTCGTCGCCGTGATCGACGAGCGTCATGCACGCGAGCAACAGCGCCGCCGATGCACCCGCCGTCACCACGATGCGCTGCGGGTCGACCGTGAGGCCGAACGCATCGCGATAGTGCTGCGAGATCGCCTCGCGCAACGCGGTCACGCCGAGCGCATTCGTGTATTGCGTGACGCCGCGCTGCAAGGCATCCGCGGCGGCGCGCGTGACCGGTTCGGGCGCCGTGAAATCCGGCTCGCCGATACCCATATGGATGATGTCGCGCCCCGCGCGTTCCAGCGCCTGCGCGTCCTTCATCAACTCCATCACGTAGAACGGCTCGATCGCGTCGACCCGTGACGCAAGCCGCACCAGCGGATCGGTGGCGGTGTTCATCTGCGCGCCTGCGCCTCGGTCGGACGCAAGGCGACCGCGAGCTTGTCGAGCACGCCGTTCACGTACTTGTAGCCATCCGAACCGCCGAACGTCTTGGTCAGCTCGACCGCCTCGTTAATCACCACGCGATACGGAATGTCCAGGTGATGCTTGAATTCGAACGCGGCGACCAGCAGAACCGCGCGCTCCACCGGCGACAGTTGCTCGATCGGCCGGTCGAGACACGGCTGCAACTGCTCGGAGAGCACGTCGGCTTCCTTGATCACGCCGTGCAGAATGGCATCCAGATGCTCATGGTCGGCCTTGTCGAAGCCCTGCGCATTGCGCAACTGCGCGTCGATCTCGCCGCCGGGCGCACCCGACAGCAGCCATTGATAAAGCCCTTGCGTCGCGAGTTCACGCGAGCGGCGTCGAGCGCTCTTCATGCGCGGTCCTCGTCTTCGTCTTCTTCGTCGTCGCCGCCGAGCTGTTCCAGCGCGACGGAAAGATTCGCCATTTCAACTGCCACGCGTGCCGCATCGCGGCCTTTTTCCGTCATGCGCGCGACGGCTTGTTCGTCGTTTTCGGTCGTCAGCACGGCGTTCGCCACCGGCACGCCGAAGTCGAGCGCAATGCGCGAAATGCCCGAGCCGCTTTCGTTCGAAACCAGTTCGAAGTGATACGTCTCGCCGCGCACCACGGCGCCGAGCGCGATCAGCGCGTCGAACTGGCCGGATTCCGCGAGTTTTTGCAGCGCCAGCGGAATTTCGAGCGCGCCCGGCACGGTGACGAGCAGCACGTCTTCGCCGATCACGCCGAGGCGTTCCAGCTCTTCGATGCATGCATCGGCAAGGCCATTGCACACGGGTTCGTTGAAGCGCGACTGCACGATGCCGATGCGCAGACCGTCACCGTCGAGATTCGGCTGGTATTGTCCGATTTCCATGAATGAGTTCCGTTGGTTTGGAATGAGTTGATGCGTTCAGGCAGAGCGCAGATGCGAGACCGGCGTGTCCGCGGGCGCAGCGGTCGCGGGGCAGCCGGGCATGGCGATGAAGCCGGTCACTTCGAGCCCGTAGCCCGACATGCTGCCGAGCTTGCGCGGATTCGCGAGCACCTGCATCTTGCCGACGCCCAGGTCGCGCAAGATCTGCGCGCCGATGCCATAAGTCTTGAAGTCGATGGGACGGCGCTTCAGTTCGAGCGCCTTGTCCTTCTCGTCGAACGCGCGAAACACGTCCACGAGTTGTTCCTTGGTGTCGCCGCAGTTGAGCATGACGATGGCGCCGAGATCGCGCGCGGCGATTTCCTTCATGGCCGCGTCGATGGTCCATGAATGCGTGGAGGAATCGATCTCGAGCAAGTCGAGCACCGAAAGCGGCTCGTGCACACGCACCGGCGTTTCGCGGTCGGGCGAGGGCGTGCCGCGCACGAGCGCGATATGCGGCGAACGCGTCGGCTCGTCACGATACAGCACCGCGCGAAACGAACCGTGAGCGGTCTGCATGATGCGCTCGCCGACCTTTTCGATGATGGATTCCGTCCGGCTGCGATAGTGGATCAGGTCGGCGATGGTGCCGATCTTGAGCCCGTGCTGATCCGCGAATTCCATGAGGTCGGGCAGGCGCGCCATCTCGCCGTCGTCCTTGATGATTTCGCAGATGACGGATGCGGGCGTGAGGCCCGCTAGCGCGGTCAGATCGCAGCCGGCTTCCGTGTGGCCGGCACGCACGAGCACGCCGCCTGGCTGCGCCATGATCGGGAACACGTGGCCCGGCTGCACGATGTGCTCGGCGCGCGCGTCGTGCGCGACCGCCGCCGCGACCGTGCGCGCGCGGTCGGAAGCCGAAATGCCGGTGGTCACGCCTTCGGCCGCCTCGATGCTGACCGTGAACGCGGTGCCGTACTGCGTGCCGTTGCGGTGGGTCATGAGTGGCAAATTCAGTTGCTTGCAGCGCTCTTGCGTGAGCGTGAGGCAGATCAGGCCGCGACCGTGCTTCGCCATGAAATTGATCGCTTCCGGCGTGACGAAATCGGCTGCGACGAGGAGGTCGCCTTCGTTTTCGCGGTCTTCCTCGTCGACGAGGATCACCATCCGCCCGGCTTTCAGTTCAGCGATGATCTCTGGAGTGGTGGCGATCGGCATGATGGCGTCCCGAAGGGGTCCGGATTGGGAAAGGGCGTATTTTACGCCACCGATGATGGACAGTCGGTGAAATCGCGGCGTCGCCTGCACAGGCGATTTTTCCTATTCCTTCCGGACGACTGGCGCGGCCTCATGCGGCCTGAGATGATACGAATTCCTTATCCTTTGCGAGTGTGAATTCTGTACCATGTTGAGTACGTTAAATAGCACGGAGCCTAAAATGGCTTTTACCCCCAAAGACGTCATCTCCCTTTCGCAGGCGCGTGCGAATTTGTCGGAGCTCATTGACGAAGTGCAGAAGGGCACGGACAAGATCATCACGAAGAACGGCGAAGCTAGCGTCGCGTTGATCAGCACGGAGAAGCTGGAGCACTACTATCGCGCGGAGCGGGCGCGGATTCATTTGCTGTTGCTGGAGGACGCCAAGGAAGCGATCGCGGCGTGGAAGGCAGGGGAGCCGACGGAGGATGCGGGCGAGTATTTCGCACGCACTCGGGCGCGCTTGCGCGCGGAGCGCGAGGAACGCGAAAGAAAAGCGCAGGAAGGGGGCAATGCCGATGCCGAATGATGGACGCAGGCGTGCGACGGTCCGCATCTCGAGCAAATTCAAGACTCGAATCGCGGATATCGAACGCTACTGGATTCGTTTGGACCTGCCTGAGAGCTTCGAGCGAATGTTCGAAGCGCTGGAGACAAAGGCAAAGCCTCTGCTCGAGCGCTTTCCGGCAATTGGCCGAGTCTTCCTCAACACCGACCCCGATACCTATCAGGCAATACTGGCCTGCGAAGAACTTATCGAAGAAACCGAGGAAGCCAAGAAGCGCGCCGAACTACGCGAACACGTGTTCGAAGACTACGTGCTTCTGTACCTTCTGATTGGCGACACGGTGCTGCTCACGTCCATTCGCCACACCAAGGAAGTCTCCTTCGACTTCGATCACATCTGGGGCCCCGAGCGCTGAGCCGCGCCGCGCCAAAGCTCCAAGACCGGAAAGCATCACGACGCGTTCATCATCCGCTCGACATAGCGCGCGATCAGGTCGATCTCCAAATTGACCTTCACGCCCGGCTTGAGCGCTTTGAGCGTCGTGACTTCGACGGTATGCGGAATGAGGTTGATGGAGAATTCGCAGCCATCGGCGCGGTCGCTGACCGAGTTGACCGTGAGGCTCACGCCATTTACCGTAACCGAACCCTTGTAGGCCAGGTACTTGCCGATCTCCTTCGGCGCGACGACGCGCAATTCGTGCGATTCGCCCACGCGTTCGAAACGCGACACTTCGCCAAGGCCATCCACATGGCCCGAGACCAAGTGGCCGCCCAGCCGGTCATGCGCGCGCAACGCCTTTTCCAGATTCACTTCGTCGCCCGCGTGGCCGAGTCCGACCGTCTTGTTGAGGCTTTCGCGCGAGACATCGACATCGAAGGCATTCGCGGTCTTTTCGATGACCGTCATGCACGCGCCCTGAATGGCGATGCTGTCGCCCAGTTCGACATCCGCGAGATCGAGACCGCCTGCCGTGACCGTCAGGCGCACGCCCGCTTCCGGCTCCGCGCCAAGCGGCGTGACTTGGTCGATACGGCCTACCGCGCTGACAATTCCTGTGAACATCGACTGCTTCCTTTAACTTGACGAGCTGACTTGGCCGGACCCACGCGGATCAGCACGCGTCGGTGGTGACATTTGCCTCGGCGAAACGCGCAAGAATGCGCAAGTCGTCGCCGAGCCGGTCTATACGATGAAACTTGAGATGCGCGCGCGCATCCAGCGTGGCGGGCGGCGCGAAGTCGAACATGCCGGGCGCGCTGCCGAGAAGGCTTGGCGCGAGATACACCAGCAGTTCATCGACACAGCCTTCGCGCAATAGCGAGCCATTGAGCTTGTGCCCGGCTTCGACGTGCAATTCGTTGATGCCGCGATCCGCAAGCGCGATGAGCACGGCGGGCAGATCGACCTTGCCCTGTTCGTTGGGCAGTTCGATCAGCTCCGCGCCCTTCGCACGCAACGCCGCGACGCGCGCGGGATCGGCGTTGGCCGAATGGAAGATCCACGCTGGCGGGCCTTCCAGCATGCGTGCATCGAGCGGCACGTCCAGACGGCTGTCGATCAGAACGCGCTGCGGCTGGCGCGGCGTTTCGACCGCGCGCACGGTCAGTTGCGGGTTGTCCTCGCGCACCGTGCCTATGCCCGTGAGGATGGCGCAGGCGCGTGCGCGCCATGCGTGGCCGTCGGCACGCGCGTCCTCACCCGTGATCCACTGGCTTTCGCCCGAGGGCAAACCCGTGCGGCCATCGAGCGTCGCGGCCACTTTCATGCGCACCCACGGCCGCCGCCGCGTCATGCGCGACACGAAGCCGATGTTCATCTCGTGCGCCTCGTGCGCGAGCAGACCGCAGCGCACGTCGATGCCCGCATCGCGCAACATCACGAGACCGCGCCCGGAGACGGTCGGGTTCGGATCTTCCATCGCGGCGATCACTTTTTCCACGCGCGCGTCGATGAGCGCCTGCGCGCACGGCGGCGTGCGCCCGAAATGGCTGCACGGTTCGAGCGTGACGTAAGCGGTTGCGCCACGCGGGTCCTTGCCGCGCGAACGCGCGTCCTTGAGCGCGCGGACTTCGGCGTGATCCAGACCGGCCGGTTGCGTGAAGCCCGTGCCGATCACTTCGCCGTTCTTGACCAGCACGCAGCCGACGCGCGGATTGGGCGTTGTCGTGTACATGCCGCGCGAGGCGAGCGCGAGCGCGCGCTCCATGTGCGTGAAGTCGGTTTGCGAAAACATCGCGGTCGCCGCGCCCGAGGTTTAAGCCGCGAGCGACGCGAATGCGCCGCGCGCCGCTTCGAGGGTTGCGTCGATCACGGCGTCGTCGTGCGCGCTGGAGACGAAACCGGCTTCGAATGCCGATGGCGCGAAGTACACGCCGGCATCGAGCATGGCGTGGAAGAACGCGTTGAAGCGCCGCGTGTCGCCCTGCGTGACTTCGGCAAAGCTCACCGGCACCTGCTCGGCGAAGTAAAGGCCGAACATGCCGCCGATGGAGTCGGCCGAGAAGGACACCTTGGCATCGCGCGCGGCGGCGCTCAGGCCATCGACGAGCTTGCGCGTCTGCTTCGCGAGGTCGTCGTAGAAGCCGGGGCGCTGGATCAGCTGCAAGGTCTTGAGCCCGGCCGCGACCGCGATGGGATTGCCGGACAGCGTGCCTGCCTGATACACACCGCCGAGCGGCGCGAGATGCGCCATGATGTCCCGGCGTCCGCCGAAGGCCGCGGCCGGCATGCCGCCGCCGATCACCTTGCCGAGGCAGGTCAGGTCGGGCTTGATGCCATAGACCTGCTGCGCGCCGCCGAGCGCGACGCGAAAGCCGCACATCACTTCGTCGAAAATCAGGACCGAGCCGTACTCGTCGCAACGCGCGCGCAGTGCGTTCAGGAACTCGGGCGTCGCGCGCACGAGATTCATGTTGCCCGCGACCGGCTCCACGATCACCGAGGCGATCTCCGCGCCGAACGCCGCGAAGGCTTCGTTCAGTTGCTCGACGTTGTTGTACTCGAGCACGGTGGTGTGCTTCGCGATATCCGCGGGCACGCCCGCCGAAGTCGGATTGCCGAACGTGAGCAGGCCCGAACCCGCCTTCACGAGCAAACTGTCCGCGTGACCGTGATAGCAACCCTCGAACTTGACGATGCGGCTGCGGTCCGTGAAGCCGCGCGCGAGACGCAGCGCGCTCATGGTCGCTTCGGTGCCGCTCGACACCATGCGCACCTGTTCGATCGACGGCACGAGCTTGCAGATTTCCTCGGCGATCTCGATTTCCGCCTCGGTCGGCGCGCCGAAGGAGAAGCCGTGGGCGAGCACGCGCTGCACGGCGTCGAGCACTTCGGGATGCACGTGGCCGAGAATCATCGGGCCCCACGAGCCGATGTAGTCGATATAGCGCTTGCCCTCGGCGTCCCAGAAGTACGGGCCTTCCGCGCGCTCGATGAAGCGCGGCGTGCCGCCGACCGAGCGGAACGCGCGCACCGGCGAATTCACGCCGCCGGGAATGGTTTGCTGAGCGCGTTCGAAGAGGGCTTGATTCTTGGACATGGATGAGGCCTGCACGGTTGTGGATGCGAAATACGCAACGGACTGGACGCTCCGCTCAAAGCGGCAAAAGCGCGGCGCACGGTTGATGCCGACGCGCGGTCCGGTGCGAAAAACATGCTTCAAATTGTACCGGAGTCGTCATATTCGAGCGGGTTCGGCCGCCCGCGTCGCCCGGTGCGCGCAGTCCACAGCTTTTCGAGCGCGCCTTCCGCCATCGGCTTGATGATCGTGCCGGAACTCTGCGCGTCCCACGTCTGCACGGAAAGCGGATGCGCGCGCAGTTCGTCGCGCGTGACGACGACTTGCTCGTTCGCATCGACGAGCCAGTCGTACACGAAATCGATGCACAGCCGGTATCCGCGCTTCGAGTGCGCATCCGGCACTTCGTAAGGCGCGCGCGTCACATAGCCCGATGCGAACACGCCCTTCGGCTGCTGCGTCACGCGATGCACGAACACGCGGTCACCCGGCAAGAGGCCGCGCGCGGTGCCGCAGCCCCAGACGTCGGCGACGGCTTCGCCTGCGGCCACGCGTCGCGCACAGTCGGGCAGTTCGGGCCACGGCCATTTCTTCGGGCTCCAGATCAGGAGAAACGCGGTCATGGGTCTGACGAGAATTAGTGGATGGCTCAAAGCCGGAGCTTAGCGGATCGACGCGTACAATGGCCTCGCCCGGCGCCGATGCAGCACGCGCGCGGCATCCGCTCTGCACCCTTCGTCTTTTCCGAGTCCAATGCCTGACACCACTGCCCGCCGGCCCGATGGCCGGCTGATTCTGTTGCTCGGCGCGCTCGCCGCCTGCGGTCCCTTGTCGATCGACATGTATCTGCCGAGTCTGCCGTCGCTCGCCGCCGCGTTCGGCACGACGCCTGCCGCCGCGCAAAGCACGCTCACGAGTTTCATGTTCGGCTTCTCGTTCGGCATGTTGCTCTATGGCCCGCTTTCCGACGCCTATGGCCGCCGGCCGGTGTTGCTCGGCGGCATCGCGCTGTACGCGCTTGCGAGCGTCGCGTGCGCGGTGGCGTGGTCCATCGACGCCCTCGTTTTCGTGCGCTTCCTGCAGGCGCTCGGTGCGGGCGCGGCTTCCGTGCTCGCGCGCGCCATCGCCCGCGATGCCCACGCGCCCGCCGATGCCGCCCGCGTGCTGTCGATGCTGTCCATCGTTACGTCCATTGGTCCGCTGCTCGCGCCGTTGATCGGCGGGCAATTGCTGCTGTTGGGCGGTTGGCGCGTGGTCTTTGCCGCGCTCACGCTCTTCGGCGTGGCGTGCTCCATCACCGCTTTTCTGCGCGTACCCGAAACCTGGCCGAAGGAAAAGCGCGCGGGCTCCGCGCTCGGCGCTTCGTTCGCGGCTTACGGGCACTTGTTGCGCGACCCCGTCACCTGGGGCCACATGATGTGCGGCGGCATGGCGTTCGCGTCGATGTTCGCGTATATCACGGCGACGCCCTTCGTCTACATCGACTATTTCCATGTGAAGCCGCAGTATTACGGGCTGCTGTTCGGGCTGAATATCGTCGGCATCATTGGCGGGAACGTGTTGAATACGAAGCTCGTCGGCCGCCTCGGCGCGATGAAGATGATCTCCGGCGCGGCCTTCGTCAGCGTGATCGCGGCGCTTGCCGTCGCGCTCGTTTCGCTGACGGGTTGGGGCGGGCTGTGGTCGATCGTCGTGTGTCTGTTCTTCGTGGTCGGCGTGGTTGGCCTGCTCGCGGCGAACTGCACGACGGAACTGATGCACCGCTATCCGCGCAACGCGGGCGCGGCCGCCGCTGTCTTCGGTGCGATGCAGCTTGCGCTCGGCGCGCTATCGAGTCTTGCGGTCGGGTTGTTCCACGATGTGTCGCCGCATGGCATGGGCATCGTGATCGGGGTTTGCGGCGTGCTGACTTTTCACGGGCGTACGTTGGTGCTTCGTTCGCATGCCGCGCCGGTCAAGGTTTGAGGCGCGTTGCGCGATTAAAAAACCTCGCCGCCTGGCGAGGTTTTCGGACTTCGTTCGCGCGTCAACGGTTCGACTTATCACCCGAGCGGCCCAAGCTTCACCGCCAGGAACGTAAATGCCGCCGCTTCCGCCTGCGCCACGGCTTCCGGCTCCACGCCCGCGCCGTGTCCGCCTTCGCCGGTTTCCTGATACCAGACGTTTTCGTGCCCTTGCGCCTGCATCTTCGCGGCCATCTTGCGCGCGTGACCGGGATGCACGCGGTCGTCCGCCGTCGATGACGTAAACAACGACGCCGGATAATCGACATCCGCCTTCACGTTCTGATACGGCGAATACGCCAGCAGATGACGCAGGTCGTCGGCATCGTCGGGATCGCCGTATTCGTCGATCCACGATGCGCCTTGCAGCAGCAAATGAAAACGCCCCATGTCGAGCAGCGGCACTTCCGACAGCACCGCGCCGAAAAGCTCGGGCCGCTGCACCATGCACGCGCCGGTGAGCAAACCGCCGTTACTGCCGCCGCGAATGCCGAGCTGCCTGGCCGTGGTCACGCCGCTCGCGATCAGCGCTTTAGCCACCGCGATGAAGTCGTCGAACGAGACTTGCCGCTTTTCGCGCAGCGCCGCCTGATGCCATTGCGGCCCGAACTCGCCGCCGCCGCGAATGTTCGCGATGGCCAACAGCCCGCCGCGCGCGAGCCACGCAATGCCAGTGGTCGAATCGTAATGCGGATCGAGCGCGACTTCGAAGCCGCCATAGCCGTAGAGCAGGCAAGGCCGCGCATCGGTCGACACATCCGCGCCACGACCGATCAGCCAGTACGGAATGCGCTCGCCATCTTTCGCGATCGCGTGATGACGCACCGCCGACATGCCGCTCGCGTCGAACTGCGCGGGCAAACGTGCGAGCAGTTGCCAGGGCGAGTCGCTCGCAAGATCCGCGAAGTAGAGCGACGGCGGCATCAGAAAATGCTCGACGTGAATGAGCACCGTGTCGTCGCGTTCGCTGTCGATGGAATCGACGTAAGACTGGCTCGCTTCGGGCAGCGCGAAATCGCGCGCGTTCCACGCCGTCTTGTGATCGGCGGGCGGCGCGAGGAGCGTGACGCGCGGCGTGCCGTCGTCCATTTGGCTTGCGATCAGCCAATGCTTCGTGAAGTCGATGCCCGCAAGCACGCGCCTGTCCGATGGCTTGAACAGCACCGTGAAATCGCGCGCGCCTTCGAGAAACGCGTCACGGCGGATGACGAGCAAGGTCCCGCCTTCGTGACGCACGCCGCCCGTCTTCCACACTTCGCGCGGCGTGACGAACAGCCAGCCGTTCCAGTGCTCGACTTCGACGTGCGTCGGCAGATCGTATTGACGCCACGCGTTGGCGGTTTCATCGAGCCAGAAGTGCAGCGTGTCGTAGAACGTGACCGCGCGCGAGGCGAGATGCAGCTTTTCGAGCGGATCGTAATCCGCGCCCGCCGAGACATCGCGACGCTGGCCCTCGAACACCACGGGTGCATCCGCGAGCGGCGTGCCGCGCTTCCAGCGACGCGCCTGGCGCGGAAAACCCGATGTCGTCAACGCGGGTTTCTTGTTGTGCTTGCTGTCGTCCCAGCCGACGTAGCAGGTATCGCGATCGATCCACGAAATGTCGTGCTTGCCGACATCCGGCAGCACGAAGCCATCGTCGATAAAGCTGCGTGCTTCGATATCGAACTCGCGGACCATGCACGCGTCCGAGCCGCCGGGCGACAAGCTGACGAGCGCGCGATCGTAAGTCGGGTAGAGCATGTCGAAGTCGGCGAGCGCCCAGCGCGTGTCGTCGGTTTCGTCGGTATTGAGATCGAGCGCGTCGACGTCGAGGATGATCTGCCACTCGGGCGTGCCCGCGAGCCACGCGCTCCACGGCGTGCGCCGCACGATGCCAAGCGGATGCGCTTCGTCCTGCCACGTGTTGTAGCCCCACTCGCCATAGCGCGAGCATGTGACGATGCGGTCCTTCGAGGTGTACGACTTTTCGAGCTGCGAGGCGAGGGCGCGCGCCTCGGGCGTGTTGCCGAATGCGGCTTCGGTGCGGCGGTTCTGGGCATCGACCCAGATTTGCACCTTGGGATCGTCGAGCGATTCGAGGCCGATGAACGGATCGGATTGCTGACCCGAAGGCCAGGCGAGAGCGGGTTGCGACGAAAGCAGACTCATGTACGGTGCAGAGAGGTTTTCATATGCCGATTGTGCCTGCTTCTGGCATCGCCCATGGAAATCGGGCTGAAAATCAGCAAAAACAAAAAAGCCGCGCATGTCGCGCGGCTCTCCACGAACGAAGACGAAGCCTGAAACTCAGGCCAGCCGGTCTTCCGTCTGCGGGTCGAACAACACAGCCTTCGACACATCGAACAGCAAAGTCATGTTCGAAGCCGGTTGCGGGTTCGATGCCGGGTGCACGCGCGCCACGATACGCTTGCCGTTCACTTGCGCGAAGAGCAGCGTGTCCGGACCGGTCGGCTCGATCACGTC
Organism: Caballeronia sp. TF1N1; assembly: GCF_022878925.1. Lineage (NCBI taxonomy): Bacteria > Pseudomonadati > Pseudomonadota > Betaproteobacteria > Burkholderiales > Burkholderiaceae > Caballeronia > Caballeronia sp. TF1N1. The sequence goes on from NZ_CP084626.1 coordinate 873,016, forward strand.
CACCAGCACGTCGATGGGCTGCATGCGCGCGTCGTCCGCGTTGTGGGCGTTACGCGCGTCGGTGATACGCTCCGGGCGCAGCCCAAGAATCACGTCCTGGCCAACCTTGCCGCGCAGACGGCTCGCTTCGAACGGCAGGTTCAGCACCTTCTTCGTCACGCCCGTGTCGATCTGCAGGCCGACGCCCGAACCCGCTTCCACCAGTTTGCCGGTGATGAAGTTCATCGGAGGAGCGCCGATAAAGCCCGCGACGAACAGGTTCGAGGGCGAGTCGTAGATTTCCTGCGGCGCGCCGAACTGCTGCACGATGCCGTCCTTCATCACCGCGATACGGTCGCCGAGCGTCATCGCTTCGATCTGATCGTGCGTGACGTAGACGATGGTCGTGCCCAGACGCTGATGCAGCAGCTTGATCTCCGAGCGCATCTCGATACGCAGCTTCGCGTCGAGGTTGGACAGCGGCTCGTCGAACAGGAACATGACGGGATCGCGTGCGAGCGCACGGCCCATTGCCACGCGCTGACGCTGACCGCCCGACAACTGACCGGGCTTGCGGTCGAGCAGATGACCGATCTGCAGCGTTTCCGACACGCGGTCGACGATCTTCTTCTGCTCGTCCTTCGGCACCTTGCGGATATTGAGGCCGAACGAGATGTTCTCGCGCACGCTCATGGAAGGGTAGAGCGCGTAGGACTGGAACACCATCGCGATGTCGCGGTCCTTCGGCGATAGATTGTTGACCGTCTTGCCGTCGATCATGATGTCGCCGCGCGTCACGGTTTCGAGACCCGCGATCATGTTGAGCAGGGTCGATTTGCCGCAACCCGAGCCGCCGACGAGAATCAGGAACTGTCCGTCCTCGATGTCGATGTTGACGCCCTTGAGAACCGGCACCCCGTTCGGGTAGGTCTTGTACACGTCACGGATGGAAAGGCTTGCCATGTGAATCCTCTATGTTTGTCTTGGCCGGAAAGGGATCGCGAAAATGGCGATCAACCCTTCACCGCGCCGGCTGTCAGGCCGCGCACGAAATAGCGTCCCGCGATCATGTAGACGAGAATCGTCGGCAATGCCGCGATGATCGCGCCCGCCATGTCGACGTTGTATTCCTTCACGCCCGTGGATGTGTTCACGAGGTTGTTGAGCGCCACCGTGATCGGCATCGAATCGACGCCCGAAAACACGATGCCGAACAGGAAGTCGTTCCAAATCTGCGTGAATTGCCAGATCAGGCACACCATGAAAATGGGCAACGACACCGGCAGCAGGATCTTCGTGAAGATGGTGAAGAAACCCGCGCCGTCGATGCGCGCCGCCTTCACGAGTTCAGCCGGAATGCTGACGTAGAAGTTGCGGAAGAACATGGTCGTGAACGCAATGCCGTAGATCACGTGCACGAGCACGAGGCCCGAGGTCGTGTTCGAGAGGCCGAGCATGCCTTGCAGCCGCGCCATCGGCAGAAGAATGGCCTGGAACGGGATGAAGCAGCCCACGAGCAGCATGGTGAAGAACGCATCCGCGCCACGGAAACGCCAGTGCGTGAGCACATAACCGTTGAACGCGCCGATGATCGACGAGAGCAGCACGGCCGGAATCACCATGCGCACCGAGTTCATGAAGAACGGCTGCATGCCGTCGCAACGCACGCCGGTACAGGCTTCCTGCCACGCCTTGACCCACGGCGCGAAGGTGAAGTGCGTGGGCGGCGTGAGCAGGTTGCCGGTACGAAGCTGATCGAGGTCCTTGAAAGACGTCGAGAGCATGACGTAGATCGGGAACAGGAAGTAAAGCGCAAACAGAATCAGCACCGCATAAATGACGGTGCGGCTGATCGTCATCTTAGGCTGCATTGCGGGTGCTCCTCGATTCCAGATACATGAGCGGCACGAGCACGGCGACGACGGTGGCGAGCATCATCATCGACGAAGCGGCGCCTACGCCGAGTTGGCCGCGATTGAACGAGAACGTGTACATGAAGATGGCGGGCAGCGACGACGACGTGCCAGGACCGCCCGCCGTCAACGCGACGACCAGGTCGAACGTCTTGATGGTGATGTGGCAGAGAATCAGCAGCACGGAGAAGAACACCGGGCGCATGCTCGGAATCACGATCTTGCGGTAGATGGTCGGCAAGCCCGCGCCGTCCATCTGCGCTGCCTTGAAGATTTCGCTGTCCACGCCGCGCAGGCCGGCGAGGAAAAGCGCCATCACGAAGCCGCTCGACTGCCACACCGCCGCGATCACGACGCAAAAGATCGCCTTGTCCGGATTGCCGAGCCAGTCGAACGAAAAGCTCGTCCAGCCCCAGTCGTGCAGCACTTTCTCGATGCCGAGGCTCGGGTTCAAAATCCACTGCCACGCCGTGCCCGTCACGATGAACGAGAGCGCCATCGGATAGAGAAAGATCGCGCGCAGCGCGCCTTCGTTGCGGATTCTCTGGTCGAGCAGGATGGCCAGAAAGAGACCGAGTCCGACGCAGATTGCGATGAACGGAATGCCGAACCAGCCGAGATTGGCGGCGGACGTCCACCAGACGTCGTTGTCGAAGAGTTGCCGGTATCGGTCGAGGCCGGAGAACTCGTAGCGCGGCATGAGCCGCGAATTCGTGAGCGACAGATAGCCCGTGATGAGGATGAACCCGTACACGAAAATCAGCGCGATCAAGATGCTGGGAGCAAGCACCAGCTTCGGAATCCATCGATCGGCAAGCGCCGCCGTCGCGGACGCGCGGCGAGGCTGATGCGGACGTTTTTCCGCGGTACCGCTTAGGGAGGCAGTCACAACTCGACTCCTGGTAATGCGCCGGCGTTTGGATACGCTTGTTTGTGCGCGTGAGCCAATGGCTTTGCTTCGTATGGCGTTTGAGCGCGTTCGAATGCTTGAAGCGGCCCGCGCGCAGGTGCGCCACGGGCCGCCGTTACGGCTTGCTTACTTCGTCTTCGCTGCGTTCGAAAGCGCTTGCACCGCGCTCTTCGAGTCTTGCGACGAGTTCATGAACTTCGTGACGACGTCGGTGATGGCGCCGGCGGTGGCATCGCCCTGAGCCATGCCGTGAGCCAGCGACGGCACGTAGCCGCCACCCTTGATCGCCGCTTGTTCATCCGAGTACGACTTCTTCGCGCAGTCGTCGAACTTGTCCATGTTCACGCCGAGACGAACCGGAATGGAACCCTTGTTCAGGCTGAACTGCTCCTGGAACTCCGGCGTCATGATGGTCTTCGCGAGCGCGAGCTGGCCCGGCGTCGCGGCCTTCTGGCCCTTCTGCTGGAAGAACACGAACGAGTCGACGTTGAAGGTGTAGGCCTTCTCCGTGCCTGGCACCGCGGCGCAGATGTAGTCCGTACCCGACTTCTTGTTGGCGCCGGCGAATTCGCCCTTCGCCCAGTCGCCCATGAACTGCATGCCCGCCTTGCCGTTGATGACCATGGCCGTGGCGAGGTTCCAGTCGCGGCCGGTGCGGCCGTTATCGAAGTAACCCTGAATCTTGCGCACGGTGTCGAACACCTGAACCATCTTGTCCGAGGTCAGCGTCTTCTGATCCAGATCGACGATGGCCTTCTTGTAGAAGTCCGAGCCTTGCGACAGCACGACGTCTTCCCACAAGGTCAGGTCTTGCCACGGCTGACCGCCCATGGCGATCGGCATGATGCCCGCGGCCTTCATCTTGTCGGCGACCTGGAAGAACTCGGCCCAGGTGGTCGGCACCTTGCCGCCCGCCTTGTCCAGCGCAGCCTTGTTGATGTAGAGCCAGTTCACGCGATGCACCGAGAAGGGAGCGGCGACATAGTGGCCGTCTGCGTGGATGATCTTGTCGATTTCAGGCGGCAGGTTCTTCTTCCAGTCGCCGGCAATGGAATCGATCGGCACGAGCACGCCTTGCTCCGACCATTCCTGGATCAACGGACCCTTGATCTGTGCCGCCGACGGTGCGTTGCCCGAGATCACCTGGGTCTTGAGCGCGGTCATCGCGGCAGCGCCCGCGCCACCTGCGACGGCGAAGTCCTTCCAGGTGTAACCCTGCTTCGTCATGTCGTCCTTGAGCACGCCGACTGCCTTGGATTCGCCGCCCGACGTCCACCAGTGCAGCACGGAAACCGCTTCGGCAGCTTGAACCGCCGACGCCGTCGCGCCGCACAGAAGACCTGCGGCGCACAGCGCGCCCATGAGCTTACGGACTTTCATTGTTTATCTCCTCCAGACACCTAACAAGAAACGATTGGCTCCTGATGTCGCCAGGAAGCGCGGTTGGAAAAACGGGCAAAACGTGGATGACCGGGGAATCGGCGGTGTCGCAGAAGAACGCGCGTGCAGCGGTGAACGAGGACGCGCGAAAGCCGGCGGTACCGATTGACGGCCGCACGGCTCTCAAGAGACGAGTGGGTTGAATCGCAACGACAGTCTCCTCTTTTGATTTTTGCTGACAGACAAAACGCGCTCGGGCCATTGAAAGCAGCGATGCGCGGAGTCCGTTAACATGCGCTCAGAGACGCCCTAGGGAAAACACTCATCTTCTGATTGACAAGCCATTTTTTTCCCGGATGACATTTCCTCTTGATTTGAATTGTAGTTAAACTACAATTCAGTGTCAAAAAAAATTTTATCGGACTACGGGCGCCTTCGTGCGCTTCCTCACCGACATCAGTGAACCGGCCTGGAGACTCATGCAAAGCGACTCGAATTTCACTTTCGTTCTCTTCGGCGGGACCGGCGACTTGTCGATGCGCAAGATTCTCCCCGCGCTCTTCGAGGCGCATCGCGCGAACATGCTTGCGCCCGCCGGCAGAATCGTCGCGGTGGCGCGCGGCGCGCAGGAACCGGGCGAATATCTCGCCTGGGTCGAAGAGCACGTGAAGCCGCATGTATCGAAGAACGGTTTGGACGAAGCCGCGTGGCGCAGTTTTCTCGAGCGCATTCAATACGTGCAGCTCGACCTCGGGCGCGCGGAAGACTTCGTCGTATTGCGCGATGTCATGGCCCAGTACGAAGGCACGCGCGTCTTTTATCTGGCCACCGGACCGTCGCTGTTCGTGCCGATCTGCCGCGCGCTCGCGGACGTCGGCCTGAACCAGAACGCGCGCATCGTGCTCGAAAAGCCGCTTGGCTACGACCTCGAGTCGTCGAACGCAATCAACGACGCCGTCGGCGAAATCTTCCAGGAAGAGCAGATCTACCGGATCGACCATTACCTCGGCAAGGAACCGGTGCAGAATCTGCTCGCGCTGCGCTTCGGCAATGCGCTCTTCGAGCCGCTGTGGCGGCGCGAATGGGTCGAAAGCATTCAGATCACCATTGCGGAAGAACTGGGCGTGGAGGCGCGCGGCGACTTCTACGACAACACCGGCGCTCTGCGCGACATGGTGCAGAACCACTTGCTGCAACTGCTTTCCATCGTGACGATGGAACCGCCGCACTCGATGGATTCCGACTCCGTGCGCGACGAAAAGCTGCGTGTGCTGCGCGCACTCAAGCCCGTGGATGAACGCGACATCAGCCGCGTCGCGGTGCGCGGTCAGTATCACGCGGGCGTGATACGCGGTGCTGCCGTGCCGGCGTATGCAACGGAAAAGGGTGTGCGCCCGGACAGCACGACGGAGACCTTCGTCGCGCTGAAAGTTGAAATTGAAAACTGGCGCTGGGCAGGCGTGCCGTTCTTCCTGCGCACGGGCAAGCGGCTCGCGGACCGCGTCGCGGAAATCGTCGTCAACTTTCGCGCGGTGCCGCATTCGGCGCTCGGCACGAACGCCTTACGCGCGGGCGCGAACCGTCTCGTCATCCGCTTGCAACCGAACGAAACCATCAGACTATATTGCCTTGCCAAGCAGCCCGGCGAAGGCATGAATCTCGCGAGCGTTCACCTCGACCTCGCCTTCGATCAGTTCTTCAAGGAAGGGCAGATGGAGGCGTATCAGCGTCTTTTGCTCGATGTGATCCACGGTCGCCTCGCGCTCTTCGTGCGGCGCGACGAGCAGGAAGCGGCGTGGCGCTGGGTCGAACCGATCCTGAACGCGTGGGCCCAGCCGATGAGCAAGCCAAAGCCTTACGCGGCTGGCACGTGGGGACCGGCGGCATCGAGCGCGATGCTGGCGCAACATGGCACGTGCTGGCTCGAAGAAGAGAATTGATGGCGTCGCGCGGTCGCCTGGCGGCAGCGCGAAACAACATAAGCAAGCTATAAGCAACCGCTCGGGGCATCGAAAAAGAGCGGGTCGACAAACCAGACAAGCAGGAGGAGCAGTGATCGAGCTTCGCACTTTCGACGAACCGCGCGCCCATTCGGACGCGCTGGCGAACGCCGTCAGCGACGCGCTGAAGGCAACGCTCGCGGCAACCGCGGCCACGCAAACCCCTCACGCAACGCTCGCCGTTTCCGGCGGTTCGAGCCCGCGCCCGTTTCTCGCGGCGCTTTCGCACGAGCCGCTCGACTGGGCGCATATCGACGTGACGCTCGTCGACGACCGCTGGGTGCCCGACACCGATCCCGACAGCAATTCGCGCTTCGCGCACGAAACGGTGCTGCAGAACGCGGCGGCGGCGGCGTATTTTCTGCCGCTCGTGGATGTCTCGAAGCCGCTCGAAGCGCATGTCGCCGAACTCAACGCCGACCCGCGCCGCCATCTGCCCGATGTCGTCGTGCTCGGCATGGGCGAGGACGGCCACACGGCATCCATCTTCGCCGACGCGCCCGAATGGGACTTCGCCATTTCGACGCAGGACCGCTTCGTCGCGGTGCATCCGGGCAAGGCGCCGCACGCGCGCGTGAGCCTGTCGATGTCCGCGCTCAAGCAGGTGAAGCAGTTGTATCTCTTCATCTCCGGCCAGAAAAAACTCGACGTCTTGAACGCGGCGCTTGCCGCGCCGCAAAAGAACGCCATCTCGACCCTGGCCAACGCAGAAGGAGTGAAGCTCGATGTCTACTGGTGTGCATAGCAAGGCCGCGCCCGCCGCGAACCAGCACGCCGACGGACCGAGATTGCTCGCCGACATCGGCGGCACCAACGCGCGCTTCGCGCTGGAGACGGGCCCCGGCGAGATCGGGCAAATTCGCGTGTATCCGGGCGCGGATTACCCAGGCATCGCGGAAGTAATGCAGCAGTATCTGAAGGACACGAAAGTCGCACGCGTGAATCACGCGGCGATTGCGATCGCCAATCCGGTCGACGGCGATCACGTGAAGATGACCAATCACGACTGGAGCTTTTCGATCGAAGCGACGCGCCGCGCGCTCGGTTTCGATACCTTGCTCGTCGTGAACGATTTCACCGCGCTGGCCATGGCGCTGCCCGGTCTCACCGATGCGCAGCGCGAACAGGTCGGCGGCGGTTCGCGCCGGCAAAACAGCGTGATCGGTCTGCTCGGGCCGGGCACGGGCTTGGGCGTGTCGGGCCTCATTCCCGCCGATGACCGCTGGATCGCGCTCGGCAGCGAAGGCGGTCACGCCACGTTTTCTCCGTTCGACGAGAACGAAGACCTCGTCATGCGCTATGCGCGCCGCAAGTTTGCGCATGTCTCGTTCGAGCGCGTGTCGGCGGGGCCGGGGCTGGAGCTGATTTACCGCGCGTTCGCGGAGCGCGATGAGATAGATGTCGCCGAAGATTTCACGAGCGCCGAAGTCACGAATCGCGCGCATGCCGGCGAAGCGCTCGCGCTCGAAGCGGTCAACTGCTTTTGCAGCATTCTCGGCACGTTCTCGGGCAATATCGCGGTGACGTTGGGCGCGCTCGGCGGCATCTATATTGGCGGCGGCGTGGTGCTCAAACTCGGCGAACTCTTTCACAAGTCGCCGTTTCGCGCGCGCTTCGAGTCGAAAGGGCGTTTCTCGCAGTATCTGTCGAGCATTCCGACTTACATCATCACGGCGGAATATCCGGCGTTTCTCGGCGTCTCGGCTATTTTGTCCGAGCAGTTGTCGAACCGTGCGAATAGCGGTTCGTCGGCAGTGTTCGAGCGCATTCGCCAGATGCGCGACGCGCTCACGCCGGCCGAGCGGCGCGTGGCGGATCTCGCGCTGAACCATCCGCGTTCGATCATCAGCGATCCGATCATCGATATCGCGCGCAAGGCGGACGTGAGCCAGCCCACGGTGATTCGTTTTTGCCGCTCGCTCGGCTGCCAGGGGCTGTCGGATTTCAAGCTCAAGCTTGCGACCGGGCTGACTGGCACCATTCCGATGAGCCACAGCCAGGTGCATCTCGGCGACACCGCCACCGATTTCGGCGCGAAGGTGCTCGACAACACCGTGTCGGCCATTTTGCAGCTGCGCGAGCATCTGAACTTCGAGAACGTGGAGCGCGCAATCGAGATTCTGAACGGCGCGCGGCGTATCGAGTTCTACGGGCTCGGCAATTCGAATATCGTCGCGCAGGACGCGCACTACAAGTTTTTCCGTTTCGGCATCCCGACTATCGCTTATGGCGATCTGTACATGCAGGCGGCGTCGGCTGCATTGCTCGGCAAGGGCGATGTGATCGTGGCCGTGTCGAAATCGGGCCGCGCGCCCGAACTGCTGCGCGTGCTGGAAGTGGCGATGCAGCAAGGCGCGACGGTCATTGCGATCACGTCGAGCAACACGCCGCTCGCCAAGCGCGCGACGGTGGCGCTGGAGACGGATCACATCGAGATACGCGAGTCGCAACTCTCGATGATCTCGCGCATTCTGCACCTCGTGATCATCGATATTCTCGCTGTCGGCGTGGCTATTCGCCGTGCCGCGCCGCAACCGGGCGCGACACTGAGCGAGACGGTGGCGAAGGCGCGTGAATCGAGTGATGACGATGCGGCGGCCGTGCTGGATTGGTTGAGCCACGGGGCATCGGGCGCGGCGCGGGAGTAGGGTGCGTCTTGTTCGATTGAAAAAAGGCGCCGAAGAATGAACTGCACCCCAAAAGTTGGACATCGATCCAGCCTTTGGGGTGTTTTTCATGGAGGCGCTTTTTCGTATGCGGCTTTGTCGGCTTGACGCTGCGAACTCCATTTTCAAAAGCGTCGCGAGGCTAGCCGAAGCGCTCGAAGCCGTACGGCGCTCTTTTTGAGAGTGCGCGCGGAGTCGCTTTCTCACATACAAGACGATGCAAGGCTAGCTCGCCTTTTCAGGACGATGCGATGCTTTTTTACGGCACCGCATCTTAGCTTTTCACTCAGAACGAGTGCTGAATTCCCGCATACACGCCAGTTTGACTGCGCCCGGGCAGCGGGTTGTCCGTTCCAGGCGACGACCCGAAGTCGTTGGCATTCAAGCCGTAGTTCGCTGTCTTACTGTTGCGCACGGTGGCCACTTGCAGATCGAGCAACGTGCGTTTGGACAAGCTATACGAGCCGCCCAGCGAATACATGGTCGCATTGCCCGCACCGTTGTTGCCGTTCACGTGATACACCGCCGCGATCAACGCCGCGGCTGGCGTGGCTTGCCACGTCACACCGCCCCATTCGTGATCGAGCGTGGTCGGCTGACCGGGCAACTGGCCCGTCATGCCCGACGAACGGATTGCCTGATACGCGCCCTGAATCTTGAACTGGCCGAGGAACACGTTGACCATCGCCGTGTACTCGCGCGAGTAGGAGTAGACGCCGTTGCTGTCCGCGTAACTTCCGCCAAGCGTGCCGTTAGCCGGATTGCGGATTTCATCGTACAGACCGCGAATCTGGAAGAGCGGGGCCGTATAGGTGATCGCGGCACCGGCCTCACGTCCCTGCTTCGTCGAACCGTTGCCGTTCCAGCTAGTGGCGTTCGACAGCGCGTACTGGCCGTAAAAGTCGAACCCCGCGATCTTCGGCGACTGATACGAAACGTTGTTGCTCGATTGCGGCCAGTTGCGACTGCGCACCAACGATGCCGACGACCAGTTCGACTGGCCGAACGGATCGAAGTCCCACACGCTGTTCGAGATGAACAGTTCGCGGCCGAGCAGGAAGGTGCCGTATCGATCGTTCTCGACACCGATCGTCGCCCAGCGATTGAAGATGCCGGCGGTCGAACCCGACCCGTTCATGGTGTTGAAGCTGCCTTCCAGATGGAACACGGCGCGATTGCCGCCGCCGAGATCCTCTGCGCCCTTCATGCCCCACAGGCTCGTGCCCCAGTCGCCGCTTTCGGCCCTGAAGCGATTGGCCGATCCCGTGCCGGCGGCGTTTTGCACGCCATTCATATATTCGAGGCCCGCGTCCAGACGGCCAAACAGCGTGACACTGCTCTGCGCGAAACTCACGGCGCTAAACGACAACAAGGCGGCAGCCGCGATCAAAGACTTCTTCATCATCCCCCAACACTCCTTTTTGAATTCAAACTACAGAACCGAGCAACCGATCCTCACCTGTTGCATGAAGATCAATCGTCAGACGTTTGAATTTTGAAGGAGAACTACTTTTTTCGAATCCAGCTTTTTGTCGTTTTGTTTGTCAATCTGATACTTAATGTCGCGGAGCCAAACGCATTCATCGCCCCAATAAAAAACGGTGCGATACCCTTTCGGGCACCGCACCGATACGCGCCTCTCGCAGCAGCGTGAAAACTCGATGAAGCTTTTTTCTTTGTTCAGCCTCGTTGCTTAGAACGAGTGCTGGATGCCTGCATACACGCCAGTCTGGCTGTGTCCCGGCAGCGGATTGTCCGTTGCCGTTCCCGTGCCGTAGTTGTTGGCGTTCAGACCGTAGTTCGCGGCCTTGCTGTTTTGCGCCGTTGCCACCTGGATATCCAGCAAGGTGCGCTTGGACAGGTTGTACGAGCCGCCGATCGTGTAGATGTTCGCGTTGCCGGCGCCGTTGTTGCCGTTCACGTGATACACCGCCGCGATAAGGGCTGCGGCCGGCGTGGCTTGCCACGTCACGCCACCCCATTCGTGGTCGAGCGTGGTCGGCTGGCCGGGCAACTGACCCGTCATGCCGGACGAGCGGATAGCCTGGTAAGCGCCCTGGATCTTGAACTGACCGAGGAACACGTTGAACATCGCCGTGTACTCGCGCGAGTAAGCGTAGACGCCGTTGCCGTTGCTCTGATCCGCGTTTGCCGCGCCGCCGTTGACCGCGTTGTACGCACCGCCGAGCAGACCGTTGCCTGGGTTGCGGATTTCATCGTACATACCGCGAATCTGAAACAGAGGCGTCGTGTAGGTGATGTAAGCGCCACCTTCGCGGCCTTGCGGCGTCGTGCCGTTACCGTTGAAGTTCGTCGCGTTCGACAGCGCGTACTGACCGTAGAAGTCAAAGCCCGCGAACTTCGGCGACTGGTACGAAATGTTGTTGCTCGATTGCGGCCAGTTACGACCACGCACCAGCGATGCCGATGACCAGTTCGACTGGCCGAACGGATCGAAGTCCCACACGCCGTTCGCGATGAACAGTTCGCGGCCCAGCAAGAGCGTACCGAACTGGTTGTTGGCGACGCCGACGGTTGCCCAGCGATTGAAGATGCCGTTGTTGCCCGGGCCCTGACCCGTCATGGTGTTGAAGCTGCCTTCCAACTGGAACACGGCGCGATAGCCGCCACCCAGATCTTCGACGCCCTTCATACCCCACAAGCTCGTGCCCCAGTCGCCGCTTTCCGCGCGGAAACGGTGGGTGGAACCGGTGGCCTGGCCTCCGGGACCTGTGCCTGTCGGCACGCCGTTCATATATTCAAGCCCTGCGTCCAGGCGACCATACAGCGTCACGCTGCTTTGAGCCTGAGCCACCGCGCTGAACGTCAGCAGTGCTGCTGCCGCGAGCAAAGCTTTCTTCATCATCTCCTCCAACCCTGTCAATAAATGGAACCCAAGTGCTGCCGTGTGGTTCGATGCGAGCGCATCCAACCGGAAATCGTTTTTGGAGGAAGGACACGCAAGGGCGATGATCCTCGTGGGCGAGTCGCGCTTCGTGTGCGCGATGCCGACGCCGATCCGTCGATGGGCGTCTGCCTCCGTTTTCTTATCTTTTGAAGTAAAACTACTTTTTTTGCGATTCGTTTTGTTACTTTGAGTAGCAATTTATCAAAATACGTTTTGACCGCCAAAGAAATTTGACGTGTTGCGAAGGATTGTGTCAAAAATGCAATGCCCATGTGGTAGGAATGCTACCCATAGCTTGGGAAATAGCCCGCGAAGCCTTGTGGCATAAGGCTTCGATTGCGGGGCCTTTCTGGAGTCGGGTTTCACGCCTATTGACGGACGTTCAAGGCAGCGCTAGGCGCGAGAAAAGCTTACCGATAAGGCATGACCCGCTTGGCGAGGGCGAAAAAAAAGCGCCTCGCGGGCGCTTTTAGAAAGAAAGGGAAGGGGAAAGGACTTACTTGAGACTGCCAGATAGAAACTGCTTGAGCCGCTCGCTCTTCGGGCTGCCGAACACGATATCCGGCTGGCCTTCCTCCTCGATGCGCCCTTGATGCAGAAACACCACGTGATTCGACACATTGCGCGCGAAAGCCATTTCGTGCGTTACGACCACCATCGTGCGGCCTTCCTCGGCAAGCGTCTGCATCACCTTCAACACTTCGCCTACGAGTTCCGGATCGAGCGCGGAAGTGGGTTCGTCGAAGAGCATGACATCGGGATGCATGGCAAGCGCCCGCGCAATCGCCACACGCTGCTGCTGGCCGCCCGACAAATGCGACGGATACTGCTTCTCCACGCGCGGCGCGAGGCCGACCTTCTCCAGATAAGTCCGCGCGCGATCCTCCGCTTCCTTCTTCGTGAGCCCGAGCACGTGCACCGGCGCTTCCATGACGTTCTCGAGCACGTTCATGTGCGACCACAGGTTGAAGTGCTGAAACACCATCGACAGCTTGGAGCGCATTTCGCGCAATTGATTCTGGTCGGCTACCTTCAGCGCGCCGTGCTTGTCCTTCAGCGTGCGCAGCTCGGCGCCATCGACGAAAATGCGCCCTTGGTTTGGCTGTTCAAGGAAGTTGATACAGCGCAGCATCGTGCTCTTGCCGGAACCCGACGAGCCGATGATGCTGATGACATCGCCCGCATTCGCCTTGAGGGAAACGCCTTTGAGCACTTCATTGCTGCCGTACTGCTTGTGGATGTCGTCGACGAAAAGCTTGTGCATCTTGGAATTCATGAACGGGTCCTTGCGGCTCAACAGCCCACTTATTTGCCTTGAGGCCGCAGGTACGCGAGCCAGCGATACTCGGCGCGGCGAAAGAGCCACACGAGCGCGAACGAAATGACGAGATAGAGCAGGGCCGCAATGCCGAACGCCTCGAACGACTGATACGTCGCCGAGTTCACATCGCGGGCAATCTTGAGAATGTCCGGCACGGTCGCCGTGAACGCGACGGTGGTCGCGTGCAGCATGAGGATCACCTCGTTGCTGTAGTACGGCAGCGCGCGGCGCAGCGCCGAAGGCAAGATCACTCGCCGATACAGCGTGAACGACGACATGCCATACGCGCGCGCGGCCTCGATCTCACCGTAGGGCGTCGCCTTGATCGCGCCGGCGAAGATTTCCGTGGTGTACGCGCAGGTATTGAGCGTGAAGGCGAGCAGCGTGCAGTTCATGCCGCTCTTGAAGAAGTCGGCGAGCAGCATGTGATCGCGCACGACCTGCAGGCTGTATAGGCCCGTGTAGCAGAGCAGCAACTGCACGTAGAGCGGCGTGCCGCGAAACACGTACGTATACAGCCACACCGAACGCGAGAGCAATTTGTTCTTCGAGACGCGCGCGACCGACAGCGGTATCGAAAGACAAAAGCCGAGGCCGATGGAGATGACCAGCAGCCACATCGTGATCGCGAGACCGGTGATGCGGTAGCCGTCTGTGAAGAGGTAGTTCTTCCAGTATTCCTGGATGATTTGGATCATGGATTCCGCCGTTCTTTTTTAACCGACAGGCTCTATCAGAGGTCAGCCTTGCGCACGCCGATGGAATAGCGCCGTTCGAGCCAGATCAGCACGAAATTGGAGATCGTGGTGATGGCCAAGTAGATCGCGCCGGCGAGCAGCGTGAAGAAGAAGAAACGCATCGTGCCCTTGCCGGCGTCCTGCGAGGCCTTGACGACATCCGCGAGACCGATGATCGACACGAGCGCCGTCGCCTTGACCATCACCTGCCAGTTATTGCCGATGCCGGGCAGGGCGAAGCGCATCATCTGCGGAAACATGATGCGCGTGAACGTCTGCCAGGGCGTCATGCCGTAGGCCGCGCCCGCTTCGAGCTGGCCGCGCGGCACCGAGAGAAACGCGCCGCGAAACGTCTCCGTGAAATACGCGCCGTAGATGAACCCGAGCACGAGAATGCCGGCCAGGAATGGATCGATATCGATTTGATCCCAGCCGAGGGCATCCGTCAGCAGATTCAGCCAGATCTGGATGCTGTAGAAGAGCAGCAGCATGAGCACGAGATCGGGCACGCCACGAATCAAGGTCGTGTAGACGGTGCCGACGCCCGAGGCGATTCGATTCTTCGACAGCTTCGCCGCCGCGCCGATCAGCCCGATCACGAAGGCGAACGCGAGCGACAACACCGCCAGCTTGACGGTCTGCCAGGTGCCCGCGAGGATCAGCGGACCGTAGCCTTGCAACATGGTGGTTCCTTGTAAAGGTGCCCGACGTGCCGGAAACTGCGAACGTGACGCGCGCCGCGCGCGGGGTTCGGGCTCCGGGAGATGACGCCTTTGGTGCGCGTATTCTAGGTGGCCAAAATTGGCGGTCGCCGTTGGCGGACGCCGAAAGACGCGCCTTCACGGGCTTTCCCGACCGGCTCTGGCCACAGGGCCGCCTGAAAAGCGCGGTATTTTACCCGAAGCCGGAAGATGCGCGGGTGAGAAGCGGAGGCATCCGATTACCCTCATGCGCGAGACGGTGTAGTGCCCGCGTGCCCGTTGTTTGACGGGGTGGACACCCTTACATTCTGTCCATCGCATTTCAACGTATTCAACGGGAGCACACATCATGTTCGAGATTCGCCGCAGCAGTGAACGCGGTCACGCCAACCACGGCTGGCTCGACTCGTACCACAGCTTCTCCTTTGCCGACTACCACGATCCGGAGCACGTCCACTTCGGCGCGTTGCGCGTGATCAACGAAGATCGCGTCGCGGGCGGACAGGGTTTCGGGACGCACGGGCATAGGGATATGGAGATCGTGAGCTACGTGCTGGAAGGCGCGCTGGCGCACCGCGACAGCATGGGCAACGGTTCGACCATCCGCCCGGGCGACGTGCAACGCATGAGTGCGGGAACGGGCGTGCGGCATAGCGAGTACAACGGTTCGCCCAGCGAGACGGCCCACTTTCTGCAAATCTGGATCATTCCGGATGCACAAGGCAACGCACCGGGCTACGAAGAAAAGCGTTTCGGCGATGAGGAAAAGCGCGGCCGTCTGCGTGTGATCGCCTCGCCGCAAGGCGATGAAGGCTCGGTGAAAATCGGCGCCGACGCGCGCATCTTCGCGGGCCTTTTCGATGGCGCCGAGCGCGCGGAGTTCGATGTTCCCGCTGGCCGGCGCGTGTACGTGCACGTGGCGCGCGGCGCGGTTTTGGTGAACGGCGAAGCGCTGAAAGCAGGAGATGCCGCGAAGATCGAGGATGTGTCGAAAGTCACGGTCGAAGGCGGTGAAGGCGCGGAAGTGCTGTTGTTCGATCTGGCTTGAGGTCTAAGAAGGGCGATCGGGCGCTGCGGATGCTTCGCGCGGACGTTAAGTGCCCGAGAGCCGTTGAACAGAAGATCCATGCAGCGCAAAACCGCGAAGCGCGCAAAGCGCCTCGCGGTTTTTTTCAACGTGCAACACCGTGTCTCAAGCTAAGAGCAGCATGATGCTGCCAGCTCGCGCGAACGCAGAGCTTGAACATAAGCGCCCGCCGTCCGTATCACGACGGCGGGCATCGCTCCTCGAAACTCAGGGCTTCGTCGTACCCGAAGCGCCAGCCGGCGCGCCGGCGCCC
Organism: Caballeronia sp. TF1N1; assembly: GCF_022878925.1. Taxonomy (NCBI): domain Bacteria; kingdom Pseudomonadati; phylum Pseudomonadota; class Betaproteobacteria; order Burkholderiales; family Burkholderiaceae; genus Caballeronia; species Caballeronia sp. TF1N1. Next base: position 888,871 of record NZ_CP084626.1, read on the forward strand.
GGGCCGCCGTGCTGACCATCACGCTTGCCCCAGCGTTCGTGCATCTTGTGCTCGTGCTCGCGCATCTTCGCAAAGTGCTTCTTGAGCGCCGTGCTCACAGTGGTCTTCTGCTGATCGTTGAGCGAGTTATAGAAGTTGAGCCATGCGGTCGTGGTGCCTTCGCGCAACTGCTGGTTCTGCTGCTCGATCTTCTGATGCGCCGCGTTCATGGCGTTCAGGTCGAGAATCGGCTGCTGCTCCAGCGACTTCATCTGCTCGTGCATCTGACGGTGGCTCTCGCGCATCGCCTGACGGTTCTGCTTCATGGTGTCCTGCGCGGTCTGCCAGAGCTTTTCCTGATCTGCGTTGAGCTTGAGCTGACTATGAAGCTGCTCCATCTGCTTCTTCATGCGCTCTTCCATGCGATGACCGCCAGGACCGCCAGGACCGCCGGGGCCACCCATCATGGCGGGACCGCCGGGCGGCGGCGCGGGAGGCGCGTCGCTGGTGGCGGCATAAGCCGTGGCGCCGAATGTCAGTGCAATTGCAGTGGCGGCGGCAGTAAGAATGCGATATTGCTTGCCCATTGTGAGACTCCCTGATTGATTGTCGATGCCGAAACGTCGAAGCCGCTTGCGACGGTATTTCCGAGAAGGTCGTCCAGGCTTTTGCGCTTGTCGGTGAGACACAGCGTAGAGGCTTGCGCCGCGTGGCGTGTTACGACGCGGTCGCTGCTTATTACGCAGGTTTACGCGATGCTTTCGCGGTAACACCCCGTAACCCTTTACGGCATCCTTGCGGGCAAACGGTTACGTCTCACGCGCTAAACTTCAGCCATGACTACGCAAATACTTGTCGTCGACGACGACGCCGAACTGCGCGACCTTCTGCGCGACTATCTGGTCCGGCAGGGCATCGAGGTTTCGGTGCTGCACGACGCCGGTTCGCTGGAACGCCGGCTGGAGCGCGAGCGCCCCGATCTGATCGTGCTCGACCTGATGATGCCGGGCGTCGACGGCCTGACCGCGCTCAGAAAGCTGCGCGCATCGGGCGACGACATCCCCGTCATCATGCTGACCGCGCGCGCGGACGACGTGGACCGCATCGTCGGTCTCGAACTCGGCGCGGACGATTACCTCGGCAAGCCGTTCAATCCGCGTGAATTGCTTGCCCGCGTGCAAGCCGTGCTGCGCCGCCGCCGCACCATTCCATCGGCCGCGCCGGAACAGCGCGAGCCGTATTCGTTCGGGCGCTTCAGGCTCGACTTCCAGTCGCGCACGCTGCAACAGGACGACAGGCCGATCACCTTGTCCGGCAGCGAATTCGCGCTTCTGAAGATTTTCGTCAACAACCCTATGCGCACGCTGACGCGCGAGCGTCTGCTCGAACTGCTGCACGGGCCGGAATACGACGGCACCGACCGCGGTATCGACGTGCAGGTGTGGCGTCTGCGGCGCATTCTGGAAAGCGATCCATCCGCGCCGCGTTTCATTCAGACGGTGCGCGGGCGCGGCTACGTGTTCGTGCCGGACGGCGAGCAAAATGCGCCGGGCAATTGACACGCTGTTCGGGCGGCTGGTCGTCATCGTCATCGGCATGCTGGTGCTGTCGCATGTCGCTTGGTTCGCCATCATCCGCTTCGAGCGCGACAACGTGCAGACGCGTTTTGCCGTCGAGGAAACCGCATTTCTCGTCGATGCCGTGCGTCAGCACATGGCCAACACACCCGATCAACCCTTGCCGCCGCGCGTGCGCATCTTTCCGCTCAACAGCCCGGAAGTGCCCCGAACGCCCGACGAAGACACGCCGCCGCCGCTCGCTCATTTCATCGAAGACCTGAAAGACCGTCTGCCGGATGGCACCGATATTCGCCTGAACGAACCCGGCGCGCCGCCGAGCGTGTGGGTGCATGGCGCGAAGGACGCCGGCTGGATCGTCGTGCCGGTGCAGCCGTTGCGGCCGCCGCGCTCGCGCGACCGCATGCTGCTGTGGCTCGCGCTCATTTTCTCGACTGCCGTGCTCGCCGCGCTCTTCGGCGCATGGCAGTTGCAATATCCATTGCGCTCCCTGGCGCAAGCGGTCGGGCGTTTCGGTCGCGGTCAGCCGACGCCGCCCGTTCCCGAACGCGGCCCGCGTGAGCTGCGGCAACTGACGCACGGCTTCAATCAGATGGTGCGTGAGGTCTCGCAAACCGAGAACGATCGCGCGGTGATGCTCGCAGGCGTCGCGCACGATCTGAAGACACCGCTCGCGCGTTTGCGTCTACGCGCCGAGATGATGGACGACGCCAAGGTGCGTGATGGCGTAGTGCGCGATGTCGATTCCATGGCGCATATCGTCGATCAATTCCTGGTGTTCGCGCACGACCGGCCAGATGGCAGCGAGCCCGTTTCGGTCGATCAGCAGTGCGAGAAAATCGCGCGGACGTATCGCGCGGTGTCGCCGACCGCGGAACCGGTTCGGCTCGACCTGGAAGCCGGGCCGAATTTCGTGCTGCCCGCGGCAACGCTCGACCGGCTCTTGTCGAATCTCCTCGATAACGCGCATGCCTACGGCGCGGCGCCCATCGTCATTGCGACGCGGCGCGCGGCAAAGGGCTGGGTGTTGACCGTCTCGGACCACGGCAAGGGTATCGCGCCGGACGATCTCATCAAGGCGAGCCGGCCGTTCGTGCGGCTCGATCCGGCGCGCGGCGGCAGCGGACATAGCGGCCTTGGACTGGCTATCGTCGAACGGCTCGCACGGCGCGCGGGCGGGGAATGCGAGGTCGGCAACCAGCCTGCGGGCGGGTTGCAGGTGGTCATGACCTTCCCGTTCGATGTCGCCACGCAGCCGATGAGCGAAAGGCGCGTGGGAGCGCAGCATGAGGAGCGTGCTTCTCTTTGAACCGCGCGCGTCGGCTTTCGTCGCGCTGAAAGCAAAACGCCTCCGCATCGAAACGGAGGCGTTTTGTTTTGCGCCAATGTCAATGGAACGATGTTTCAGTGTCGGGCCTGTTCGTGTGTAGCTCGAAGGAGGCCAGACGATGCTCAACGTCCGAAGCGTTGAACCTACATCGAGAAAGCGAAATCGCCTTCGAGTCGAAGTCCGGAGGCGTCTTTACTAAACCCGCGTCAATGGAACAACGTTTCAAGGCCAGGCGGCATTAATCCATGCCCCACGTCAATCAAACAACGTTTCCAGCGCCGAGGCCGCTTCACTATCCACCGTGTTGTAAGTCACCGTCGAAGCCTCGAAGATGTAATGCGTGGTGTATTTGCCAAGCCGCGCGAGAATTTCCTCCTGAATGACTTCCGGCGCAAGCGCGATCTTCAGAAACCATGTGGTCGAAGAAAGGCGCGTCTGGAACGAGCCGTACTCGGCCAGCAATTGGTCGAACGTTTCAGCGTCCTGATCGCGGCACACGATGACCAGATTTCCCTTCATGCATTTCTCCCGTGACGGCGGTGTCATTCGATATCGAACGTCGATGATACCTGCCCGCCGTCGAGCGCGACGAGATGCCTTCCCAAGCCATGCCGCGCTTACTTGCCCATCAGCGAGTTCTCGGGATAGCGCGCGGGCGGCGGGGGATCGGCCGGGCGCACTTCGCTGCGGTCGCGACCACGCGATTTCGCCTCGTAGAGCGCGAGATCGGCGCGAGAGAGAATCCATTCGAGCGCATCGTCGGCAGCGAGTTCGGTAATCCCGATGCTTACCGACAACACCGCCTCGTCGGGAAGATGCGCGCAATGCTCGTGATGAAAGCGCTTGCGCAGCCGCTCCAGCACGGCCTGCGCGTCCGCCAGCGCGGTCTGCGGCAGCAGGATGCCGAATTCCTCGCCGCCGAGCCGACCGACTGCATCGCTCGGACGCAACTGCGCGCGGCACACTTCGGCGAAGTGTTCGAGCGCGCGGTCGCCGGACGCGTGTCCGTAACGGTCGTTGATCTGCTTGAAGTGGTCGAGGTCCGCGATGGCGAGCGACAACGGCGTGCCGACCGAGCGCGCGAGTTCCACTTCGTGGCGCAGCGTGTCGAGAAAGTAGCGGCGCGAGAGGGCGCCGGTGAGCGCGTCGTGGCGCGCTTCGGCCGACAAGAGCGTATTGGCCGATTGCAACTGCTCGGCGAGATCGCGCGTCGCGCGATGCAGACGGCGCTCGCGTGAATACGAGATGGCGATCACGATAGCGAGTGTCACGACGCCGAGCATCGTCAGGAACACCAGCACGCGGTCGCGGCTGTGGTTGCGGCTGATCTCCGGCCAGCTCGTGAGCGGATGGACGATGTGCGCCGACAGCCCCGAATTCAGCCCGGTGCGCTCGTCGTAAAGCGCGGGCACGCTGCTGCCGTTGGTCGCATAGAAGGTTTCCGCGAGCGTCGGCGCGAGCCAGTGCTCGGCCGCGCGCATCTGATCGCCGACATGCGCGACGCGCAACGGCGGAAAGTCCTCGCGCCGGTAATGTTCGAGCCGCTCGCGCGGCGTCATTTGGGCGACGGGCGCATCGGGCATGGCCTGATACTCGAGCGCGCCGTCGTGCGCCATCACCACGACGCCGTTTTCATCGGTGACGAAGGTGCCGGCCCGCGACACCCAATGCCGCAACCGGTCGATGCTCACCTTGGCGATCACCGCGCCCACGAGGATGCCGTCGTCGTAGATCGGCGCGGCGATGTAGATGCCCGGATCGCCCGAAAGCCGCCCGACGCCGTACATCTCGACGAAGCCGCCGAGCAGCGCCCGCGCGACATAGCCGCGCGCGCTCATCTTGTAGCCGATGAAACTGTTGTCGTCCGCCGAATTGCTCGATGCAATGCAGTAGCCCTGGTCGTTGATGAGCCAGATGGAATCGAGGCCGGAGAAGCCCTGCGCGTCATGGAGGAAGCGGTTGACCTTCGCGAGATTGGGGCGCGCGGTCCATTCGGCGCGCCGTTCGCTTTCCGAGCCCGCGGGGTTCGAGGCATAATCCCGCGATTGCGCGAGCGCATGCTGCATGAGCTCGACCTGTGCGAGCGTGGCGGGAATGGCGCGCGACATCGCGAGATCGCTTGCAATGACCTGCGCCATGTTGTCGACGATGGATGCCGCCATTTGTCGTTCGGTGCGCACCGTGCCCGTCATTTCCTGCTGTACCATTCGGTCCGACAGCAAGCCGGCCGCGATCCAGCACGCAAGGCCGAGCAGCGCGAATCCGAGGAGCGCGATCAGTCGGTGCAGGAGGGTCTTGTTCATCGCGTTCTCGGCTACGCTGGCTCACGCCGCGCGCGGATTCAAGCGAGAACAGCCGGGCAGACGGGCGTTCGGCTTCGGGGCGGCGTAGTGCATTGCATCGGCGCTCATTATTGTTAGTGATAGCCACGATTGGACGATGTTTTTCGCCGCCCAGCAAGCGCCTTGTCTCCACAGACGGCGTCTACCCAACACAGGGTAAGCACGGGCGGTTCGGTTCTTGCGTTATGTGTTGCCTTCGTCGCTGCTCAAACGCACTCCCGGCGTGGTTTTGGTCGGCCTGCTCGTCGGCTTGGGGCAGAGGTTAAGTCGAAAGAAAGCCAGACCATTCAAAATGCGGATGCGACGGCGGCCAAGCCTTTATTTTGCCTCCGTGGCGCCGAAGAGCAAATAGAAACATCACACGAATGACGTGCCTGAGCGCCGAAAGATTGTGACTGTCACGAAACTTGGTGTAGTGTCGCTCGGTTCCGCACAGCCGGTACGCACTGGTTAAAGAGTGACGGCTGCCTGACGTTATCCATTTGCTGGTTTTCTGTGTCGTCTGTCAGCTTTTGGACGGGCAGATACGTTGAGCATGCGGGTAGCGCGACGGATTCCACGAGAGTCGACGATCAGGCAGTCATCGATCACGAAGGCGTCTTGCCCGCGCGACGGCTTGCCGTCATGAGCACTATCACGCGCCTTGCGCGGTTGGAACAAAGCCTTACGGGGAGGGCGTTGCATGGAATTTGGTTTCAATCTGAACCGCACGGCGAACGCGTCGGTATGGCGGATCTTGCCCAATCGCTGGGACTTCGTCGCGTTCCCGATGATCATCTGCATCATCGCGCTTGCCGCTGTCGGTTTCCACGAGACGCTCGCGCCTATTTCCACCCTGCAGACGCAGGCGATCTCGCTCGACCCCGGCAATCTCCCCGAATACGCGCTGCGCACGACCTTGCGCATGCTGCTCGCCATGGTCGCCTCGCTCATCTTCACGCTGGTCTACGGCACGCTCGCGGCGAAGAGCCGGCGCGCGTCGGTCGTGCTGGTGCCGGTGCTCGACATCCTGCAATCGGTGCCGGTGCTCGGCTACATCTCGTTTACCGTCACGTTCTTTCTCGCGCTTTTTCCCGGACGCGTGATCGGCGCGGAGTGTGCCGCGATTTTCGCCATCTTCACGAGCCAGGCGTGGAACATGACCTTCAGCTTCTACCAGTCGCTGCGTACGGTGCCGCGCGATCTGGATGAAGTCTCGCGCGGCTTTCACCTCACCAACTGGCAGCGCTTCTGGAAGCTCGAAGTGCCGTTCTCCATGCCCGGCCTCATCTGGAACATGATGATGTCGATGTCGGGCGGCTGGTTCTTCGTCGTCGCCTCCGAGGCCATCACGGTGGGCAACCGGAGCATCGTGCTGCCGGGCATCGGCGCGTATCTGGCCGCGGCGATCGGCGAGCGCAATCTCTCCGCGATCGGTTGGGTGATTCTGGCGATGACCGTCGTTATCCTTGCCTACGATCAACTGATGTTCCGTCCGCTTGTCGCGTGGGCAGACAAATTCCGCATGGAGAACACGAGCTCGGGCAACGCGCCGGAATCGTGGCTGCTCGATCTGATTCGCCGCACGCGGCTGATCCACCGGTTGCTGGTGCCGGCCGGATGGCTGTTCGCGAAGGCCGCGCGCTTCCCGATTCGTCTGCCGTCGCTGCAAGGCGTGAAGCTGCCGTTGCGCGCCACCGTGCCGTCCACGCGCACCGGCGATATCGCCTGGGGCGCGGCCGTGCTGCTCGTCACGGCGTTCGTCACGTGGAAGGTGGTCTCGTTCGTGTCGACGGGCGTCGGCTGGAGCGATGTCGGTCACGTGTTCGTGCTCGGCTTCATCACGCTGATTCGCGTGGTCGTGCTGATCGGCATTGCGTCGGTGGTGTGGGTGCCGGTCGGCGTGCTGATCGGGTTGCGCCCCGCGCTCGCCGAGAAGATGCAGCCCGTCGCGCAGTTTCTCGCGGCGTTTCCGGCGAACCTGCTGTTTCCGGTGTTCGTCGTCGCCATCGTGCGCTGGCATCTGAACCCGGATATCTGGCTTTCGCCGTTGATCGTGCTTGGAACGCAGTGGTATATCCTTTTCAACGTGATTGCCGGGGCATCGGCGTATCCGAACGATTACCGTGAGGCCGCGGCCAACTTTCAGATTCGCGGTTGGCAATGGTGGAAAAAGGCCATGCTGCCGGGCATCTTCCCGTACTACATCACCGGCGCGATCACGGCATCGGGCGGCGCGTGGAACGCGAGCATCGTCGCGGAGGCGGTGTCGTGGGGCAAGACGAGCGTCGTCGCGCACGGGCTCGGCGCGTATATCGCGCAGACCACTGCGGATGGCGACTATCCGAAGATCATCCTGGGCATTGCCGTGATGTCGCTTTTCGTCACGCTGTTCAACCGATTGTTGTGGCGCCCGCTGTACGCCTACGCCGAAGCAAGACTTCGACTGGATTGAGGACGAGTTCCGATGCAGAACACCAAGAACACGCAAAACCCCAACACGCCGGGCGCATCGCGCACGACGGGCACGCCAGCGCCCAGCGTGCCCGGCACGCCGCCGCGCCTGGGCGCGGAAATCCTGCGCGTGCAGAACGTGAGCCGCGGATTCAACAAGACCCAGGGCGAACTGCTCGTGCTCGACGACGCCAACCTCTCGCTGCGCGAAGGCGAGATCGTCGGTCTGCTCGGACGTTCGGGCTCGGGTAAATCGACGCTGTTGCGCATCATCGCCGGACTGATCGAGCCGACTGCCGGCGACGTCACTTATCTGAACGAGCCCTTGCGCGGACCGGCGAAGGGCGTCGCGATGGTGTTCCAGACGTTCGCGCTGTTCCCGTGGCTGACCGTCATGCAAAACGTGGAAGCGGGTCTGGAAGCGCAGGGCGTGGCGGCGCGCGAGCGACGTGAACGGGCGTTGGCGGCCATCGACCTGATCGGGCTGGACGGTTTCGAGAATGCCTATCCGCGCGAATTGTCGGGCGGCATGCGGCAGCGCGTGGGCTTTGCGCGCGCGCTCGTCGTCGATCCGACCTTGCTGCTCATGGACGAGCCATTTTCCGCGCTCGACGTGCTGACCGCCGAGAACTTGCGTACCGACTTGCTCGACTTGTGGACGCAAGGGCGTATGCCGATCAAGTCGGTGCTGATCGTCACGCACAACATCGAGGAAGCGGTGTTCATGTGCGACCGCATTCTGGTGCTGTCGTCGAATCCGGGCCGCGTGATGGCCGAGATCAAGGTGCCGTTCAAGCATCCGCGCAATCGTCTGGACCCGGCGTTCCGGCGTCTCGTCGACGACATTTACGCGAAGATGACCGCGCGGCAACTGGATGAATCGAAGAAGAAGGGACTCGAGCTCGGAAGCTGGCTGCCGTCGGTGTCGACCAATCTGATGGCGGGTCTCATCGAAACGCTCGCGGCGGAGCCGTATCACGGTCGCGCGGACATGCCGGAAATCGCGCGCACGCTGCATCTCGAGGTCGATGAACTCTTTCCGGTGGCCGAAGTGCTGCAGCATCTCGGTTTCGCCGACGTGCGCGAAGGCGATATTTTCCTGACGCCGCAGGCGCGCGTGTTCGCCGAATTCGGCACGCAGGAGCGCAAGATGATGTTCGCCGAGCATCTGCTGCGGCACGTGCCGCTCGCGGCGCGGATCAAGAAGGTGTTGAACGAGCGTCCGGGGCATCGCGCGCCGCGCGTGCGCTTCGAGCAGGAACTGGAAGACTTCCTCTCCGACAAGGCCGCGCAGGAAACGCTGGATGCGGTCATCGACTGGGGTCGTTATGGCGAGATCTTCTCGTACAACGATCAAACGGAGATGCTGAGTCTGGAAGACGTGGAGGCTTGAGGCTATTGGTGGTTTTTTGCGGGAAAGGCGCGGTGGCCGGTCAGGACGCCGCGTTTTTCTTTGGGGCTTTGATCATGACGTCGTGCTGGAGGCAAGTGAGAACGCTGAAGGTCGAGGCAAGGAGAAGCGAGGACTCGTCACGCCTTTTTCGAAAGTAGCAGGCGCACGGCAACGGTCAACGAACGGCGCGGCAGGCTCGCACTGCACTGGCCCGCCAACATCAAGCCATCGCCAGAATCGAAGCCAACAAAAAAGCGCGGACTCGCCGCGCTTCTTGTTCGAAGCCTCGAAGCAAAAAAGCGGTTCCGCTGCCTCTCCGCCTACTGCAGATTCCCCCACCGCTCGACCGCCGGTTCCGCCGAAGCCCACTTCCATCCCTCGGTCTGCTGACACGCCGTCGCGATGAACCAGTCTTCATGCGAACTCGGATCGTCGCCATCCGCCACGGAGAACGCGAATTCCTTGCAGCTCGCAAGCGCGCTCTTGACCTCGCGCAGCACTCGCACCTGGCCGTGGCCATTTTCCACCGGCAAGGTGTGCTTGACCTTCCAGGGTCGCGTCTCGCCGATGTCCGACATGCCCGCCGTCACCGCGATGGCAACCTGCTGATCCTGATGCAGAGACTTCGTCACGCGCTTCACGACTTCGTCGGTCGCGGCCTGCACCGCAATGCCGACGCCCAGGCCGATAGCCGGATTGGTCGTCACCGCGCCCGTCGCCACGCCCGCGAGCGCACCGCTTGCCGCGCCAATCGACGCGCAGCCGCTCATCGCGACGCACGCCGCCGCGAAAGCCGCGATGCAGCCAAGGCGCAGCGTCATGGATACCGCCACGCGCTCCGTCATTGCAGCGAGCCCCAACGCGGCGTCGCCGGTTCGGCCGATGCCCACTTCCACTTGTCGCCGTCGCGGCACACGGATGCCACGTAGAACGCGCTGTCGGCGGCACGGTCTTTGGTCGCGTCGCGATCGACGGAAAAGACGATTTCCTTGCAGTCGAGCGTACCGCTGCTGATCTGGCGGCTCACTGTCACGCGGCCTTTCTCGTCGTCTTCGATAGGCACCGAATGCACCGAGATCCACGGCGCCACCGAGCCGACGTCGAGCGGGCCGGCGACCGACGCGATCTTGTCCTGCGTGTCCGTATGCACGATGCGCTGCGAGTACTGCACGCCCGCCCGCGCCGCCGCCACCGCGCCAAGACCGATACCCGTGGCGACCGCGGCGTTGCTCGTCACCTTGCCCGCGATAGCCGCACCGGCGATACCGGCGCCAGCCGTCGCGCCTTCGCTGTAGAGGGAATTGCAGCCGCTGAGACTCACGCAGGCGATAGCGCCCGACACGATCGCGGCAAGCGCGGCGGCGCGCTTGCCGCGCCATTCAACCCTGATCTGCATGTTGCTGGTTTCCTTCGTCTGCCCAGGCGCCGTGAGCCAGGCTGCGAATCTCCTTGAGGAATCGCCGCCAAAGCCCCGCCACGTAAGAATGCGCGACACGTGCATGTCGCGAGCTTCGCGCATTTTGAAGCATGCTTCTAATTACCGGTTCGAGAAAATTGCAAGAAATTGCAAGCAGCGGGAACGCGTAGCTCAACGCTCCATAAAAAAGGCGAGAACGCTTTCACGCACTCGCCTTTCGTTCGTCCGTGACAGACGGATGCTCAACTTTCGTTGCTGCCGCCGGAAGGGGCTTCGCCTGATTCGGTGTCCTCGTTTTCATAGGCGCCAAGGCGGTTGTAGAGCGTCTTGAGACTCACGCCCAGCGCTTTCGCCGCACGACGCTTGTCGCCGCCGCAATGCTTGAGCGTGCCGAGGATGATCTGCTTCTGCGCATCCGCGAGCGGCGTGCCGACCCAGACGTTCATCGCATCGCCCTGAGTGACGGGCTTCTTCACGCGCGATGCCAGATGCGGATGCGCGATCTCCACCGTCTTCTCCGCGAGAATGAACGCGCGATACACCGTGTTCTTGAGTTCGCGCACGTTGCCCGGCCACGAGTAGGTGCGCAGCACGTCGAGCGCGCGCTTGCTGAAGGCCTTGCTCGTGCCCTCCTGCGCGTTCATTTCGGACAGAAAATGCTGGGCGAGCAGTTCGCGGTCCGAATCGCGTTCGCGCAAAGGCGGCGCGCGCAGCGGAAACACGGCGAGCCGGTACATCAAGTCCTCGCGCAAGCCGTTTTCCTTCACGGCGGCAATCGGATCGCGGTTCGTCGCGGCGATCACTCGAACGTCGGAGCTGATGAGATCGTTGCCGCCGACCCGAAAGAACGTGCCGGTTTCGAGCGCGCGCAAGAGCTTCACCTGCCGCACGGGCGACATCTCCGTCACTTCGTCGAGAAAAAGCGTGCCGCCATTCGCGTGTTCGAAGTAGCCGATACGTCCCGATACCGCGCCCGTGAAGCTGCCTTTTTCGTGACCGAAGAGTTCGGCTTCGATAAGGTTGTCGGGAATCGCGCCGCAATTCACGGCGATGAACGGTGCGTCCTTGCGCGCGCTTTTATCGTGGATGGTCCGCGCGACGAGCTCCTTGCCGGTGCCCGACTCGCCGATGATGAGCGCGGTCGCATCGGTGCCGGCGACGCGTTCGATCTGCGTGTACAACTCCTGCATCACGGGTGATGAGCCGTACAGCAGTCCGTACGATCTCAAGCCCGGCACTTCCCCCGCATTGCGCTTTTTCTGCGCGGCTGTATCGCCGACGGCGATGGGCGGGTCCAGATCGGTTGTCGCCATGTGTGCTGATATGTCCTGAGTTCTGCCAATATGGTTGAGCGGATGGCGGCCAGGCATCGGTCAAGCGTGGTGGCGCATGTCGATGCGCGAGAGCGGCGCCAAGCATGCGAACCGGCCGCGTTAGCTGAGTTTCGGCTCGATGCCGCCAGTTTCGGGCGTTTCCTGGCAGCAACACGTCGCTTGGTTTGACGGCAAGCAAGCTCGCGATCCATTCGTACGATCGCTCGTCAGGCGGGTCGATGTTTTCCGTAGACGGACAAGTCCATCTCATAAACGCTATTTAACCATTCGCAACGACTTTGCGGCAACGTGCGGCGTTCGGCATCGCCCAATTTGTCTGATTGGCACATGTGCGTCGCGTGACTTCCGGCAAGGTTCTCGCTCCGCTCAGGGAATTTACACGTCCACAGCGTAATACTTACCCGGTTTCGTGATGGCTTGCGCGGACCACTTCGGGCAGAACATTTCCTGGACGCCGTCACCGACGGCTGGCATGAAAGCTGCAAGTATGACGCCATCCTTATTCGAACAAGCTCGCAGCAAGCGGTCGGTGTGCATCGCGACTGCGAGCGGACGGCAGCGAGAGAGGTAACACGCATCATGGACGATACGCTCGACTTCGACACCGCCACGCGCGACGGCAATTCGGTCGGCAACTTCGGTGGCAACGCCAGCAAGCCCGTGCGGCCGACGCGCGGCGGACAGGAACTCGCGGTGCGCGAGCCGATCGACATTTACCATTGGGCTCTGGTCGCGCTGGTGACCGCGCTCATGTGTGCCGTGCTCGGTTACGCGGCGGGCACGCCTGCGCTCTCGCGTGCGGCGAACGTCACGAGCGCCGTGTTCGGCGTGCTTGGCGTCGCGTTGATGGCCGGCGGCGTCCTGCGCAATCTGCGCATGCGTTTCACGATGCACGGTGTGGCCAAGGCGCTCGCGGGCGCTGAAACGCATTGAGATACACAAAGCTTCAGACTTCACCCCCACATTTCTAAGGCAAGGACCTGATTTCATGACTGAGACGACTGTCCAGCTTGCGTTGGGCAAGCAGAAAATTATCGAAGACATCAAGGTGCTGCTCAACGACTCGGAAGAGTTGTTGCGGCTCTCGGCGTCGCTGCCGGGCGAGGGCGTCGATGCCTTGCGCACGCGCCTTCGCGATCACGTCGATTCGGCGCGCTCCGCGCTCGAAGACGCGCAAACAAGCGCGCAGACGCGTTACAAGACCAGCGTCGAGTGCACCGAAAAATATGTGCGCGAAAATCCGTGGCAATCGCTGGGTATCGCGGCGGGCGCGGGCTTTCTCATCGGGCTTCTGGTTGTCCGCTGATCGAAGCGCGCTAAGTAGTCAAGAGCGCGCATCGGCGAAATCAAGGCACAAACAGCGATTTAGATAACCAAGGGAGAAAACGAGATGGCACGTCCTTCAATCGGAATTTTCGGGGCGCTGTTCGCGGTGGGCAGCGTGCTTGCATGGAAATGGGCGCAATCGCGCGATGCCGCCACACGGCGCACGGCCCGCGATCTGCACCGCTGGGAAGACGAGGGCGGCAAGGTGCTGACGCCGTCGAGTCGCCTGCCCGCGCCGCACGAGGTGAATGGTCACGGCGTAGGCGGCACGGCGGACGCCTGGAATTTCCCGCGAAGCTGACGCGCAGTAGTCCACAACCGTCGTTCCATTGCGAACGACGGAGTGCTGCCGGAAGGCGCTTTCATCACCGCCGCGCTCGAACGAACTCCACGCACGCCCGACCGGCGTGCGTTTTTATGTCGATAAACCTTTATAATCAACGAATATCCGCCATAAGTTGCCTAAATGGAAAAACTTACGGCTGAGAGACCCAAGCGTACAGCGCATCGGAAATTATTCTATTTCTCGCGCTTTTTGCGTCATGCACTTCAAGCTCGAGCCACAACGGGCGCATGACCGAAAGCCGCACCGGCCCGGGCAGTCCACCGTGTCATCGCCCGGAGAAGACCACGCCGCACCTGGCGTGTGACCCTGAAAACGCTTTGGAAATATCGAGACGCAATGCCACATGTATTGATTGTCGATGACGATCCCAGTACCCGCGAGGCGCTAGCCGCGATCATCGGCGAAGACGGACTGACGACAGCCACGGCAGGCGACTTGCGCGAGGCGCGCATCCAGCTCGTGCGGCAGACGCCGGACGTCGTGTTTACCGACCTCAAGCTGCCCGACGGCACCGGCGTCGATCTGTTCGAGGATCTGGACCCGCGCTCGGGCGTCGAGTTCATCGTCATTACCGGCCATGCGACCGTCGAGTCCGCGGTCAGCGCACTCAAGATGGGTGCGGCGGATTATCTGGTCAAGCCCATCAACATGCAGCGCGTGAAGGCGATCCTTTCGCGCCTGCCGCGCGCCGGCGACCTGAAAGCGGAAATCGGCACCTTGCGTGGCGAGTTGCGCCGCATGGGCCGCTTCGGGCTGATGCTCGGCAATTCGCCAGCCATGCAGACGGTCTACGATCAGATCGGCCGCGTGGCACCGACGGCAGCGTCCGTACTGCTGATCGGCGAGTCCGGCACCGGCAAGGAAGTCGCCGCGCAGACGCTGCACGAGCTGAGCCTGCGACGCAAGCACGCGTTCATCGCGGTGAATTGCGGCGCCATTTCGCCGAACCTGATCGAATCCGAAATGTTCGGCCATGAACGCGGCTCGTTCACGGGCGCGGACCGGCAGCACAAGGGTTATTTCGAGCGCGCGAACGGCGGCACGCTGTTCCTCGACGAAATCACCGAGATGCCTATCGAGCTTCAAGTGAAGCTGTTGCGCGTGCTCGAAACCGGCATGTTCATGCGCGTCGGGACCACGAAGGAACTCGAAACGGACGTGCGCCTGATTGCCGCGACCAATCGCGATCCCGAGCAGGCTGTGCTCGAAGGCAAACTGCGGCTCGACCTGTATCACCGCCTGAACGTGTTTCCGATCAACCTGCCGCCGCTGCGCGAACGCGGCACGGACGTCGAATTGCTCGGGCAGGCGTTCCTCGACGAACTCAACTCGCGTTACAACACGAAGAAGGTGTTTCCCGCCGCCGTGCGTGAAATGCTCGCGTCCTACAACTGGCCCGGCAACGTGCGCGAGTTGAAGAACTACGTGCAGCGCGCGTACATCATGTCGGGTACGGATTCGGATAGCACGGCCACCGTGCCGCTGCAGATTTCACTTTCGCGTCCTTCGGCGGGCACGGCCGTGACGATTCCCTTCGGCACGTCCCTCGCGCAGGCTGACCGGCAGCTCATTCTCGCGACGCTCGAACAATGCGGCGGCGTGAAGACGCGGGCGGCGGAAATTCTCGGCATCAGCCTAAAGACGCTGTATAACCGGCTCGTCGAATATGGCGAGGATGCCGCTGGCAAGGCAGCCGTCGGAGAAGGCGGAGACCTTTCTGACGCGGATAGCGAAAATACCTGAACGTCGCTTATCTTTAGACAAAACATTGCCCGCTGCTTGCAAAAGCGCGGGCTTTTTTATTTGTCGCATGCGGATTCAGCGCCGATAATGAAGCGAAGTCCTGGCGTGAGGTAGGCGTAAATTGGAAGAAACAAGGGCATAGGCCTTGCTGATCTCTGACTGCCATCCACGCGCGGGAAACCGTAAGAAAAAAGGAGCGTGGATGCGGCGATTACGATCACAAGACCGCAAGGAGCCTGACATGCCCGATTTCGCATCCGATAGCGCTCGAATCAGCGCGCAGACGCCCCAGCCGCCGGACCCGCCCGTGACGCCGCCCGATCAGCCGCCGCCCACGCCGATTCCGCCCGACACGAATCCCGATCCGACTCGCGAGCCGCCCGAACAACCGATGCAGCCCATTGGCGACCCGCCGCCCGGACCGAACGAAGCGCCGCACGTGCAATAAGCGAATTGGCGGACTTTCGACCATTCACTGAATCTGTGCAAGCTTTGAATAAGTTTCCATCTCGAAGGTAGGGATTACAACGTAGCCAGCAACGATGACCGGCGCTGCAATCAGTGTCCGGTCGATTTTTCTAGCAAAGATGCATCGCGACAAGATCGGTCCGACGCCGCCGACGTCATTTTCGACGGCCTTCTTCTCTGGAGGCATTGATGAGGCATCCCGCACTCCGACGCTCCGCGCGTCACTCTTCCAAGCGCGAAGCACGCGCCGAGGCGGCTAAAACGGCTGGTGGCGAAGCCGCGCCGGCACCGCCGATCGAACACGATCCCGCCAGCCAGAACCGCCCCGCACCTGACGCTCCGCCCGACGGCGAGCACAATCAGGGCGGCGTGCGCCGCGAGGGAATCGATTATCAGCGCGACCTGGGTTCGGAGCAGGATTCCTGATTTCACCGCCTTCGTTTCCTTCGACGAAAGAGCAAAAACTTCTACGCGGCGACGGCTTACCGCGTGTCCGATTTCGTTCGTAACACTTGGATACGAATTTTCATCCTGCCCGTGTCTCAAAAAGGCACGACTCTTGCATATCTTCAGCCGCCAATTCGAGCAAGCAACGACAACTGAGAGGTGATGCTGTAATGAGCAGATTGATCGTGGTTTCGAATCGCGTCGCGCCGATTCAGGAAGGCAAGCCCAGCGCGGGCGGCCTTGCTATCGGCGTTCTGGATGCGCTCAAGGAGACGGGCGGCGTATGGTTCGGTTGGAGCGGCGAGATCGTCGGTGAAGCGGCTGACCCTGTCATAGAGAAAAACGGCAATGTGACGTATGCCACCGTCGGCCTGACGCGCCGCGATTACGATCAGTATTACCGTGGTTTTTCGAACGCCACGCTGTGGCCGACTTTCCACTACCGCAACGACCTGTCGCGCTTCGATCGCGAGGAATACGCGGGCTACATGCGCGTGAACGCGGGACTCGCCGCGAAGCTCAAGACGCTCATCAAGCCGGATGACATCATCTGGGTACACGACTATCACTTGCTGCCGTTCGCGCAGGAGTGCCGCAAGATCGGCATCCAGAATCCGATTGGCTTCTTCCTGCACATTCCGTTTCCGGTGCCGGAAGTGATGCGAACCGTGCCGCCGCACGAGGAACTGATTGCCGGCATGTGTCAGTACGACGTCGTGGGCTTTCAGACCGATGCCGACAAGCAGTCCTTCACCGATTACGTCGAACGTAGCGGGCGTGGTCATCTGAGCGAAGACGGCATGTTGCAGGCGTTCGGCCGCATGCTGAAAGTGGGCGCGTATCCGATCGGCATCTATCCGGACGCCATCGCCAAGGCAGCGGATCAGTTCTCCAACCGCAAGCAGGTCAAGAGCCTGCGCGACAGCATGCGTGGCCGCAAGCTCATCATGAGCGTCGATCGGCTGGATTATTCGAAGGGCCTCGTCGAGCGCTTCCAGGCTTTCGAGCGCCTGTTGCTCAACGCGCCGGGCTGGCATGGCCGCGTTTCGCTCGTGCAGATCGCGCCGCCGACGCGCTCGGACGTGCAGACGTATCAGCGTATCCGCCAGAACCTGGAAGGCGAAGCGGGGCGTATCAATGGCCGTTTTGCGCAACTCGACTGGACGCCGATTCAATATCTCAACCGCAAATACGAACGCAATCTGCTGATGGCGCTTTTCAGGCTTTCGCAGGTCGGATATGTCACGCCGCTGCGTGACGGAATGAATCTCGTGGCGAAGGAATATGTCGCGTCGCAAGACCCGGCCGATCCGGGCGCGCTCGTGCTGTCGCAATTCGCCGGCGCGGCGGATCAACTGCCGGGCGCGCTCGTCGTCAATCCGTTCGATCTGTCGCAGATGTCCGAAGCGCTCGAACGTGCGTTGTCGATGCCGCTCGCCGAACGCCAGGCGCGTCACGCCGACATGATGGCGCCGCTGCGCGAGAACAATCTGTCCGTGTGGCGCGATTCGTTCCTGTCGGATCTGCGCAGCGTCGCAACCGCGACTTCCGTCACCGAGCAGACCGTCAAGACGGTGCGCCAGGGCGCGAGTACATCGACGCAGGCAAGACGGCCCTCCGCCAAGGCTTGAACGTGTAACCAGAAGACCCCGCGCCTCGACAAGGCGCGGGGTTTTTATTTGTGCGCGCCATTGGACACCAAGAGGCTTTCGCGGAACGCTCCTTGCGCTTCAACCTTCGACACGAAACGAAGGAGGTCACGATGAGCGGAAGCACTCTGAATCCCAATGAAGAAGGCGAGATCGAAGTTGGCAAGGGGCACGGCACAGGCGCGTTAGGTCCGAGCGATTCCTCGGATAGCGGTTCCGACGTGCAGGGCGAAATGCGTCATCCGGGCGACATCGAAGACGAACTCGATGCCCACGCGCTCGGCCAGTCCAAAGCCGAACTCGCGAGCGATACCGACCGCTACGGCACGGGCGAGGCAGCATCCGCCGATGGCGACCACAATCTCGAACCGGACGCGGACATTCTGCCGGACGACATCGAGGACGAAACGCGCGGCCTGCTCGACGAAGACGCGGACCCCGCGGACGACGAAGACAAGGTCTGAGCACGCATTAACGATCGATACGGCGTGCCGCGTTGCACTTGCGGCGCGCCGTTTTACGCACGTCTTTCGAAGCGGCGTTAACATCGGCGATTGATAACCGCCAAGCTCACGCCGATGACCCGAGAAGTTCCGACCTCTTCCACGCCTGTCGCTGTCGGCCGCACGTCGCGTTTCGGCTGGGTTGCGTGGTTCGTCGATCCCGTCAGGCAATGGATTCAGGACCATTGCCTGATGTTCTCCGCATCGATTTCGTTTTTCGCGGCGTTCTCGTTGGCGCCGACGCTCGTCATCGTCATCGCGGTCGCGAGCGTTTTCTTCGGCGCGGATGCCGTGCAAGGCAGACTCTTCGATGAAATCAGCGGCGTGGTCGGCCCCGATGCGGCGCACGCGCTCGAAGCCATCGTCGCCAACGCGTGGCACGCGGATATCGCGCGCAGCACGGCGCTGCTTTCGGCGGGCGGCGTGCTGATCGGCGCGTCGGCGACGTTTTCATCGCTGCATAGCGCGCTCAACGTGATCTGGCCCACGCCTATCGTGAGCGCGAAGGAAAGCATCGTCTCGCTGCTGCGCGTTCGGCTGATGTCTTTCGGCCTGGTCGTCGGCTCCGGCTTGTTGGTGGTTGCGTTGCTCGTGCTCGATGCGCTCGTCGAAGTGCTCGGCCATTGGGCTTTCGGCGACGGCAATCCGTTCATCATTCTGTCGAGCGTCACGCAGCGCGCGATTTCACTTGGCATGCTCATGCTCGCGTTCACGCTTCTGCTCAAGTTCTTGCCGACCACGCGCATGATGTGGCGCGACGCCGCGTTGGGCGCAACCGCGGCGGCCATGTTGTTCGAGGCGGGCAAGCGACTGTTTGCGTTTTATCTCGCGCATGCGGGCACGGCGAACATGTTCGGCGCGGCGGGGTCGCTCGCGATCATCCTCATGTGGCTCTACTATTCGGCGGCGGTTTTTCTGCTCGGCGCGGAGCTGGCGGCAACGGCGGCACGCAGGCGCACGCATCGGGAAGCAGGCTGGCGTTAGCGCGTCGACTAAACGCGGCGATTCGGCCGCGCATAAAAAAACCGCCCGTTGAAAGGGCGGCTGCATGCTGAGGCTACGAGGCGACTCTCTTGACCGGGTCGTCGCCCAATGCGTCAGCGCGTGAAATCTGCGTGCATTCAGGCTTGGCGGCGCAGCTCGGCGGGCGGCACCTTCATCAGATGACGATACTTCGCCACCGTGCGGCGCGCGACGATCACGCCCTGATCCGCGAGCATCTTGGCAAGGCTCACGTCCGATAGCGGGTCGCGCGAGTTTTCCTTCGAGATCATTTCCTTGAGCAGCGCGCGTACGGCGGCAGCCGAGCACGTACCGCCGCTTTCCGTGCTGAGTTCACGCGGGAAGAAGTGTTTGAATTCGAAGATGCCGCGCGGCGTCGACATGTACTTGTTGCCCGTGGCGCGCGAAATGGTCGACTCGTGCAGGCCGAGTTCGTCGGCGACATCGCGCAGGACGAGCGGCTTGAGCGCGATTTCGCCGTAATCGAAGAACGCCTTCTGATGCGAGACGATACATTCGGCCACGCGTTGAATCGTCGTGAAGCGCTGCTGCGCGTTGCGGATCAGCCAGCGCGCTTCCTGCAACTGTTGCGCGAGCGGCGAACGGCTTGCGCCAGCGGACTGCGCGAACAATTCCGCGTACATGCGGTGGATGCGCGCGCGCGGCAGCACGGCCGGATTGATCGTGACAACCCAGCTTTTCTTGACCTGACGCACGATGACGTCCGGCACCACGTAGTTGTCTTCGCTCGCGCCGTAGTTCTCGCCCGGCTTCGGATCGAGACGACGCACCAGCGCACACGCTATACGCAGTTCTTCCGCGCTGCAGCCGATCTTCTTTTGCAGTTCGGCCTGCTCGCGACGTGCAAGCCGTTCCAGATGATGTCCCACGATCTCGCGTGCAACGGCGCGGCCCGGCGTGCCTTCGGGCATCGCATCGAGCTGCAGGGTCAGGCATTCCGAGAGATTGCGCGCACCGACGCCCGGCTTGTCGAGCGACTGCACGAGCTTGAGTGCGATAGTGAGTTCGTCTTCGGTCAGCGCCGGTTCGATATCGACCACATCGGCGAGTTCGCTCAGTTCCTGACGCAGATAGCCGTCGTCATCCAATGCTTCAATGATGAGCTGGGCAATCGCGCGGTCGCGCTGGCTGAGTTGATAAAGGCGCAGCGTATCGTGCAAGGTCTCATGCAGCGACGGCTCGATGCGTACCCAGTCGGCGGGATCGGAACCTTCGCCATCGCCGCTATTGCGCGTCGAACTGCGGCCGAACGGATCGGACGAGTAGTCGCTCATGGAGTCGTCGCGCGAATTGTTGTCGCCGCCGGAGTCGCTGTCCATGCTGCTTTCGGAGGCCATCGGCGCTTCGGTTGCATTGTCGGACGAATTCGAGAGCGGCGAGTCGCTCATCGAATTGCCGTTATCGGCGGAAAGGGCGTTGTCTTCGGTTTGCGACTCGTCGTATTCGAGAAACGGATTCGTGTCCAGCGCGTTACGCAACTCCTGTTGAAACTCCAGCGACGACAACTGCAGCAGGCGTACCGACTGCTGAAGACGCGGGGTGAGTGCGAGGCTTTGCTTGGTGCGAAGTTCGAGTGTAGGCGGCATTGCTTGCTAATCCTCGTTATTCTGGACTGAGAGGTGTTCGTGACGAGGACTTAAGCAATGGTTATGCCAATGCGCATCGGATGCCTGCTGCATCTACGTTTCGATCTTTGTCCACGGCTTGTTTTCACTTGGCGAAGCGATGCTTTCGCGCACTTTTTACACGCACTCAGACAAAAGCGCCGCGCCCTCCCGGGCTTATGGATCGGACTTGAGCGGTCGATGCCGCGCTTGCCGAGGACGACTTCGAGAAGCGCCAAGCCCTTTGATTCGTCGGGCTTTTTTGCTACGTGCGGAGACCCACTAAGCACTTTTGACGGGGCACGGCACGCAAGTTGCGGTAGGGGGGACACGATTCGTGCAACACGCGGCGAACGTGATCGAGCATCACTAAAAGCAGCACCCACGGGGCGTTCCGCAAACAGGCTCAAAGCCGCGGACGCGCAGTATCGAAAATCGAAAAAATGGAGTATTGCCATGAAGACGACTCAATTCCTCAAAGCTGCTGGCGGTATCGCATGTGTCGTGTTCGCGCTGAACGTGAACGCGCAGACCACGACGACGAACTCGGGTTCGACGGACACGTCCGTTGGCCAAAAGGTCGATGACAGCGCAGTGACGACCAAGGTCAAGGCCGAACTGCTGCAAGCGAAGAACGTCAAGTCGACGCATATCCACGTCAAGACGCGCGCCGGCGTCGTCTCGCTGACCGGCACGGTGCCGTCGGCGGAAGACAAGACCGCCGCCGAAGAAACCGTTAAGCAGGTTTCCGGTGTTGCTTCCGTGAAAAACCATCTTAAAATCGCTGCCAACTAATGGCATAGTGCATATGCCCGGCTCGCCACGGCGGGTCGCGGTGTAGCAGTCGCAGTACCGGAACCCGCGCGGAAGTTTGGCGAATCGCTCTCTTGAACGATGAAGCCAGGCTTCTAGCGCGGGTTCTTGCATGAGCAGCGTGGAGAACGTGCGCGCGGCCATGCGAAAGTCGCAGACAGGCATGACACGCAATACCCTCGCAGCATCTTTGCTACCTTAAAAACGAAGTACGTCCGTTCGAGGACGTTACGCAAAGCCGGCCTGCGAATGCTTCCTTCGCGATGCATCCAAGGGCCACGGCAAATGGAGCTCTTATGAAGACGAAAAAGATGGCCTTGATTGGCGCGCTGGCACTCGCATTCTCGACGACGGCATTCGCGCAAGCGGCTTCCGACGCCGCTGCCGCTCCGGCGAAGAAGCAGAAAGGCACGTATCTGCATCAGCAAGACAAGGCGCACAAGCTGAAGGGCGCATCGGCGGCCGCTGCGGCTTCCGCGCTCGGGACGAACGACAAGGGTCAGCCGCAGTAAGCCTTCGTCGTTGCCTGCTGCTTAACTGAAACGGCCGCGCAAGCGGCCGTTTCTCTTTGAGCTTTCGTTTCCACGCGCGCGCGCTGCAATAAAAAATCGCCGCGCACGTGGCGCGGCGACTGTCGCATCACGAGCCGCCAACCTCGCGGCTTCGACGCTAAACCGAATCAGGACTTCGCTGCGGCGTGCTGATCGCGCAGATCGCGGATACGGTCGTGGTTCTCGAGCACGCCCTGATACTGGCGTTCGACCACGGCACGCACATCGGCGGGCAGATCCTTGTCGAGTGCTTCGCGATAGTTTTTCTTGGCGGAATCTTCACCGCGCTCGCATTCGGCGAGAATCGCGTGATCGCCGTGACCGGTGACGGCCGATTTGACATCGACCCAGCCGCGATGCAGCGCGCCTGCAACCGAGCCGCCCGTTTCCGGCGTGCCGCCCAGACGCTGAACGATTTCCTGCAACTCGCGTGCGCCGGTCGTGCAGGCTTGCGCGCGGTCCTGGAATAGCAGCTTGAGGCTTGCGTCACGCGTCTCTTCGGCGGCCTTGAGGAAACCCTTTTCGCCGTCCTTCGACGTTTCGATGAGATCGTTGAGTACCGATACGACGTTCGTGCTCATATGACACCTCCTATTAGTTTGGATCTTGCCATCGTGCAACATCCGGCACGTTGGCTCTGGTACGAGTAGACGCACGCGGCGTGCCCGGCAGACCGCTTTCCGCGGTCATTCGCTTCAGGCACGATGTTCCGCAAACTTTTCCACCGGCTTCGGCGGCTTGGACGGATCGAAGTCGCTCCACTTGCCTTGCTGCCAGCGGCCCGACGCGCGTTCGACATCGACGCCGCCTGCATCGCGCAAGATGGTGGCGGCATCGTTCGAATTCTCCGGCGACACATGCACCGCGACCAGCACGCCCGCATGACGCGGCGCCGCTTCGGTGTGAGCCGATTCCTTGGTCTTGGTATGCGACATCGCGCCCGCCAGCGAGCCAACGTAAGCGCCGACACCCGCTGCAATGGCCGAGACGATCAGCGGCGCCTTGAAGATGGCGAAGAGCGCCGCGCCGACGATAGCGCCCACGACCGCACCGATGGTCACGCCCTTACCCGCGCCCTTGGGCGAGGAGCGCGCGCCGACGTCGGTGCCGACATCGCCACCCAGCGGATGCCGCGCATGTTGACCGCCCGGATTCACGAAGAACAGGGTGACGTCTTCTTCGATGAAGCCGCGTTCGAAGAGGCGCTGTGCCGCGGCTTCGGCCGCGGGAAAAGTCTGGAAGCGACCCGCGATGATCAGGGACATATTCCCTCCTTCTTTTCAGTGTTGCGTAGTTCGGCCCGGGCGCGTGCGCTCGCGGGACAAAGGATTAACGATGTAAGTCCTGCTCAATCCGGTTCGAGTCCCGCGACGCGGAACAAGCCGCTACGCAGCACGACGGGCACGCCGCCGTTGTCATCGAGCACTTCGGCGCATACCGCGCGAATGCGCGCCTCGCCGCGCTCGAATGCGGGAAGCAGATCGTCCTCGCGCGCGGATGGAGCGCCGAAATGATCTTCCAGCGCTTCGGCGCTGATCGAGCACACGACGGGTTCGGAATCGACGAGCGCGGTGAAGTGAAGGGCGAGGTCGTCGCCATCGAACACGGGTTTTTCGTCTGCAAAGGTGATATGCATGGTCGAATCCTCATAGGCCGGACGATGTCTTGCATGCGCGTCCGCTACGGCGCGGGTCAGCCGTGTTGCAGGGCTGTCGGATACATCGATGACTTCCATGAATTGAAAGACGCTCATGACGCCGCCTTTGCCTTCGCCAGTTGTTGCGCCATGGCGTAGTGATGGCCGATAACGGGCAACGCCTTCGCTGCGACTGCCTTCAACGCGGCGTCATTGCCTTGCTCGCTTTCTTGCTTGAACAACTCCATGGCCTTGCGATGCCCATCGACGGCTACCTTTTGGATATAGGCATCGTCGAATGCATCGCCCTGAAGATTTTGCAGGCTGCCGATCACCGACGAATCCGCGCTCGGTGGCTCGCTCATGCCGTGGTGTTTTGCGATTCCATCCAGGCTGTGCGCGAGCTTCGTATGATCCGCGATCATTCGCTGTGCAAAGTCCTTTACCTGCTTGCCGCTTGCATGCGTGAGCGCGAGCTTGCTGGCCGCGATTTCGGTCGCGCCCGCGGTGCCGGCGTCTTGCACGAACTGCTGGTCGACGCTCGACAGCTTGGCGCTTGCGGCGTCGACGGTCTGCGCGTGAGCAGCGCAGGCAACGGCCAGCGTTATCGCACTTGCGCAGCCTGCGAACAACGATCGCGGCATCATCGGCTCGACTCCGTTTTGGTCGTTGATTCTTGTTGAATACGGTGGCCCCGTCGCTTCTTGTTTCAGGCGGCGCGCGTCTTGCCGAGCGCGTCGATCAGTGCCTTGTTGAAAGCGGGAATGTCGTCGGGCTTGCGGCTCGTGATGAGATTGCCGTCGATCTGTACTTCCTGATCGACCCAAGTGCCGCCCGCGTTGCGAATGTCGTCCTGCAGGCTCGGCCAACTCGTCATCGTGCGGCCTGCAATGATGCCCGCCGAGATCGGCAGCCAGCCGCCATGGCAGATCACGGCGATGGGCTTCTTCGCCTGATCCGCTTCCTTCACGAAGCTTTGCGCCTTGGCGTCCAGGCGGATGGCGTCGCCGTTGACCACGCCGCCCGGCAGCACGACGGCGTCGTAATCGGATGCGTTGGCAGCGTCGAAGGTCTGGTCCACATCGACCTTGTCGGCTTTGTCGACGTGTTTGAAGCCCTGGATCTGTCCGGGCTTTTTAGAAATGACATCGACCTGCGCGCCGGCTTCCTTGAGCGCGCGCTGCGGCTCGATTAGTTCGGCTTGCTCGAAGCCGTCCAATGCAAGAATCGCGACCCTGTAACCGTCGAGGGAAATTGCCATTGCTTCACTCCTTCATTGCTCGAATTTTGATGCACCGCAAGAGGCGGATACCTGATTCGAAAAGGAGCAAGGGGTGTGCCCAAGTGGGGGATGGGGCGCGTCGGTGACCGGCCAAATCGTGGCTAAAGCCGAACCGTCAAACGGTCTCGACGCTACGCTTCCCCGTCAGCCGCAAAAGACTAACCAAAGCCGCCGTCGCCGCGAAACCAGCACCTACGGCAAGCGCGATCAGCGGCCCGTGCTGCGGCTCGACGCCAAAGATCAACGCGACGATAGCCGCGCCGAGTGTCTGCCCCGTCAGCCGCGCCGTGCCAAGCATGCCGCTCGCGCCGCCGCTGCGATGCCGTGGCGCGGAAGAAATGATTTGTCGGTTGTTCGGAGACTGGAACAGCCCGAAGCCAAGCCCACAGACAGCCATGCGCCAGCCGATATCGAACGCATTCGGATGCGGGCCTGTCGTGGCGAGCAGCGCAAGACCCACGGTCAGAACCGCCAGCCCGATGCCGCCCAGCAGACCAGCGGGATAACGATCCGCGAGCACGCCCGCGAGCGGCGCGACGAACACGATCACGAGCGGCCACGGCGTCATCAGGAAGCCAGTTTCGACCTGACTCATGCCGAAGCCGTTCTGCAGCAGAAAAGGCAGCGACACGAACGCCAGCATCTGCGCGCAGAACGAGCACACCGACGCGCCAATCGATAGCGCGAACACCGGAATGCGCAACAGATCGACGGGCAAAAGCGGCGCGCTTTGACGCAATTGCCGGCGCACGAAAAAGTAGCCGATGACCGCCGTCACGATGAACTCGCCGATCACATACGGCCGATGCTCGCCGTGCCCGAGCCCGTCGACCGCGACGATGGCCAGCCCGAAGAAAAGCGCGTTCATCAGCGCGCTGATGTAGTCGTAAGGCCGGCGATGCCCGTCCATGCGCGGCAGCGCCTTCGTGCCGATGGCAAGCGCTACGAGTCCTATCGGCACGTTGATGGCAAAGAGCCACGGCCAGGTTGCGACCGAGAGCACGCCCGAGGCGACCGTCGGACCGATCACCGATGAAATCGCCACCACGGTTGCATTGATGCTGATGCCGCGCCCCAGATGCTTTTGCGGATAGATCATGCGCACGATCGCGGTGTTCACGCTCATGATTCCCGCCGCGCCGAATCCCTGCACGATGCGCGCTAGCGTCAACGTGAGCAGCGAACCGGACATCGCGCAGGCCAGTGACGAGACAGTGAAGACCGCGAGGCCGGCCATATATACGCGACGGTAGCCGATACGGTCGCCGAGCGAAGCCAGCGGCAAAAGCGAGATGGTGATGGTGAGCTGATACGCGTTGACGATCCAGATGGAATCCGCGGGCGAGGCCAGCAGATTGCGCGCGATGGTCGGCAACGCGACGTTGGCGATGGCGCCGTCGAGTACCGCGAGCGTAATGCCGAGCGCGACCACCGCGATGGCCCAATAACGCTGCGGCAGGGGAAGACCTTGTTCGGAATCCATCGGTAGGCGAGAGGTAGGAGCGGCGCGCTCAACGGCCGGACGATGCGTGCATCGTCCGGAGAAGAAGCGTGGTGCTTATTTCAGCTGATAGAGACCGGTGTACGTCGCCGAGTCGATCTCGTTGAGATGAGTCATGAAGCGCGCAACGGCATTGGTCGCGTTGGCGTCGAGCGGCAGTTGATCCGCCTTCAGCGCGTGAATACGGAAGATGTAGCGATGCGGCTTGTCGCCACGCGGCGGCGCGGCGCCACCGAAGCCAACCGTGCCGTAGTCGTTGCGCATTTGCAGCGCGCCCGCCGGCAAGAGGCTGCCATCCGCCTTGCCCGCGTTACGCGGCATCGAGCGGACATCGGCGGGAATGTTGACCACGACCCAGTGCCAAAAGCCGCTGCCGGTGGGCGCGTCGGGATCGTAGACGGTAAGCGCGAGGCTTCGCGTGTCAGCCGGCGGGTCTTCCCATTGCAGCGCCGGGGAAAGGTTGTCGCCCGAGACGCCGAAAGCCTGCTGATCGAACTCGTGCTCGCGCGTCAAGTAACCATTGGCGGGAAATTCGTCGGACCAGATGCGGAAATCAGCCATGAGAGTCATGCCTCCTTGTCGCGTGTTGGGAGTTGGCGGACTGAAAGGGTCCGCGGACGTGTGTCGATGCACGCTTGAATACGGCAGCACGCAAAAACCGATTGCAGCAAGCATGCCTACGATCGGGAGTTGAACTTGCGGCGCGTTATTCGATCGAGTGTAGCATCCGCCCCTCAATTGAGCCGGGCGTCGCTCCCGATTCGGGAAAATCGCCCGGAATCCGCTCGCTTATCAGCGGATGGGACGTAAAAGCGGCGCGCTACAATATTGAGACAAATCGTGCGATGAATAGCGCTCCGACGCGAGCCGAAGGGATTTTTATGCCAAACGATCCGCGCCCAATCACTGGACAGTTCACCCCCGCGAGCGTGCCGGAAGACGATGCCGACATGTTCGACCTCGCTCCGGTCTCGCTCTGGCTCGAAGACTTTAGCGCCGTGCGCGAGCAGTTCGAGCGCTGGCGCGCGGCGGGTGTCACCGACTTGCGCGCGTTCCTCGAAGAAGACCCCGCGCGCATCGTCGAATGCTCTTCTCGCATTCGGGTGGTGAAGGTGAATCGGCGCACGCTCGGCTTGTTCGGCGCGAAAGACCTCGATCATCTCGTGCAAAACCTCGAACGCGTGTTTCGCGACGACATGCTGACCACGCACATCGACGAACTGGAGCAACTCTGGTCCGGCGAACCGCGTTTCGTAAGCCGGACGGTCAACTACACGCTCGACGGCAAGCGTCTCGACGTGCTTCTCAAGGCCGCGATCTTGCCGGGGCACGAGAATACGTGGAGCCGTGTGCTCGTCACCATCGAGGACATCACGGAACTCGAAACCATGCGCCGCCAGACCGCGGCGAGCAGCCTTTATGCGCGCGGCCTTTTCGAGCACTCGCCGGTTTCGCTGTGGGTGGAAGACTTCAGTTCCGTGAAAGACTTGCTCGACGATGTACGCGAACGGGGTATCGTCGACTTCCGTACCTTTACGAGCGTGCACCCCGAATTCGTCGAACGATGCATGCAGGAGATTCACGTCCTAGACGTGAATCAGCACACCTTGCGCATGTTCGCCGCGCCCGACAAGGCGACCTTGCTCGCGCGTCTGCCGGAAGTGTTTCGCGACGACATGCAGCAGCACTTCCAGGAGCAGTTGATCGAGCTATGGGAGCACAAGCTCTTTCATCAGCGCGAGGTGCTGAACTATTCGCTCGATGGCAACGAGGTGCACGTGCACCTGCAATTTTCGGTGTTTCCGGGGCACGAGAAGCGCTGGGATCTCGTGCTCGTCGCGCTCACGGACATCACCGCGCGCAAGAAGGCCGAGGCGTATCTGGAGTTTCTCGGCAAGCACGACGTGCTCACCAAGCTCAAGAATCGCTCGTTCTATGCGGATGAAATCAATCGGCTGGAGCGCAAGGGTCCGTTCCCCGTGACGGCCATCGCGGTCGATGTGAATGGCCTCAAGACCGTCAACGATCAGCTCGGCCACGCGGCCGGCGACGCCTTGCTGCGCCGCGCGGGCGAAGTGCTCTCGAAGGCGGTGGAGAAGCCGTTCCAGGCGGCGCGGATAGGCGGCGACGAATTCATGGTGCTGCTGCCCGGCACGGACGAACGCGGCGGCGAGGCGCTGATGGACGGCATTCGCCAGTTGCTCGAAGTGAACAATCAGTTCTACTCGGGCATGCCGCTCAGTTTCGCGATGGGCGCCGCGACCGCGCACGAAGGCGAGCGCATCGAGCCGATGCTGCAACGCGCCGATGCCGCGATGTATGTCGAGAAGCGCCTGCACTACGCCAACGCGCAACGCAAATAGGGCGCTTCGGACGACGGCTTATTGAGCCTGTGCCGTCGCTTCATCGATACCCTTGTTCAGCGCCGGGCAGGCTTCGTCGATCTGCTTTTGGTATTGCGCCGGATTGCTCGTCTGCAGCTTGTTGATGCGATCCACCGTCGGTTGCGCCTGCGCGAGCCCGAGCTTCCACTCGGCGTCGAAATCGGGCGCATCGGGGAAGTTCTTGCGTGCCATGTCCTTGAAACGCGCCACCTTGGCAGCGTCGATATGACACACGTCGGCTGCGCCGCGCGCGATGTTCGCGCTCGTCATCACGCCTTCGGCGGCCAGCAGTTGCGGCGTGGCGGGATGACCGGGAGGCAGTTGCGTCTGCGCCGCCGCGTGCAGGGCGCCAAGACCCAGCAAGGATGCGGCAAGTACCTGAAGGTGCTTCATTCGATTCTCGTTTGATTGATGCGGACCACGCATCGGGGACCGAAAAATTATAGGTTAAGCCTTTGAAAACAAATGCCGCGCATAGGGATGAAGCGCATAAGACGCTTGGAAACCCCATGCTAGAATCGATTTTCGATGCCGTTCTCAGACAGAAAAATGAAGAAAGGAAGCAAGGCCGCCAGTGCTGCGCCCTCGTCGTCCTCGGAAGGGCGGCGCAAGTACGATCCTGAGGAGACCAAGCGGAACATCCTTGACATCGCGACGCAGGAATTCTCGGCAATGGGTCTGACCGGCGCGCGCGTCGACGCAATCGCGGAGCGCACCAACACCACGAAGCGCATGCTGTATTACTACTTCGGCAGCAAGGACGGTCTCTATGAAGCCGTGCTGGAGCAGGTGTATGGCGACATCCGCGCGCTCGAACAAGAGCTCAGGCTGGAAGAGCTGGACCCGGAAGAGGCCATGCGCGAGTTCATCGGCTTCACGTTCGACTATCACGACAAGCATCGCGATTTCGTGCGTCTCGTGACTATCGAGAACGTGCATGGCGCGAAGTACATCGAGCAGTCGAAGACCTTCAAGGCGCGTAACTCGACCGTCATCAAGACCATCGAAGACCTGATTGCGCGCGGTGTCGCGGCGGGGCGTTTTCGCGAGGACATCGACCCGATCGATCTGCATCTGATGATCAGTTCGTTCTGTTTTCATCGCGTGGCGAATCGGCATACATGGGGCGCGGCGTTCGGGCGCGATCCATCCGGGCCGCGTTCACGGGCGCGGCATCGCGAGATGATCATCGAAGCGGTGCTGCGCTTCGTGCGCCGCGAAGACTGAAGCCAAGACGAGCCAAGACAAAACGGCGGCACTTCTGCGAGTGCCGCCGTTTTGGTTTCGAGGGCGCCGAAGGGCTCAGCGTTCCAGCAAGGTCTGGAAATGCGCGAACATGCGCTCGGCATCCGGTTCGAGGCCGGTAAAGATGCGCAACGCATCCACGGCCTGACACACCGCCATGCCGCCGCCGCTCACCGTGCGGCAGCCGAGCGCGCGGGCTGCTTTCAGCAACTCCGTTTCGAGCGGGAAATAGACGATTTCCGCCACCCACAAGTCCTTGTGCAGAAACTCGGCGGGCAAGGGCAGGCCGGGCAGTTTCGCCATGCCGGTGGGCGTCGCATGAATCAGGCCGTTCGCCATCTGCAACACGTCGCGTAGATCGCCGCCGCTCTTGACTTCGCGATCGGGAAAACGCGCGGCGAGTTCGCTTGCGAGCGCGGCCGCGCGAGCGTCGTCCGAATCGAATAGCGTGAGCGATCGCGCACCCATGGTCAGCGCGGCATGGGCCACCGCCGCGCCCGCGCCGCCCGCGCCGAGTTGCACCACGCGATCCATCGGCACACCCGGCAAACCGCGTTCGAACGCCCGCGCGAAACCCGACCAATCGGTGTTGTAGCCGATCCGCTTGCCATCCCTGAAGACAACCGTATTGACCGCGCCGAGCGCGCGGGCGTCGGGGTCGAGGTCGTCGAGCAAGGGGATCACGCTCTGCTTGCACGGATACGTGATATTGAGCCCGTCGAAGCCCATGCGTTCGGCGGCATCGAGCAGATCGGGCAGCGCGGACGGTTCGAGCGCGAGCGCCTGCAAGTCGATCCGTCGATACACATAGTTGAGCCCGAGCTTGCCGCCTTCTTCCTCGTGCATCGCGGGCGTGAGCGAGCCGCCGATACCCGAGCCGATCAGCCCGACGAGATAGGAACGGGGAGACGCTTTGCTGGTCATGCGCAATACTCCAGTGCAAATAATGTAAGCGCAGTGTGACGGGCGCTCGGTGCCGTGTCCTTCGGTGTTTTCACGTATTTGTACGGTCTAGTTAGTTTGTTATGCTTGCGCACAATGACGTGGATTGCGTGCGCGCCGCTCCGTTTCCCGCAAGCGCCGCGAACGTCCTACACTGACGGGACTGCACCGATCCACCCGCATCATCTGAATGCAACGAGGAGGCAGCGATGCTGCGTTCAATCCGGACATCCATTGCGACGGTATCCATCAGCGGCACCTTGCCCGAGAAGCTGAAGGCAATCCGCGCGGCAGGGTTCGATGGCGTCGAGATTTTCGAGAACGATCTGCTGTACTTCGACGGCACGCCCGCCGACGTGCGCCGCATGTGCGCGGATCTTGGCCTCGCCATCTATCTGTTCCAGCCGTTTCGCGACTTCGAGGGCGTGAGCGCCGAGCGTCTCGCGAAGAACGCCGAGCGCGCGAAGCGCAAGTTCGAGCTGATGCACGAGCTCGGCGCGGATCGCATGCTGGCGTGCAGCAATGTGTCGCCGGACACCATCGGCGACGACGCGCTGATCGTCGATCAACTCGGCAAGCTCGCGCGCCTCGCGGAAGAAGCGGGCGTGATCGTCGGATACGAAGCGCTTGCGTGGGGGCGTCACGTCAACTCGTACAAGCACGCGTGGAAACTCGTCGATGCCGTGAATCACGCAAGTCTCGGTATCGTGCTCGACAGCTTCCATACGCTTTCCATCCGCGATTCGGTGGAGGAGATCGCGCGGATTCCGGGCGACCGCATCACCTTCGTGCAAATCGCCGATGCGCCCGTGCTCGCCATGGACGTGCTCGAATGGAGCCGTCACTATCGCTGCTTTCCGGGGCAAGGCGCGTTCGATGTCGCGGGCTTCACGGCGCGCGTGTTCGAAGCGGGTTATGCCGGCCCGCTCTCGCTCGAAATTTTCAACGATGGTTTTCGCGCCGCGCCCACGGCCATCACCGCCGCGGACGGGCATCGCTCGCTGCGCTTTCTGGAAGAGCAGACGCGCGCATTGATGGGCGACCAGGCGCCAGCCGAACTCTTCGATCCGCCCGCGCCGCCCGCGCATATCGGCTTCCAGTTCCTCGAATTCGCCGTCGATGCCGCCACGCGCGAACATGTCGCCGGCTGGCTCGGCAGGTTGGGCTTTCGGCTGGCGGGCAAGCATCGCTCGAAGGATGTCTCGCTGTACCGGCATGGCGCGGGGTCGATCGTGCTCAACGCGGAAGCCGATTCCTTCGCGAGCGCGTTCTTCGAGCAGCACGGCTTGTCGCTGTGCGCGTCCGCATTTCATGTCGATGACGCGAAGCTCGCGTTCGAACGCGCGGCCGCTTATGGGTCGAAGCCGTTTTCGGGGCAGGTCGGACCGAACGAGCGCGTGGTGCCGGGCGTGCAGTCGCCTGACGGCAGCCTCGATTATTTCGTCGATGAGGAACCGGACGGTCCCACGCTGTGGGAATCCGATTTCATTTTGACGGACATCGACGGGCCTTACGAAGTGGGTCCGCTCGAACGTATCGACCACGTGTGTCTGTCGCTGCCCGCCGACGCGCTCGACACCTGGGTGCTGTTTTTCCGCAGCGCGTTCGGCTTCGAGGTCGAAGCAAGCGTGACCGTGCCGGACCCGTACGGTCTCGTGCGCAGCCGTGCGGTACGCAGCCGCGACGGGTCGGTGCGCATTGCGCTGAATGCGTCGATGGACCGGCATACCGCGGTGGTGGAGTCGCTGACGACCTATCGCGGTTCGGGTTTGAATCACGTGGCGTTCAGCACGTCCGATATCTTCGATGCCATTCCTCGACTCGAAGCCGATGGCGTCAAATTCCTGCGCATTCCGCGCAACTACTACGACGATCTGGTTGCGCGCTACGGCCTGGCCGACGAACTGATCGACGCCATGCACGAACACAACATTCTTTACGATCGCGACGAGCGTGGCGGCGAGTTTTTTCATGCGTACACCGAGCAGCTCGATCAGCGCTTCTTCCTGGAAGTGATCGAACGGCGCGGCGGTTACGATGGTTACGGCGCGGCGAATGCGGCCGTGCGGCTCGCGGCGCATGCGCAACAGCAGCGGGCGCGGCAGGGGGCTTCGGCGGGCGGATGATTGGCTGGCCGCGCGTGACTGCGCGTCCTATCATGAAGACATGGCGGCAATTCAAAGGAGGGCGCCATGTTCGACTTACCGATGTTTCTAGTGGGCCTTGCGGCGCTTGCCGCCATTAGCATCGTCTTGCTGGCCGACGATTGGCGCGATGCGCGGCGCGAGCGCATGGCGCGACGTGAGCTCGAGCGAGCGGCGCATCATCCGCTGCGGGAGTGGTGGCTCAGGCATCGGCACTGAGCGGCGCGCCGGGTTCGATATCGGCGGCATCGGCCAGGCGCTTGGCTTCGCGTGCCTCCGCGGCGGCTTCGAACCGGTCGACATACAAATACAACCGATGCACCGTCTGCAACTGCGTGTGAGACAGATGCGCCTGCCGCGTGATGGCCGCGAGACGCTCGCGCCAATACGAAGGCGGCAGCGCGTACCCGCCCGCGTCGCGCGACAATGACTGCCGCAACACCCGCTCGAGATGAGTCAGGTCCTGGTCTGCCAGCAATGCCGAGAACGCGCCTTGTGGCTTGGTATCGGGGATAGGGTCCATTATTGCGATGGCGGCCGTTTCTGATCCAACTTGATAGGGATAAACCCTGAACGTACGCCGTTGGCGTCAGCGTGATGAATTTTCCGCGCGACGTCCCGATTAGCGCGAGTGGCGTTTGCTATACTCTGCGCTCGCTTGGCCGTCTCGCAACGGCGAGCCGTGCGCCTCGATGCTGGCGCGCTCCCCGTAGTTCAATGGATAGAACGAGTGCCTCCTAAGCGCTAGATGCAGGTTCGATTCCTGCCGGGGGGACCATCCTAGGTGCCGACATCACCTAAGAAAACCCCATCGCCGTCTCAAAAACGCTAATCGGCAGGGCGCGCTCATGAGCGGCAAGCGCCCGTCGAATGGATACGCCTCGGCTCGGGCGTCTTGCATCCTGTCGCAAAGCGCGGCCACCTCATGGATTCCCCAGTCCTCGTGTGCGGGACGTCAGTCATTGGTTAACGCACCCATTTGAGGTGTCCACTACGGCTTGAGTCGATCAAGTCTGCCGAGACGCTGCGCCACCTACGACGAACCCCAAAGCGCGTTCGCAACCACGCCGGAATCGTTGCAAGCGCTTGGGATAGAGTTCAAGCCGACGCTGTAGCCAGCACGCATATCCAACATTGCCCCTGAGCGTCTTCCGCCATGAGATGCGCCCGTCGACTAAGCGTGCCTCAATCAAATCGATCTTCATCGCCTGTTTAATTTTTTCCTTCCAGTGCCGTTAATCCAGAAAGTTCGCGCTTAGGGAAAAGGTTAAGTGATCGTCGAATTCGATCCATGAGACAACTTCGTTCCAACCTGCCATCAGCGC
Organism: Caballeronia sp. TF1N1; assembly: GCF_022878925.1. Classification (NCBI taxonomy): domain Bacteria; kingdom Pseudomonadati; phylum Pseudomonadota; class Betaproteobacteria; order Burkholderiales; family Burkholderiaceae; genus Caballeronia; species Caballeronia sp. TF1N1. The sequence continues at coordinate 923,608 of NZ_CP084626.1, forward strand.
ATATCGCCGCAACTTCTACTGGCGGGTGACAATGCATAACAATCCGGTGAAATTCTCCTTTACTCCGGCCGATCAGGAAGCGCTGGAAAGAAGCCTCGGGCGGATCGCCTTCGCGCCCGACGGCAGCATCCTTCGTGTCAACGAGCGCTTCCTGGAGCTCTTCGACTACAAGGGCTGGGAGCTCGTCGGACGCAATCGCAGCATCTTCAGGCCGCTCGCGACAGGCGCCACCGCGCCGGACGAGATCGATACGGTCTTCGCAACCGCCAAAGCCTTCTTCGGCGAGATGCAGCAGTTGAAGCGCGATGGCACGTCCTTCTGGACCGAGGTTTCCTGCATACCGGTCGCAACCGAAGACGGCGCGGTCGGCGAGACCGTCATGCTGGTGCGCGACGTCACTGACCGCATGATGTCGGCCGCCGACGTCGCCGGCCAGATCGCCGCCATCAACACTTCGCAGGCCGTCATCCATTTCGCGATGGACGGCACCATTCTTCATGCCAACGAGAAGTTTCTGGAGGCCACCGGCTACCGGCTCGATGAACTCGTCGGCAAACATCATCGAATGTTCGTCGCCACCGACGAGGCCAGGGACCCGTCCTATGCCGCCTTCTGGGAACGGTTGCGGCAGGGTTTGCACGCTTCCGGCGAATATCGGCGATTCCGCAAGGACGAAAAGGCCGTCTGGCTTCGGGCAACCTACAATCCGATCCTCGACCTCGAAGGACGTCCGTTCAAAATCGTCAAGTATGCGGTCGACGTCACGTCGGAGAAGAAGCAGAACGCCGATTTCGAAGGCCAGATCGCCGCCATCGACAAGTCGCAGTGCATGGTGACCTTTTCGCCCGACGGCACCATTCTCGACGCCAACCGCAACTTCCTGGAAGCGGTCGGCTACACGATGGAGGAGCTCGAAGGCCGTCATCACCGCATGTTCGTCGATCCCGCGTACGCGCACAGTCTCGACTACGAGATCTTCTGGAGCGATCTGGCCGCCGGCCGTCATCGCAGCGGCGAGTTCCGGCGGATCGGCCGCGACAAGCGCGAAATCTGGCTGCAGGCAATCTACAGCCCGGTGCTCGACCAGGACGGGCGGCCCTTCAAGATCGTCAAATACGCGACGGTGGTCACGCGTGAAAAGCTTCGCCAGGCGGACCACCAAGGCCAGATCGCCGCGATCCACAAGTCGCAGAGTGTCGTCGCCTTCAATGTCGACGGCACGATCCTCGACGCCAACGACAACTTCCTGGACCTGACGGGCTATCGGCTGTCCCAGGTCATCGGTCGCCATCATTCGATGTTCGTCTCGGCCGAGGAGCGAGAAAGCGAAGCTTATGGGAAGTTCTGGCAGACGCTCGCCGCGGGCGAGTATCAGGCAGGCGAGTTCAAGCGGCTCGGCCGCGATGGCCGCGAGATCTGGCTGCAGGCTTCCTATAATCCGATCCTCGACATGAACGGGCGTACCTTCAAGGTCGTCAAGAACGCCGTCGACGTCACCGGGCAAAAGCTGCGGCAAGGTGATTACGAAGGACAGATCGCCGCGATCAACAAGTCGCAAAGCGTCGTCTCGTTCGACATGGACGGCAATGTGCTCGAGGCGAACGACAACTTTCTTACCCTGATGGGCTACGCGCTCCCGGAAGTCGTCGGCCGGCACCATCGCATGTTCGTCGACAAGGAAACCGTCGCGCATGCCGATTACGCACGCTTCTGGAGCGATCTGCGCGCGGGCAAGTTCCTGTCCTCGAAGTTCAAACGCATCGCCGCGAACGGGGCGGAAGTGTGGATTCAGGCGTCCTACAATCCGATCTACGACCTGAACGGCAAGCCCTTCAAGATCGTCAAGATCGCCGCCGACATCACCGCCGACGTCTCGCTCGCCGCCGATCTCTCGCGCGCCCAGAAAGAAGTCCAGCACGATCCGGCGACGGGCCTTCCGAACCGGCTCGGCCTGCGCAAGTTCATGCGTCAGGTGCTTTCGGCGACCGACAGCGAGCTCGCGCTCTTCTATCTCGATCTCGATCACTTCAAGCCGATCAACGACACGTTCGGCCATGAAGTCGGCGATCTCGTCCTGCGCACCGTTGCCGCCCGTCTGACGGGCGAGTTGACAGAAGGGCAGCTCGTGGCGCGGATCGGAGGAGACGAGTTTGTCGTCGCGGCCACGAATCTCACGCGGCCGCAGATCGTCGAACTCGCGGAGCGCCTCATCGAGTCCGTGTCGCAGCCGATCGCTCATGGCGAGCGGTGGCTGGAGGTCGGTCTTTCGATCGGTATCGCGCTGACGCCGCAAGACACGCTGGAGGAAGACGAGCTTTTCCGCTTCGCCGACGTTGCGCTCTATCGTTCCAAGGGCAAGCAGCGTGGCACCTTCACCTTCTACGCCGAGGATGCGGAAACCTCCGCCGAGACCGAGCGGCATCTGGCGCACGACATGCTGATCGCGATCAAGGCGCGTGAGTTCGATCTTGCCTGCAGCGTGCGTGTTTCTGCAAACGACGCAATCGCCGTCGAGATTCAGCCGTGGTGGAACCACCCGACGCTCGGCCGCCTCGGCACCGAAACCTACCTGCGCGTCGCCGAACAAAGCGGTCTCGTCGTTCCTCTCGGCGACTGGATCTTGCGCGAGGCCTGCAAGCTCGCCACGGACTTGCCCGAGATTACCGTTTGCGTGCCGGTCTATCCGAAGCAGCTCCTGACCAGCGACTTTGCGCAGACGCTGACGCTGGCGCTGCGAGAGAGCGGCGTGGACGCGAGCCGCCTCGAACTGCGGCTCGAACGCGGCACGGCGCGCGTCAACACGGAAAGCCTTCGCTCCGATGTCGCAAAGCTCAGGGCGATGGGTCTCGAAGTCGTCGCCGATAGCGTGCTCGCCGGCGAAAACGCGCTTTCGAATCGCGCCTACTGGAGCATGGACCGGGTGATGGTCGACGCGCGCCTCGGCGCCATTCTCAAGAGACAGGCTCATCCGCTCGCAACCGAGATTGCCGAGATCGAAGCTCGCGACGCCAAGGCGAAAATTTCCGGCAAACGCTGCTTCGAGATCGACGCCAGGGCGGCGCTACACAGCTTCGTGGTGCTCGATACGATCAAACCGGCCGAGCTCACGGCCGCGCTTCGCGAGACGAGTAAGAGCGCGGAGGATGCGCAGGCCGAAGACGACGGGATGATCGCGAACAAAGAGAACGTCGCGTGAGAGTCGGTTCTACCGATCTTCGTTGTCGTTGAGCGGAGCCAGCGCCGGGCGCTTCGTTCTCCGACTTCGCCAAAACTTTGTGTGACGGCGCAGACGTGTGGGTGGCGCTTCATCGGCGCGACCCGTGCCCCGATAATGGACAATGGCCGAATCCGCCAGTCGCTTCAAGTCGCTCGGTTCGAACTCGCCGATATTGCGAAGCCGCGCCGGACGCGGATAACGCGGATTGACGTCCATCCATCGGTAGAGCGCCGGAACGATGCGCGACATGCTGCCCGCGCTCGCGGCCTTTCGAAGCGCCCGCCAGGCGGCGAACTCGCCTTCCGCGCGTGCTTTGCGCCACGCCGCCCACCGGCGCCAGCCGCGCTCGATCAGTACACGCATGCGCGGATAAAACCAGATCGCGAGCGCCATAGCCGCCAGAGCGACACACGCATACATGACATCTCTCTCATCGAGGTAGATCACCGTATGCCGCGCCAGGCCGCCCGGAATGTCCCAAAGCGGCCGTTCGCTCGCTGCATGCGCGCGAAAGCTAAGCGCCGGAAGATGAATCTTTTCGCGCGCGCGAGTGGTCGTGTTCCACCATTCGATATCGATTGCCGGCAGCGTGTACGTTCCCGGACGCTCGACAAGATACGCGACCGTATCCGTGCGCTCGCCCGCGACGAATCCCGAACGGTCCTGCGTGATATTGCGGGTTACCGGCGGCTTCGAATAACGGCGCAATCCGGCGATGTCCGCAAAAGCGAGCGGTGGAATAAGCATCGACTCGGTGCCTTCCGCGCGCTCCGTGACAGCACGCGTCAAGGTGCCGCCGACTTCCAGCTTGCCGTCCGAAGGTTCGATCCTTTGCGTCACGGTAAGCTTTGGCGTGGGGAAAAACGACGCCATGTCTTCGGCCCCCGCCGGCACGCTTGCGACTAACTCCAGCCGGGGCGTCGTAAGCGTGACCGGTCCGTCGGCGCCGCCGGGATGCAGCGTGATGGCGAACGGCGGCACATCGAAAGTGCCCGCCGCGCGCGGCACGATTCGATAGACGCGCCGTACCCCGAACCAGCGCACGCCGTCCATGGTCTCCGAAAGGTTCTGCGCACTCTCGTCAGGCAACGTGACGAACGCATCGTGCACGTCGAACAGCGGCCAGTCCGGCGCGGCCGTGAACCATGTGGTCGTGAGCGCATCGACGACGAGTTGCGCCGCGCTGCCCGCCACTACCTTGCCAGCCGGTTCGAGATGCGCGCGCAACATGGTTCGGGGCGCATCGTCCGCGTGAGCGATCGAAAGCACGTTCGAGAGAATGACGAACCCTATCGCGAGGAGCAATCGCATCACGGGCTCGCTCCTGCTTCCTGTTCGAAGCGCTGATGTAAAAACGCCGCGGGCGATGTATTCAGATTACGCATCCACGTTTCCTCCGATGGACGCTGTTGCTCGACCAGCACGCGCTGGCCGCCTTTGATCTTCTTCTTGTCCGTCTCGACCTGATCGGGCTTCTGCGTGGTCGATTCGTCACTCTGCTCGTCGTCCTCGATGAGCATCTGTACCAGCTTCCGATTTGCACGCGCCTCCGCGAACCCCGCGCGATGCGCAATTGCGGTGTCGTAAGCCTTCATCGCGCCCGCGTAATCTTTCATCCGCGCGAGCGTGTTGCCGACATAGAACAACGCGTCCGGCGTGTCGAGTCGGGTGAACGTATCGAGTGCGCCGGCAAAGTCGCCGGCAAGATACTGTGCGCGGCCTTTCCACATGGGATCGTCGAAACGCGCGGCGGCACGCTTGTAGTCGCCATGTTCGAAGCTGTAGCGACCCTGCTGATCGTGCGTTGCGAAGAGATCGAGCCACTCGAACGACGCGGCCTGCGCCTGCCTGGGAGAGTAAGCCATTGAAAGCGCAACCAGTATCATCGGCAGCCACTTCACCGTCCAGCCGCGCCTGAAGCAATACAAGGCGATGACGAGAATCGGCGCGAGCAGCCAGTAGCCCGATTCCCTCCAGCGCGGCACGATCTTCGAATCTTGCGCCGCTTCGAGATACACCTGCGCGCGGTGCTGCACCCATTGCACGTCGTCATCGTCCGCGCGCATGCTTGCAAGCGGAATCGAAGCCGCTTGCGTGATTCTGCGGATGGCGGCTGCATCGAACGTGCCGGTGACAGTGCGGCCCGCTTCGTCAGTCGCGATTTCGCCGTTCGCTCCCCGGATCGCGCCGCCGCGTTCCGTGCCGACCGCGAGCCAAAGCAACTGGTGGCGCGATTCCTTCGCCATCCGAACGAAATCATCCGTATGGCTTTCATCGAAACCGTCGCTCATGAAGACGATCGTACCCGCTGCGTCGTCGGCCTTCTGCAAGACACGCTCCGCAAGCGCCAGCCCCGCAGCGGCGTTCTTGCCGTCATGCGGCATCAATTCGGGCGCGAGCGCAGGCACATAAAGCCCGAGCAAGGCGGGATCTTCCGTGGGCGGCACGACGAGATGCGCGCTCGCCGCGAACACCAGCAGCCCGGTGCGCGCGCCTTTGCGCGCTGCCGCGAGATCGAGCACCTTTTGCCTTGCGCGTTCGATACGGCTTGGCGCGACATCGGTTGCATCCATCGAACGCGCGAGTTCGAGGACGATCATGAGCGGCGCCTTGTCCTGATCGAAGGGCGGACGTTCCTGTTGCCACGTCGGCCCCGCCACGGCAATGGCGGATAAGGCGATCAGCGCGGCCAACGAATGGATCGGCTGCAAACCACGCTTCGCACGCTCGCCGACGATCAGATGCTCCAGCAAATGCGGCGCGATGATGTTGCGCCAGCGTGAACGCACATCGTTACGACGCAACCACGCAAACGGTAATAGCACGGCTGGAATGAGCAGCAAGAGCCATAGCGGGCGCAGGAAGTGAAAAGCCGTCAGATCGATAGCCATATCAAGCTCCGATCTCCCCGGGCACGCGACGCGGCGCGCGCAAGAGCGCAACGAGACAGGCAATGCCGTGATACAGCGTGAAGAGCGACACCGCGAGCGCGAGCGCCAGCCAGTAGAACTCCCGGCGCGGTCTGTACACCTCGCGCGTGATCTTTTCCGGCGTCATCTTGTCGATCTGCGCGTACACGGACGCGATGTCTTCCGCGCGGCCCATCGCATGGAACGACGTCCCGCCAGTCGTCCGGGCAATGCGCGTCAGTGCGTCGAGATCGACCTTGTCCTCGCCTTCGGTCTGCGGATCGCCGATACCGATGGTGTGCACCACGATGCCGTGATGCTTCGCAATCTGCGCGGCCTGCGTGGGCGCGATGGCGCTTGCGGTGTCGTTGCCATCGGTGAGCAGAATCAGCACCTTTTCCTGCGCGGGCGTGTTTTCCATGAGTCTGACCGCCAGCCCGATCGCGTCGCCGATAGCCGTGCGCGGTCCCGCCATGCCAATGCGCATGGCGTCGAGCAGCATCAGCACGCTGTCGTGATCGAGCGTGAGCGGCGCTTGCGGATAAGCACCGTCGCCGAACACGATCAGGCCGATGCGGTCGCCCTTGCGCTTCGCAATGAAATCGGCGACTACGCGCTTGACCGCGCTCAGGCGATCGAGCCGTTCTCCGGTCGCGCCATCGATGAAATCGCGCTCGCTCATCGATTGCGACAGGTCGATCGCAAGCAGCAAGTCACGCGCGGGCAACTCGTGCGTGACGGGCGGTTCGAGGAACACCGGCCGCGCCGCCGCAATCAGCAGCAAAATCCAGAGCACGGGCATGAGCAAGCGCTGCAGCCAGTTGCGGCGCAGACGCACGCCGCCGGGCGCGGGTTTCTCGCCGGCAGCATGGGCCATTTCCTGAAAGAACGGCATGCGCACGGCTGTCGATGTCGTGCGATACGCGGGCGCCAGCCACCACACGAAGAGGGGCAAGGGCAGCAGCGCGAACATCCACACGTACTCAAACTTCCACATGATGATGCTCGATCCAGTCGCGCGCCGCGTGAACGAGACGGTCGGCGTCCTGTCGCGTGATGGCGGCGAGTCGCGCTTGCGGCGCATATGTCGCGGTGAAAAGCAGCGCGCCGCTCGCATCGTCGAAGTGACCGTGCGTGGCGCGCAGAAATGCAAGCCAGGTTGCGCCGGTGAGCGAGGCCACTTGCCCGCGCGGCGCGGCGGCAAGCGCGGTACGTTTGATGAGCGGCGCGATCTCGGCAAGCGCGGCCGCACGGCTTGCTTCGTCGGCAAGCTTCGCTTCGATGCGCGCCAGTTCGGCAAGCGCCTCGCGCCGGTAGCGGCTCCTTTCATGCCGACGCCAGGCGAACCATCCGGCGAGCGCCGCCAACGCCGCGAGCAAGACAAGCACGATAAGCCAGCCGATGGTCCGTGGCATATACGACACGGGCTCGGGCAACGGTAACTCGCGCAGCGCCTGCAACGCGGCGGGCGTGTCGGCGGGCATGAGCGGCGTGGTCATAGGCCGCCTTGCGCCGCGCGACGCACGCGCTCGCCGAATAAGCGCCGCACCTGATCGACGACCGGTTCGGCGGTCGATAACGCCATCAACGGCACGCCGCTCGTGCGCAACAGCTCCGCAATCGCTGCCGCGCGGCCCTTGAAGAGGCTGGCGAGCGGCGCACGCACGCGTTCGTTTTCCATGCGCAGCTCCACTTGCAAGCGTCCTTCGCTCACCACCAGCGCGCGATGCTCGGGCATGCCTTGCCAGAGCGGATCGAAGACGAGCGCCGCGATCACGTCGTTATGCGCGGCAATCTGCCGGAGCAGCCGGCGCGTGCGTTCATCGGCGCCTGCAAAGTCGCTCATGATGCACACCAGAAAGTCGTGCGATGCGATCTGCAACACGCCTTCGAGCGCCGCATTGAGTTGCGCGTAATTCGTTCGCGCGAGACTCTCCGCATGCAACGACGCGTTCATCCGCGCGATGGCGCCGAACAGCAAGTCGATGCGCGCGCGACTTCGCAACGGACGCACGCGGACCACTTCTTCGTCGCCGAACACGACGCCGCCCACGCGATCCCCGGCGGCAAACGCCATCCACACGGCGAGCGCCGCCGCTTCGGCCGCGACCACGGACTTGAGCGCACGGCTCGATCCGAAGAACATGTTCATGCGCTGATCGACGATGACCAGAAGCGGCCGATCGCGCTCCTCGGTATAGACCCGCACATGCGGCTTGCCCGTGCGCAGGCTCACGCGCCAGTCGAGATGGCGTATGTCGTCGCCGGGCAAATAGCCGCGCAGTTCCTCGAAATTCAGGCCGCGTGCGCGCATGCGCGACGCTTGCCGTCCCGACAAGATGCTCGTTACGGGCGCGGGCGCGACGAAGCTCAAACCCCGCGCGCGGCCTTCGAGCCCGGCGAGATGCGCGGCATCGACATAAACGCTGCCGATGGCCGAAGGGGGCGGGCCATGAACGTCTGCTGCGTCGTGCGGCATCGCGGGTTTCCTCCAGGCTCAAGCTGGCACGGCCACTTTCTCCACTAGCCGGTCTATCACGTGGTCGGCGCCGACCTTGTCGGCGGTCGCATCGTAGGACAGCAACAAACGATGCCGCAGCACCGGATGGATGACCGCGCGCACGTCGTCTGGCGTGACGAAATCGCGCTCGTCGAGCCATGCATGCACGCGGCTCGCCCGATCCAGTCCGATCGCGCCGCGCGGGCTCGCTCCGACTTCGATCCATTTGCCGAGGTCGGCATCGAGCGCGCCGCCGTGACGCGTCGCGTTGACAATCGATACGATGTATTCGTCGATGGCCGGCGCCACCGCGACGCGCCGGACGGCTTCGCGCGCAGCGAACACATCTTCCTGCGTCAGCGTTTCCATGGCGGCCGGCGCGCCCTCGCTTTCGCGACGCAGCAAGCGCAGCATGTCCGCCTCGCTGCCGGGCGACGCATAACCGATCAGCACCTTCATGAGAAAACGGTCCATCTGCGCTTCCGGCAGGGGATAAGTGCCTTCCTGTTCGATGGGATTCTGCGTCGCCATCACGAGGAAGAGCTCGGGCAGCGGGTACGTCTTGCCGGAGATTGAAATTTGCCGCTCTTCCATGGCTTCGAGCAGCGCGGATTGAACCTTGGCGGGCGCGCGGTTGATTTCGTCCGCGAGAATCAGATTGCCGAAGATGGGACCCGGCTGGAACGAGAGCGTGCGTTCGTTGCCCGATTGCAGAAGCGTCTCGCCGCCCGTGATATCCGAGGGCAGCAGATCGGGCGTGAACTGGATGCGCTTCATCGTGGCGGCCAGACGCGCCGCGATGGCCTTGACGGTACGTGTCTTTGCGAGACCCGGAAGGCTCTCGAGCAGCACGTGCCCATCCGCGAAAAGCGCAATGAGAATCTGGCGCACGACGGCCTCCTGGCCGATCACCGCTTGCCCGATGCTCGTCTCGAATCGCCGGATGAGGTCTTGCATGGCTCGCTCGCTAAGAGTGCAACGCGCACGCGTTGCTGATGCGATGATCCCGAAGCTGTCTGAACACGTGCTGCACAAGTTACTAAAGCAAGGCGGTTTCGTCAAAGCCGTGTCGGCCCTTTCGCAAGGATGCCTACCGTTTGCGGCATCGCTCGAAAAAAAGATTGCTAACATTTATTCGTTCGTATATTGGTGGCTCCATTGTGTTGGCTCCCATGCGACACGGTCGGGGTGACGGCAATGGCGAACATACCGGTGAATCACAACGCGGCCGGGCGAAGCTCGGAATTCAACGCAAGGCGCATGGCGCTGTGGGCCGTGCTCGTGCTGCTATGTCCGGCGCTCGTCGGATTCGCGGTGAGCCGCGCGCTGCGCGAGCCTGCCAGGCCGATGGTCCATGCCGTCCTCGGTGACGGCGTGAGCGGCCCGAAAGGCATGGCGTGGATACCTGGCGGCGAATTCCAGATGGGCAGCGACAGCAAGCTCGCGCAAGCCAACGAACGTCCGGCGCATACGGTGCGCGTTCACGGTTTCTGGATGGATGAGCATCACGTGACGAACGCCGAATTCGGCGCGTTCGTGGCGGCCACGCACTACATCACCACCGCTGAAAAGAAACCCGACTGGGAGACGCTCCGGGTGCAGTTGCCACCCGGCACGGCGCGTCCGCCGGACAGTGCGCTCACGCCGGGCGCAATGGTGTTCGTCGGCACACGGGAACAGGTGTCTCTGCAAGACTATTCGCGCTGGTGGCGCTTCGTGCCGGGCGCGGACTGGCGGCATCCCTCGGGGCCGTCGAGCAATATCGATGGCAAGGACGATCATCCCGTCGTGCAGGTTTCCTACGAAGACGCCGAGGCCTATGCCAAATGGGCGGGCAAGCGCCTGCCCACCGAAGCCGAATGGGAATTTGCCGCGCGCGGCGGGCTCGATCAGGCGACCTATTCCTGGGGCAACCAGTTCGCACCCGACGGCAAGCAAATGGCCAACGTCTGGCAAGGCCAGGAAAAGCAGCCGTTCCCCGTGGTCAACGCGAAAGCGGGCGGCGCGGCCGGGACGAGCCGCGTGGGGAGTTTTCCGGCCAACGGCTACGGACTCTCCGACATGACCGGCAACGCGTGGCAATGGGTAGCCGACTGGTACCGGGCCGATCAGTTCAGGCGCGAGGCATCGATAGGCGGGGTGGTCAACGAGCCCGCGGGCCCGGCCAGTTCATGGGACCCGGCCGATCCCGGCGTACCCGTGGAAGCGCCCAAACGCGTTACGCGCGGCGGTTCGTTTCTGTGCAACGAAGACTACTGCCTGAGCTATCGGCCAAGCGCGCGGCGCGGCACCGACCCCTACAACAGCATGTCGCACCTCGGTTTCAGACTCGTGGTGGATAAGGACGTCTGGCAAGCGGCGCATGGCGCATCGCCGGCGAATCCGACTCGGACCGCCGCTCGCTGAACGCATCGGCGCGGCAACACATTGCTTTCGCGAAAGGAGAGTCGAGTGCGGCGGGGACTTCGACACATTCTTGCTGGCGTGCGGGCCGCGCTGCTGACTGCCGCGTTCGCGGTGCTCCTGGCGGGCTGCGCGCGCTCCGGCAACGACGCGTCCGCGCAGGCCAGCGCTGGCGTAAGCGCCAGCACCGCGCAGACGGCGCAAGGCGTTCTGCCGTCGTGGCGCGGCGGCCGCGCTCGGCAAGCGCTCATCGACTTCGTGCAAACCGTCACGCGCGAAGGATCGCCAACCTATTTGCCGCCCGCGCGACGTATCGCCGTGTTCGACAACGACGGTACGTTGTGGAGCGAACAACCTATCTATTTCCAGTTTGCCTTCATGCTCGATGAAGTGAAGGCGGCCGCGCCGAACCATCCGGAATGGCGTGGCGACCCGGCGTTCAAGGCGTTGGCATCGGGCGACAAGGCCGCGCTCGCGGGCCAGCAAAAAGCATTGCTGAAACTGCTCGCGGTGGCGAACAGCGGCATGACGGTCGATGAATACGACAGCGCCATTCGCGCGTGGCTCGCAACATCGAAGCATCCGACGCTCGGGCGTCCGTACACCGCGCTCGTCTATCAGCCGCAACTCGAACTGCTCGACTATTTGCGGGCGAATGGCTTCAAGACTTTCATCGTGTCCGGAGGAACGATCGAATTCATGCGCGTGTTCGCCGAACAGGTCTACGGCATTACGCCCGAACAGGTGATCGGGTCGAGCCAGCTCGTGAAGTACGTCGTGCGCGACGGCAAGCCCGCACTCGTGCGCGAACCGAAGCTCGATTTCGTCGACGACGGTCCCGGCAAGCCCGTCGGCATCTACCGGAACATCGGCAGAAAGCCCGTGCTCGCATTCGGCAACTCGGACGGCGACTTGCAGATGCTGCAATACACGGCCGCGCAGGACGGGCCGCATCTCGAACTGATCGTGCATCACGACGACGCGGCGCGCGAATTCGCCTACGACCGCCAGTCGAAGATTGGCAAGCTCGACCGCGCATGGGACGAGGCGCTCGCGCGCGGGTGGATCGTCGTGAGCATGAAGAACGACTGGAAGGCGGTTTATCCGGCAAGCGCGCCATGACGGGCGACGCGCGAAAGACGTATGGCGCTCAAGGAGAATCACAATGACCAAGCCGCAACTCCGACGCTTCCGCTATATCACCGGCGCGCTCGCCGCGCTCGCGGCGATCTGCGTGCTGATCGTCCCGCCGATCGTCTCGACCGCGCAGACGCCGAACGCGGCGAAACCCGCGAAACCCGCGCCGGCTCCCGCGCCCGCCGCCGCGCAGAACAATAATCAGAATGGGAAGAAGCCCAACATTCTCGTGATCTTCGGCGACGATATCGGGCAGACCAATATCAGCGCATATAGCAAAGGCGTGGTTGGCTACGAAACGCCGAACATCGATCGCATAGCCAACGAGGGCATGCTCTTCACCGACTACTACGCGGAGAACAGCTGCACGGCGGGCCGTTCGACCTTCATCACGGGCGAAGTCACCTTGCGCACGGGGCTGTCGAAAGTGGGCATTCCCGGCGCGGACGTCGGCCTGCAGGCGCAGAACATCACCATTGCCGAGGCGCTCAAGCCGCTCGGCTATGCGACCGGCCAGTTCGGCAAGAACCATCTCGGCGACCGCGATCAGTACTTGCCCACCAAGCACGGCTTCGACGAGTTCTTCGGCAACCTGTATCACCTGAACGCCGAGGAAGAACCGGAGCGTCCTTATTATCCGAAGAACGACACGGCGTGGGTCAAGGCGAACGCGCCGCGCGGCGTGATCCATTCGTTCGCGGATGGCCGCGTGCAGGACACGGGTCCGCTCAACACCAAACGCATGGAGACGATCGACGACGAAACGACGAGCGCCGCCATCGACTTCATGCAGCGCCAGAACAAGGCCAACAAGCCTTTCTTCGTGTGGATGAACACGACGCGCATGCATTTGTTCACGCACGTGCGGCCATCCATGCTCGGTCAAAGCGGCATGCCGGGCAACGAATACGCCGACGGCATGATCGAGCATGACAACGACGTCGGCAAGCTGCTCAAGGCGCTCGACGACATGAAGATCGCGGACAACACCATCGTCGTCTATACGACGGACAACGGGCCGAACCAGTTCTCATGGCCGGATGCCGCCACCACGCCTTTCCGCAGCGAGAAAAACACCAACTGGGAAGGCGCGTTCCGGGTGCCCGCGATCATCCGCTGGCCCGGCAAGATCAAGCCGGGGACGGTTTCGCGGCAGATGATCTCGGGCCTCGACTGGTTCCCGACGCTGGTCGCCGCCGCGGGCGACAACGGCATTGCCGACCGCTTGCTCAAGGGCGCGGCGATCGGCGGCAAGAACTTCAAGGTGCATCTGGACGGCTATAACTTCGTGCCGTATCTCACTGGCCAGACGAAGGACGCGCCACGTCACGAGTTCTTTTACTTCAACGACGATGGCCTGCTCGTCGCAATGCGCCAGGACGACTGGAAGGTGGTCTTCTGCGAGCAGCGCCAGCCGGGCGGCTATGAAGTGTGGGCGAACCCGTTCACGTGTCTGCGCGTGCCGAAAATCTTCAATCTGCGCATGGACCCTTACGAGCGCGCCGATATCGTCTCCGACCAGTATTACGACTGGACCACGAAGAACGTGTATATCGCGCAATACGCCGTCTCGAAGGTCGCGCCGTTCCTCGCGACGTTCAAGCAATATCCGCCCGCTCAACGGCCCAGCAGCTTCAGTATCGACCAGATGACCGACAACTTGATGAAGAGCATCGAAAGCGCGGGCAAGTGATCCGGGAGCCGAGAGACGATGACAGATCTGAGCGCCGCGATCAAATCCGCCCGGACCAAGGCAAGCCGCCGCGCACCGGCCAGCGCCGATGCGCATCACGCGAGCACCATGCGTCTCGCGTGGCCTGCGTTGCTGTTGTTTGCATCGGGCGGCGCGGCGCTGATCTACCAGGTGTTGTGGGTGCGGCAACTCACGCTCGTGGTCGGCATCGAAGTGCAGGCCGTGACCGTTGCGATCAGTGCGTTCTTTGCGGGACTCGCGCTCGGCGGATGGCTCTTCGGCAAGCTCGCCGACCGGAGCATGCGGCCTTGGTTGCTGTACGCGGGACTGGAACTCGCCGTGCTTGGCCTCGGTCCGGGCGCGACGCACGCGCTGGCGCACTCGGCCGCGCTCTTCGCGACGCTGCAAGAGCGCGCCGGGCCGCTTGCGTGGTTCTTGCCGTTCGCGCTGGTCGGCGCGCCTGCCATCGCGATGGGCGGCACTTTGCCCGTCCTCATGCGTGCAACCGGCGCGTCGCGGCAAGACATCGGTAGCGCGGGCGGGCGGTTGTACGCGGCCAATACCGCGGGCGCCATCGCTGGCGCGTTGCTGCCGGTGTTCGTGCTGATTCCTTTGCTAGGCGTGCAGGGCAGCGCCTATGCGGCCGCGCTTCTCAACGCCTGTGCCGCGATCGGTGCAATGTTGCTCATGCGCCGCGCCGCCGTGCAGAACGGTTCGCTCGATGATCCCGCCGCGCGCGCCAGCGCCGGTTCCTCCGGCTCGCGCATCGCCATTGCGCTTTATGCCGTCGCGGGTGGCATCGCGCTCGGCTACGAGGTGATCTGGTCGCAGGCCATCGGGCAATTCGTCAGCACGCGCAGCTTCGCTTTTTCCATCGTGCTCGCCACGTATTTGCTCGGTCTTGCGCTCGGCAGCGCGATCGCGGCGCGCCATGCCCAACGGATACGCGACCCGTGGAGCGCATTCGGCGTGCTGATCGCGTCGGCGGGTCTGGCCGCGTTCGCGGGCGTCGCATGCGTGGGCGACTGGCTTTCGCTCGCCCAGCGTCATGCAGCCGACTTCGGCCTGAGCGTGACGGGCAACATGCTCGCGTCGATGAGCGCGGGCTTTGCGGTTGCCGCATGCGTGATCGTGCTCGTACCGACGATCTTGCTTGGCGCGGCGTTCCCTTTCGCGCTCGCCATGGCCGCCGATGGGGACACCGCGCAACGAAGCGGCATCGCAAGCCGGGTAGGGCGCGTCGTCGCGATGAATACCGCGGGCGGCATCGGCGGGACGCTGTTTGCGGGTTTCGTGCTGATTCCGTCGCTCGGTCTGATCCGCTCGCTCGGCTTGCTTGCGGTCGCGGCGAGTCTGATCGGCTTGTCGGCGGCACTGAGCGCGCGCTCCGCACAAAAGGCCGGCATCTGGGCGAGCGCGGGCATTGCGGCGATCTCGGTTGCCGTCGCGATCGTCGTGCCGTCCGACCGGCTTGGCGTGCTGCTCGCCAAGGCGCATCACGGCAGCCTTGCCTATTACGAGGAAAGCTCGGGCGGGACGGTCGCCGTGCTCGAACAAGGCCCTGAGGCGCAACGGTTCCGCCGTCTCTACATTCAAGGTGTCTCGAACTCGGGCGACGCCATGACGTCGCTGCGCTACATGCGTCTGCAAGCGCTGCTGCCGCTCATCGTGCATGCCGGTGCGCCGCGTTCCGCGCTCGTCATCGGACTCGGCACGGGTATCACGGCGGGCGCGCTGCTCGCGTGGCCGGGCCTCGAAAAACGGGTGGTCGCCGAATTGTTGCCGGCGGTCGTGCGCGCGTCGCCGGCGTTCGCGGGCAATTACGACGTGAGCGCCGATCCGCGCATCGAACTTCGAGCCGGAGATGGCAGGCGCGAACTACTGTCGCGCGATGACCGCTACGATCTCGTGACGCTCGAACCGCCGCCGCCATCGGCGGCGGGCGTGGTGAACCTGTATTCGACTCAGTTCTACCGGCTCGCGGCGGCGCGGTTGAACGAGCGCGGTATCGTCGCGCAATGGTTGCCAATCGCGACGCAAAACGAGCAGGAAACGCGCTCGCTCATCCGCAGCTTCATGCAGGTGTTTCCGCATGCCGCGCTCTTCACGACCGAGTTCCACGAGATGATGCTGATCGGCTCCAGGGAGCCGTTGACGCTCGACGTGCCGCGCATTCGCGAGCGCTTGGCACAGCCCGACGTAGCGCGCGCGTTGAACGAGGTGGGCATCGGCTCGGCGGAAGCGCTTCTTGCAACTTATGTCGCGGACGGCCCCGCACTTGCCTACTATGCCGCCGATGCCCGCCCCGTCACCGACGACGATCCGCGCATCGAATACGCGCCGTGGGTCGAGCCGACGGATTTTCCGGCGACGCTGACGCGCTTGCTGGCGTTGCAGAGCGAACCGCCGCTCGCAAACGGCGACGCCGGATTCACCGACGCGCTGCACAGCGAGCGCGACACACTGCATGCGTTTTACCGGGCGGGACTCGATGCGTATCGTGGCGACCGCAACGCATGGGCGGGGGAAATTCGCGCGGTGCTGAGCGCCGACCAGGCGAACCCGTATTACCGCTGGGTGCTCGGCGCGCACGACTGAGCGCCGCATCTTGCTTGCGTGAAATCGTTGTTTTTTCTAGAGGCGATGAACCGGCATGACGTTACCGACACACCACCTCATGCATGCTTTCCGAGTCCATTGGCATCGCCTCGCCGTGGCGCTTTTCGTGGTCGGCGTCTGCCTGCTGCCTTTATCCTCGCGTGCGACCGAGGGCGCGTTGGGGCGGCCCGTTGCGGGCATGAGCGTGCTGTCCGGAATCGGCATTGTTCCGCCAGAGCCGCTGACGCTGGTGAGTCTGCAGCAAATTTATATCGATGGTTCCATCAGCGGCAACCGTCAGGTCCCGATTGCCGGCAAGACCTCGCTCGGGATCGACGGGCAAGTCGCCTTCACGCTCGCGACGGTGCTCAAGGTATGGGGCGGCTTTGCGGGATGGGACTTCGCATCGGGAATCACGGTTCCGTACGTATGGACCGAAGTGACGGCATCGTTTTCGGCGGGGCGTTTCGGAACGACGAGCAGCGACCGCGCGTCGAATCTGTTCGACCTCTACTTCACGCCTATCGTGGCCGGGTATCACTTTTCCCAGACGGCGCATATCGCGCTCAGCTTCAATTTCTGGGCGCCCACCGGTCACTACGATGCGAACGCGCTCGCCAATCCCAGCCTGAATAACTGGACCTTCGTCCCGCAGGTCGCGTTCACCCAGTTGATGCCGAAATACGGACTCGAATTCGACGTCGTGGCCGGTCTCCAGTTCTATACGCGAAACACCGCAACCGATTATCAGAACGCGCCATTGTTCACGCTGGATGCAATGGGACTGAAGAAGTTCTCGAACGGCCTGGGGGTTGGCCTCGTGCTCGGAACGGTTCAGCAGTTGGGCAACGACTCGGGACCGCTCGCGGACAGGCTGAACGGCTTTCGGGGGCACGACTTTTCGATGGGTCCGATCGTCACCTACGACACCAAGATCGACGGCAAGCGCCCGTTGTCGGCGAGCTTGCGATGGGTGCCGTCGATTGCAAGCACGAACCGGTTGAAGAGCACGGCGAGCGTGATGGCGACCATGTCCGTCGCTTTCTAGGCCGCGGCCGCCCTTCGATCGACGAGTCGAAACGCTGCGTCCCCGGCGTTTTTTCAACTGCACCGCGCCTGCTCTCTGGTCGATAATGCGGCGAACCGTTGCGCCGCCGCGCCCACGACCCATGCGCTCATGACTGAAGTCGAATCCGCCGTCCTCGTTTTCGCGTTGCTGCTCGCAAGCACCGGCTTGGGCGCGATCGTCCGGCCGTTGCTGCCCGAGGAGCACAAGGCGCAGGAGACCGTGCAACTCGTGCAACTGCTGGTCGGCATGCTGGTGACCTTCGCGGCGCTCGTGCTCGGCTTGCTGACGGCATCCGCGAAAACGGTCTTCGATACCACCAACACCGACTTGCGCAGTTACGCGACATCGATCATCGAACTCGATCACACCATGCGCGATTACGGCGCCGGCCTTGAGCGCGCACGTGCGCTCTTGCGCTCGTACACCGCGGCGGCGATCGCCAGCACCTGGCCCGACGAAGCGCCGCCCGTGGGCGATTATCCGGCGGTCGGCACATCGCTTGGCGGAGCCGACAATCTCGCGAGCCGCACGCTCGGCGAATTGCTCAATCGTGGCCAGCATGAAGTGCGCGTGCTCGCACCGGGCGATGCCTACCACCAGCGCCTCGCCGACGAATGCGCGACGCGCTTCGAAGACCTCATCGCGCTGCGCTGGAAGCTCGTCGAGGAAGCGCATGGGTCGATCTCCTATCCGTTCGACCGGATTCTCGTGGGCTGGCTGCTCATCATCTTTCTCTGCTTCGGGCTGATCGCGCCGCGCAACGCGCTGTCGCTCGTGACGATCACGCTGGGCGCGCTGTCGATCGCCTCGGCGGTGCTCGTGATCCTCGATCTCGATACGCCGTTCTCCGGTCCGATCATGGTGCACAGCCAACCGATGCGCGACGCGCTGGCTTATCAGAGCCGCTAATCTCCGGTTACGCTGATGCGTGCTTCGTCGCGCTCGCCGACGAGAAGCGCTAATCTCCTGTTACGCTGAGCGGCGCTTCGTCGCGCTCCATCACTCGTTCGCCTACAGAGCCGCTCATGTCCAGTTACGCTGATCCACGCATCGTCGCGCTCTACGACGCGCTCAATCCCGCCGCCGCCGATACCGCGTTTTATCTCGCGCTAGCCGAATCGGCGGGACATATCGTCGATCTGGGCTGCGGCACGGGCTTGCTCGCCTGCGAATTGGCGATGCGTGGCTACAAGGTCACGGGCATCGATCCTTCCGCGCCCATGTTGCGCGTTGCGCGCGCGCGTGCGCATGGCGAGCGCGTGACGTGGATCGAAGGCGACGCCTCCGCCTTGCCGTTCGTCGCCCCTGCCGATCTCTTGTTGATGACGGGTCACGTCGCGCAAGTCTTTCTCGACGACGCTACCTTTCTCGCCACGCTCGTGGCCGCGCGCCGGGCGGTGCGTAGTGGCGGACGCATCGCCTTCGAAAGCCGCAATCCCAATGCGCGCGCGTGGGAGCGATGGACGCCGGAGCATTCGCGACGTCGCGTGAGCGGGCCGGATGGACGCGGCGTCGAAGTGTGGCAGGAACTTCACGAGACCCCCGATCCGCTAATCAGCGCACGCGCGGCCTTCACGACGCACTATCGTTTCGACGATGGCGAGACGCTATCCGCAAAGAGCGAGTTGCGCTTTCGCTCGCGCGATGAGTTGGCGCGCCTGCTCAATGACGCGGGTTTTGCGCAGATCGATTGGTATGGAAACTGGGATTGTGCGCCGGTGACGGACGAGAGTCCCGAGTTGATCGCCGTGGCGTCGTGATCGCTCGGACGCGAGCGCGCCACGTTGGCGTGGCGAGTAGCCACGACAAGTTCACGACACGCGGTGTATCCTTGGTCGCGGCCTCGGCGCGAAGGCTCGCGCAATCGGCCGGTTTATCGACAAGGAGAACACGATGCTTAAGAAAACGCTCTCGAAAGCGCTATTGCCCGGCGCATTCGCGCTCTCGATGCTCGCTGGCGCGGCACATGCGCAATCGTCGCGCGTCTACTTCGTGGAGCCGAAAGACGGCGCCACCGTCACGAGCCCCGTGCATGTGAAGTTCGGCGTGGACGGCATGAAGATCGCGCCAGCCGGCACGATGACGGAAGGCACCGGACATCACCATCTGCTCATCGACAGCGGTCCTTTGCCCAAGGGCACCGTGATTCCCGCGAACGATACCTCGCTGCACTTCGGTAAAGGCCAGACGGAAGCCGATGTGAAGCTGCCGCCGGGCGATCACACGCTCACCATGCAGTTCGGCGACGGCCAGCACAAGTCGTATGGGCCGGAGATGAGTTCCACCATCAAGGTTCATGTGAAGTAACGTGATGGCGGCGGGGGCAGCGGCGATTCCTTGCGGAATGGCCGAGGCTGCCGCCGCGATTCTTTTGTACCTACCGGCACGCCGCATCCGCATCCAGCCGACGATTGCATCAGCCGCATCGACGTCCCATGCGTTTCGGACCAGCCACGCCGCCGCGGCCTCATCCATACGGCCAGGGCCTTCGCCGACGACCGCGCGCGCACGCCGCGTTTCCGACTCGCCATCCTCGTCCATTCAGCCAGCGCCCCAACCCTCGGGCCTAACATCGGTACAATGGCCGCTTCCCCGGTATCGCACTGTTCGCATCCATCCCCATGTCGCTTTATTCCATTACGGACGCGCAGCTCGCGTTCGGTCACGTCGCATTGCTCGATCACGCGGATTTTTCGCTCGAAGCGGGTGAACGCGTCGGTCTGATCGGCCGCAACGGCGCGGGCAAGTCGTCGCTACTCAAGATCGTGGCGGGGCTTGCCGCGCCCGACGACGGTCTCGTCACGCGTCAGAACGAACTCTCCACGGTCTATGTGCCGCAGGAACCCGAATTCGATCTCGACGCCACCGTGTTCGATGTCGTCGCCTCCGGCCTGACCGAAGCACGCGCGCTCCTCGACGAATACGACGCCGTCGCCCACGAACTCGCGGATACCCCCGAAGGCGCGCAGCACGACGCCTTGCTCTCGCGCATGAACGCGCTGCAATCGGCGCTCGATTTGCGCGATGCCTGGAACTGGCGCAATCGCGTCGCGACCACGCTCGCGCAGATCGGTCTCAACGGCGACGCGCGTTCGGGCGCGCTGTCCGGCGGCATGAAAAAGCGTGTCGCCCTGGCCCGCGCGCTCGTCGTGCAGCCCGATGTGCTCTTGCTCGACGAACCGACCAAC
Organism: Caballeronia sp. TF1N1; assembly: GCF_022878925.1. Taxonomy (NCBI): domain Bacteria; kingdom Pseudomonadati; phylum Pseudomonadota; class Betaproteobacteria; order Burkholderiales; family Burkholderiaceae; genus Caballeronia; species Caballeronia sp. TF1N1. The sequence goes on from NZ_CP084626.1 coordinate 944,322, forward strand.
CATCTCGACTTCGACGGCATCCGCTGGCTGGAAGACCTGCTCGTGACACTGCGTACGGGGCTGCTGTTCATCACGCACGATCGCGCGTTTCTGGATCGCGTGGCTACACGCATCGTCGAACTGGATCGCGGGCGGCTCTTGTCGTATCCCGGCAACTTCAGCGCGTACCAGACGAGAAAGGCGCAGCAACTCGAAGTCGAACAGGTGGAAGCGGCGAAGTTCGACAAACTGCTCGCGCAGGAAGAAGTGTGGATTCGCAAGGGCGTGGAAGCACGCCGCACGCGCAGTGTCGGACGCATTGCGCGGCTCGTCGAGATGCGCAACGAGCGCGCCGAACGCCGCAACGTGCAAGGCAACGTCAAGCTGGATGTCGGGCAGGGCGAGAAATCCGGCAAGATCGTCTCCGAACTGACCGATGTAACCAAACGCTTTGGCGGGCGCACCGTCGTCGATGCCTTCACGGCCACCGTCATGCGCGGCGACAAGATTGGTTTCGTCGGGCCGAACGGCGCGGGCAAGACGACGCTGCTCAAGCTGATTCTCGGCGAATTGCAGCCCGACGAAGGGCGCGTGCGTACCGGCACGAACATTCAGGCGGCGTATTTCGATCAGATGCGCGCACAGCTCGACCTCGACAAATCGCTCGCCGACACCATCAGCCCCGGCAGCGAATGGGTCGAAGTGAACGGCGTGAAGAAGCACGTGATGAGCTATCTCGGCGACTTCCTGTTCGCACCGGAACGCGCGCGCTCGCCGGTGCGCTCGCTGTCGGGCGGCGAGCGCAATCGGCTGCTGCTTGCGCGGCTCTTTGCGCGGCCCGCCAACGTGCTCGTGCTGGATGAGCCGACCAACGACCTCGACATTCCCACGCTCGAACTGCTCGAAGAATTGCTCGCGGAATACGACGGCACCGTGCTGCTCGTGAGTCACGACCGCGCATTTCTCGACAACGTGGTGACGTCCGTGTTCGCTGCGGAAGGCGGCGGCAAGTGGCGCGAGTATGTCGGCGGCTTCTCGGACTGGCAGATTCAGCGCGAACGTTCGGAGCGTATCGCCGAGGAAGCCGCGCGTCAGAGCGCGAAGGAAGCGACGAAGGACGACGCGCCGAAGGAAAGCGCGGCCGGTCGCAACGCGCAACGCAGCGTCAAGATGTCGTTCAAGGAACAGCGCGAGCTGGAAGCGCTGCCGGTGCGCATCGCGGAACTGGAAGAGGAGCAAAAGCGCATCGGCGAGCAGCTGGAAGACGGTTCGATCTTCGCGAAGGACGCCAAGGAAGGCGCGCGTCTTTCGGAGCGGCACGCAGCGATCGACGAGGAACTCATGGTTGCGCTCGAGCGCTGGGAAGAGCTCGAAGCCAAGCGCAAGTAACACACGCATTTCAGCATGCCTGGCCGCGACCGCGCGAAATCGGCGCGGTCAGGGCTGGCCTTTTATTCGTCCGATGTGGGCGGCGCGGACGAAAACCGCTATTCTCCTAGCGCGGCCAAGGATCGGCGGGCGGGGCGAGCGCTCCGCACGAGCACATCCGGCCAGGCAGATAACGTTTCGAGCAATCGATCAAGCATTCGCCGGCACTTCGGGCGCATGTCGTGGCATTCCCGCGAGCACGCACGATGCCGGGTCAACGTTCAACTATGACCACGAAAAAATCCAGCGCGGCCGAGTCAGGCACGCAACACCGCGCAGCGCAACGAGCGCGCGCGATGAGCGCGAAAGCGGCCGGCTACAGCGAAGCATCGATCAAGGTTCTCAAGGGGCTCGAGCCGGTCAAGCAGCGGCCCGGCATGTACACGCGCACAGAGAACCCGCTGCATATCATTCAAGAAGTCATCGACAACGCGTCCGACGAGGCGCTCGGCGGCTACGGCAAGCAGATCACCGTCACGCTTCATACGGACAACTCCGTGTCCGTCGAGGACGACGGCCGTGGCATTCCGTTCGGCTTGCATCCGGAAGAAGGCGTGCCGGTGGTCGAAATCGTGTTCACGCGTTTGCACGCGGGCGGCAAGTTCGACAAGGCCGCGGGCGGCGCCTACACGTTTTCCGGCGGGCTGCACGGCGTGGGCGTTTCGGTCACGAACGCGCTTGCCACGCGCCTCGAAGTCACGGTCTGGCGCGACAACAAGATCGCGCAACTGGCGTTCGCCAATGGCGACGTCATCGAGCAACTCGTCACGCGCCCCGGCGACCGGGGCGCGAAAAAGACGGGCACGCGCGTGCGCGCCTGGCCCAATCCCAAATACTTCGATTCCCCGAATTTCCCGCTCGGCGAACTGCAGCGCCTGTTGCGCTCGAAAGCCGTCTTGCTGCCGGGTGTGGAAGTGGCGCTCGTCATCGAGAAAACGGGCGAACGGCAATCGTGGCGATACGAAGACGGTTTGCGCGGCTATCTGCTCGAAGGCATGGGCGGCAGCGACTTGCTGATCCCGCTTTTCGAAGGCGAACGTTTCGCGGAAAGCTCGCGTTCCAGCGAGGAAACCTTCGCCGAAGGCGAGGGCGCGTCGTGGGTCGTCGCGTGGAGCGAGGAAGGGCCGCTTCTGCGTGAGTCCTACGTCAATCTGATCCCGACGCCCGCGGGCGGCACGCACGAATCCGGCCTGCGCGACGGGCTCTTTCAGGCGGTTAAAAGTTTCGTCGAGCTTCATAACCTTCAGCCGAAGGGCGTGAAACTTCTCGCCGAGGACGTGTTCGCGCGCGTGTCGTTCGTGCTCTCTGCGAAAGTGCTCGATCCGCAGTTCCAAGGCCAGATCAAGGAACGCCTGAACAGTCGCGATGCCGTGAAACTCGTTTCGTCGTTCTCGCGTCCGGCGCTCGAATTGTGGCTCAACCAGCACGTGGAATACGGCAAGAAGCTCGCGGAACTGGTGATTCGCCAGGCGCAGGCGCGTACACGTGCCGGGCAGAAGGTCGAGAAGCGCAAGAGTTCGGGCGTCGCGGTGCTGCCGGGCAAGCTGACGGATTGCGAATCGACGGATATCGCGCGTAACGAACTCTTTCTCGTCGAGGGCGATTCGGCGGGCGGCTCCGCGAAAATGGGCCGCGACAAGGAGTTCCAGGCCATTCTGCCCTTGCGCGGCAAGGTGTTGAACACGTGGGAAACGGAACGCGACCGGCTTTTCGCGAACAACGAAGTGCATGACATCGCCGTGGCGATCGGCGTCGATCCGCATAGTCCGGACGACAAGATCGACCTGTCGAATCTGCGCTACGGCAAGATCTGCATTCTCTCGGACGCGGACGTCGACGGCTCGCACATTCAGGTGCTCTTGCTCACGCTCTTCTTCAAGCACTTCCCGCAACTGATCGAACGCGGTCACGTGCATGTGGCGCGTCCGCCGCTCTTTCGTGTCGATGCCCCTGCGCGCGGCAAGAAGCCCGCGCAGAAACTCTACGCGCTCGACGAAGGCGAACTCGAAGCCATTTTAGACAAGCTGCGCAAGGACGGCGTGCGCGAAACCGCATGGACCATCAGCCGCTTCAAGGGCCTCGGCGAAATGAGCGCGGAACAGCTCTGGGACACGACCATGAACCCCGACACGCGCCGTTTGCTGCCGGTCGGCCTGGGCGATCTCGGCTTCGATCTCACCGTCTCGCGCATGACCATGCTGATGGGCAAGGGCGAAGCCGCGTCGCGCAGAAGCTGGCTCGAAGAGAAGGGCAACGAAGTGGAAGCGGACATCTGAGCCTCGCAATCTGGCCCATAGCGCCCGCATGCAACGCGCCCTGAACGCATAACAACGGATATTCGATGGGAATCACAGACGATCTCTTCGCCGATCAGCAAGCAGCACCGGAAGGCGAACAACTCACACTCGGCGATTACGCCGAACGCGCTTATCTCGACTACGCGGTGAGCGTGGTCAAGGGCCGCGCGCTGCCCGACGTGTGCGACGGGCAAAAGCCCGTGCAGCGCCGCATCCTCTACGCGATGAGCGAGATGGGGCTCGCCTCGGGCGCGAAGCCGGTGAAGTCGGCCCGCGTGGTCGGCGACGTGCTCGGCAAGTATCACCCACACGGCGACCAGTCCGCCTACGACGCGCTCGTGCGTCTCGCGCAGGACTTTTCGATGCGCTATCCGCTCATCGACGGTCAGGGCAATTTCGGCTCGCGCGACGGCGATGGCGCGGCAGCCATGCGCTACACCGAAGCGCGTCTCACGCCCATTGCGCGCCTTTTGCTCGATGAAATCGATCAGGGCACCGTCGATTTCATGCCGAACTACGACGGTTCGTTCGAAGAGCCGAAGCTCTTGCCCGCGCGTCTGCCGTTCTTGTTGCTGAATGGCGCATCGGGCATTGCGGTGGGTCTCGCGACCGAGATTCCCTCGCACAATCTACGCGAAGTGGCGCAGGCCGCCGTCGCGATGATCCGCGACCCGAAACTCGGCCATGCCGGCGTGATGGAAAAGCTGAACGGCCCGGACTTTCCGGGCGGCGGGCAGATCATCTCGAGTCACGCGGAAATCTCGACGGCCTACGAGACCGGACGCGGCAGCCTTAAAGTGCGCGCCCGCTGGAAGATCGAGGAACTCGCGCGCGGTCAGTGGCAACTCGTCATTACCGAATTGCCGCCGAGCACGTCCGGACAGAAGGTTCTCGAAGAAATCGAGGAGCTCACCAACCCGAAGATCAAGCTCGGCAAGAAGACGCTCACGCCCGACCAGTTGCAGACCAAGCAGACACTGCTCGGCTTGCTCGACACCGTGCGCGACGAGTCCGGCAAGGACGCGCCCGTGCGGCTCGTATTCGAGCCGAAGTCGAGCCGTATCGACCAGACCGAATTCGTGCATTCGCTGCTCGCGCATACGAGCCTCGAATCGAACGCGGCGATCAACCTGGTGATGGTCGGCGCGGATGGCCGGCCGCGGCAAAAGGGCATCGTCGAAATCTTGCACGAGTGGGTCGGCTTCCGCTTCGTGACGGTGACGCGCCGCACGCAGCATCGGCTGAACAAGGTGAACGACCGCATCCATATTCTCGAAGGGCGGATGATCGTCTTCCTGAATATCGACGAGGTCATTCGCATCATCCGCGAGGCGGACGAGCCGAAGCAGGCGCTGATCCAGCGCTTCAACCTGTCGGACCGGCAGGCGGAAGACATCCTCGAAATCCGCTTGCGTCAGTTGGCGCGGCTCGAAGCGATCAAGATCGAGCAGGAGCTGGCCGACCTCGGCACCGAGAAGACGAAGCTCGAAGAGTTGCTCAATAGCGATGCCGCGATGAAGCGTCTGCTCATCAAGGAAATCGAGTCGGACGCGAAGCAATATGGCGACGATCGCCGCACGCTGATTCAGCAGGAAAAGCGCGCGACCTTCGAAGTGCGCGTGGTCGACGAACCGGTGACGGTGGTCGTCTCGCAGCGTGGCTGGGTGCGCGCGCTGAAAGGCCACGGACTCGATCCGGCGGGTTTCACCTTCAAGGCGGGCGACAGTCTTTACGCGGTGTTCCAGGCGCGCACGCCGGACACGCTCATCGCTTGGGGCAGCAACGGGCGCGTGTATTCCGTGGCGGTCGCGTTGCTGCCGGGCGGCCGTGGCGACGGCGTGCCGGTCACGTCGCTGATCGAACTGGAGTCGGGCTCGCACTTGCTGCATTACTTCGCGGCGACGGCGGAGCAGCCGTTGCTGCTGGCATCGAGCAATGGCTTTGGCTTCATGGCGAAGCTCGGCGACATGGTGAGCCGCAACAAGGCGGGCAAGGCGTTCATGACGATCGACGAGGGCGCATTGCCGCTTGCGCCGATGCCGGTCGTGCCGGGCGCGAACTATGTCGCGTGTTTATCTAGCACGGGGCGACTGCTCGTGTTCGGCATGGACGAGATGAAGACGCTCTCGGGCGGCGGACGCGGCGTGATTCTGATGGCGCTCGATCCGAAGGAAACCTTGCGTCAGGCGCTTGCCATCGATGCACGCGGCGTGGTGATGATCGGCACCGGACGCGGCGGCAAGCCGAAGGACGAGAAGCTGTCGGGCTCGCAGTTGCAATTGCATCTGGGCAAGCGGGCGAGAAAGGGCAGGACGCCGGATGGGACGTTGAAGGTCGCGGAGTTGAGGCCGGTGTTCGAGTGAGGGCAGAGGAAGTTGCGCGATGCCTTAAGCGATACGTCGCGCACATGTCTGACACGCCTCGTCGCGATCATGCGTCGGGGCGTTTTCTTTTCGTTTGTCGACCGCTGTCCGGAACTGACACTGCGGCGCTCAAGTCGAATGCCCAATTCAAGAACAGTTGGAATCCCATGACCCACGCCATCGAAGCCGCCCTTTTCCTGCACCTGCTCGGTGTCGCCATATGGATAGGCGGGATGGTCTTCGCGCATTTCTGCCTGCGCCCGGCGCTCGGCGATCTCACGCCGCAATTGCGCCTGCCGCTCTGGGAAGCCGTGTTCGCACGCTTCTTCAACTGGGTCGCGGGGTCGGTGCTCGTGATTCTGCTCACGGGCGGCTTCCTGCTGTGGCAGTTCGGCGGTGGTCACGCGGCGTGGCCGCTGCACGCCATGGCAGGGCTCGGCATCGTGATGATGCTGATCTTCGGGCACATCCGCTTCGGCGTGTTTCCGCGCATCCGTCGCGCGGTGCAGGCGCAGAACTGGCCCGATGGCGCGCGCGCCGTGGGCACGGTGCGGCGCCTCGTCGTGATCAACCTGGTATTGGGCGTGGTGACGATCGGTACTGCCGTCTTGTCGCGCGGCTTTTGAGTCTCAAACGCCGCGTTCGTCGCTCAGCGCGGGACTCGGCGGCTCTTGACCCGCATGGCCCGCATCTTTCTCCGAGCGTGGCATGACCTCTCGTGTCAAGCCGCATACGCCAAAGCGGTCGAGCAAGGCCTGCACGCCATCCGCCGGGACGGGCCGCGAGAACAGGAAGCCTTGCGCTTCCACCGGACCGAGCGCCGCGAGCCACACGATCTGCTCTTCGCGTTCCGTGCCTTCCACGACCACCGTCAGGCCGAGTGAACGCGCGAGATTCACGATGGCCGACACCATCACGCACACGCTGCGGTCTTCGGGAATCGCCTGGATGAAGGAGCGATCGACCTTCAAGGTATCCACCGAAAAACGGTTCAGATACGACAGCGACGAATAGCCCGTGCCGAAGTCGTCCAGCGCGATACGCACGCCAAGACGCTTCAACGCCATGATCTTTTCCTGCACGAGCTCGGGGTATTCAACCATCACGGTTTCGGTGATCTCGAGTTCGAGCTTGTCCGACGGAATGCCGCTCGCCTCGATGGATCGCGCCACCGTCTCAAGCAAGTCTCCCCGCCAGAATTGCACGGCCGATATGTTCACCGCGAGCGACAAGCCGGTGTAGCCCTCGCGCTGCCATTGCGCGAGCTGCATGCAGGCCGTGTGAACCACGAAGTCGCCCACCGCGACGATCAAGCCGGTCGACTCCGCAACCGGAATGAATTCGTTGGCGGGAATCAGCCCATGCTGCGGATGATTCCAGCGCACGAGCGCCTCGAACCCGGTAATGCAGCGCCTCGCCAGATCGATCTTCGGCTGATACACGAGAAAGAGCTGCTGCTCCGTCAACGCGACGCGCAACTGCTGCTCCCACTTCATCAGATGATCCGCGCGATGCGACAACTGCGGCGAATAGAACTGATAGCAGTTCTTGCCCGCGTCCTTCGCGCTGTACATCGCGAGATCGGCCTTCTTCAGCAGATCGATCTCGCTTTCGTTCGATACCGAAAAGAGCGCAATGCCGATGCTCGCGTGCAGCACGAACGCACTGCCGCGCACATCGAACGGCGTGGCGAACATGGTCGAGATGTCGTCGGCGAGCGTGATCGCGCGCTGCTCCACTTCCTCGCCCTTGACGACCACCACGAACTCGTCGCCGCCGATACGCGACAGCGTGCCGCTTTGTCCGACGGTTTCGGCGAGACGCGACGCCGTCATCTGCAGGACGATATCGCCCGCGTTGTGGCCGAGCGTGTCGTTGACGGTCTTGAAGTTGTCGAGGTCGATGAAGAGCAGCGCAAGCCGCCCGATGTTCTCGGTGTGCGCCACGTCCTGCCGCAGCCCGCGCAGAGTCGAATAGCGATTACGCAAGCCTGTCAGCAAATCGTATTCGACGAGATGCGTCATCTCGCGCTCGCGCCCGAGCAGCTTGCCGATGAGACCCGTGGCGACCGCGAAGAAGCCCAGCATCGCGAGCGAGATGAAGCCCGCCATCAGCAGATACACGTTGCGCGTGTGATTGAAGTCGACGAGTTCCTCGCGCTCCGAAAGGCCGACGAGCACGCCGAGCGGATAGCCGTCGATATGCCGGTAAGACACGATGCGCCTCACGCCGTCGATCGGATCGACATAGATGCCCGACGCGTGCTCCGAGGTCGGATACACGCCGCTCGCACTGAACTCGCCGTGGACGGGGCCGCTCGCGTTGCGCGCGCCGCTGCCCTTGGCCACGGCGTTCGGCGCGCGTGCGTCGGAGGCCGCAGACGAAGCGCCAGAGGCGCCGGATACGCCAGCTACGCCAGAAGTGCCCGCGCCGCCGCCCGTACTGCGCGCGAGCACCGAGCCGTTGTCGGACACGACCGCGATCACGCCTTCATGCCCGATGGAGGCGACGTTATAGAAATCGCTCGTGAAGTACGCCGGGTCTTCCGAAACGACGACCACGCCCGCGAACGAGCCATCGGAGTGATTCAACCGCCGCGTGATCTGCAGCGTCCAGATGCCGGAGACGCGTCCGCGCACAGGCCGGCTGATATAGAGCAGGTCGTCGTTGGAGTGGACGTGAACCTTGAAGTGCTCGCGATCCGACAAGTCGATGGGCTTCGGATGCGGATCGGCCGTCGTGGCGATGAGCGCGCCGTGTTCGTCGATGAGCGAGACTTGCACGAGCGTGTCGCTCTGCACGACGCCTTTGTCCACGGTCGCGATGAGATCGAACTCGCTGGGCGACTTCTCGTATTCGTACTTGACGAAGCGCGTGATCTGATCGACCTGATGGATCGCCTTGATCGTGTGCTGTTCGAGCGCGGAGGAGAGGATGGCGGCGGACGCCATGGATTCGTGCGTGGTGGATTCACGTTCCACCGAGAGCCGCGTGAAGATCACGGCCCACAACGACACCAGCACCAGTGTGCCGAGCACGGGAATGAGCAGCAGTGCGCGCCGCCGCCGCGCGCCCGGTGTCACGGAGCGCGCGGCGCTGGCCTTGATGCGCGAGCGCTTCATGGAAGGCGTGGGCCCGCGAGGGCATGCAACGCTTCGGCTGACGAAGAGCACGAGAGGTTGCAAGCTGCCGAGCGCGCGATGTGTATGAAGCGGACCATGTCTTCTTGCGTTGAGGCGAAACGAGCCACTATACCGCGCGAGTTGGGCGACCACGCTTCGAACGACGATGCATGGCGAATCTGGCGCCATGCGCTTCGCGTGAAAAGCGTTCGGCGCCCGGCGGTTACTTGAAGCCGTGCGGCAACTGAAGCAACTACAACACGGATTTGACGATGAGGGTGCGACTTATCTGACAGCATACGTTTGCGCCGAAGCGCAAGCGGCTGAATACGACACGAATCGCGCTCGAGCTTTTGTGGTCCCCGATTGTTCAGATATTAGCGAACAGACCCGAGTTCGGAAAGGGGCGTCGCCAAGGGGTATACGCGTGGCACGACTTGCCGATGAACCCACGTCCCGCAAGCAAAATGTGCCATCGAATATCGTAACGAAATGGCTGCCGATGCCTGCCGACGAATCGTTTCGGCAGGCGCGAATGCATCGGCGAGGCGCTTTCGCCGCGCATGCGTCTTCAGCCGTTCTTGGCAAGTGTGCAAACAAAAAACCCGGCGCCTGATGACGCCGGGTTCTTGCAATGTTACGGCGGCGAAGGCGAAGGCGAAGGCGAAGGCGTCAGGCCACTTCGGCGATCAGTTCGATTTCCACGCATGCGCCAAGCGGAATCTGCGCCACGCCGAAGGCCGAACGCGCGTGCTTGCCGGCATCGCCGAAAATATCCGCGATGAGTTCGGACGCGCCGTTGGTGACGAGATGCTGCTCGGTGAAGTCTGGCGTCGAATTGACGAGGCTCATTACCTTGACGATACGGCGCACGCGGTTAAGGTCGCCCACATGCGCGTGCAGCGTCGCGATCAGGTCGATGGCCACGTTGCGCGCGGCGGCCTTGCCTTCTTCGGTGGAAAGCGTGTCGCCGAGCTTGCCCGTATAAACCTTGCCGTCTTTCTTGGCAATGTGTCCCGACAGATAAACCGTGTTGCCGCTCTGCGCGCTCATCACGTAGGCGGCGGCGGGCGCGCCCGCGGTGGGCAGGTCGATACCGAGTTCCTTCAGCTTGTCGTAAACGTTGGATGCCATCGATGACTCCTGGAGTGAATTGAAGCGCGACGCCAATGAAGCGCCGCGCGTGGATCAGACGCTCGCGCGCAGCAGTGCGCCGAGCCTGGCGACGCCTTCGTCGATCTTCGCGGGCGGCACCGTCACGAACGAAAGACGCAGCGTGTTGTGCTCGGCGTCGTTGGCGAAGAACGGACCGCCCGGCACGAACGCCACGTTCTCCGCGATGGACTGTTCGAGCAGCTTCATCGAATCGATATGCTTCGGCAGCTTCACCCACACGAACATGCCGCCTTCGGGCCGGTTCCATTCGACACCGGCGGGCATGTGACGTTCGAGCGCGTCGAGCATGGCCTGACACTGGTCGCGATACAGCGCGCGGATGGTCGGCACATGTCGATCGAGAAAGCCGTCCTTGATGACTTCATGAACGATACGTTGCGTGAGACTCGGCGTATGCAGATCGGTTGCCTGCTTGGCCTGCACCAGTTTGAAGTGCAGCTCCTCGGGCGCGATGATGTAGCCCACACGCAGACCCGGCGCCAGCACTTTCGAGAACGAGCCCAGATGGACGATGTGATCGGGCGCCATCGAGAGCAGCGTGGGCAGCGGAGCGCCGGCGTAATCGAGCGCGCCGTAGGGGTCGTCCTCGATGATCGGAAACGCGGCGCTTTGCGCGAACGCGGCGAGCGCGCGGCGGCGTTCCAGCGGCAGACGGCGACCCGTCGGATTCTGGAAATTCGGCTGTGCGTAGAGCAGGCGTGCATCGGCGGTGAGCGCGGCGCTCAGTCCTTCGGGGATGAGGCCGGCTTCGTCCGTCGGCATCTGCACGTAATGCGGCTCGAACATCGAAAAGGACTGCAGCGCGCCGAGATAAGTCGGCGTTTCGACGAGCACGCGGCTGCCGGGATCGACGAGCGTCTTGCCGAGCAGATCGAGCGCTTGCTGCGAGCCCGTTGTGATGAGCACCTGCGTCGGACGAATGGTCACGCCGTCTTTCGAATAACGCGCCGCGATCCATTCGCGCAGCGGCATGTAGCCTTCGGTCGCGCTGTACTGAAGCGCGGCGGCGGGCTGATCGCGCAAGATGCGTTCGGACGCGACGCGCATTTCCTCGACGGGAAACGTCTGCGGCGAGGGCAGGCCGCCCGCGAAGGAGATGACTTCGGGCCGCTCCGTGACTTTGAGGATTTCACGAATCGCCGAGCTGGTGAGCTTGCGGGCGCGTTCGGAAAGTTGCCACGGCGTGGCGCGCAGATCGGCTTGATTCATGGAATGTCTCGCTTGGGGTTTCCGGGGTTGACTACAACTGGCTGAAGCTGATCCTGAATCCGGCGGCAAAGTGCACGGCCGCCTGAAATGTCGATTATCGCCCAAGCGAACTTGCGTGCACGGTCTCGGGCTTTCGGCCTGGGTGCTTATCTTGCGCTGTTCGGGCTTGCCGCCGCAACCGGCAGCGGCGCCGCGCGCACCGCCGTCTTGCGCCCGAGCACGACTGTCACGATGACGGCGGTCGCGTAGAGCCACGTCGTCGCGCTTACCTGTTCGCCGAAGAAGAGCGCGGAGAATGCCATCGTGAAGAAAATCTGCAGCAATTGCACTTGTCCGACACGCGCGATGCCGCCCATCGCGAGGCCCGCGTACCACGCGAAGAAGCCGATGAACTGCGAGAAGAGCGTCACGTAACCGAACGCGAGCCACGTGCGTAAAGCGAGCGGCTCGGGATGAGCCGCGTGATGCGCCCACGCGAGCCAGCCGACCGGCAGCACGAGGAAGGGCGCCGATAGCACGAGCGCCCAGCAGATCACCTGCCATCCGCCCATCTGTCTGGCGAGCCGCGCGCCTTCCGCATAGCCGAGCGCGCCGATGCCGACCGCGACGAGCATCAGAAGGTCGCCTGCCTGCACGCCGCCGCCGCCCGTCTGCAAGGCGAACGCGATGACGATCGCGCTGCCCGCGATAGCGCTCACCCAGAAGAGTTTCGATGGCCGCTCGTGCGAGAGCCACGCGGCGTAGATCGCGACGCACAGCGGCTGCAAGCCATTGACCACGGCGCCGTGCGACGCAGGGACGGTTTTCATCGCCCAGGCGGAAAACACCGGAAACGCGACGATCACGCCAAGAGACACGACCGCGAGGCTCTTGATCTGCGGCCAGGACGGCCGCTTTTCGCGGCACCATGCAAGCAGCAAGGCGGCGGGCAGCGCGGCGACGAGCGCGCGCCCGAGCCCGTTCAGAAGCGGATGCACTTCCTGCACGACGATGCGCGTCATCGGCAGCGTGAGGCTGAAGATGACGACGCCGATCAGGCCGAGCAACATGCCTTCGGTTTCGCGGGTTCTCATCGTTCCATGTCTCCTTTGGGGCGGGCTCTTGGGCTCGCTGGTTAGTCGTCGTTGTCTTTGTCGTTGTCTTTGTCGTCGGTCGGTGCGGCTTCGGCTTTGACTTGCTCATTCGTCTCGGCTTGCAGTTCGCGCGGATCGCTTTGCATGCTGGATGCACCGCCTTCTTCGGCAGACGAATCGCCATCCGCCGCAACCGCCGCAGCCTTGTCCCGCACACGCCTTCGCTTGCCTGCCGCCTGCCGCGCCTGCTCGTTCGCAAGCCGCGCCGCCTCCACCGATTCCGCCGATTCGCCGAGCGTCACCATCGAGCCATCTGGCAGCTCGAAACGCGCGACGAGAGCGGGCGCGCCACGCGTTGGCTCGACTTGCATCAGATGCGCCGCGCCGAGCCATTCGAGCTGTTGCGCCACCGCATCCGCGTTCGGATGAAACCCCGTGAGCGATGCCAGCGCAATGCCCGTTTGCGGCAACGTATCGCTCGGATGACGCGGCGTATCCCATTGGATCAGCGCGGGCAACACGCCATCGCCCGCGCCTTGCCACGCGGGGAACGCGCCGTCGTCCGGCACCGTCAGCCCCCACGTATTGCCGGAGCGCGACATTGCCACCACGGGCGCGATGCGTTCCGGATACTGCTCCTGCCAGCGCACGAGCGACTTCGGCCGATCCACACGAAGCACCCAGTGCACGAGCTGCGGACCGTCTTCGAGGCGACGCTGCAATGCCGGGTCGTCGAGCGCGAAGAGGCGCGGGCGCGATGTGGCGGGCGAAGGCGCGTCCGGATCGATTGCGATCACTTCGATATAAGCGCCGCCCCACAGGCTCAAGAGCCGGTTGTGAGTGCGCATGAGCGGATGCGCGCCACCGGGCGCGGTCTCCACGCCGAACTTCGCGGCGATAAATGGCGCGCCCTCGGCAAGCGTGCGCGCGGCGATCACGAGATGGTCGAGTTTCAGCGGATGAGCGGTCATGGCACAAGCCCGAAGCGTCAATACAGGGGCCGATAGCATAACCGCTCGCCCGCGCCGCCCGAAGCGCACGGTTAGGAAAGGATGCGCCATCCAGTGCAGCCCGAATGCAGAATGTAGCTGCTGCCACCAGAACAGTAACGGTACAATCGGCGGAATACTGTTCTGTACAGTTTCGAGCATTTTGAACACTTCGCCTGAACCGCATATCCGCCACGGAGGCCCGCATGTCCGTCCCGCTCGATCAGATTCCCGCTCCGCACGACGCCGCGCAGCTAACGCTCGTCGATCAGCTCGTGCAGTGGGGACGCCGCCGCATCGACGAACGGGTGTTCCGGCCGGGGATGCGCATGCCGTCCATCCGCAAGCTGGCGGTCGATAAAGGCGTGTCGCGCTTCACCGTGGTCGAGGCTTATGAGCGGCTCGTCGCGCACGGCTATCTCGATTCGCGGCGCGGGTCGGGCTTCTACGTGCGCGACCGTATCGTGGCCGTCGCGAGCCCGGCGCCGGAGCAGGCGCCCGTGCAGAACGCGATCGACGTGGTCTGGCTTCTGCGCAACATGCTGCACAGTTCGAGCCCCGAGAAGGGGCCGGGGCTCGGCTATCTGCCGAACCGGTGGCTCGACGGCGAGCTCATCACCAACGCGCTGCGCTCGATGAGCCGGATGTCCGGCGCGCAGATGCTCGGCATGGGCACGCCGCATGGTTTTCTGCCGCTGCGGCTGCAGTTGCAGACGCGTCTCGCGGAACTGGAGATCGGCGCGACCGAGCAGCAGATCGTGATGGTGTCGGGCATCACGCAGGCCATCGACCTGATTTCGCGCCTTTACGTCAAGCCGGGCGATGCGGTGATCGTCGGCGATCCCGCGTGGTTCCAGATGTTCGGCCGTTTCGCATCGCAGGGCGCGCGGCTCGTCGGCATGCCGTACACGCCGGATGGGCCCGATCTCGACGCGCTCGAATCGCTCGTCGCGACCTGGCGGCCGAAGATGCTGATCATCAACTCGGTGCTGCAGAACCCGACCGGCACGTCGCTCACGGCGGCGCAGGCGTTCCGCATCCTGCAACTCGCGCAGCAGTACGACTTCATGGTCATCGAGGACGATATTTACGGCGATCTGTGTGCGCCTTCGTATCCGGCAACGCGCCTTGCATCGCTCGATCAACTCAAGCGCGTGATCTTTCTCGGCAGCTTTTCGAAAACGCTCGCCGCGAATCTGCGCGTGGGTTATGTCGCGGCATCGGCGGAAGTGGCGAAGGCGCTCGCCGATCAGAAGATGCTCGTCGGCATGACGACGCCCGAACTCAACGAACGCGTGCTTTACAAGGTGTTGACCGAAGGGCATTACCGGCGGCACGTCGAACGGCTGCGCGGGCGGCTCGACGCCGTGCGTGACAAGACCGCCCGCATGCTGGAAAAGACCGGTCTGAAGCTGTTCACGACGCCATCGGCCGGCATGTTTCTTTGGGCCGACACGGGTGTCGATTCGGAAAGTCTCGCGGCGGCGGGGCACGAAGCCGGCTTTTTATTGACGCCGGGCAGCCTGTTTTCGCCGAATCAGTCGCCGACTACGTGGATGCGCTTCAACATCGCCAACTGCGGCGATCCGGCGTTGCCGGAGTTGCTGGCGAGTCATCGGGAAAAGACGGCGCGGCGGGGTTCCTAGGCGAGCGGCTTGGCTGAATGGTGTCGTGGAAAACCGCGCACCCCAGCGGCACGTCAACTCTCCCGACGCCGCCGTTTCCGAAGACGCGGCAAATGCCGCCGGTCCGATGGCGCATTCAAAAACCCCGCCAGCACGTGTTCGAAGAGCGCAAGCGCACCCGGCATCAACCGATACCGATGCTCATAGAGCCGCGCCTGTCCGCCGCAAAACTTAAGCGCGTAATAGTCGGCAAGCAGGTTGCCTTGCGCTTCCATGTTGTAGTCCGCGAGACCTTTGTCGGCCGCAAGCGCATAGCGATAAGGCAGACCGATACGAATCGCCCCGCGCAGCCTCACCCAATAGCCGAGCTGGAACTGCCACACATGCGTCATCTCGTGGATGAACCACATGCGCTCACCGAGGTCGCAGGCGGAGAAGTCGTGCTGGTAGCATGCGCGTGGAAAATAGAGGTTGCCGTTCGGCGCCATCGCGGTGTGTCGCGGTTGCAGTCCGAACGGCAGATAGCCGCGAGCGTGAACGCGGACCGTCGAATAATCGATCGAAGCGCCGAACACGCACCGCGCCAGCGCGATCTCACCGGGCGTGAGCGGCCGTGCGCGTATCAAGGGCTTCGGCGTGTGAAACATGGTCGGGCGATCGGTCGTGCTAAAGCGTCATCCTAACCGGCTTTTCACCGGCTCTTGAAATAGCCCGTCCCGCCCATATATCGGACGAATTCTGCGTGTGTTCGCGGCGCATGCCATGCAAGTGGCTTAAGATCGCACGCCGCGCATTCCGAACCGCATCTATAAAACTCAACCAGAGGACCCGACCATGGCGCAAGAAACCATGAGCTTTCAGGCGGAAGTGAAGCAGCTTCTGCAACTGATGATTCATTCGCTCTACAGCAACAAGGAAATCTTCCTGCGCGAGCTGATCTCGAACGCATCGGACGCGGCAGACAAGCTGCGCTTCGAGGCAATCGAAAACAGCGCGCTCTACGAGAACGATCCGGACCTGCGTATCCGCGTGTCGTTCGACAAGGCGGCGCGCACCGTCACCATCGACGACAACGGCATTGGCATGAGCCGCGAAGAAGCCATCTCGCATCTGGGCACGATCGCGCGCTCGGGCACGAAAGAGTTCTTCTCGAAGCTCTCCGGCGACCAGCAAAAGGACGCCGCGCTCATCGGACAATTCGGCGTGGGCTTTTACTCGGGCTTCATCGTCGCCGACAAGATCACGGTGGAATCGCGCCGCGCCGGTCTGCCGGCATCGGAAGGCGTGCGCTGGACGAGCGCGGGCGAAGGCGAGTTCGAAGTCGAGAATATCGAGCGCGCGCAACGCGGCACGACCATCACGCTGCATCTTCGTCCGGAAGAGGACGAACTGCTTTCGAGTCACAAGCTCAAGTCGATCATCCAGAAGTATTCGGATCACGTCGCGCTGCCCATCCTCATGAAGAAGGAAGAATGGGACGCCGAGAAGAGCGAGATGGTCGAGAAGGACGAAGACGAGACCGTCAATCAGGCAAGCGCGCTGTGGACGCGTAACAAGAGCGACATCACCGACGAGCAATACAAGCAGTTCTACCAGCATATTTCGCACGATCACGACGACCCGCTCGCGTGGACGCACAACCGCGTGGAAGGCCGCAGCGAATACACGCAACTGCTGTATGTGCCGAAGCACGCGCCGTTCGATCTGTGGAACCGTGAGCATCGCGGCGGCCTCAAGCTCTACGTGAAGCGCGTCTTCATCATGGACGATGCCGAGCAATTGCTGCCCGCGTATCTGCGCTTCGTGAAGGGCGTGGTCGATTCGGCCGATCTGCCGCTCAACGTCTCGCGCGAGATCCTGCAGGAAAGCCGCGACGTGAAGGCAATTCGCGAAGGCGTGAGCAAGCGCGTGCTGTCGATGCTGGAAGAAATCGCATCGTCATCGGCCGAAGCAACCGACGAAGCCGACCGAGAAAAGTACACGAATTTCTGGAAGGAATTCGGTCAGGTGCTGAAGGAAGGCATTGGCGAGGATTTCAGCAACCGGGATCGCATCGCGAAGCTGGTGCGTTTTGCGTCGACGCATAACGACTCCGACGTGCAAAACGTCTCGCTCGCCGATTACGTCTCGCGCATGAAGCCCGAGCAGACGAAGATCTATTACGTCACCGCGGACAGCTGGCAGGCCGCGAAGAACAGTCCGCATCTGGAAGTGTTTCGCAAGAAGGGCGTGGAAGTGCTGTTGCTGACGGATCGCGTCGACGAATGGATGCTGTCCTTCCTCAACGAATTCGACGGCAAGCCGCTGGCGAGCGTCGCGCGTGGCGACCTCGATCTGGGCGCGCTGAACGACGAGGAAAAGCAGCAGCAGGAAAAGGTCGGCGGGGAATTCAAGCCGCTCGTCGAGAAGATGAAGGAAGCGCTCGAAGGCAAGGCCAAGGACGTGCGCCTGACCTTCCGCCTGACCGACTCGCCGAGCTGTCTCGTGGCCGACGAAGGCGACATGAGCGGCTACCTGCAACGCATGCTGAAGGCAGCGGGGCAGAACGCACCGAAGATGGAGCCGATTCTCGAAGTGAACCCGGAACATCCGCTGGTGAAGGCGCTGCAGACCGATGGCGCGAATTTCGCGGATTGGTGTCATCTGCTGTTCGATCAGGCGTTGCTGGCCGAAGGCGGATCGCTGGAAGATCCGGCGAGTTTCGTGAAGCGGACGAATGCGTTGTTGTTGGCGCGTTGAGGTCGAGGGTTGGTTGTTGAGGTGAAGGACGCGCCGTTGGGGTTTCGACGGCGCGTTTTTTTGCGGCTACGACTTCTTGGCCCGCTCTGGCACGGAAGCGGACTAAAGCGTTGTCGTTAGCGCGCTTGAAGTCTCGACCTTTGGATGCGCGCTGCCGGAACGGACCGGCAGCGCGTATTTTTACTTGCGCTCCTTGTTGGACTGGGCGAGCACGGAAGCAGCTAGCGTCTTCGTTTCCTTCGAATACTTCGCGCTTTTCAGCACTTCGCTTGCCTTGTGCTCCATCGCGCCGCTTGTTTGCTTCGCGCTATGGGCCTGTGATAGAGCCGACGCGGCAAGACTCTTTTTGATCTCCGATGCTTTCGGATCATGAAGCGTCTCGGATGCCAAATGCGCCACCTTGTTCGACGTCTGCTTTGTGTTTTTAGACATTTAGATATCCTTTTATAAATGCGCTGATCGTGAAATCCACGGTCTGCAATTCAGTGTGCTGCGTTGCGCGCCGCCATTCCATACGATTTGTCCGAAGGGCAAGCACGGTTTTATAATCAACGCCATGCTGACCTGCACCGATCCCGTCGACCGCCATTGGCGCAGCGCGCCGCTCGCATCGCTTACGAGGCATCAAAAAGACTGGCTCACACGCGGCGGCTCCCTGACCGCGCACTTGCGCGCTAGGACAAGTCACTGTGGAAGTGACGCGCGAATGCGTCGCCGCGCCGTGGCTTGACGAATGGCAAGCGCTCGGCGTCACGCCGCGCACGCCGGTGTGGACGCGCGAAGTCGCGTTGAAGGTCGATGGCGTCGCAGTTGTAGTCGCGCACAGCATCGTCGCGCTGTCGCACAGCACGGGCATCTGGCAATCGATGCGCCGCCTGCGCACCCGCCCGCTCGCCGAACTTCTCTACAGCGACAGCAGCGTGTCCCGTTCCGTACTCGCAAGCCGCGTCGTCACCGCGCGGCATCCGCTGCATGCGCTGGCCTTGCGCGAAACGCCGCCCGGACATGCCCTGCACGCGCGCCGCTCGGTATTCCTGCGCCACGGCGCGCCGCTCATGGTCACCGAATGCATGCTCGATGCGCTCTGGGCCCGGCTCGCGGAATCGGCGAGACCGCGGGGTGTTCATCATCGTGAGCATGCGCGGGCGTTCGAGCACCTGAGTTCGCATGCGAAGCGCGTCGCGGACGAGAAAGCCCGATGACGCTGACCGGATTCGCGCCCGTGGCCGACCGCGCCACGCATACGCTGATTCTCGGCAGCTTTCCGGGCGTCGCATCGCTGACGGCGACGCAGTACTACGCGCATCCGCGCAATCAATTCTGGCGGCTCGTGGGCGCGGTGATCGGCGAACCGCTGCATGAATTCAGCTACGAGGAACGTCTGCAACGCCTGCTCGTTCATCGGATCGGCTTATGGGACGTGCTCGCCGCATGCGAGCGCCAGGGCAGCCTCGACAGCGCAATCCGCAACGCCGCCGCAAACGACTTCGACGCATTTCACACGCGCTTTCCCGCGCTCGGGAAAGTCTGCTTCAACGGCAAGACTTCGGGCCGCTTCGAAGCGCAGGCGAGCGCCGCGGGTTACGCGACGCTCGTGCTGCCTTCGTCGAGCGCGGCCAATGCTATGCTCTCGTTCGACCAAAAACTGCGCGTCTGGCGCGACATTCTCAGCACACAATGAAGAATCTGATCAAGCGCGCATCCGCCGAAGCACGCGCGTTCGGCCGCAACAAGGACGCGGCGAAACAGGACCGCCGCCGCATCAAGGGCGATGACGACGATCTCGCCAACGCGCCGCGCATCGACGCGCCGCGTAAGCCGCGCTTCGCGCCCGTGACGTTCTCGGAAGAGGGCGGCGTGCGTTATCTGCACTTCGGCACTGAATGGATCCAGGGCGCGATGCGCATCAAAAAGCCCGATCACCTCGAACTCGAATACGCGCAGCAGATGATGGCGTGGCTGCTTTTCATCGAGACGCCGGCGCGCATCGTGCAACTCGGGCTCGGCTCGGCCGCGCTCACCAAGTTCTGCTATCGCTTCCTGAAACGCGCGCAAGTCGAAGCGGTCGAGTTGAATCCGGCGGTCGTGATCGCCGCGCGCGCCATGTTCGAGCTTCCGTACGACGACGCGCGCCTCACCGTCACCGAACGCGACGCGTGGGAGTTCGTCAACGACCGCGCGAACCACGGCACCATCGGTGCGCTGCAGATCGATATCTACGACGCCAGCGCGCGCGGTCCCGTGCTCGACAGCGTGTCGTTCTATCGCGCGTGCCGGGCGTGTCTCACGCCGGATGCGGGCGTCGTCACGATCAACCTGTTCGGCGATCACCCGAGCTTCGTGCGCAACATGCGGCATCTGAACGAGGCATTCGCCCATCGCGTGATCGCGCTGCCGGAAGTACACGACGGCAACCGTATTGCGCTCGCCTTCGCCGGTCCCACGCTCGACGTGCCGTTCGCCGCGCTCGAAGCCCGCGCCAGGCTGATCGAAGCGCAACTCGGCCTGCCCGCGCGCAAGTGGGTAAAAGGCCTGGCCGAAATCGCGAAGCTGCCGATGACCGGTTCGTTCACCATCTGATCCTCGGATCCGCTCCAGCCAATCCAGCCAATCCAGGCAGGCCATCCCGGCGATTTTTACGATCTCATTTCTTATCAGGGGATTAGTCGGGATTCCCCCTGCTTGACCCGCGTTTTTCGGTCCATATACTCCTCCTGTTATTTCGGGGCGCTTTCAGCGGCGTGCCATGCAAGATGGCAACCGGCCTTTCGAGCGAGCGACCGACCGTCCTCGCCTGGCCGCGCCCAAAGCGAATGCTCAAAACAATAGGGAGACCGTCATGGCTCACGAAGCTGCGACCGGCACAGGACAACCACGCAACAAGCATTGGCTCTGGCTTCTGATCCTTCCGTGGATCGGCGTGGTTTGGGTGCCGTTTTACAACAAGATCGAGCCGGTTCTGTGGGGCTTTCCGTTTTTTTACTGGTATCAGTTGCTGTGGGTGCTGATCAGCGCGGTCATCACGGCCGTCGTCTATAAGAAGACCAAGGCGCTGTCCTCGGGTCGTGCCACGCCCCGACAAGGAGCCCCGCGATGATGAATCTCACCGCGACTTTCGTCTTCGTCCTGTTCTTCGTCGGCGTGACGATTCTCGGCTTCATCGCCGCGCACTGGCGCAAGGGCGATCTCGGCCAGCTCGACGAATGGGGCTTGGGCGGCCGGCGCTTCGGAACCGTCGTCACGTGGTTCCTGCTCGGCGGCGATCTCTACACCGCGTACACCTTCGTGGCCGTGCCGGCGCTCGTGTTCGGCGCGGGCGCGACGGGCTTCTTCGCGCTGCCTTACACCATCCTGATCTATCCGTTCGCCTTCGTCGTGTTTCCGAAGCTGTGGAGTATCGCGAAGCGGCACGGCTACGTAACCGCCGCCGACTTCGTGCATGCACGCTACAACAGCCGCATGCTCGCGCTGGCGATCGCCGTGACGGGTATCGTCGCGACCATGCCGTATATCGCGTTGCAACTCGTGGGCATCGAAGTGGTGATCGGCGCGCTCGGCTTTTCGACACAAGGGTTGCTCGGCGACATGCCGCTCATCATCGCGTTCGCGATTCTCGCGGCCTACACGTACACCTCGGGCCTGCGCGCGCCCGCGATGATCGCCGTGGTGAAGGACGTCCTGATCTACATCACCATCATCGCCGCGATGATCATCATTCCCGCGCAGCTCGGCGGCTTCGGGCACATCTTCGGGGTCGTGCCGCCCGCCAAGCTGCTCTTGAAGGCGCCCGATACCGCGAGCCTCAACGGCTACAGCGCGTACGCGACGCTTGCGGTGGGTTCGGCGCTCGCGCTGTTCCTGTATCCGCACTCGGTGACGGCGATTCTTTCGTCGAACTCAGGCAACACCATTCGCCGCAACATGGCACTGTTGCCCGCGTACTCGCTCGTGCTCGGGCTGCTCGCGCTGCTCGGCTACATGGCGCTTGCCTCGGGCGTGAAGGACATGCCGGAATACGCGTCGTACTTCAAGGCCTATGGCGCGAACTTCGCCGTGCCGGCGCTCTTTCTGCATTACTTCCCGTCGTGGTTCGTGGGCGTGGCGTTCGCGGCCATCGGCATCGGCGCGCTGGTGCCCGCGGCGATCATGTCGATCGCGGCGGCCAACCTCTACACGCGCAATGTGCATCGCGAGTTCGTCAACCGGTCGATGACGCCCGAGCAGGAAACCAACGTCGCCAAGCTCGTCTCGCTGATCGTGAAAGTGGGCGCGGTGGTGTTCATTCTCGCGCTGCCGCTCACTTATGCCATCCAGTTGCAACTGCTCGGCGGCATCTGGATCATCCAGACGCTTCCCGCGCTCGTGCTCGGTCTCTATACGCGCGTGCTGGATCATCGCGGTTTGCTGATCGGCTGGGCGGTGGGTATCGGCACGGGTACGTGGATGGCCGTGTCGCTGCAGCTCAAGGGCTCGATCTTCACGGTGCATATGTTCGGCTACGCCGTGCCGGGCTATGCGGCGGTGTGGGCGTTGATCGTCAATCTCGTGGTGTCCATCGTCGTGAGCCTGCTGGTACGCGCGCTCGGCCTCAAACGTTCGGATGACCGTACACGTCCGGAAGATTATCTGGACATCGTGGAAGGTTGATCGCGCGATTCCTCCGCGTTTGATACCCTGAACGCCCGTAACCGCCTTCCGGCTGTTGCGGGCGTTTCGACTTCGGACCACGAGCGACCATGCCCTTACAGACTTCCGTGTCACCCCGGCGCATGCAGGCAAGGCGGCTCATGCACGGGCTCGCTTCGCCGTATTTTCGATACCGGCATGCGAACGTGATCCACGCGGTGCGCGTCGCGCTCGGCATGGCAACCTCGTTTCTGGTGACGACCGGCATCAACGTGCCGCATGGCGTGTGGGCGTCGGTGTCGCTGCTGGTCGTGATCGGCGGCTTGCAGCACTACGGCAATATCCGCAAGAAAGCGGTCGAACGGGCACTGGGTACGGCGCTCGGCGCGGGCATCGGCCTCTTTCTAATCCTCGTGCATGCGCTGTTCGGCTCGCTCCTGCTGTTTTTCTTTCTAATGTCCCTGTTCGCGGGCGCGTGCGCCTACTACGCAATCGGCAAGGCGGGCTATGTCGCGCTGCTGACCGCGATCACAATGGTCATCGTCTCCGGTCATGGCGATCTTTCCTTCGATGTCGGGCTGTGGCGCACGGCCAATGTGATGATCGGCATTGCCATCGCGCTGGCGTTCTCGTTCGTGCTGCCGCAGTACGCAACGTATTCGTGGCGCTATCGGCTGGCGGACAACCTGCGCGAATGCGCGCGGCTTTACGGCACATTGCTCGATGGCAAGCCGCTGTTGCCCGAGGAAACCACGCGGCGCTTGCTCGCGATGAGCCAGCGTCTCGTGCAGGCGCGCGGCTTGATGGAATCGGTCGCAAAGGAAACACATGTGCCAATTGCGCGGCTAGAGGAGATTCAGCGCCTGCATCGTTCGATCCTGGCGGCGCTGGAGATGCTGGCTTCGTCGGCGGTGGAGAATTTCGGCATCGACTGCACGCCGCGTGAGCAGGAGGCGCGGCACAAGCTGCTGCGCATGTCGCGCGCGCTGCGTTTCGGGCGCGTGGGTCTTTTGCACCGACGCGTGGACCTGACCGTATTCACGCCGATGCCAGGAGAAGCGAACGAAAGGGATTTATCGACGCAGGGCATGCACTGGCTCGCCATGCGTTTTGCGGAGCAGGTGGAACGCCTGCGCTTGCGACTGAGTGAGATCGAGCGGCAGTGGAACATAGAAGGCGCACGGCCGCTCAACGATTGACTGTGCTCGTCTCGCGCCTTCAGTGAGTGAGCTGTCACGCCTGCGCGGGTGCTTCCTCGGTGGTATTGACCACGTTGATGAGCCAGGGCACGCCAAAACGATCCTTCAGCATGCCGAAGCCTGCCGTGAAGAACGTGGCCTGCCACGGGGTCAGCACTTCGCCGCCTACGACGAGCTGGTTGAACATGCGCTCGCCGGAAGCCGCGTCGTCGGCGGCGATGGACAGCGTGAAGCCCTGATAAGCCTTCGACGGCTGACCGAACTGGCCGTCCGACACCATGATGGCGTTAGGTCCCACGCTGAAGAGCGCGTGCATGACCTTGTCCTGCCATTCGGGCGGAACGCTCGCGCTGTCGGGCGTGTCGCGAAAGCGGATCAGCGCATGAATCTCCGCGCCGAGTGCGGTTTGGTAGAGAGCGAGCGCGTCCGCGCAGTCGCCGTTGAAGAACACATAAGTATCGAGTTGCATGACTGACTTTTTAAGCTCTTACGTTTTGCCTCAGAGCCTCGCAGTCTATTGCAACGCGCGTTTATGGAAACTGGGAAAAGGTCAATTTAGGTCAAAATAAACGGGAATAGTGCGTTTACAGAAACACTGACCCATGACAACAAAATGGCGCAGTGTGAGTGCGCCATTTTGTTGTACTGCATGCGGGGAAGCGCCCGGCTTATTGAAGCGCGGTAATCAGCTTTTCGAGCTTTATTGCATCGGCAGCGAACGCGCGGATACCTTCCGCGAGTTTTTCGGTGGCCATGGCGTCGTCGTTGACGAGGAAGCGGAAGGTCGGCTCATCGACGCTGATCTTCTCGACGTTCTCGTTCTTGACCGAATCCGCGGAGAGCTTGCGCTCCACCTTCTCGTCGCTGTCGGCGAGTTTCTTCAGGAGATCGGGGCTGATGGTCAAAAGATCGCAACCCGCGAGTTCCGTGATCTGGCTCACCGTGCGGAAACTCGCGCCCATGACTTCCGTCTTGTAGCCGAACTTTTTGTAGTACGCGTAGATGCGGCGCACCGACTGCACGCCCGGATCGTTCGCGCCGCCCATTTTCGCTTCGTCCCATTCGGCGCCCGCGGACTTCTTGTACCAGTCGTAGATGCGGCCGACGAACGGCGAGATCAGTTGCGCACCGGCTTCCGCGCACGCGACGGCTTGCGCCAGCGAGAACAAGAGCGTCATGTTGCAGTGGATGCCTTCCTTTTGCAGCACCTCGGCCGCGCGGATTCCTTCCCACGTGGACGCCAGCTTGATCAGCACGCGGTCCTTCGAGATGCCCGCTGCGTCGTACAGCTTGATGATTTCGTGTGCCTTGTCGATCGAGCCTTTGGTGTCGAACGAAAGGCGTGCGTCGACTTCGGTCGATACGCGGCCCGGAATGATCTTCAGAATCTCGGTGCCGAACGCGACGAGCAGATTGTCGATGATCTGACCCATCGGCTTGTCCTTGTGCTCCTTGACGGTCTTCTCGAGCAGCGGCTTGTAGTCGTCCTTCTGCACGGCCTTCAGGATCAGCGACGGATTGGTCGTGGCGTCCTGCGGCTTGAACGCGACGAATTGCTGGAAGTCGCCGGTATCGGCGACGACGGTGGTGTATTGCTTGAGCTGGTCGAGAGCGGATGTCATGTCGAGTTGTCGGCGCAATGCGCCTTGTCAATTGCGGTGGCCCGCGGTTTGCCCTTGAACGCGACGCCGCATGCGATGCTTCGGCTGCGGCGCGCCCCTGATTTCTGACTTCATCATTCTAGTCCCGCGCACGGGTTTCACGCTTGAAAGCGCGCACGCGGCATGCCCGGCTTCGACCGGAGCTGCACGGCGCGGTTCCTTACAGCGCGGTCACTCGATGCTGTACGCCAGCTCGTGCCAGCGCCGCACCGTGCCTGAACCGATCTGCCCGCGTGGAAAGCGCATGGCGCGTACTTCCTTGAGGGCGCGCGCGTCCTTGGTCGTATCGCCGCAACTTTTTTTGAGCACGACATCCTGGACGGTGCCGGTGTCGTCGAGCAGGACGCGAACGATCGTCTTGCGCTTTGTCGCGCCGGCGGAGATGCCGCGCGCCAGTAATTTGTCGATCAGAGACATGACGGTGATGCAGAAGTAGTTGCAATGTCTCGGCCAGATAATGCCGGCCGATACCGTCATTTTAGGCGCTCGGCCGGCGCGCATTAAGGATCAGATGCGTCACGACGCCCGCGATTAAACCCCAGAATGCGGAGCCGATCGACAGCAGGGTCAGCCCGGAAACCGTCACCATGAACGTGACGAGCGCCGGCTCGCGCTGGCGCACGTCGTGCATGGCGTTGGCGAGCCCGCTCATGATCGAACCGAAAAGCGCGAGCGCCGCGACCGAAACGACCAGCGCTTTCGGGAACGCCGCGAACAGCGCCGCGATGGTCGCACCGAACGTGCCCGCGACGAGATAGAAGACGCCGCACCAGACCGCCGCCGTATAACGCTTGTCGCGATTTTCATGCGCTTCGCGGCCGGTGCAGATAGCGGCTGTGATCGCCGCGAGATTGACGCCGTGCGAGCCGAACGGCGCGAGCAGCAAGGAAGCGATGCCGGTGGTCGAAATGAGCGGCGCGGAAGGCGTGTCGTAGCCGTCGGCGCGCAAGACGGCGATGCCCGGCACGTTTTGCGAGGCCATCGCCACGATGAAGAGCGGAATGCCGATGCTCACGATTGCCGAGACGGAGAACGACGGCATCGTGAAAACGGGGTGTGCGAGCGCCACATGGAAGCGCGAAAAGTCGAGCAGTCCGAGCGAACCCGCGACGGCGATTCCGGCGATGAGCGTCGCCGGAATGGCGTAACGCGGCGCCAGGCGCTTGGCGATGAGGTACGTGAAGAACATCACCAGCACGAGCGCCGTCTGCATTTGCGCCGCTCGAAAAATCTCGATGCCGATTTCGAACAGAATGCCCGCAAGCAAGGCTGCGGCGATGCCCGACGGAATGCGCTTCATGAGCGTGTCGAACCAGCCCGTCACGCCGACCGCGGTCAGGAGCACCGCGCACACGATGAACGCCCCGATCGCCTCGCCATACGCCACGTTCGGCAGCGACGAGATGAGCAAGGCCGCGCCCGGCGTCGACCACGCGACGACGATAGGCGCGCGATAGCGCAGCGACAAGCCGATCGTGCACAGCGCCATGCCGATGGAAAGCGCCCAGATCCACGACGAAATCTGCGCGTCCGACAGATGCGCGGCCTGGCCTGCCTGGAACATCAGCACGAGCGAACTGGTGTAGCCGGTCATCATCGCGACGAAGCCGGCGACGATGGCGGAAAGGGAGGTATCGGCAAGCGGGCGAAGCGGGGCGGGCGTGGAGGAAGAGACGTTCATGCGTGGTGGATGGTTATTTGGACAGCGCGCGCATCGCGCTTTCAAGGCCTGCCATGGTGAGCGCGTACATGCGGTTGCCGAGGACATGGCGGATCGCGGAAACGGACTGGCGATATTCCCACAGCCGCTCGGGCTCCGGGTTCAGCCACGCATGATGCGGGAACTGATCGGCAAGACGCCGCAGCCACACCGCGCCGGCTTCGGCGTTGTTGTATTCGACCGAGCCGCCCGGTTGCAGCACTTCGTAGGGACTCATGGTGGCGTCGCCGACGAAGATCAGCTTGTAGTCCGGCGTGAACTTGTGCAGCACGTCGAAGGTCGGCGTGCGTTCGGCATGCCGGCGCCGATTGTTCTTCCACAGATAGTCGTACACACAGTTGTGGAAGTAAAAGAACTCGAGATGCTTGAACTCGGCCTTCGCCGCCGAAAAAAGCTCTTCGACGCGCTTGATGTGATCGTCCATGGAGCCGCCGACATCGAGCAGCATCAGCACTTTCACTTTGTTGTGGCGCTCCGGCACCATCTTCAAATCGAGCCAACCGGCGTTGGCTGCCGTGCTGCGAATGGTGTCGGGCAAATCGAGTTCGTCCGCCGCGCCTTCGCGCGCGAAGCGGCGCAAGCGTCGCAAGGCGACCTTGATGTTGCGCGTGCCGATTTCCACCTGATCGTCGTAATCGGCATAGGCGCGCTCGTTCCACACCTTGACGGCGCTGCGCTCGCCGGGCGAATCGCCGCCAATGCGGATGCCTTCCGGGTTGTATCCGCCATGTCCGAATGGCGACGTGCCGCCCGTGCCGATCCACTTGTTGCCGCCTTCGTGGCGGTCCTTTTGCTCGTCGAGCAGTTCCTTCAGGCGCTCCATTAGCTTGTCGATACCGCCCATTGCCTCGATGCGCTTTTTCTCTTCCGGCGTGAAGTCGCGTTCGAGCCGCTTCTTGAGCCAGTCGAGCGGAACCTCGAAGGCTTCGTCGGGCAATTCGGTGATGCCATGAAAGTACGCGCCGAACGCGCGGTCGAACTTGTCGAAGTACTTCTCGTCCTTGACGAGCGCCATGCGCGCGAGGAAATAGAACTCGTCGAGCGAGGGCGAGATGACCTGGGCCTTCAGCGCTTCGAGCAAGGTCAGGTATTCCTTGACCGAGACGGGCAGCTTCGCGTCGCGCAGCGAGTAGAAAAAGTCGATCAGCATGGCGCGCTCTCCATAGCGAGGTGAATCAGCGGTCGAGCCGATACTTCAGATGCGCGCGCACCGCGGGCCATTCCGACTGAATGATCGAGAACACGACGGTATCGCGCAACACGCCGTCGCGTCCTATCTGATGGTTGCGCAGAATGCCGTCCTGCTTCGCGCCAAGCCCCGCAATGGCTGCACGCGAGCGGTGATTCATGAAATGCGTGCGGAACTCGACGGCGATCGCATCGAGCCTTTCGAAGGCATGCGTGAGCAGGAGCAGCTTGGCTTCGGTGTTGAGCGCGGTGCGCTGCACGCGCTTTGCATACCACGTATGGCCGATTTCCAGCCGCCGATGCGTTTCGTCGACCGCGAAATAGCGCGTGGAACCGACGACATCGCCGGTCTTCGCATCGATCACCGCGAAGGGATGCGCGCCAAGACGGTCGCGCATGTCGAGCGCCGTGTCGATATATGCGCGCGTCTTGTCGGGCGAGGGCACGAAGGTGTACCAGAGTTTCCACAACTCGCCGTCGGAAGCAGCGGCCGTGAGCGCGGCTTCATGTTCGACGGTGAGCGGCACGAGCTTGACGTGCTCGCCTTCGAGCGTGACGGGTTCGATCCAGCGGCTCATGCGTGCTTTTTCCAAGACTTGGTTAGCGGTTGTTGCGGTTCATGAACAGAAGCCGCTCGAATAGCGCGACGTCCTGTTCGTTCTTCAGAAGCGCGCCGTGCAGCGGCGGCACGATCTGCTTTTGATCAGTCGAGCGCAGCGCTTCAGGCGGGATGTCGTCGGCGAGAAGCAGCTTCAGCCAGTCGAGCAGCTCGGAGGTGGACGGCTTTTTCTTCAGGCCCGACACGTTGCGCAGTTCGAAGAAACTCTGCATCGCGGCGGCGAGCAACTCCTGCTTGATGTCCGGGTAATGCACTTCGACGATTTCTTTCATCGTCTGCGCATCCGGGAACTTGATGTAGTGGAAGAAGCAGCGGCGCAGGAACGCGTCGGGCAGTTCCTTCTCATTGTTCGACGTGATGATGACGAGCGGCCGATGCCGCGCCTTCACGAGTTCCCGCGTCTCGTAGACATAGAACTCCATGCGGTCGAGTTCGCGCAGCAGGTCGTTCGGAAACTCGATATCGGCCTTGTCGATCTCATCAATCAGGAGCACCGTCTGTCGATCCGCTTCGAAGGCCTGCCACAGCACGCCCTTGACGATGTAGTTGCGGATGTCCTTCACGCGCTCGTCGCCGAGTTGCGAGTCGCGCAGGCGCGAGACGGCGTCGTATTCGTAGAGGCCTTGCTGGGCCTTGGTGGTCGACTTGATATGCCATTGCAGGAGCGGCATGCCGAGCGCGCTTGCCACTTCCTCGGCAAGCATGGTCTTGCCGGTGCCGGGTTCACCCTTGATGAGGAGCGGGCGTTGCAGCGTCACCGCGGCGTTCACCGCGAGTTTGAGGTCGTCGGTCGCGACGTATTGCGATGAGCCTTCGAAACGCATGACGAAGTCCGGTGAGGAAAAAAATCCCAGTATAAGTCAGAAGACCTTTTGGCATCGGGGCTTGCCGGGGTATCGTGTGAGCCGCTTCAGGCACGCCGGAGCACGCGCGCCGGCCCTGCATCCGAAGTCGGGCGAAGTCAATCGGAATGTTTGTGCAGGGACCAATTGTCGCAGGCGGGTTGGCTGCTTTTCAGCCGATTCCCCTTGTCAGCAGGGCTTTCGCGCGATCTCCCCTTGTGGACGGTGGGGAGGTCGCGCGGTACAATTAGCCCGATTTTTTTGGCCTGCGTGGCTAAATAGCGAAAACAGTCCCGAGAAGGTTGTGATGCGCTCGGCGCGGCCTTGGCCCCAAGCGGTAGAAGCGCGCCGGATTTCCCCTCATGCTAGGTTAGAAGCTATGAACAATTTTGTCGGCAAATGTGCCGTGATTGCAGCGCTGTCGGGTCTTGCCGGCTTCGCGACCCAGGCGTCGGCCGACGTCGTGGGCAACGCAAAGGCCGCTGAGGGCAAGGTCGCGATGTGCATCGGCTGCCACGGCATACCCGGCTATCGCACGGCGTATCCCGAAGTTTATGAAGTGCCCATGCTCGGCGGCCAGAACGCGCAGTACATCGCCAACGCGCTGCATGCCTACAAGAAGGGCGACCGCCACTTCGACACCATGCGCGCCATCGCGACTACCTTGTCCGATCAGGACATCGCCGATATTGCCGCGTACTACGCCGCGCAAACTCCCCAATCGAAGAACAATCCCGACAAGTGATCCGTGCTTTTTAGCGTTTGACTCGATGCGACGCGCGCGCACTCATGCGCCGACGCCGATACGGCAATCCGGTATTGCATGGACACAGGAGAATTCATGATGCCCTCTCAGGCACTCCACACAAGCTTCAAGGCGGCATGCGCGGCAGCGGCGCTCATCGGCATGGCGGCGTTGAATGTTGCGCACGCGGCGGACGTCGGCAACGGCAAGGCACTGTCCGAGAGCCACAATTGCTCGGCCTGCCACGGCCCTAACCTCAATAAACCAGTGAGCGGCGAGTATCCGCGTCTCGCGGGTCAGCATGCGAGCTATATCTACTGGGCGCTCCGGCAGTATCAGATTGGCGGCGGAAATCCGAATTTCGGCCGCAACAACGCCATCATGGCGGCGCAGGTGCAGAACCTGTCGCAGAGCGACCTGAAGGATCTCGCGGCTTATATCGAATCGCTCGATGGCAACCTCGTGCTGAAGAAGTAAGCGCGCTTCGGTTCGTTCGCGTCAAACGAAACACCCCGCATCGAGCGGGGTGTTTTGCTTTGTCGCGCGGCTTCGAAGATGTTTAGTCCGGCGAAGTTAGTCCTTTGAAGCTCGACGCTCGATGAGCGCGAGGTATGCGTCGGTATCTGGCGGCGTGTTGCTGCGCTGCGCTTCCCAGATCACCTGCCCGAGGCATTCCATGATGGCGTGCTGCGCATCGTGCGTGGAGCCGAGCCGCGCGGCCAGTCGCTCGTGCGCTCGACGAATGCCAGGCGGCTGATCGATCGACATCTGTTCGGTGATCGCAAGATGCATCGACAGATGCAGAAACGGGTTGCTCTGGCCGCGATCGGGTGAATAGTCCGCGCCTTGTGCTTCCGGATCGATGAGCGCGTCGTGATATTCCGGATGCTCGCGCATCCAGTCGGCGGCCATGCTTTCGAGCGGCGTGAGAATCTCGCTCGCGCGCTCCTTGCGCCAGGTTTCGGTGAAGAATTGACGAACTTCGTCGCGGCTAGGGTTGAACATAAGGTATTGATTCGATTGCGGGATTCAGACCGCTATTGTAGAGCTAGGGGTAGGAGTTCTGCTTGAGCGCTGGGGCAATTGGCGCTTGGCTGCCCGGCGATTCAAACCACCGGCGCCGGCGTCTTCGGCCGATATTCGCAAAGCGGCTCGATCGCGCAATGCCAGCACTCCGGCACGCGCGCCTTGCAGACGTATCGCCCATGCAGGATTAGCCAGTGATGCGCGTGCTGCAAAAATTCAACCGGGACATACTTCTCCAGCGCGGTTTCGACCGCCCGCACGTCCTTGCCCGGCGCCAGTCCCGTCCGATTGGCGACGCGAAAGATATGCGTGTCGACGGCAATGGTCGCTTGCCCAAACGCAATATTCAGCACGACATTCGCTGTCTTGCGTCCGACGCCTGGCAGCGCTTCGAGCGCCTCGCGATTGTCGGGCACCTCACCGCCGTGTTGCTCGATCAACATCCGGCACGTTGCGATCACGTTCTTCGCCTTGGTCCGATACAGCCCGATCGTGCGGATATAGTCCGTCACGCCTTCCTCGCCGAGCGCAAGCACCTTTCCGGGCGTGTTGGCGACGGGGAACATCTTGCGCATCGCCTTGTTGACGGAGACATCGGTGGCTTGCGCCGAGAGCATCACGGCGATCAACAGTTCGAATGGCGTCGTGTATTCGAGCTCCGTCTTCGGCTCCGGGTCGATGCTTTGCAACGTTTCGAAGATGGCGCGGCGCTTTTTGGCGTTCATCGTGAGTTCGGGGGATCGTTGTTCGCGTCTTCCTGCATGGCGAGCCGCCGGCGGCGCTCCTCGGCGGCATCGATCTGCGCTTGCACGGCGGGGCTCACGTTGTCCGTGTTCTTCGGGCCGGTGCCTGCGCGCGCCATCTCTTCCTTCTTCTTGCGTGCGCGGTCGAGCGCGGCCTGAATGATCGCGCGTTTCCTGGCTTCGGGGTCGTCGGCTTGCGCGGCGGCGCTTGCGGCTGCTTCAGGCCGTGCGGAAGATCCCGCCGCTTGCGCCCGACGCGCCGATGCACGCGCTTCGGCCGCCGCGCGCTCACGTTCGTCGCGCGCCACGCGCCGGTCATGACGCTCGCGCGCCGCGTCGGCTTCCGGTTGAGACCACGCATTCCAGCCGGTGGCGTCGCCGGTCACGGGAATCATCGTGATGCAATCGACGGGGCAGGGCGGCACGCATAGATCGCAACCCGTGCACAGTTCGGGGATGACCGTATGCATCTGCTTCGCCGCACCGACGATTGCATCGACAGGGCACGCCTGCATGCAAAGCGTGCAACCGATGCACACGTTCTCGTCGATCACGGCAACGGGACGCGGACGTTCGACGCCATGCGTGGTGTCGAGCGCAATCACGGGCTTGTCGAGCAATCGAGCGAGCCGCGCGATACCTTGTGCGCCGCCTGGCGGGCACTGGTTGTAGTTTGCATCGCCCGCGGCGATGGCTTCCGCATAAGGCCGGCAGGCGGGATAGCCGCACTTGGTGCACTGGGTCTGCGGCAGCGAATCTTCAATGCGCTCGGCGAGCGTCTTTGAAACGATAACGGTCACGAAGGGGTCGCGGTATGGCTTGGGGAGTCGAGGCAGGGAGGAGCGCAAGAACGGCTCGACCACAATCAAACACGTATGACGGTTGCTCGCTGCCTGCATTCGGCGCGCTTATTCCGCTTTTGACGACGGTACGCGCTCGGGTTTAGGCGTCATTATCGCCGAAGTCGCAAATAGTCGTGCTGCGAACGCTTAATCCCAATTGCCAATGACGTGGCGATGTGCGCATAATCAAAGCGCTTTACCGTTTGACCGCAGGACGGTGTTCCCCAATAACCATGGGCAGCGCCCGTTCACGTCATGTACCCAAACGCGGGCCGCGTGACGCTCATCCGGACAACGCGGCTCCTGAATCATGCCACCATGAATCAGCCGAAAATCAAAAGAGATCCTGAAGGCACCCGTCGCCGTATCCTGCTGGCTGCTGCAGAAGAGTTTGCAGCGGGAGGACTGTTCGGCGCGCGCGTCGATCAGATCGCGCGCCGGGCCGAAACCAATGAACGCATGCTCTATTACTACTTCGGAAGTAAGGAGCAGCTTTTCACGGCAGTGCTTGAACACGCCCTCGGCTCGCTCGTGGAAGCCGAGCGCACGCTCGACCTCGACGGCGTGGCGCCCATCGAGGCCATCACGCGCCTTGCCCATTTTGTCTGGGATTACTACCGCGATCATCCGGAATTGCTGAGGCTGATCAACAATGAAAACCTGCACGAGGCGAAATACATCAAGAGCTCGAATCGCACGCGCGAACTGATCTCGCCCATGCTCGAAACGGTCACCGCAATTCTGGATCGCGGCCAAAAAGCCGGGCTTTTTCGAAACGATGTCGACCCGTTGAAGTTCTATATCACGCTGTCGGGGCTCGGCTACTACATCGTATCGAATCGATTTACGCTCGAAGCTACATTTGGACTCGACTTTAGCGAAACGTCGCAGCGCGAACAAATGGTGCGGATGAATACGGAATTGCTGCTCGCGTTTTTGACGCGTCGTTAATCGTCTGACACGCGGCCAATAAAAAAGTCGCGCCTGGAAACAGGCGCGACTTTTTGTCTTTTACGGAACCGGTTCTATAAACCGGCGCGTAGTCGAACTCGGTCACTG
This sequence comes from Caballeronia sp. TF1N1, assembly GCF_022878925.1. NCBI lineage: Bacteria > Pseudomonadati > Pseudomonadota > Betaproteobacteria > Burkholderiales > Burkholderiaceae > Caballeronia > Caballeronia sp. TF1N1. The sequence goes on from NZ_CP084626.1 coordinate 978,592, forward strand.
AATCTCAGGCCGGCACGGCTTCCTTCTTCGGCGCCTTGTCGTGTTCGAGAATGAACTCGCGCAGTTGCGGATACACCATCGTGCGCCAGCGGCGTCCGGAGAAGATGCCGTAGTGACCAGCTTTTTCCGCCGTGAAGTGCCGCTGATTCTGCGCGGGAATGCCGGTGCAGAGATCGTGCGCGGCGCGTGTCTGACCGCTGCCGGAGATGTCGTCCAGTTCGCCTTCGATAGTGAACAGGGCCGTCGCCGTGATGTCTTGCGGGCGCACGCGCTCGCCGTTCACGTCCCACGTGCCTTCGGCAAGACGGAACTCCTGGAACACGATACGGATGGTCTCCAGGTAATACTCGGCGGCCATGTCGAGCACGGCGTTGTACTCGTCGTAGAAACGGCGATGCTGCTCGGCGTCGTCGTCGTCGCCGCGAAGAAGGTTCTGATAGAAGTCCCAGTGCGCGGTAAGGTGGCGCTCTGGATTCATCGCGACGAATCCCGCGTGCTGCAAAAAGCCCGGATACACCATGCGGCCCACGCCCGGATAATTCGCCGGCACCGTATAGATGACGTTGTTCTCGAACCACTCGTACGAGTGCTCGTTGGCGAGCGAATTGACTGATGTCGGGCTGCGGCGCGCGTCGATCGGGCCGCCCATCATGGTCATGGTGCGCGGCGTGTCTTCACCGCGGCTCGCCATCAGCGAAATGGCGGCAAGCACCGGCACGGTCGGCTGACACACCGAAATGACATGCAGGTCCTTCGCACCGATATGGCGGATGAACTCCTGAATGTATTCGACGTAATCGTCCAGATGGAACGCGCCATTTTCGACCGGCACCATGCGCGCGTCCAACCAGTCGGTGATGTACACCTTATGGTCTTGCAAAAGCGTGTTCACGGTGTCGCGCAAGAGCGTTGAATGGTGCCCGGAGAGCGGCGCGCACACCAGCACGATAGGCTCGTCCTTCAGCTTGGTGACGGTGGCGCTGTCGTCGGCGAAGCGCTTGAAGCGCAGCAGACGGCAAAACGGCTTTTCGACAACCGTCTGCTCGACGATCGGGATGTTATGGCCGTCCTTCACGATCTGATGAATGTCGAACTGCGGCTTTTCGTAGTCTTTGCCGAGCCGGTACAGCAATTCGTAGCCGGCGGCAAAACGGCTCGCGCCGGGAACATAGGAAAGCGGGCTCGCCGGATTCACAAACGACTTCGATGCGGCCTGGGCCCAGGCGGTGAGGGGCGACAACATGGCCCGCTGAACTTCGTGGATTTGGTAGAGCATGGTTGCCCCGTGAAAAACCGGTCTGCGTGTCGATCCCGGCAAGACTTCCGGCGATCAGGCTCAACGACGCTCGATAATCCCCGCGTGCGGCGGGCTGTCGCCGCACGCGAGGCACTGTCTCTTCCCTTACTACAAACGTCTGATGCTTGATACTGGGCAACTTCTGGGCATTTAACGACACGCCCGGCTCGGAGCTTGAGCCGAAGCAGAATTTTCTGCGCAACAAACGCACAATTCCACTAAACGCTTATAAATACCAGCTTTTGCTTCGCTACGCGCAACAGTTAAATTTTGTGCGTTGCACCAATCTTAACTGCATAGCATTCGTATTCCAAACACGACTTTGCCTATTTCTTGGCCATCGCGGCTTCTAGCGCTGGATTTGCCTTGAGATTCCCGTCTTTCGAGTCACCCGCAGGTTGACCTGTCGCTTCGGCCATCTCTTCCTCGTGCCGCATCAGATTCATGCCGGTGTGCACCAGCGCCACGTGCGTGAACGCCTGCGGAAAGTTGCCAACCATGCGCTTCGCTATCGTGTCGTACTCCTCGGCCAGAAGGCCTACGTCGTTGGCGAGGCCGACGAGACGCTCGAACATCTGATGCGCCTCATCGAGCCGCCCTTGCAGCGCGAGGTTGTCGACCAGCCAGAAGCTACAAGCCAGAAACGTGCCTTCTCCAGGCGGCAGACCATCGGCGACTTCGGTCGTGTGATAGCGCTTGACCAGTCCATCGTGCGTCAGAGTGGTTTCGATTGCATGTACGGTGCCGGCCACTCGCGGATCATCAGGCGGCAAAAAGCCGAGCAACGGGATCAGAAGGAGGCTCGCATCGAGCGCATCGCCGTCATACGTCTGCGTGAACGAATTGATTTGCGGATTCCAGCTTCTCGCGCAGACGGCGGCATGCACGCGCGCGCGCATCTCGCGCCAATGATCCACCGGACCTTCCAGATCGAACTTTTCCGCCGATTGAATCGCGCGGTCGTAGGCCACCCACGCCATCACCTTGGAGAACGTGAAATGCTTGCGGCCGCCGCGCACTTCCCAGATGCCTTCGTCGGGCATCTCCCAGACGGTGTCCAGGTGCTGAAGCATGGCGCACTGGATCGACCATGCGGTTTCGTCGCTTTGCAGGCCACCGACGCGCGCGAGATGCAACGCGTTCATCACTTCGCCATAGACGTCGAGCTGCAACTGATTGACCGCGCCATTGCCGATGCGCACCGGTTGCGCGCCTTCGTAGCCCGGCAGCCAGGGAATCTCGTATTCGGGAAGACGCCGCTCGCCCGCGATGCCGTACATGATCTGCACCTGATCGGGCGAACCCGCCATCACGCGCCCCAGCCACGCGCGCCAGGCGCGGGCTTCGTCGTAGTAGCCGCCGCGCATCATCGCGAGCAGCGTGATGGTCGCGTCGCGCAGCCAGCAATAGCGATAATCCCAGTTGCGCGTGCCGCCGAGCTGCTCGGGCAGCGACGTTGTCGGCGCGGCAACGATGCCACCGGTCGGCTCATACGCCAGCGCCTTGAGCGTAATGAGCGAACGGCGTATGGCGCTGGCCCACTTGCCCTTGAGTTCACTTTGGCTAGACCATTCGCGCCAGTAATTTTCGGTGCGTGCGAGTTGCGTGTGCGGATCGTGCGCGGGCGGCAGCCGCAAATGCGATTGCGAATAGCACAGCGAAAAGGGCACGCGTTCGCCCGCGCCAACGTCGAAGTACGCGGTCGTGCGCATGTTCTCGCCGACGAGATCCACGGGCGTGCGCAGCACGGCGAGATCGGGACCGGCAATCGCGCGAATGCCGCTCGCATCGGGCAGACGGCTGACCCACGGAATCGCCGAGCCATAGTCGAAGCGCAGCACCAGTTCCATCTTCATGCGCACCGAGCCGCGTTTGCCCACGACGATGCGCACCAGTTCCGAATGACCGTTGCGCGAAGGCATGAAGTCGACGATCGTCACCGCGCCATCGGGCGTCTCGAAGTCGGTTTCGAGGATCAGCGTGTCTTCGCGATAACGACGCCGGATGACCGGCGCTTTACCGTCGGGCATTTCCGGCGCGAGCAGCCATCGGCCATGTTCGGGTGTGCCGAGCAACGCCGAAAAACACGAGGCTGAGTCGAAGCGCGGCCAGCAGAGCCAGTCTACGGAACCGTCACGGGAAATAAGTGCTGCGGTGTGGCCGTCGCCGACCATGGCGTAATCTTCGATCAATGCTGGCATGCGGACATCTTCCTGCTGGCGGCGCCCGAGAGCGCCGAGGGTTGGAATGAGAACGACACAGACATGTAAGACGCAAAACGCAAACCTTTGGTCTGGCCGCATTCTGCCGCATTCGTTCACGGTGAGCAGGAAACCGGGCGAACGCTCCTTTATCGCGGCGGCAACGGCGCGCCCCGCCGGGCTGGCGGAAACGCCCGCGCGACTCGCCGATGAACACTTGCCGGAACGATCGGCCAATGTTTAAATGAAGTCTTACGAACGGCCTTCAGGTCGCGTCGTCCAACTGCGCGTCGGGGCAATGTCGCGCTGTCATCGACCTTCTTTCGCACCACGGTCTCACGCTTCGCACGTCGCATACCGGTTCATCACGTCGTGATTTCGGGGAACAGAACACCATGCACAATCCGTCGAAAGCTGACTGCATCGCCATTCTTTCCGCAGCAAGCCGGTTGAACGAGCCGGACACTTTGCTCGCGCTCGATCCCGGACATCTCGGTTTGTCGCGCAACGCGATGGAAACCGCCGCTGTCTTTCTCACCGAGCGCGGCTGCTTCAGCGGCTATTCCTTCGACGCGGCGGGCGTCGCGGTAGGCGCGCTGTCCCTGCAAGGCCGCTTGCGGCTGGATCAACTCGCCAACGGTTGAAACGCGAAGACTTTCGCGTCCAATCCTAGGACATGCGCGCGGTTCAAGCCGCGCGCATGCGTTCGTCAGAAATGCGCCGAGCCCATGCCGAATAGCCCGATCAGTCCAATCACGATCAGATAGATCGCGACGATGAAGTTCAGCAGTCGCGGCATCACGAGGATGAGAATCCCGGCGATCAGCGACACCAGCGGCCCAAGGCTTACGTGAATGTTCATCGCAGCAACTCCTTTTTGTTGTTGGTTCGAATGGTTGGGTTTAGCCTGTTGCGGTTTGCCCGGTGGCACGGTGGGAGCAAAACTTGCTCGCGCCACGCCAGCCAGACGATGCCGCAGCCGTTCGCGCATCGCCCTCGATAACAAGCATCAGAAGACGATGAGGAGCTTTCATGCACCCGAGCCATCCGTTGCCGGAACGGTTGTCCGCCGTCGCGGCGAGACGCACGTCGCAAGTGCCGCGCCCGCTACAGAATACGCTCACGAGTTCGCTCTTGGCTTCATTCAAGCCGCATAAGTGGGTTCGGGGTTTCGCGTTGATCCTGTCGATCGCGGCCACGCATGCCGTGGCGCAGACGCCCGCAAGCGCGACGCCGGCCGCGGGCGCCAGTGGCGCTGCGGTTTCATCGGGCGGCGAGGTGCTCGATCTGCTCATCGGCACTTACACGGGCGGCGGCAAGAGCGAAGGCATCTACGTTTATCGCTTCGATACCGGCAATGGCGAGCTGACGCGCGTCGCGTCGGCGCAGACGGTGAACCCGTCGTATCTCGTCGTGAGTCGCGATCACAATTACGTGTATGCCGTGAACGAACTGCCCGGCGACAACGGCCCGGCTTCGCAACGCGGCGGCATCAGCGCGTTTCGCTTCGATCGCGCAACCGGCCAGTTGAGCTTTTTGAACCGCGTGTCGGCGGATGGCAACGACCCGTGTTACCTCGCGCTCTCGCCAGATGGCAAATATTTGCTGACAGCCAATTACTCGGTGGCGGCCAATCCCGGCGGCAGCTTTGCGGTGTTTCCGATCAACGCCGATGGTCACGTCGGCACCTCCGTGCTGACGGTGCATCACGAAGGCAACGGGCCCGTGAAAGGGCGGCAGGACAACTCGCACGTCCACTCGACCGTGTTCTCGCCCGATGGCAAATATCTCTTCACGCAAGACCTGGGCGTCGACAAGGTGTTCGCGTACCGCTACACGCCCGATGGCAGCCGCGGCCTGTTCGGTCCGACCGATGCGCGTTACACGCCGATCAAGGCTGGTTCGGGCCCACGGCATCTTATTTTCGATGCCGGCGGCAAGCATGCGTATCTCACGACCGAAATGAACGCGTCGGTGCTCGTCTTCAACTATCGCGACGGCAAACTCAGCGAAACGCAGAGCGTGCCGATGACCGCGCCCGGCTTCAAAGGCAAGATCGGCGGCGGCGCGGTGCATCTGTCGCCCGATGGACGCTTTCTGTATGCGACCAATCGTGGCGACGCGAATGAGCTCGTCGCGTTCGCGGTCGATCCGAACAACGGCCATCTCAAGCTCTTGAAACGATATCCGACGCTCGGCAAGACGCCGCGTGAGTTCGCGATCGACCCGAGCGGGCGCTGGCTCATCGTCGGCAATCAGGACAGCGACAGCGCGTTCTTCTTCCGGCGCGATCCGGCATCGGGCGAACTGGCATCGGATCCGAAGCGGCTTTCTATCGGCTCGCCGGTCGATTTCAAGTTCGTCTCGCCGTCTTGAGAAGTTTTGCGCGGTGCGTTGTCGATCGCGGCAATGGTCCGTTCCAGGCTTTCGTCACGTGACCGACACGCGAAGCCGTCACGGTTTCATCTCTGTGCACGGTCTTCGCGCTTCTCATGCGGCCCGTGCAACCGATGGCCACGGCGGCGTTGTGTTTTTCCGGGTCCGCCACGAGTTCGAGTACGATGCTGCGTCGGCTCGCGAAGCCTGGCATTCGGAACCGAAAGGTATCCTGATGAAATCGAAAGACAACGGAAATTGCAGGGAAAGCAAGATTGAACACGACTTACACTTCCGGCCGCGCCGGGCGTCCCGAACCGGGCCCGCAGCCTGACAAGAACGAAGCGGCGCCGCCCGGCTTTATCAGCGCGTTTCGCTTTGCGGGCGGCCAGGCGCTGCGGCTTTCGTGGGACGAAGCGCGCGATGCGATCACGGGCGACGGACCGACGTGGCTCCATCTCTCGGCCAACGACGATACCGTCGAAGGCTGGCTCGAAGGCGTGAGTTCCATGCCCGATGTCGCGCGCGAATTTCTGAACGGCGAGGACAAACGTCCGCGCGTGCACATGGGACCGAATTTCATGTACGGCGTCGTCGCCGACTTGGAGCTCGTCGCGGCGACGCCCGCGGGCGCGGAGCCGGGCGCACGCGAGGCGATTCGCGCGACTGGCGCGTTGCGCTTTTACGTCGACCGCAACCGCATGATTACGGTGCGCGCGCGTCCCTTGCAGTCGACCGACCGGCTGCGTCATGCCGTGCTCGAAGGCGCGATGTTCCGCGATACCGTCGATCTTTTCGCGGGTCTGATCCGCGCGCTCAACGAGACCTTCGCGGACCGTATCGATGAAATCGGCGACCGTCTCGACGATGTCGAAGAGGGCGTGCTCGAAGGAGGCCATTCGAACTGGCGCGTCGAACTCGGCGTGGTGCGGCGGCGGCTGGTGGAGGTCAAGCGCTTTATCGACCCCGAGCGTAACGCGCTTACGCAACTCGTGACGCGCCGGCTTGAATGGGCCGAACCGCGCTCGATGGAAGCGCTCGTGCAAGCCATTCAGGTGCTCAACGGATTGGGCGGCGGGCTCGAAGGACTTTACGAGCGCGCCAAACTCTTGCAGGACGAAATCGCCGCGCTGCTTTCCGAGGACATCAACCGCAAGCTCTTGTGGCTCGCGATCATGTCCGCGTTGTTATTGCCCGCCACGCTCGTGACGGGCATCTTCGGCATGAACGTCGCGGGCTTGCCGGGCACGCACAATCCCGCTTCGTTCTGGGTGGTGGTCGGCGTGATGGCGGGATGCGCCGCCATCACGATCTTCCTGTTGCGCCGCTTGCGGCTCTGGTAAAAACGCTTAGTCGGCCGGGCCCGGCGGTGCGAGCACTTCGCGATTGCCGTTGCTGCCCATCGAGGAGACGAGCCCGGCCGTTTCCATCTGCTCGACAAGCCGCGCCGCGCGGTTATAGCCAATACGCAGTTGCCGCTGCACCGACGAAATCGACGCGCGCCGTGTGCGCAACACGAACGCGACGGCTTCGTCGTAGAGCGGGTCGGCTTCGGCCTCGGGCGTTTCGCCGAACAGGTCTGGCGACGCGCCTTCGGACGTCGGCCCGGACAGAATGCCTTCCTCGTATTCCGGCTCGCCAAACTGCTTCAAATATTCGACCACGCGATGCACTTCGTCGTCCGCGACGAACGCGCCGTGTATGCGTTGCGGGTAGCCGGTGCCGGGTGGCAGGAACAGCATGTCGCCTGCGCCGAGCAGCGATTCCGCGCCCATCTGATCGAGAATCGTGCGCGAATCGATCTTGGACGACACCTGAAACGCCACGCGTGTCGGAATGTTGGCCTTGATGAGACCCGTGATGACATCGACCGAAGGCCGCTGCGTCGCGAGAATCAGGTGGATGCCGGCCGCGCGCGCCTTCTGCGCAAGACGCGCGATCAATTGTTCGATTTGCTTGCCCGCGACCATCATGAGGTCGGCCAGTTCGTCGATGATCACGACGATGAGCGGCAGCGTCGATAGCGGCTCGGGTGCATCGGGCGTCAGCGAAAATGGATTCGTGAGCTTCTTGCCGGCCGCTTCGGTGGCGCGGATTTTTTGATTGAAGCCCTGCAGATTGCGCACGCCCACCGCCGACATCAGCCGGTAGCGCTTTTCCATTTCGCCGACACACCAGTTGAGCGCGTTCGACGCGAGCTTCATGTCGGTGACGACGGGTGCGAGCAGATGCGGAATGCCTTCGTAGACGGACAGTTCCAGCATCTTCGGGTCGATCATGATGAGGCGCACGTCCTCAGGCGTCGCCTTGTAGAGCAGCGAAAGGATCATTGCGTTGATCGCGACCGACTTGCCGGAGCCCGTCGTGCCCGCGACCAGCATGTGCGGCGCTTTGGCAAGGTCGGTGACGACCGGATTGCCGACGATGTCCTTGCCCATCGCGATGGTGAGATTCGACTTCGACGCGCGGTACACGTCCTGTTCGAGAATCTCGGAAAGACGGATCATCTGGCGTTTCGCGTTCGGCAGTTCGAGGCCCATGCAGGTTTTGCCGGGAATCGTTTCGACGACGCGGATCGACGTAAGACCGAGGCCTCGCGATAGATCCTTCATGAGGCCGACGATCTGACTGCCGCGCACGCCGAGCGCCGGGTCCACTTCGAAGCGCGTGATGACGGGGCCAGCGGATGCGCCGACGACCGTGACGGGCACCTTGAATTCCTGCAGCCGTTGTTCGATTAGCTGGCCGGTTTCGGCGAGTTGCTGTTCGGAGACGGGTTCGGCGTCTTCGGATGCGGGTTCGAGCAGGTCGAGCGTGGGCAATTCAACTGCGGATGCGTGCGGCGCGTGGAATTCGAATTCGGTGGGCGCGAAACCGCGTACCGGCGGGCGCGGGGCGCTTGCTGGCGACGTTGTTGCGGCGGGTGGCGCTTCGGCTTCGGCCTCTTGCAACGGGACGGCGACGGAGAAGCGCACGATGTTCGATGGCTTTTCCGGCGCGTCGAGGGCTTCCTCGCGCGCGGTCTCGTGGACGGGAGACGTCGAAGCGCTTTGGATCGAGTCATCTCGAAGCGACGCGGGCGCGTGCCGCACGGTGCCGTCGCGCGGCAATGCGGGTGCGCTTTGGCCGGTTTCGTCGCCAGGCAACGTGGATGTGCTTCGGAATGTGTCGTCGGGAGGCAATGCCGTCGCGTTTCGCACGGGATCCGCACCAGACGGGGCGGGCTGGTCGCGAGCATCGTCGAATGCGTCCACGAGCGGCGGCGGCTCGTCCATCGGCAGGAACGACGGCAGCGGAGGTGGCTCGTATCTCGGCGACGATGACGGCTCGTCCAGCCACGGCGGTGCAGGCGTTTCGGTGTGACGCGTTGGCTCGACGAAGTCAGGCTCGATGCGCTCCGGCGTGAACTCGCGATGACTCGGTGGCGTAGCGGGCGTTGCGGGCGCTTCCAGCGAAACCGCTGCCGGTGCTTGCGACGCGACATTGGCTCCCATGCGTGAGAAAACGAGCGTGCTTGCCCCAACGGAGGTGGCATCGTCTGAAATGGCGCTGTCCGCGTTCAGTCCGCCATCGATCAACGTGTCCGCTGGCTTCGGAGAGAAGTCGACAGGTTCCGTACTCGTTGGCGCTCGCGTCACGGCGTCGCTCGCAGATTGCGATGCGACTTGCGAGCCAGACGCTGCGGCCATATCCGCCACGATCGCTTCAGGTTCACGCGCGAGCCCCGTTCCGGCGAGCGACGTCCATAACGCGGCGTTCTCCTCGATAGATCGCAGCGTCGCCTGAACGGACTCGGGCGGCGGAGGTGGTTCGAGCGGCGGAAGTGCCGAACGCGCCAGCGCGTCGGCGGGCGTTGGCAGCGAACGCCCAGCAAAGTCACGCGTGGCCGGTGTTGCGGTCGGACGAGCGGGCGGCGTGCGCCGCACGAGCCCAGGCGAAGTCTGCCCCGCACGACTTTGTGCGGGCATCGGACCGCGTGCATTGCCTCCTGCCGATACTGAAGCGGTGCCGCCCCGGGCCAGTGCAGCCGATGCAGCCGGAGCCGCACCCGCCCGAGAAATATTCCCGCGCGGCTCGACCGCAACCGATGAGGCAGTACTGCGCGACGCAGAAGCCGCAGCCATTCCCGCGGAAGCTCGCGCCGACGCTGTCGTGCCATTCGCGCCTTGTGCCGGCCGCGCGCCTGGCGACACCGAGGCACGCGGCTGCGTGGACGGATTCAACCATCCACCGGGCGCGACCGGCTCGATGGGCATCGGCCGACCGGACGCGCTCTCCGCTTCGAACGAGGATCGGCTGAGACGCACGGCGGCATAGTTGGTCGATGCGGTATTCCTCGCTGACGCCTGATCGCGATTCGCGCCGCTCTTGCCGATCGAAGGCGGACGCCACGCAGTAGGCCGCCGATAGCGTCCGCGTTGCTTGCCGGTTGGCAAACCGAGCGTGGGCTCATCTTGCGCCACGCGCACGGACGAGGCATCGAAACGATCCGCGCCGATGCCGCGCACGGGGATCTCGCGCGCCGTCTTGGTCTTGTCGCGCGCACGACGCTCGAACCAGCCGGATGCATCGCGTCGCCCACGGCGTTCCTTCTTCGGCTGCGGTTCGCGCTCGTTTTTTTCGGGTGGTGTCAGCCAGCTCTTCGGCAAATCGAAGCCGAACGCTTCATCGAACCAGATCAGCACCGAGCGCCACGAGAACTCGACGAGCCACGGCGCGAACATTGCCAGCACGAGGGCCGCAACGGCAATCGCGCCAGCCGGATAAGCCAGATTGACGAGAAGCAAGGCAAGCGCCCGACCACCGCGATTGATATTCGCCTGCGTTTCGACGCCACTTGCAAGCAGGCCTTCGAGCACGCTGCTCGACAGCAATACGCAGATAAAGCCGACCCACAGCCGGATCGTGCCGGGGCCGCGCAGTCCGCTGCCGCTCGGGAGCACCGATTTCACGATGCGCCAGAGGAGCGGAAGGATCCAGACGACTGATGCACCGAACCAGCCGAGAACTACCATTTGCATGCTAGAGATAGAACCAATGTTGGGTGAGACGTATGAGACAGGACCAGACTCGCTGCCCGCTTCGGACGCGTGCGCGTTCAACCAGGCAGTTTAACGGTTGCGGCGTGCGCCGATAGGTATGGCGCAAGCACGCAACACCTCGCGCTTACTTTGGCCGCGGCGCGAACGTGAGCACCTGTCCATCGACGAGCGTCAGTTGCAACGCTGGCGGCGGGTTCATCTGAACGCCGCTTCTGGCGACATGTGCGAGTCCATCCAGATACGGCTGCTCCAACGCACCGCCCGTGCCGGAGACGCAAGCCATGCGCGTACCGGCAAGCGGACCGAACGTGAGCTTGCCGTCTTTCAGGTCATAGGCGCCCGCGAAGCGGTTGCAACCGGAAAAGCCGCTCGCGCGCCGATGGCCGCTCGCCGTCGAAAAGTCGAGCGTGATGGGCTGTGCGCCGCTCGCGTCCTGAGGAAGCGCACGCGGCTTGCCGCTTGCATCGGTCCAGCGCGTGAGCTGCCATTGCGTGTCGTCGAGCAATTGCGTGGCGGCGGGGTTGTAGGGATCGGTGGGCGGCGCGCTCGCGTCGGGATGCTTGGGGAGCGCGCAGCCGGCGATGAAACCCGTGGCGAGCAGCAGCACACCGGCGCGCCGCGATGCACGTGTGAGCCACGCCGGCGCTCCCCGAAAAAGCGGCGACGAAGACGGTGTGCGGATGAAGTGCGTGGGCATCGGGGAGTCCTGAACTGGCGAAACCGTAAGGGTATCGCACTCGTCCTACGATTTGTCCAGCGCTCGATGCAACAAAATGATCGGCAGCGCTTTCCTCCCGTCGACGATCTTCGAAAAGCACGCGAATGCCTTGCAACTGAGCAGCGATACCGCTTGTCATACTGCTCTTGGCGCCTGTCAATAGACCGAATGGCAGAGCTGTTGCACTAAGCGGTGCGTGTTAACATCCGGGCCATTCTCGCCTCATCGAATGTTCGAGCAACAGGCGCCACCGAATCCGATTTCTGGAGCACTCATGCACACCGACTCGCAACGCGACCCCGCTACCGGCACGAATGCAGCGACCGACGTCGAGCGCCGCATCGGCACGCCGCTTTCGGCGCATGCCACGCGCGTGATGTTGCTCGGCGCGGGCGAGCTCGGCAAGGAAGTGATCATCGCGTTGCAGCGGCTCGGCGTCGAGGTGATCGCGGTGGATCGCTATGCGAACGCGCCGGGGCATCAGGTCGCGCACCGGGCGCATGTCATCGACATGACCGATGCCGTGGCGCTGCGCGCGCTCGTCGAGCAAGAGTCGCCGCATCTGATCGTGCCCGAGATCGAGGCAATCGCCACCGACGCGCTCGCCGACATCGAAGCCGCTGGCATTGCCACCGTGATTCCGACCGCGCGCGCCACGCAGTTGACGATGAATCGCGAAGGCATTCGCCGCCTGGCCGCCGAGACGCTTGGCTTGCCGACCTCGCCGTACGCGTTCGCGCAGTCGCTCGAAGAGATGAAGGCGGCGATCGCGAAGATCGGTTTTCCGTGCGTGGTGAAGCCCGTCATGTCGTCCTCGGGCAAGGGACAATCCGTGCTCGGAAGCGACGCGGATGTCGAGCCCGCCTGGAACTACGCGATGGCGGGCGGGCGCGTGAACCACGGGCGTGTGATCGTGGAAGGGTTCATCGACTTCGAGTACGAAATCACGCAACTCACCGTGCGCGCGGCCGACCCCGCGACCGGCGAGACGGCGACCTTTTTCTGCGAGCCTATCGGCCACGTGCAGGTGGCGGGTGATTACGTCGAATCCTGGCAGCCGCAGGCGATGAGCGCCGTCGCGCTCGCCCGCTCGCGCGATGTCGCGGCGAAGGTGACGACCGCGCTCGGTGGACGCGGCCTCTTCGGCGTGGAACTCTTCGTGCGCGGCGATGACGTATGGTTCTCGGAAGTCAGTCCGCGTCCGCACGACACGGGTCTCGTGACGCTCGCCACGCAGCGTTTCTCCGAGTTCGAACTGCACGCGCGCGCCATTCTCGGCTTGCCCGTCGATACCGCGCTGCAAACGCCGGGCGCATCGGCGGTGATCTACGGCGGCCTCGACGAAGCGGGTATCGCCTTCGAAGGCGTGGCCGAAGCGCTTGCGGTGCCGGGCGCGGATCTGCGCCTCTTCGGCAAGCCCGAGAGCTTCGCGAAACGGCGCATGGGCGTCGCGCTCGCTACTGGCGTCGATACCGGCGAAGCGCGTGAGCGCGCGAAGCTGGCGGCGTCGAAAGTAAAGCCCGTATCGAGTCGACCGGGCTGACCATCGCCTGCAAATGGCAGGGAGAAGATAGTGAAGCGAATCATCATGGCCGCGTTGATCGTGGCGTGCGCGGGACTTTCGGGTTGCGGGCTGGCCGCGGCTCCGTGCCGGATCGCGTCAGCGGGTTTGAAGATCGTGCCGGTGGTCGGCCATGTCGCGGCCGCGCCCACGGACGCCTGCGCGGACGTGATCGATCCATGATCTTCGGGCCATCCATCAAGGCTCGCCGAGCCGCTTCCCACGATTTCCGGACTCGATGATGAAACGATCTCTCGTACTTTCGGCCGCGCTTCTTATGGCGTCCTCGATCGCCACGACCGCGCGAGCGATGCCGCTCACCGTGCCGCAAATCCAGACCGCCTCGACGCAGACCACGCGCTACGACTGCAAGGACGGCAAGAGCGTGTCGGTGCAATACACCAACGCACGCAATCACCAGAGCTTCGCGGCATTGACGGTGGATGGCCGCAAACTGCTGTTCGTCAACGTGATCGCGGGTTCCGGGGCCAAATACGTCGCGGATCAATATACGTGGTGGACCAAGGGACCGCAGGCCAATCTCTATGACGAGATGGCGGCCAAGGACTCGCCGCCGCTGCTGGCCGATTGCGAGGCGCACAACAAGTAAGCGCGGCCCACGTCGTGCGCCTCTGTCTCATGAAGCGCGGAAAGGGGCGGATCGACGCCGGATGCTACAATGTGCGGCTTTCCGGCTAAGATTTTTGCCCTGCAGCGTCGTGGTTCGCATCGGCTCGCGTGGCCTTCCACTTGAGCGTGCGTCGGCCGCCTTGAAGGCGTCATCGAAGCCGTGTTCCATCGCAGCGGGCCTTGTGCCCGAACCTGCGGCGTTCCGCAGGCCGCGACCATCGGCCGAATCTGCGTCAGGCGCTCGTTTTCCTGCCCGGCGCGCTTCAAGTGCATGGCAAGCGCCGCGCACAAATGCTTGCGCGGACAACCCTCCGCGTCACCGAAATACTCACGCGTAATCGACCGAACGCCCGCTTACGCACCGCTTCAAGCGGATTTTTAGCGAAAGCCCAATAGTCACCATGTCAGATTCCGTCGCCACGAACCCGTCCACCGCGCCTACGTTCGATCAGTTCGGCCTGGCCGCCGACATCCTCAAGGCAGTGAGCGAGTCCGGCTATACCACGCCCACGCCGATCCAGGAGCAGGCCATTCCCGTCGTGCTCGCGGGCCGCGATGTGATGGGCGCGGCGCAGACCGGCACGGGCAAGACCGCGAGTTTTTCGCTGCCGATCATCCAGCGTCTTTTGCCGATGGCCAATACGAGCGCCTCGCCCGCCCGCCATCCCGTGCGCGCGCTGATGCTTACGCCCACGCGCGAACTCGCCGATCAGGTTGCCGCCAATGTGCAGACCTACTCGAAGCACACTGCATTGCGCAGCACGGTAGTGTTCGGCGGCGTCGACATGAATCCGCAGTCGGATGCACTGCGCCGTGGCGTGGAGATTCTCATCGCGACGCCGGGACGTCTGCTCGATCACGTTCAGCAGAAGACGCTCAATCTCGGCCAGGTGCAGATGCTCGTCCTCGACGAAGCCGACCGCATGCTCGACATGGGCTTTCTGCCGGACCTGCAGCGCATTCTGAATCTGCTGCCTAAGGAGCGTCAGACGCTGCTGTTTTCGGCGACGTTCTCGCCTGAAATCAAGAAGCTCGCGGCAACTTACTTGCGCAACCCGCAGACCATCGAAGTCGCGCGCAGCAACTCCACCGCGACCAACGTGCGGCAGATCGTCTTCGAAGTGCACGAGAGCGACAAGTCGGGCGCCGTCGCGCAACTGATCCGCCAGCGCGGATTGAAGCAGGTCATCGTGTTCTGCAACAGCAAGATCGGCGCGAGCCGGTTGGCGCGCGTGCTGGAACGTGATGGCATCGTCGCCACCGCGATTCACGGCGACCGTACGCAAGGCGAGCGCATGCAGGCGCTCGACGCGTTCAAGCGCGGCGAGATCGAAGCACTCGTCGCAACCGACGTGGCCGCGCGCGGGCTCGACATCGCCGAATTGCCGGCGGTCATCAACTTCGACTTGCCGTTCAGCGCGGAAGATTACGTGCACCGTATCGGTCGCACGGGGCGCGCGGGTGCGTCGGGCGACGCGTTGTCGCTGTGCAGCGCGAACGAACGCAAGCAGCTTGCCGACATCGAGAAGCTGATCAAGCGTCCGCTCGAAGTGATGACGCTCGAAGTAACGACGCCAGTGCGCCGTGAAGGCGCGCGGCGCGACGAGCGGCCGGTCCGCCCGGAGCGCAGCGAACATCGGCATGGCGCGCGGGAAGAAGCGGGTCCGCGCCGGCGCACGTCGGGGTCGTCGTATGATCGGCCGCGCGGGCGTCAGCAGCCGGTGGACGAATTCTTCCTCAAGCCCTACGAGCCCTCGCCCTCGGCGGTGAAGCGGCATGAGGAAAGCGTCGAGCCGGAGCGCAAGAGCGCGCCGAAGCAGCCGTTGGCCGCGTTGCTTGGCGGGTTGGGTGCGTTGCGTAAGTCGACTTGAGTTGGCGCGTGAAGCTCTAAGAAACGGTGGTCTCTGCGACTGCCGTTGAACCGTTGGGAACGGTACGTGTGGGATGAAAAGGGCAACCGGTTAGGTTGCTTTTTTTTGTGCCGCTCTTTGACCACTTAAAGGCCGCAGCCAAAGTCCTGACGCGACAAAAGGCCCAATCTCGTACCGCACTCGTCAGTCGAACGCTTACGCGGCGCGAGCTATTCGCCCCTCAAAAGCGAACGCATGCCGCTAAGTAATCCCGAACCGACGCGCCCACTGCGCGGTCGCATCCGCATAAAACGACTCGAGCGAACCGGCGGCGGCCACGTCGATACTCAAATGCCGCGCCGCCTGCACCAACGCATCCAGCGGCGCGTCACGACCAAGCGGCGCCGCGCCCGTCTGCTTGCTGAGTTTCTCGCCCGCATCGTTGCTGACGACAGGCACATGCAGATACGACGGCGTCGGCACATCGAGACATTGCTGCAGATAAATCTGCCGCGCGGTCGAATCCAGCAGGTCTGCGCCGCGCACGACATGCGTAATGCCGGCCGAAGCGTCGTCGACGACGACAGCCAGTTGATACGCCCACAGCCCATCCGCACGCTTCAAGGCAAAATCGCCGACTTCGGCCGCAAGATCTTGCGTTTGTATTCCCTGCCAGCGATCCACGAAACCGACGCGCCCCGCGTCGCCGCCCGGCACGCGCAGTCGCCACGCGCGCGCGGGACGGCCATGCAAGCCGCTTCGACAAGTACCGGGATAAGCGAGCGTCGCGTGACGCGCATGCGCATGAACGAGCGAGTCGGCGATCTCGCGTCGCGTGCAGCCGCAGGGATAAACGAAGCCGGCGGCAAGCAAGCGCTCGAATGCATCTTGATAAGCCGCGTCGCGTTGACTTTGCCAGACCGGCGGTTCGTCCGAATGCATGCCGAAATGCGCGAGCGTTGCGAGAATCTCGTCGGCCGCGCCGGCCACCGTGCGCGGTGCATCGACATCTTCTATTCGCACGATCCAGCTACCGCGATGCGCCCGCGCATCGAGAAGACTAGCAAGCGCGCTGACGAGCGACCCCGCGTGCAGCGGCCCGGTGGGCGAGGGCGCGAAGCGGCCACGGTAAGTCATCTACAGGGCTCGTTCAAGGTTTAGGCGGCCTTCGCATCCGGATGACACGCGGGGCACGTGGCGCCCGGCACGTACAACGGCGACTGCTGATCTTCCACGCTGACCACCGCGCGGCAGCCGAAGCATTGCGAAGTGGAGGTCTGCTGCAGGTTCGGATCGAGCGCCGTGCGGTAGTCGAACACAAAACATTCGCCCGAGTAATGCGCGCCGCCCACTTCCTCGAAATATTTGAGGATGCCGCCCTCGAGTTGATAGACGTGATCGATGCCCACTTCCTTCATGTGAATCGCAGCTTTCTCGCAACGAATTCCGCCCGTGCAGAACGACACCACCGTCTTGCCTTCCAGATCGGCACGGTTTTGTTCGATCACCTCGGGAAACTCGCTGAATTTCGTGATGCGGTAGTCGAGCGCGTGGTCGAACGTGCCGACGTCCACTTCGAAGGCATTGCGCGTGTCGAGCATGACGACCGGACGGCCTTCGTCGTCGTGACCACGGTCGAGCCAGGCCTTGAGCGTCACCGGATCGACGGCGGGCGCGCGGCCGAGTTCGGGCTTGATCGCGGGCTTCTTCATGGTGATGATCTCGCGCTTGAGTTTCACCAGCATGCGGCGAAACGGTTGCTTTGCGGAGAGGCTTTCCTTGAATTGCAGATCGGCGAAGCGGTCGCCGAAGAGCGCGTCGCTCCGAATGTAATCGATGAACTCGCGCACCTCCGCGACCGGCCCCGCGATGAAGAGGTTGATGCCCTCCGGCGCGAGCAGAATCGTTCCCTTCAGGCCAAGCGCGCTGCAGCGTTCGGTGACGAGCGGGCGCCACGCGGCGCTGTCGTCGATGGAAACGAATTTGTAGGCGGAGAGGTTCAGAATGCTCATGATCGGATAACGGGGCAAAGCCGGTAAAAAGGGCGGCAAAAAGCGGATGCTGGGACGCCGCGCAACTCCGTATTATCCCGCAAATGGCGCAGGTCTTTTCGCAGGCGCGGGCCGCCGCGTTCGCGCCGTTTGCGCCAGCGCAATTTCGAGAATCGCCGAGGGCTTGTCCGTTCGGCTAACGCGCGCCCCTTAGCCGTTTTCGCGATGGGCCGCATGTACAATATCGTCATGTCAGATCCCCGCTTCGTTCATCTTCGCGTCCACTCCGAGTTCTCGATTGCCGACGGCATCGTGCGGCTGGACGACGTCGTCAAATCCGCCGCGAAAGACGGTCAGGGCGCACTCGCGCTGACTGATCTCGCCAACGCGTTCGGCCTCGTGCGCTTCTACAAGGAAGCGCGCAGCAAGGGCATCAAACCCATTGCCGGCTGCGATGTCTGGATCACCAATCCCGCCGATCGCGACAAGCCTTCGCGGCTGATCCTGCTCGTGCGCGACAAGACCGGCTATCTCAACCTGTGCGAACTGTTGAGCCGCGCGTGGCTGACGAATCAATATCGCGGGCGCGCGGAAGTGCTCGTCGAATGGCTCGAAGAAGGGCTGGCTGAAGGTCTGCTCGCCATTTCCGGCGCGCAGCAGGGCGACATCGGCATGGCGTTCGCGGCGGGCAACGCGGCAAGCGCGCAACGCAACGCCGAACGCTGGTCGGCGCTCTTTCCGAACGCGTTCTACATCGAACTGCAGCGCGCCGGTCAGCCGGGCGAACAGGCTTATTTTCAGGAGGCCGTCGCGCTCGCCGCAAAGCTCGGGCTGCCTGTGGTCGCCACGCATCCGCTGCAATTCATGACGCCCGACGACTACACCGCGCACGAAGCGCGCGTGTGCATTTCGGAAGGCGATATCCTCGCCAATCCGCGTCGTCAGAAGCGCTTCACGACCGAGCAGTATTTCCGCACGCAAGACGAAATGTGCGCGCTTTTCGCGGATATTCCTTCCGCGCTTGCCAACACGGTTCAAATTGCGAAGCGCTGTAATCTCACGCTCGAACTCGGCAAGCCCAAGCTGCCGCTTTTCCCCACGCCGGACGGCCTCACGCTCGACGACTACCTCGTGCAGTTGTCGAAGGAAGGCCTCGAGGTGCGGCTCGCGCAGCTTTATCCCGATGAAGCCGAACGCGAGGCACAGCGCGAGACTTATTACGCGCGGCTCGAATTCGAGTGCGGCACGATCATCAAGATGGGCTTTCCGGGCTACTTCCTGATCGTCGCCGACTTCATCATGTGGGCGAAGAACAATGGCGTGCCGGTGGGTCCCGGCCGCGGTTCGGGCGCGGGCTCGCTCGTCGCTTATGCGCTCGGCATTACCGATCTCGACCCGCTGCGCTACAACCTGCTGTTCGAACGCTTCCTGAATCCCGAACGCGTGTCGATGCCCGACTTCGACATCGACTTCTGTCAGGAAGGGCGCGACCGCGTCATTCAGTACGTGAAGCAGAAATATGGCGCGGACGCGGTTTCGCAGATCGCCACCTTCGGCACCATGGCGGCGAAGGCGGCGGTGCGCGACATCGGCCGCGTACTCGATCTCGGCTACATGTTCACCGACGGCGTCGCCAAGCTCATCCCGTTCAAGCCGGGCAAGCACGTGACCATCGCGGACGCGATGAAGGAAGAGCCGACCTTGCAGGAGCGCTTCGACAACGAAGACGAAGTGCATCAATTGCTCGAACTTGCGCAGCGCGTGGAAGGGCTCACGCGTAACGTCGGCATGCACGCGGGCGGCGTGCTGATCGCGCCGGGCAAGCTCACCGATTTCTGTCCGCTCTACACGCAGGGCGAAGACGGCGGCGTGGTCAGTCAGTACGACAAGGACGACGTGGAAGCCGTCGGTCTGGTCAAGTTCGACTTTTTGGGCCTGACTACGCTCACCATCCTGGACTGGGCCGAGCGCTATATTCGCCGGCTCGATCCCTCGAAGAAAGACTGGAATCTCTCGCAGGTTCCGCTCGACGACCCGGCTTCGTTTTCGATCCTCAAGAAAGCGAATACCGTCGCCGTGTTCCAGCTGGAAAGCCGCGGCATGCAGGGCATGCTGAAGGACGCGCAGCCGGACCGCTTCGAGGACATCATCGCGCTGGTGGCGCTGTATCGTCCGGGCCCGATGGACCTGATTCCGAGCTTCTGCGCGCGTAAGCACGGGCGCGAGATCGTCGAGTATCCGGACCCGCGCGTCGAGCCCGTCCTGAAGGAGACCTACGGCATCATGGTCTATCAGGAGCAGGTGATGCAGATGGCGCAGATCATCGGCGGCTATTCGCTCGGCGGCGCGGACTTGCTGCGTCGCGCGATGGGCAAGAAGAAGCCCGAAGAGATGGCCGTGCATCGCGAGTTGTTCCGCGAAGGCGCGGCGAAGAACGGTCTCACCGCGCAGAAGGCGGACGACACCTTCGACCTCATGGAGAAATTCGCGGGCTACGGCTTCAACAAGTCGCACGCGGCGGCTTACGCGTTGCTCGCTTATCACACGGCGTGGCTGAAGGCGCACCATCCGGCGGAATTCATGGCGGCCAATATGTCGCTCGCCATGGACGACACCGACAAGGTCAAGATTCTCTTCGAGGACTGCATCGGCAATGGCATGGCCGTGCTGCCGCCGAACATCAATCAGTCGGCGTATCGCTTCGAACCGGTCGCCGAAGCGGACGGCAAGCGCTCGAAGACCATTCGCTACGGTCTGGGCGCGGTGAAGGGCAGCGGCCAGAACGCAATCGAGGAAATCCTGCGTGCGCGTGAAGACGGGCCGTTTGCGGATCTCTTCGACTTCTGCGAGCGGATCGACCGGCGCGTCGTGAATCGCCGCACGGTCGAAGCGCTGATCCGCGCGGGCGCGTTCGACTGCCTGCACGAGAACCGCGCGCAACTGCTGGCCTCCGTGCCGCTCGCCATGGAAGCCGCCGATCAGGCCGCCGCCAACGCCATGCAAGGCGGTCTCTTCGACATGGGCGACGCGCCGCTCGAAAAGCATCGGCTCGTCGATGAACCCATGTGGTCCGACAAGAAGCGCTTGCAGGAAGAAAAAACCGCGCTCGGTTTCTATCTGTCGGGCCATCTCTTCGACGCCTACAAAGGTGAAGTGCGCCGCTTCGTGCGGCAGAAAATCGGCGAACTGAAGGAAGGGCGCGACAAGCTCGTCGCGGGCGTGATCTCGACCACGCGCACGCAAATGACCCAGCGCGGCAAGATGCTGATCGTCAATCTCGACGACGGCACCGGCCAGTGCGAAGTCACCGTGTTCAACGAGCAGTTCGAAGCCAACAAGGCGCTCTTCAAGGAAGACGAGTTGCTCGTGGTGCAAGGTCAGGCGCGTAACGACGCCTTCACCGGCGGCATTCGCTTTACCGTCGATACCGCGATGGACCTCGAACGCGCGCGCAGCCGCTACGCGCAGTCGGTAAAGGTCGAGATGAACGGCAACGCGGATTCCTTGCGTCTGCGCCGCGTGCTCGAAGCGCATGCGGCGGGTGCGGAAGCGCCGGCGGCCGTGGCGCCGGCCGCGCGCGAGAACGGCAGGCAGCGCCAGTCCGCACCCATCCCGAACGGCTTGAACGTGAGCATCGTTTATCGCAGCGAGCATGCGGAAGGCGAAGTGCGGCTCGGCGATGCCTGGCGCGTCAAGCCCACCGACGAACTCATCACCGCGCTGCGCGGCGAGTTCGCGGGCAGCGCAATCGAAATCGTCTACTGATGCGCATCGGTATCTCGGCGAACGCGCTCAAACTGAGCGGCGGGCTCGAACGCTACGCCATGGACCTGGTGCGCGGTCTTGCCGCCGCCGGCTTCGAGGGTCGCCAAAAGCCCACGTTCTTTGCCCGCAAGATCGACTCGTCGTTGCCGGAGAGCAAGCTCGTCGAGGCGCATCGCATCAAGGTGTCGTTTCTGCCGGGCAAGCTGCGCGACGTGTATTTTTCGTGGGCGCTCAAGCGCGCGCGCAATAAGGCCAGGGTCGACGTGCTGATCGGCTGCAATCGCGTGGAAGGCTCGGAGATTGCCATCTGCGGAGGCACGCATATCGGCTTTCTGCGCGCAACCGGGCGTCGCGAAAAGCGGTCGGATACGCGGCAGATCGCGCTCGAACGCAGGCAGTATCGGGACGCGCGCGTGATCGTCGCGCACTCGGACATGATGCGTAACGAGCTTCGCGGGCTTTACGGCATCGACGAACGGAAGATTCGCGTGCTTTATCCGCCCGTGGATGGCGCGCGTTTCGCCTTAGCCGATGAAACCTCGCGCGCCCGTCTGCGCGAACGGTTCGGTTTCAAGGAAGACGAAATCGTGCTGCTCTTTCCTTCGAGCAGTCACGAGCGCAAGGGTTTGCCGCTGATCGAGAAGGCGCTCGGCGGCGCGGGCTTGCCGATCGTGATCGCCGTCGCCGGGCGCGCGCCCGAGAAGAGCGCGCCGAACGTGCGCTATATCGGCTACGCGAAAAATATCGAGGACGCTTATCGCGCGGCGGACTTCACCATTCTCGCGTCGAGCTACGAGCCGTTTGGGCTCGTGGGCATCGAATCGGTCATGTGCGGCACGCCGGTGATCTTTCCGGCCTGCATCGGCTGTGGCAATGCCATCGACGAAAGCGCTAAGCACGTTTTCAAATCTGGCGATGCGGACGACCTGCGGCGCGTCGTCGCTGCGGCAATTGCTTCACGACGCCGCGTATCCGGCAATGCCGTTCGTTATGACGCGAGCGTCGCGTCGCATGTGAATGCGCTGCTGGCGCTGGCGGAAGAAATCAGCGGCGGTCGTTGAAGCCGCTGAGCCAAGCCGTGGCGCCTATCGTCTCTCGTTCAGATGCTCGAGCTTCAAGAACCGGTAATACACCGTCTGCGCATTGAAGAGCGCGATCATGAAGCCCGTGCGCCCATCCAGAAAACCGCGGCGCAGAAAATAGGTTCGCAAAAAAGCCCACGTGCCGCGTGTAAGCGCAACCCCGAAACCACCGCGCTTGCTTGCCGCATGACGCTGCACGGCGCCAGCGGTCGAATAAGCGTCCAGCTTGCGCAGCACGGTCTCGAAGTCTTCGTATGAGTAGTGCATCAGCCGGCCATTGAGCCTGATCGCGGGCTCGTTCGTGGAAAATACCAGACGCTCGTGCACGAGATCCGACGAGAAGCGCGCCGCGCCCCGCTTGAACAGCCGGGGAATCCAGTCCGGATACCAGCCGCTATGTCTCACCCACGTTCCGCAAAAACTCGATAACCGGTCGACCGAATAGACATCCGCTTGCGGGCGAGCGATGGCGGCTCGAATCGATGCGGCGAGTTCGGGCGTCACGACTTCGTCGGCATCGATAGACAAGACCCAGTCGGTGGCGAGCGCGTCCAGCGCGCGATTCTTCTGCGGCCCGAAGCCGGGCCAGTCGCGCGCTTCGATCACGCGCGCGCGATGCGCCTGGGCGATACCCACGGTGGCGTCGGTGCTGCCGCCATCGACGATGACGATGTCATCCGCGAACGAAACCGAGTCGAGACATTGCGCGAGCCGCGCGGCCGCGTTGTAGGTGATGATGGCGATGCCAAGCGTTGGCGATTTCATGTTGCCCGAGTCCGGCCTCTGATTCTTGTCGTGGTCACGTTCGATTGGAAAAGCCTAGCCGCGCAAATGCCATTTCACGAAGAAGAACGGCGAAAGCAGCCACGGGCACGTCGCATACACGAACATCTTGATGCGAAATCCCGGACTGACTTCATTCGATCCAGCCAGCAACGCGACCTTGCGCGCCAACGACGCGTCGCCGAACACGGCGCTCACGTAGCGCTCGCGCGCCGACTTTCGCGCCAGCATTGCGCGCATCCGAGCGCCGACGCCGACCTTGTCCGCGTCGCTTTCGAGCTGACGCGTCTCGCCCGATCCGTTGATATTCGCAAGCTTGATACGCGCGACGAAATCCGCCGGCGTGCGCCATTTGCGCTTGCTCGACAGCCCGCCGCGCCGGTACAGCACGAGCGGTTCGTGCAGCGTATGCGCGCCGTGACTCATGATCGCGCGAAACGCCATGATCTGGTCTTCGCCGTAGATGCCAGGCGCGATCGGCCCGAACTCCTCGAAGAGACGCCGCGCCCACGCATGCGCCGCGCCGACCAGATGAGGCCGCCGTTCCATCCAGTCGTCGAAGCTGCGATAGTCGTCGAGGTCCGTTACGCGCAGGATGTCGTGCGTATTGCCTTCGGCATCGAGGTCTTGCAGGTCGGTCGCGATGAGGTCGTGGCGCTTGCCGCTTGCGAGCCACACTTCCATGACGCGCGTGACGCGTTCCGGTCGCGAGATATCGTCGCCCGCCGCGATAAAAAGCATCTCGCCCGATGCGCGCGCCGCGAGCGCACTGAGATGCGCGCTGATACCCGTGTTCTTCTCGTTTCGATACAGCCGCACCGTATGCGGCCCGCGATATTCGCGCACACAGCGCTCGGCGACGGCGTAAGTGGCGTCGGAGGAGGCATCGTCGGAAATGAGGATTTCCAGCGGCGACCAGGTTTGCGCGAGCGCCCCGGCAATCGCGTCGGCAACGGTTTCCTGCTGATTGAAGCTAATGAGCAAGAGACTCGCGAGCGGCGCGTTCTGCTCTGGCTGTGATATTCCTGACATGTACGATTCTGAGTGCTTCGAAGGCCCGGCGCGTCTTGGCTACGGCGTTGCGCGCTCGCGGAGAGCGAATCTCATGCCAGACGGCAGCGGCTATAATAACCCGCGATTTGGGGATAGGCGACCGGGCCGGCCGGTCAATCCCGCTTAAGGTTCATCGATTTGGAAAAAACTCTGCGCTACATGATCGCCAGCATGGTCTTGCTGGCGCCCGCAAGCACACTCGTCGTGCGAGGAGGGACGGGCTACTGCTTCTTCGTGTTGCTTGCCATCGCGCTCTTCGCGGGGTTCAGCAAGCCGTTTCGTCTGAGGCTCGGTCTGCTCGTCAACGCGTTCCCGCTCTATACGGTGGCCATGCTGTGCTTCATGGTTTATCTGCCGTTGCAGCAAGCCATCGAAGGTTATTATCTGCCGCGCGAATTCGACGGCATGTCGCGCTTCGCACTCGCGTTGCCGATTTTCCTGCTGCTCGTCAACGTGCCGATTCGGCAACTGAAGGCGCTCGGCTGGGGCTGCGCGCTGGGTGCCATCGGCGCGGGTTTCTGGGCCGTGGACAGCGCCATCCACATGACGGTGACAGAACTCGATCGCCTCGGCAACGATTTCACCAATCCGATTCCCTATGGCAATACCGCGCTCCTGCTCGGCTTTCTTTCGGTGATGTCGATCCGCTGGGATCGTTATCCGAACGCGCTGGCGAAGCGCCTCGGCATTGCACTGAAGCTGCTCGGACTGGTGGGCGGCATTTACGCGTCGTATCTGTCGGGCACGCGCGGCGGCTGGCTTGCCATTCCGCTCTTTCTCGTACTGTGCCTGCTCAACTTCGGCTGGATCAAACACCCTCGTCACTGGCTGACCGCGCTCGGCGTCGCCGTTCTGGCGATGGCGCTCTTGCTCGCCTCGCCGATCGGCCGCGAACGTGTGCAGGCGACGCGCTCCGACATCGCGCGCCTGTCGCACGGCGCGGCGGCGGACAGTTCGCTCGGCGCGCGGCTGCAGTTGTGGACCGCGTCGATTCATCTGTTCGAGGCGAATCCGGTCTTCGGCGTCGGCAAGGGACATCTGAAGAATTCGCTCAAGGGCATGGCCGATGCCGGCGAGGTATCGCCGCTCGTCGTCAATCAACGCGCGCACAGCGAGTTTTTCTCGACGATCGCGGAATTGGGCGCGTCGGGCGTGGTCTGTCTTGCGTTGCTGTATTTCGGGCCGCTCGTGTATTTCCTGCGCTACCGGAAGTCGCCGCATCCCGATGTGTCGACGGCGGCGTATTGCGGGATCGCGGTCTCGGGGTCGGTTATCATCTTCGGACTGAGTATCGATGTATTCACGGTCGTGATGAGCACGTCGCTCATCGCGCTCTTCTGGGCCGTGCTGCTTGCGGTCATCACGCACGACGCGCGCGAGCCGCTTGGCAAGCCGGGGCGCGGACCGATCGGCTGAATTCGGGCCGGCCGGTTTCATTCTCCGGCTGACGAGAAATCACAAAAGTAACCAACGAGCGCCGCGGGAAGAGCTGGAAAGCGCCGGGCGAAGTGGAGATACGCTCTTGAAACGAGAAGGTAGTTTGCGCAAGCCGATTGGCGGCGCGGAAAGTTCGTCGCCGACCGCGGTCATGCGGCGCCTGTGGCCCTACATCCGCCCGCTCATGGGCATGGTGTTGCTCGGGCTCGGGACGATGGGTATCGTCGCCGCGACCGAAGCCGGCATCCCGATGCTGCTCAAACCGTTGCTCGACCACGGTTTTGGCTCCAAAAGCAGCGATCACGCGAAATGGCTCGTGCCGGCCGCGGTGATCGGACTCGCGCTCGTACGCGGCGCGGCGCAGTATGCGTCGGGCTATTTTCTGTCGTACGTGTCGAACAAGATCCTGCTGCAACTTCGCCTGCAGATGTTCGAGCGCATGATCCACACGAGCGCCGGCTTCTTTCAGCGCGAGACGGCCAGCACGGTCATCAATGCAGTCGTGTTCGAGGTCAACCAGATTCTGAGCGTGCTATCGAGCGTCGTCGTCACGCTCGTGCGCGATTCGCTCACGGTCGTCTTTCTGCTCGGCTATCTGTTCATCCTCAACTGGCGGCTCACGCTGATCGTCGCGGTCATCCTGCCGGTGATCGGCTGGCTCGTGAGCAAGATCAACCGCCGATTGCGGCGGCTCAATCGCGAGCATCAGACGCTGACCAACGAGTTGTCCTATGTCGTCGAGGAAACCGTCGCGGGCTACAAGGTCGTCAAGGTGCATAACGGCGAACCGTACGAAATGGACCGCTTCACGGAGATGAGCCAGCGCCTGCGCGGCTACTCGATGCGCATGCAGGTGTCCGGCGGCCTCGCGCAGCCGCTCACGCAGTTTCTTGCGTCGATCGCGCTCGCGGTGGTCATCACGATTGCGGTCGTGCAGTCCACCAACGATCAGACCACGGTAGGCGGCTTCGTTGCCTTCGTCACGTCCATGTTGCTCGTCATCTCGCCGCTCAAGCATCTGATTGACATCAATCAGCCGATGCAGCGTGGCATGACGGCGGCGGAGCTGATCTTCGGCCTGATCGACGAACCCGAGGAGCCGAAGGGCGGCGGGCGGCGTCTGGAACGCGCGCAAGGCGAAGTCGAGTTCCGCGATGTCACGTTCAGCTACGGTTCGCTGGACCGCATGATTCTCGACCGCGTGTCGTTCAAGGTTGCGCCCGGCGAGATGGTCGCGCTCGCGGGGCCGTCAGGCAGTGGCAAGACCACGCTCGTGAATCTGCTGCCGCGCTTCTTCGATCCACGCGGCGGGCAGGTGCTCGTCGATGGCGTGCCGATCACCGACTACGACCTGCACGACCTGCGCGGCCAGATGGCGATGGTGAGCCAGGATGTCGTGCTGTTCAACGACTCCATTGCGGCGAACGTTGCTTATGGGCAGAAGCCCGATCGCGACCGCGTGTTCTCGGCGTTGATGGCGGCGAATCTCATCGATATGGTGCAGGCGCTGCCTGATGGCATGGATACCTTGATCGGCGGCAACGGCATGCGCTTGTCCGGTGGACAGCGGCAGCGTTTGGCGATTGCCCGCGCGATCTACAAGGACGCGCCGATCCTGATCCTGGACGAGGCGACATCGGCGCTTGATTCCGAATCGGAACGCTACGTGCAGGCCGCGCTCGAAACGCTGATGAAGGGACGCACGACGCTCGTGATCGCGCATCGCTTGTCGACCATCGAGCGCGCGGACCGCATCCTCGTCATGGAAGGCGGGCGAATTGCGGAGCAGGGCAGCCATGCCGAACTATTGCGCAAGGAAGGACTGTATGCGCATCTGCACCGGATTCAGTATCAGCAACAGCCGGCTTGATCGGCTTATTGACCATCGGCGCTTGTTCCCGACTTCGGTCAACTATTGATACAAACGCTTCGATTAGCCTTGATATGATCCGCGGCCCAATCCGTGGGACCGGATCATTGAAAGAGAAGCGAAGATGATGTTGCAGTTCGTTGTAGAAGCAAAAACGCGCAGCCGGCCGAGCCTTGCGTCGATGGCTGCGGTGGTTCTCATCAGCACCGTTCTTGCTGCCTGCTCGGGCGGCGGCTCTAGCGCTCCCTCGAAAGATTCGACGGATACCACGGGTACGACGGACCCGTCGGGCAAGAGCGCAACGACCGCGGCCGCGCTGCCGGCCATGTCCATTAATACGGATGGCCGTGTTCCGATCGTCAATAAAGATGTTTATCTCGGCGCCGATCTCGGCATCACCGGGCCGGACGATGTCGATCCCTTCACAGGCAGGACGAGCATCAAGGGCCATGGCAACAGCACGTGGACGGCGGACAAGAAGCCATATCGCTTGAAACTCGACAGCAAGGCAAGTTTTTTTGGGCTGCCGAAGGATAAGAACTGGATTCTGCTCGCGAATTACTTCGACAAGACGCTCTTGCGCAATCGCACGGCGTTCGAACTCGGCAGGCGTTTTGGCATGGCGTGGACGCCGCATGACGTTCCCGTCGAACTCACGCTCAACGGTCAGTATGCGGGCGTGTATGACGTGGTCGAGTCGGTGCGGGTGGACAAGAACCGCGTGAATATCGCCAATAGTGACAACGCGGTCGCGCCCGAGCGCACAGGCTTCCTGGTCGAAATCAACGAGCGCATGGACGAAGACATTTGCTGGCGCACGACGCACGGCATTGCGCTTTGCATCGACAGTCCGGATTCGGCACGGACGCACAGGTCGCTTTTATCAAAGACTATATGCAGCAGGCCGAGGACGCGTTGTATTCAAATTCGGGGAATTACGAGCAGTACTTCGACGTCGCATCGCTGATCGACTGGTATCTCGTCAACGAGATTTTCAAGAATCAGGACGCGCGGGATTTTGCGAGCATCTACCTCTATAAGGATGCCGGCGGCAAATTGAAGTTCGGGCCGTTGTGGGACTTCGACATTGGCGCGGGCAACATTAACTTTTCTGACGCGCAGTATCCGGAAGGATGGTGGGTTGCAAATGGTCAGTGGATTTCACGCATGAAGCAGATCGATCCGAGCTTCGAGACACGTGTTCGGGCACGGTGGGATCAACTGAAGGCATCGCAAATCGATACGATCGTGAGTTATGTCGATGAGAACGCGCAGGCGCTTCAGGCAAATGGCGCAGCTAAGCGCAACTTTGATAAATGGCCGGTGCTTGGGAAGAAGCTTTGGCCGAATCCGGTGGTGACGGGTTCTTATCAGGGTGAGGTGGCTTATCTGAAAGATTGGCTCACGCGGCGGATTGCCTGGTTGGATGGGAATCTTTGAGGGTGGAATTGCAGGAGCGTCACGCGCTCCTGTTTGCTATTTGCTGTTTGCTGTTTGCTGTTTGCAGCATCGATACAGAAGAGCCGCTCGGCTCAGTCGTCTGGAAAACCATACCAGCCATCCATTAAGGCGCTGATTTCGATGTCGATAAATTCTGGTCTGCCTTCCAACCACCGACGCATGATTTCACGTTGCGAGTCGGTTGCAGAACCTCGCAAGCGCTCGGATTGGACATAGAAGGCCAGGCCATCCTCGTTGATGCCTCCGGAGGCTAGCATGCCGTTTGCCTCGACACATTCCTCCAAAAAAGTATCGATCAGGATGTCGATCTGCTCGGCATCGAGGGCTTGAACCAGCTGCGCGCGAGCCCTGAAAACCAGTTCCTGGAACTCGCCAAGATGCAATTTCTTGCGTTGTCGACGATTGTAATTCTTTGCCAAGTTGTTCTCCAATCAGAACCGCGCAGTGTAGCGCGCGCTGCTTGAGCGTCGGCCTGATCGAATAAATTTTTCCAATTAGCTGCAGGTTGTTCGGCCGTCGGCGCAGTCACGCTGCTCTAAAGCAACTAATCTCTTTCGACGTAAGTGAATGAAGCTTCGTAATTACGAAGGGCCGCTATTCGGCCCTCGTTGCTTATTTATGCGTCGATGAACAAAAGGTTCGAACGCGCGCCCCTGCGTGTTTCTTTAGAGGTTGTATGAGTTAGTCCTACATCAACACAATGTCATACTGCTCCTGACTCAAATTCGACTCCACCTGCAACGAAACCGGCTTGCCGATAAAGTCCATCAACATCGCCAGATGCTGTGACTCTTCTTCCAGAAACAGATCGATCACCTGCTGAGAAGCCACCACGCGAAATTCGCGCGGATTGAACTGCCGCGATTCGCGCATGATCTCGCGCAACACGTCATAACACACGGTTCGCGGCGTCTTCACCTGCCCCTTGCCCTGACAAGTGGGACACGGCTCGCACAACACATGCGCAAGAGATTCCCGCGTGCGCTTGCGCGTCATCTCCACGAGCCCGAGTTGCGAAAAGCCATTGACCGTGACGCGCGTACGATCCCGCGACAGCGCGCGCTTCAATTCGCTCAGGACCTGATCGCGATGCTCGACGTTCTCCATATCGATGAAATCGATGATGATGATTCCGCCCAGATTCCTCAACCGCAATTGCCGCGCGATGGTGTGCGCCGCTTCGAGGTTCGTCTTGAAGATGGTGTCGTCGAAATTACGCGCGCCGACATAGCCGCCCGTATTCACGTCGATGGTCGTCATGGCCTCGGTCTGATCGATCATCAGATAGCCGCCCGACTTCAAATCGACGCGCCGCGACAGCGCCCGCAAAATTTCCGCCTCGATGTTGTACAGGTCGAAAAGCGGCCGCTCGCCCGTGTAGTGATGCACGCGCGATGCCACCGCCGGCGTGAACTCCGCCGCAAAATCCGCCAGCATCTGATACGTCTCGCGCGAATCCACTTGAATGCGCGTGGTCTCGTCATTCACGAAGTCGCGCAACACGCGCTGCGCCAGATTTAGATCCTGATAGAGCAAAGTGGTCGGCGGTACGCGCTGCCCTTGAGCAATTATCGTCGCCCAGGTCTTGCGCAGATACGAGACATCGGCGGCAAGCTCTTCACTCGATGCATCTTCGGCAATCGTCCGCACGATATAGCCGCCTTTTTCATCGGCGGGCAACACGGCGGTGAGACGCGCGCGAATAGCTTCGCGCTCCGTCTCGCTCTCGATCTTCTGCGAAATCCCGATATGCGGTTCCTGCGGCAGATAAACCAGCGTGCGCCCCGCAATGCTCACCTGCGTGGAAAGCCGCGCGCCCTTCGTGCCGATAGGGTCCTTCACGACCTGCACCATTAGCGCCTGTCCTTCGAAGACGATCTTTTCGATAGGCACATGCGGCGACGATCCATGCGGCTCGCCCGCCACGCGCGGATGCCATATATCCGCAACATGAAGAAACGCGGCGCGTTCCAGACCAATGTCGATGAACGCCGACTGCATGCCCGGCAACACGCGCACGACCTTGCCAAGATAGACGTTGCCGACGCGGCCGCGCGAGAGCGTGCGTTCGACGTGAAGCTCCTGAACGGCGGCTTGCTGAACCAGTGCGACGCGGGTTTCTTGCGGTGTGACGTTGATCAGGATTTCTTCGTTCATGGCCTGTTTAGAATTCGACGCGTGCCACGCGCAAGAGTGCTGCGGTTTCGAAAAGGGGCAAACCCATGATACCCGAATAGGACCCGTCGATTCGCTCGATAAATGCTGCCGCGCGGCCTTGAATGCCATAGGCGCCGGCCTTGCCCAAAGGCTCGCCCGTCGCGGCGTATCGTTGCAGCGCAGCACGGTCGACCGGCGCGAAACGCACCGTCGAGCGCGAGAGCGCGGCGTGACATGCGCCATCGGCATCGACGACGGTCAGCGCCGTCAGCACTTCATGTTCGCGACCCGCGAGCTTCGTCAGCATCGCGACCGCGTCTTCTTCATGCGTGGGCTTGCCAAGTATTTGTCCGTCGATGGTCACGGTTGTATCCGCGACGAGAATGGGCGCTGTCCCATGATTGCCCGCGACGAGACGTGCGCGCGCCGCATGCGCCTTCAGCATGCAGACACGCTGAACATAGGCATGCGCTGCTTCGCCGGGCAGCTCGGCTTCGAGGGCTTCGGCGTCTTCATCGGGACGAGGCAAGAGGAGTTCGAACCGCACGCCCAGTTGCCGCAGCAACTCCTGGCGGCGCGGGCTTTGAGACGCAAGATAGACGAAGGGATAAGTAGACATTCGATAGCGGGTCTCGACAAGCGCGCCGGCCTTCGACACCACCACGGAAATATCAGGGCATCTGCCGTTACGCGCGATGATAAGGATGATTCTGCGTGATGCTCCACGCACGGTAAAGCTGTTCGGCAAGCAGCACGCGCACCATGCCGTGCGGCAGCGTGAGACTCGAGATACGCAGCATGAGTTCGGCGCGCGCCTTCACTTCGGGCGCGAGGCCGTCCGCGCCGCCGATCACGAACGCGACATCGCGGCCGTCCTGTTGCCAGGCGGGCAGGGCGTTCGCGAGTTGCATCGTGGTCCAGTCGCGGCCGCGTTCATCGAGCGCAATCACGCGGGCGTTCTTCGGCAGGGCAGCTTCTATTCGCTGCTTCTCGGCAGCCATCACGCTTTCGGCATTGCGGCCGGACGAGCGCTGCTCGGGCTTGATCTCTTTGAGCTCGATGCGCAATTCGGGCGGCATGCGCTTCGCGTATTCGTCGAAGCCATTCGTGATCCAGTCGGGCATCTTGTGTCCGACTGCGAGAATGACGAGCTTCATCGACGCGCTGCGCTTTAGGCCTGCTTGCGCGCGGTCTTGCGGGCGGGACGCTTGACGGCCGGTGCGGCATCTTCCTCGTCTTCGTCCTCGTCGGCTTCGACGTTCGCGCCGCCGAACATGCTCGGCTTGCTCAGTTTCACGCGCACGGGTTTGTCGCCCCAGACTTCTTCGAGGTTGTAGTACTGGCGCAGCGCCGGTTGCAGGATATGGACGACCGCGTCGCCGCAGTCGACCAGCACCCATTCGCCGATCTCTTCGCCTTCCGTGCTGATGATGTCGCCACCGGCTTCCTTCACCCGTTCGCGCACGCTGTTGGCAAGCGCCTTGGTCTGCCGGTTCGACGTGCCGCTCGCCACGACCACGCGGTCGAACAGCGACGTCAGGTGAGTGGTGTTGAACACTTTGATGTCTTGCGCCTTGACGTCTTCGAGACCGTCGATGATCGCGCGTTGAAGCTTTTGAATTTCCATGATTACCGTTGATACAAATGATGTTGAACAATGTAGTCCCATACGGCGGATGGGACCTGCGCGCGGACTTCGTCTTGCGACGCGCCTCGTGCGCCTTCGTGTGATGCGCTCGCTTCCTCGCGGATCGCCGTGGCGGATACGTCGATGAGAAGCGTGGTGTCGATCAGCATGTGACCGTGCGTGCTGGCCTGCAAGACTTCCGGGGATGCCTCGCGTGCTTCGAATTCGGCGGCGACGGGCGCGGGCAGCAACGCGACATCGAAGCCGGGACGCGTCTCCACGCAGACATGCGCGAATTCGAAGAGCCGTTTCCAGTCGCGCCAGGTATTGAGCTTGACCAGTTGATCCGCGCCGATCAGCAACGCAAGCGATGCCTCGGCGCCTTCCTGCTCGCGCCAGCGGGCAAGCGTCTCCACCGTGTAGGTCGCGCCTTCGCGCTCGACTTCATCGGTGGCGACGGTGATCTTCACGCCCTCGATGTGCAGCGACCGCGCCGCCGCGCGCGTCATCGCCAGCCGGTGATGCGGCGCCGATACGCCTTCCTTCTGCCACGGCTGACCCGCGGGCAACAGCACGAGTTCGGTCAGGCGCAAGAGCGCGGCGAAGCGGCGCGCGAGCGCCAGATGCCCTTCGTGAATCGGATCGAAGGTGCCGCCCAAAATGCCGACGCGCTTTTTGCAAGGTGTGCCCGGCGCGATCACAGCCATTGCCGGCGCACCAGGAAGTCGGAATAGAGTCGCGCTTCCGGCGTGCCGGGCTCGGGCGCCCAGTCGTAGCGCCAGTTCGCGACCGGCGGCATCGACATGAGAATGGATTCGGTGCGCCCGCCGCTTTGCAGACCGAAGTGCGTGCCGCGGTCGAACACGAGGTTGAACTCGACGTAACGTCCGCGCCGATACGCCTGAAACGCGCGTTCGTGCTCGCCGTAAGGCGTGTCGCGGCGCTTGTCGATGATCGGCAGATACGCTTCGAGAAACGCGTCTCCGACGCGCCGCATCATCGCGAACGAACGCTCGAAGCCGGGCTCGGAGAAATCGTCGAAAAAGATGCCGCCGATACCGCGCTGCTCGTCGCGATGCTTCAGATAAAAGTACTCGTCGCACCACGTCTTGAAGCGCGGATACAACTCCACGCCGAACGGGTCGAGCGCGTCGCGGCAGACGCGGTGGAAATGCCGCGCGTCGTCCTCGTAGCCGTAAATGGGCGTCAAGTCCATGCCGCCGCCCAACCAGAAGATCGGCTCTTCGCCGGGCTTGACCGCCGTGAGCATGCGCACGTTCATGTGCACGGTTGGGCAGTGCGGATTTCTCGGATGCATCACCAGCGACACGCCCAGCGCCTCGAAACCGCGCCCGGCGAGTTGCGGACGCGCGGCGCTAGCGGAGGGCGGCAGCGCGTCGCCCGCCACGTCCGAGAAGCCGATGCCGCCGCGCTCGAAAAACTCGCCGCCTTCGAGAATGCGCGTCACGCCCCCGCCACGCAGATGCGCGCCGGGCTCGCGAGTCCAGGCATCGGTCGCGAACGAACTGCCGTCGAACGCGCCGAGGGCATCGGCAATACGCGTCTGCAAGCCCGTCAGGTATTGACGGACGGCGGCGATATCGTGGGCTGCGTCGTGCTGGTTCGTTTCACTCATCGATTGCTGCAATGCGCCATGACAGGCGTTATGTGGATTCTCTAAAAACGCGCTGCCGGACGCGGAGGTCCGGCAGCGCGGGAAGAACGGCTCGATTTCAGGCGATAAGCCTTATCCGTGCTTGCGATTCACCGCCCGGTAGCCTATGTCCCGGCGATACTGCATGCCATCGAACGAAATCTGATTCACTGTATCGTAGACCACGGACTGCGCGCCGCGCACGGAATCCGCCAGACCCACGACACACAACACGCGCCCGCCTGAAGTGGTGAGCTTGCCGTCCGTGAGCGTAGTGCCCGCATGGAACGTGACGGCGTTGTCCGTTTCAGGCGGAATGCCGTTGATGCGGTCGCCCTTGCGCGGCGTCTCCGGGTAGTTGTGAGCCGCGAGCACGACGCCCAGCGCCGTGCGCCGGTCCCAGTCGAGCTCCACGCTGTCCAGCTTGCCGTCGATGGCCATCTCCACGACCTTCGAAAAATCGCCCTTGAGGCGCGCCATGATCGGCTGCGTTTCGGGGTCGCCCATGCGGCAATTGAATTCGAGCGTCTTGGGCGTGCCGTTGGCGTCGATCATCAGGCCCGCGTACAGAAAGCCGGTGAAGCGGATGCCGTCGTTTTCCATGCCGCGCACGGTCGGCAGGATGATCTCGCGCATCACGCGCGCGTGCAGTTGCGGCGTGACGATCGGCGCGGGCGAATACGCGCCCATGCCGCCGGTGTTCGGGCCCTTGTCGCCGTCGAGCAGACGCTTGTGGTCTTGGCTGGACGCGAGCGGCAGCACGTGCTTGCCGTCCACCATGACAATGAAGCTCGCTTCCTCGCCGGAAAGAAATTCTTCGATCACCACGCGCGCGCCTGCGTCGCCGAGCTTGTTGTCGGCGAGCATGGAGTCGATCGCGTCGTGTGCTTCCTCTGCGCTCATCGCGACCACCACGCCCTTGCCGGCAGCAAGGCCATCCGCTTTCACGACGATCGGCGCGCCTTTCGTGTCGATGTAGGCGTGCGCGGCGGCGGCGTCGGTGAAGGTTTCGTAGTCGGCCGTCGGAATGTTGTGGCGCTTCATGAACGCCTTCGCGAAGTCCTTCGAGCTTTCGAGCTGCGCGGCTTCCTTTGTCGGCCCGAAAATCTTGAGCCCGCGCGAACGGAACAGATTGACGATGCCCGCGGCGAGCGGCGTTTCCGGTCCGACGACGGTCATCGCGACATGCTCGCGTTCGACGAAATCGGCGAGCGCCGAAGGCTCGGTGATGTCGATATTGCGCAGGCGCTCGTCCTGCGCGGTGCCGCCGTTGCCGGGCGCCACATAGACGATCTGCACGCGCGGCGACTGGGCGAGCTTCCAGGCCAGCGCATGTTCGCGACCGCCGGAACCAACGACGAGTAACTTCATTTGAATCCCCGAAAAGCTTGAGTGAAAGCAGTAGCCGCGCGCTGACGCCGGGCGGACCAGGCCAATGCCGGAGCCCACGCCGTCACCGGCATGACAGGTCGAAGGCGGCTCGCGCGGACTTCAGGCTGCGTCACCTGCCTTCTCATCAAGCGAAAGCCGTTCCAGCATCGCGGCCCGCCGAGCGCGGCGGACGGGCGCAACGGCGGCGCTTATTCGTCGTTGATGGCGGCGTTTGTATAGACTTCCTGCACGTCGTCGAGATTTTCGAGAGCGTCCAGCAGTTTTTGCATTTTCAGGGCGTCGTCGCCGCTGAATTCCACTTCGCTTTGCGGCTTCATGGTCACTTCGGCGAGTTCCGCCTTGAAGCCGGCGGCTTCGAGCGCGTCCTTCACCTTCTGGAAGTCGTTGGCGGGGCTGATCACTTCGATGCTGCCGTCGTCGTTCGTCACCACGTCGTCCGCGCCTGCTTCGAGCGCGGCGTCCATCAGCTTGTCCTCGGGCGTGCCCGGCGCGAACAGGAACTGGCCGACATGGTCGAACATGAACGATACCGAGCCGTCCGTGCCCATGTTGCCGCCGAACTTCGAGAACGCGTGGCGCACTTCCGCGACCGTGCGGGTGCGGTTGTCGGTCATGGTGTCGACGATGATCGCCGCGCCGCCGATGCCGTAGCCTTCGTAGCGGATTTCCTCGTAGCTCGCGCCATCGACGCCGCCGACACCGCGCTGGATCGCGCGGTTGATGTTGTCCTTCGGCATGTTGGCGTCGTACGCCTTGTCGACCGCGAGCCGCAGCCGCGGGTTCGAGTCGACTTCGCCGCCGCCCATGCGGGCCGCGACCTGGATTTCCTTGATGAGGCGCGTCCAGACCTTGCCGCGCTTTGCATCGGCTGCGGCCTTTTTATGCTTGATGTTGGCCCATTTCGAGTGACCCGCCATTACCTTTCTCCATCGCGCGCGGACGTCGTGCCGCGCCTTGGTTTGCTGTGATGCTGTAGATGTCTGTTCGATGCGCTGCCGCGTCTTTTTAAACGGCAGCCGGGTCGTGCGTCGGGCGCGGCCCGAAGGCAAGCCAGTCAAGCTCGCGGCAAGATCCGCTTAGGAACAGACCGAAATTTTATCATGCTGGGATGGCTTGGCAGGCGGCTTGCGTCGATTGGGGAAAACGAGCGGGCGAAGGCGGATTCGGGGAAAGTGCGCCGCGCAAAAGCCATCGCACAATAAAAAACCGCCGCGCATGTCGCGCGGCGGTCTCGAGACTTGATCTGCGAAAACGGGTTGCGATCAGTTCTTCGTGCCGAACAGCCGGTCGCCTGCATCGCCGAGACCGGGAACGATATACGCATGATCGTTCAGATGCGAATCCAGCGAGGCGACGTAGAGCTTCACGTCCGGATGCGCGTCCTGGAAAACCTTCACGCCTTCGGGTGCTGCCACCAGCGCCACGAACACGATATTTTCGGACAGCACGTTGCGGCGCTTCATTACGTCGACGGCGTGGACGGCCGAGTAGCCGGTCGCGACCATCGGATCGCACAGAATGAAGACGCGCTCTTCCAGGTCGGGCGGCAGGCGCACGAGATACTCGACCGGCCGGTGATCTTCCGCGCGATAGACGCCGATATGACCGACGCGCGCCGAGGGGATCAGGTCGAGCAGCCCGTCCGACATGCCGATGCCCGCGCGCAGCACCGGCACGATGGCGAGCTTTTTGCCCGCGATCACGGGCGCGTCGATCTCGACGAGCGGCGTTTCCACGCGCTTGGTCGTGAGCGGCAGATTGCGGGTGATCTCGTAGCCCATCAGCAAGGTGATTTCCCGCAGCAGTTCGCGAAACGTGCGCGTGGACGTGTCCTTGTCGCGCATGTGGGTGAGCTTGTGCTGGATCAGCGGGTGATCGGTGATGAAGAGATTGGGAAAACGGCTGTCCTGTTTCATGGGTCTCGCGCGTTCGCGCGTCCTGCGGGTGTGCTGCTCGTGTGATGGGGTGCCGTCATGGGCGATGCGTGAGCGCCGGCGCTCATGCCGCGCGCCGGGCGGACAGTGGCGACAGTTTACCGAAAACCCCGCCGTTGCCTAAGAACATTTGCCGCGTTCATCGGCAAGCCGCATGGCCCGCCCGACGTTGCCGCCCCGATTCTCTTAGAATTGCGCGGAAGGCGTGACGGTCATCTCACGCGCTCCGAACCGAAACAGTCGAGACAACCTCTGGAGGATGGACGATGGACATGGGAATCGCAGGGCGCACCGCGCTCGTCTGCGCGGCAAGCAAGGGACTCGGGCGCGGTTGCGCCGAGGCGCTCGCAGCCGAGGGCGTCAATCTCGTCATCACCGCGCGCACGGCGGAAACGCTCGAAGCGACGGCCGCCGCCATCCGCGCGGCCTATGGCGTGGACGTGAAGACCGTGGCCGGCGACATCGCCACGCCCGAGGGCCAGGCCGCCGCGCTCGCCGCGTGTCCGCAGCCGGACATCCTAGTCAACAACGCGGGCGGGCCGCCGCCGGGCGACTTCCGCAATTTCACGCACGACATGTGGATCAAGGCGCTCGAAGCCAATATGCTCACGCCGATCGAACTCATCAGGCAGACCATCGACGGGATGATCGGGCGCGGTTTCGGACGCATCGTCAATATCACGAGCTCGTCGGTGAAGGCGCCGATCGATGTGCTCGGGCTCTCCAACGGCGCGCGCTCCGGGCTCACGGGCTTCGTCGCGGGCGTGGCGCGCAAGGTGGCGTCCACGGGCGTGACCATCAACAATCTGCTGCCCGGCACCTTCGACACCGACCGCGTCGCCGTGACGTTCGAAGCGCAGGCAAAGGCGCAGAACATCAGCATCGACGAGGCGCGCAAGCGTCGCGCGGACGCGCTGCCCGCTGGACGCTTCGGCGAGCCGGACGAGTTCGGCCGGGCCTGCGCGTTCCTGTGCAGCGCGCATGCGGGCTACATCACCGGGCAGAATCTGCTGATCGATGGCGGCGCTTATCCGGGCACGTACTGAACGCAGCCGCGCCGCACGCGCATCAGCGCGAACGGCGCACTTGATTCTCGACACATGGCGAACTGAACCGACGGAGACATTCAAGCGATGACCAAGGCAATCCGATTCGACAAGACAGGCGGCCCCGAAGTCATGAAGTGGGTCGACGTGAACGTGGGCGAGCCGGGCAAGGGTGAAATCCGCGTGAAGCATCACGCGGTCGGGCTCAATTTCATCGATGTGTATTTCCGCACCGGGCTTTATCCGATGCCGCTGCCCAACGGGCTCGGCATGGAAGGCGCGGGCGAAGTCACGGCGGTGGGCGAGGGCATTACGCAATTCAAACCGGGCGATCGCGTGGCGTATGCGTCGCGTCCGCCGGGCGCTTATGCCGAGGAACGCGTGATGGCGGCGGATTTCGTCGTCAAGCTGCCGGATGCGCTCAGCTACGAAGATGCCGCGTCGATCATGCTGCAAGGACTGACCACGCAATATCTGCTGCGCCGGACCTATCGCGTGAAGGCGGGCGAAACGGTGTTGATCCACGCGGCGGCGGGCGGCGTCGGCCTGCTCGCGGTGCAGTGGGCGAAGGCGCTCGGCGCGACGGTGATCGGCACGGTCGGTTCGGACGAGAAAGCGGAGATCGCGAAGGCGCATGGCTGCGATCACGCGATCGTCTACACGCGCGACAACTTCACTCAGCGTGTGCGCGAGATCACCAACGGCGCGGGCGTGCCGGTGGTCTACGATTCCATCGGCAAGGACACGTATATCGCGTCGCTCGACAGCCTCTCGCCGCTTGGATACTTCGTGAGCTTCGGCAATTCGTCGGGTCCGGTGCCGCCTATCGATTCATCCGAACTCGCCGGGCGCGGTTCGCTTTACTTCACGCGTCCGACGCTTTTCAGCTATATCGCCAAGCGCGCCGATCTGGATGCCATGGCGGCGGAACTGTTCGAAGTCGTGTCGTCGGGGAAGGTCAGGACGAACGTGCGGCAACGTTATTCGCTGGCCGACGCGCCCCGCGCGCATGAAGACCTCGAGGCGCGCAAGACGACGGGCTCGACCATTCTTTTGCCTTGAGCCTTTCCCGCGTGACGGATTCTCACTGAAACTAAGAAATAGAACAGCATCGATATGAGCGAGCCGTCCGTCACCGTCGTCCTGATCGAGGACGAAAAGCAGATTCGCCGCTTCGTACGCGTGTCCCTGGAAGCCGAGGGCATGACCGTGCACGAAGCGGAAACCGGCCAGCAAGGTCTGATCGAAGCGGCGACGCGCAAGCCCGATCTCGTGATCGTCGATCTGGGTCTGCCGGATACCGATGGCCTCGACGTCATTCGCGAACTGCGCGGCTGGACCGAATTGCCGGTGATCGTGCTCTCGGCCCGCACGCAGGAAGCGGAAAAGGTCGCCGCGCTCGATGCCGGCGCCGACGACTATCTCACCAAGCCGTTCGGCGTTTCCGAGTTGATGGCGCGTATTCGCGCGCATTTGCGGCGGCGCAATCAGTCGGCGGGCAGCGAGACGCCGGCCGTGCGTTTCGGCGATGTCACCGTCGATCTCGCGTTGCGGCGCGTCACGAAAAACGGCGAGAGCGTGCATCTGACGCCGATCGAATATCGCCTGCTTGCCACGCTCGTGCGGCATGCGGGGCGCGTCTTGACGCATCGGCAATTGCTGAAGGAAGTGTGGGGACCGTCGCATGTGGAGAGTCCGCATTATCTGCGCATCTATATGGCGCATCTGCGGCAGAAGCTCGAGCGCGATACGGCGCAGCCCGAGCATATCGTCACGGAAACGGGCGTGGGATATCGGCTCGTGGGAGTCGTGTGACGTGCGTCGTTCGAATTACGCGGTGACCGCGGCGTAGGTATCGAGCACGGCGTCGAGCGGTTCGTTTCCGCCGACGAAGCCGATGACCCGATCCCGCACGCCAAGCGCCACGCAACGCAGCGCAATGCGCGCGACATCCTCGCGCGACACGTCGGGCATCTCGACCGTGGTCTCGTCCGCGAGCGCAATCGTGCCGCGCGCGGGTTCGTCGGATAGCGGGCCAGGACGCAGGATCGCGTAAGGCACGCCGCGCCGCATGACGTAGGCATCGGCTTCGCGTTTCATGCGCGAGTAATGACGCAGGGAAAGCGGATTGCGCTCCGGATGAAACGCGGTCAGCGCGCTTACGACGACGAGTTGCCGCACGCGCCGGCGCTTTGCGTAATCGGCGGTGCGCATGACGGCGTCGCGATCGATCGCGCGTTCCTCGTGCACGCCTTCGCTCTCGGACGACCCCGCCGCGTAGATCACGTGCGTGATGTCGTCGAAGACATGCGAGAAGTCCTGATCGAGATCGCCGAGCACGATTTCCGCGCCCAGCGCCGCGAACTCGCTCTTGTGCGCGGATTTGCGAAGCAGCGCCCGAAAAGGCGCGGCGTGGTCATGAAGACCTTGCGCGATAAGCCGGCCCGTGCGGCCGTGCGCGCCGATCAGCAGAACTTTCATCGTCTTCATTGAGTTCGCTTCCTTGCGGTGGCCGGCTCGACAATCAAAGTAGGCGATTTCGGCGCCTTGTGCTATCCGTGCTTGCGCGGCCTCGCGTCACTCCACCGCGCTCGCCGGCCGCGCATTGCCACGCCGCCGCGCGCGCCGTTCCTCTGCGCGCACGCGGAAGCGGTCCATATACAGATAAACCACCGGCGTCGTATAGAGCGTCAGCATTTGACTCACGATCAGCCCGCCGACGATTGCAATGCCAAGCGGCGCGCGCATCTCCGATCCTTCGCCAGTTCCGAACGCGAGCGGCAGCGCGCCGAGCAGCGCGGCGGCGGTCGTCATCATGATCGGGCGAAAGCGCAAGAGACACGCTTCCTCGATGGCATCGCGCGAAGTCTTGGCGCCGTGCCGCGTGGCCTCGATAGCGAAGTCCACCATCATGATCGCGTTCTTCTTCACGATGCCGATCAGCAAGATGACCGCGATCAACGCGATGATGCTGAATTCCGTCTTGAACAGCAGCAGCGCAAGCAGCGCGCCGACGCCCGCCGACGGCAGCGTGGAGAGAATCGTGATCGGATGGATATAACTTTCATACAGAATGCCGAGCACGATATACACGGCCGCGAGCGCCGCGAGAATCAGGATGGGCTGGTCGTTCATCGACTGCTGGAACGCCTGCGCCGTGCCCTGAAAACTGCCGTGGATGGTCTGCGGCACGCCGATTTCCGCCATCGTTTCGTAAATCGCGGCGGTGGCCTCCGAGAGCG
The DNA here is from genome assembly GCF_022878925.1 of Caballeronia sp. TF1N1. NCBI lineage: Bacteria > Pseudomonadati > Pseudomonadota > Betaproteobacteria > Burkholderiales > Burkholderiaceae > Caballeronia > Caballeronia sp. TF1N1. Next base: position 1,020,761 of record NZ_CP084626.1, read on the forward strand.
ACTTGCCCGGCGGCAGATTGAACGAGATGGTGGAAGCCACGAACTGGCTCTGGTGATTGACGGAAAGCGGCGTATTGCCCGGCCCGAATTTCGCGATGGCCGAAAGCGGCACCATCGTTTCCTGCGATGTGGAAACCGCCGCGCCTGACGACGAACTCGACTTGCCGCTCGCCGCGATGGCGTTGGTCGCCGAATTCTTGACCGAAGCGAGCGCCAGCGCGGCGGCTGTGTCGGAACTGCTGGTGGACGAGCCGCCCGCGCCGGTCGAACCGGTCGCCGAGGTGGACGCCGTCGAGTTGGCGCCGGAAGTGGTGGTCGAATTAGTCGATGACGTGCCGCTCGCCGTGCCGCCCGACGTGCTGATGTAGATCTGCTTGAGCATCTCCGGGTCCTGCCAGTATTTCGGCGCGACTTCCATCACCACGTGGTATTGCGACAGCGGGTTGTAGATGGTCGAGACCTGGCGCTGGCCGAAGGCGTCGTAGAGCGTGTTGTCGATCTGCGCTGGCTTGATGTTCAGACGCGCGGCCGTGGCGCGGTCGAAGGTCACCATCGCTTCGAGACCGCCTTGTTGCTGGTCGGAATTCACGTCGGTGAGTTCGGGGCGCTTGAGCAGCGCCTCGGTGAGCTTGGGCGCCCACGTGTAAAGGTCGCTCGTGGTGTCGGACAGCAGCGTGAATTGATACTGCGCATTCGACTGCCGCCCGCCCACGCGAATATCCTGAACGGCCTGCAGGAAGGTGCGCGCGCCCGCGACATCGGCAAGCGGCTTGCGCAGACGGTTGATGACCTGATCCGCCGACACCTTGCGTTCGCTCTTCGGCTTGAGCGAGATGAACATGAAGCCGGAATTGGTCGTGCGCCCGCCCGTGAAACCGGCGACGCTGTCCACGGCCGGGTCCGATTCGACGATTCGCATCATCTCCGAGAACTTGCCTTTCATCGCCTGAAACGAGGTGCTCTGGTCCGCCTGAATGCCGCCGACGATACGCCCCGTGTCCTGCTGCGGGAAAAAGCCCTTCGGCACGATGATGTACAAATAGACGTTCAGCCCGATGGTCGCGAGCAAAATGAGCAGGATGAGCCGCGGGTGCCCGAGCGCCCAGCCAAGCGTTCGCGCATAGCCGCGCTGCATGCGCTCGAATTGGCGTTCGAGCCAGAGCGCGAGCCGGCCTTCTTTCTTCTTCTGATGCGGCTCTTGAAGCAGACGCGAGCACATCATGGGCGTGACGGTGAGCGACACCACGAGCGATACGGCGATCGCCAGCGACAAGGTCAGCGCGAACTCGCGGAACAGGCGCCCGACGATACCGCCCATCAGCAGGATGGGCAGGAACACGGCAACGAGCGAAATGCTGATGGACAGCACCGTGAAGCCGACCTCGCGCGCGCCGAGTATCGCGGCCTGCATGCGCGGCACGCCGTTCTCGACATGCCGCGAGATGTTCTCCAGCACGACGATGGCGTCGTCCACCACGAAGCCCGTCGCGATGGTCAGCGCCATCAGCGAGAGATTGTCGAGCGAGAAGCCGAGCAAATACATCGCCGCGAAGGTGCCGATGATCGATATCGGCACGGCGACGCTTGGAATCAGCGTTGCGCGCCAGTTGCGCAGGAACAGGAACACGACCATCACGACGAGCGCCACCGCGATCACGAGCGTGAGTTCGGTGTCGTGCAGCGAGGCGCGGATGGTGGTCGAGCGGTCCGCTGTCGGGGTGATCAGGACATCGGCGGGAAGGGCGGCTTGCAGTTGCGGCAGCATGCCCTTCACGCGGTCGATCGTCTCGATGATATTCGCGCCCGGCTGACGGTACAGAATGACGAGCACCGCGTGCTTGTTGTTGATGAGGCCGAGATTGCGCAGGTCTTCCACGGAATCGACCACTTCGCCGACGTCCGAAAGATGCACCGCCGAGCCGTTGCGATAGGCGACGACCAGATCCTTGTATTGCGACGCCTTGCTCGCCTGATCGTTGGTGTAGAGCTGGACGTGGTTGTCCTTGAATTCGATTGCGCCCTTCGGACTGTTCGCATTCGCCGATGCCAGCGCCGCGCGCACGTCTTCCAGCCCGATGCCGTAGTGAAACAGCGCGCCCGGTTCGAGCTCCACGCGCACGGCCGGGTTTGCCGAGCCGCTCACGTCCACTTCGCCGACGCCCGGCACGGTAGAAAGCGTCTGCTGCAGCACGGTCGCCGCGGAGTCGTAAAGCGCGCCCGCGGTTCGGGTAGGCGAGGAGAGCGCGAGCACCAGAATGGGCGCGTCGGCCGGATTCACCTTGTGGTAGGTCGGGTTGCTGCGCAGCGCGGTTGGCAAGTCGGCGCGCGCGGCGTTGATGGCGGCCTGCACGTCGCGCGCGGCGCCGTCGATGTCGCGGTTCAGGCCGAACTGCAGCGTGATGCGCGTGGTGCCGACCGCGCTTTGCGAAGTCATCTCGCTGACATCGGCGATGGAGCCGAGATGCCGTTCGAGCGGACTCGCCACGCTCGTCGCGACGGTTTCGGGACTTGCGCCCGGCAACTGCGCCTGCACGGAAATGGTCGGAAAATCCACTTGAGGCAGCGGCGCGACCGGCAGCTTCACGAACGCGAACATGCCGGCGAGCGCGATGCCCACCGCGAGCAGCGTCGTCGCAACGGGCCGGTCGATGAAAATGCGCGACATGTTCATGGCTTACTCCGCGTCGGCGGCGGGCCGCGGCTCGTGCATGCCGCCGCCGAAGCGCGCGCGCAACCGGCGGCCGAGCGAATCGAAGGCCAGATAGATCACGGGCGTGGTGAAGAGCGTGAGCAACTGCGAGACGATCAGACCGCCGACAATCGCGATACCGAGCGGATGCCGCAGCTCCGAACCCGCGCCCCAGCCGATCATGAGCGGCAGCGCGCCGAGAAGCGCGGCCATCGTTGTCATGAGAATCGGGCGAAAGCGCAGCAGACACGCCTGGAAGATCGCGTCGCGCGGCGACTTGCCTTGATCGCGCTCGGCTTCGAGCGCGAAGTCGATCATCATGATGGCGTTCTTCTTCACGATACCGATCAAGAGCACGATGCCGATGATGCCGATGATGTCCAGATCGTGCCCGGTGACCATCAGCGAAAGCAGCGCGCCGACGCCTGCGGACGGCAGCGTCGAGAGAATGGTGATCGGGTGGATGAAGCTCTCGTACAGCACGCCGAGCACGATATACATCGTGACGATGGCCGCGAGGATCAGGAACAGTTCGTTCGAAAGCGAAGCCTGGAACGCGAGCGCCGCGCCCTGAAAGCGAATCTGGAACGACGCGGGCAGGCCGATGTCGTTCTTCGCCTGCTCGATGGCCTTGACCGCCGCCCCAAGCGATTCGCCCTTGGCCAGGTTGAAGGAAACGGTCGTCGCCGGGAATTGGCCCAGATGCGTGACGAGCAACGGCGCCGCGCGCTCGTGGAACTTGGCGATGGTGTTGAGCGGCACCTGCCCCGTCGTCGAAGTGGACGACGGCAGATAGATGCCGTTCAGGATCTCGCTGTAGTGCGCGTCCGAAGGCTCCGATTCAAGGATCACGCGATACTGATTCGACTGCGTGAAGATGGTCGAAATGATGCGCTGGCCGAAGGCGTCGTAAAGCGCGTTGTCCACCGTCGCGGGCGTGATGCCGAAGCGCGCCGCCGTCGGCCGGTCGATTTCGATATACACCGACTGGCCGTTTTGCTGCAGGTCGGTCGCCACATCCGTGAGAATGGACGTATGTTGCAGCCGCTCGACGAGCTTCGGCACCCATTCCGCGAACTCGGACGGGTTCGGGTCGGTCAGCATGAACTGATATTGCGTCGGACTGACGGTGGAATCGATCGTCAAGTCCTGCACCGGCTGCATATACAGCTTGATGCCAGGAATGTCCGCGACGTCGCTCTGAATGGAACGGATCACGTCGCTCGACGTGTTGCTGCGGTCGTCGCGCGGCTTCAGGTTGATGAGCATGCGCCCGCTGTTCAGCGTGATGTTGGTGCCGTCCACGCCGATGAACGAAGTCAGGCTTTCGACATCCGGGTTCTGCAGAATCTTCTGCGCGAGCGCCTGCTGCTGCTCGGCCACGGCCTGATACGACGCGGCCTGCGGCGCTTGCGTGATCGCCTGGATCACGCCGGTGTCCTGCGTGGGAAAGAGGCCCTTCGGAATGAAGATGTACAGCACGGCGGTCAAAACGAGCGTCAGCAGGGCGACGACGAGCGTCGCGGCTTGCCGCTCCAGCACCCATTCGAGCGCGACGGCGTAGCGGCCGATCACGTAGTCGATGAACTTGTGGGCGCGCGCCTCGAAGCGCTTGCTATCTTTGGGCGGCGTGTGGCGCAGGAGTTTTGCGCACATCATCGGCACGAGCGTGAGCGAGACGATAGCCGAGATCACGATGGTCACGGCGAGCGTGATCGCGAACTCGTGGAACAGACGGCCAACCACATCGCCCATGAAGAGCAGCGGGATAAGCACCGCGATCAGTGAAACCGTCAGCGAAATGATGGTGAAACCGATCTGCTTCGAGCCTTTCAACGCTGCTTCGAGCGGCGGGTCGCCTTCCTCGACATAGCGCGCGATGTTTTCGATCATGACGATGGCGTCGTCGACGACGAAGCCCGTCGCGATGGTCAGCGCCATAAGCGAAAGATTGTCGAGTGAAAAGCCGCACAGGTACATGATCGCGAGCGTGCCGACCAAGGACAGCGGCACGGAAAGACTCGGGATGATGGTGGCGTAGACGTTCGCGAGAAACAGATAAATTACCAGCACGACCAGCACGACGGAGAGCGCGAGTTCGAACTGCACGTCGCGCACCGACGCGCGGATGGTGGTGGTGCGGTCCGTGACGATGCGCACGTCCAGCGCCGCCGGCAGCGATTGCTGCAAGCCTGGCAGCAGCTTCTTGATGCCGTCCACCACTTGAATGACGTTCGCGCCCGGCTGACGCTGCACGTTGAGGATGATGGCGGGCGTCGCGTCGACCCACGCGCCGAGCTTGGTATTCTCCGGACCTTCGACGACCGTGGCGACATCGGTGAGCATGACCGGCCGGCCGTTCTTGTATGCGACCACCGCGCTTTGGTACGCGCTTGCATCGGTCAACTGGTCGTTCGCATTGATGGTGTAGTTACGCGACGGGCCGTCGAAATTGCCCTTCGGCGTATTGACGTTGAGGTTGGCGATAGTCGTGCGCAAGTCGTCGATATTCAGCCCGTACGAGGCCAGCGCGCGTGTGTTTGCCTGAATGCGCACGGCGGGGCGGTTGCCGCCGCTGATCGACACGAGACCCACGCCTGCGACTTGCGAAATCTTCTGCGCGAGGCGCGTATCGGCGAGATCCTGGACCTTGGTGAGCGGCAGTGTCTTGGAACTGATCGCGAGCGTGATGATCGGCGCGTCGGCGGGGTTCACTTTCGCGTAGATCGGCGGGGCGGGCAGGTCGGACGGCAGCAGATTGCCCGCCGCGTTGATGGCGGCCTGAACTTCCTGCTCGGCGATATCGAGCGGCAAATCCAGACTGAACTGCAAGGTGATGACCGACGCACCCGCCGAACTCTGCGACGACATCTGGTTCAGGCTCGCCATCTGCCCGAACTGCTTTTCGAGCGGCGCGGTGACGCTGGAGGTCATCACATCCGGCGACGCGCCGGGGTAAAACGTCTGCACCTGGATGGTCGGATAATCGACCGCGGGCAGCGCGGACAGCGGCAGAAAACGTAGCGCGACGAGGCCGACCAGCATGATCGCCGCCATCAGAAGCGCCGTGCCGACCGGACGCAGGATAAAAAGGCGAGATGGATTCATGCGGCTCTGGTTGCTCTTGGCTTAACTGTCACTGCTGCGGTTGCTGACGACGATGCCCGCCATGCCGCGCACCCGAAGCTGCCGACGCGGAAGCCGCCGCCGATGCACCTGAAGCGCCGGATGCGCCCGAAGCACCCTTGGCCTTGTCCGCCGGAATCGTGATCTTCGCGCCTTCCTTGAGCCGGTCGGAGCCGTCGATCACCACGCGCTCGCCGGCCTGCAGACCGGTTTTGATGCTGGTGCGCTCGCCATCGACGGGACCGGTTTTCACGTTGCGCACCGTCACCGTATTGTCCGGCTTGACGACATACACGAACGATCCCGACGAGCCGTTCAGCACCGCCGAAGTCGGAACGATAAGCGCGTCCTTGATGACATCGACGAGCAGCTTTGTGTTCACGAACTGGTTCGGAAAGAGCCCGAGTCCTTTGTTGTCGAAGGTCGCGCGCAGCTTGACGGTGCCGGTGGTGGTGTCGATCTGGTTGTCGAGGGTTTCCAGATAGCCCGATTCGAGCGCAACCGTATTGGCGCGGTCATATGCCGTCACCGACATCTTCGTGCCCGCGTGCAGCGGCTTCAGGATGGCGGCAAGGTTGTCTTCCGAGGTGGTGAAGATCACGCTGATCGGCTGCAATTGCGTGATGACCACGACGCCGTTGGTGTCGCCCGTCGTCACGTAATTGCCGGGATCGACCTGACGCAGGCCGACGCGTCCCGACACGGGCGCCGTGATGCGCGCGTAGGTGAGATCGAGCTTGTAGGTATCGACGTTGGCCATGTCCGACTTGACCGCGCCTTCATACTGCTTGACGAGCGAGCCTTGAGTGTCGACCTGTTGCTTGGCGATTGAGTCTTGCGAGAGCAGCGTCTGATAACGCTGCAAGTCGAGCCTCGCGGTCTGCAACAGCGCCTGATCCCGCGCCAGCGTGCCTTCGGCGTTACGCAGCGAAATCTCATAAGGACGCGGGTCGATCTGCGCGAGCACGTCGCCCTTCTTGACCATCTGGCCTTCCTTGAAGGCCACGTCCATCAGCGTGCCATTGAGCTGCGTCTTGACCGTGACGTTGGCAAGCGGCGTGACCGTGCCGAGCGAATTGATGACCACCGGCATCTCGCCTTGCGCGACGGTCGCGACATGCACGGGCTGCGGCTGATTCATCGCGTTCGCGCCGCCGCCGCGACGGCCGCCGCCCTGACGTGCATCCTGTGGTTGACCCGAGGCACTGTTGCGGCTCCACGGATGCCACCAGGCGACGGCTCCCGCGACAATCAGCAAAGCGATCACGAGCGGGACGAGCTTGCGCCGCCTTGGCGGGCGTTCCCCGAGCGTGGTCGTGGCAGGTCGATCAGGCGAGTTGGACGGTTTCTGCGGTTGTCCGGGAGAATTCTTTTGGTCGTCCATCGGTTCTGTGGCTGGTATTTCAAGTGATTCGTTGCAGCGCCCAAGGCGGCGCGCGAACGCCAGGCAGGACAGCGCAATCTGCAAGCCGCATCGAGGCGAGGACCTGAATGCGGGCGATGAGCACATGAAGCTTTGTCGCGACGCGTTCGAAGCGCCGCCGCGCATGACGAAACCGCAACGAAGAGACACGACGCATACAAGCCGCACCAACGCCGCGCAGTCGTGCGAAGCATGATGCTACGTCCCGCATCGAGGCCCGTCCACCTACCTTTCTTTCGGCTGATTACGAGTGTTACACGCGGCCTGACATGGCTTTCGCACGATGCGAGCGCAGGCCGGCCGAACCCGTCGATGGGTCGGCCGGCCAAATACGTCAGGGGTGTCAAGTCTACTCGGTGGCGCGCAAGTCCGTAGAGGCAGCCATCGCGATGGCCGCCGATGCGGCGCCGGACGTGCCGCCGATCTCATGCGCGATCTGGCTCACACAGCGCAGCAGCGCGGGCGCGACTGTTTCGATGAGCGTCTCTTCGGGACACTGATGTGCCGCGCCGCCGCAGTTCACGGAGTAACGCTCTTCCGACGGACCGATGAAGCCCGCCGCGACCGCGTTGAGCCCCAGATGCCATTCGCCGATCGAAACCGCGAAGCCATTGCGATGCGTGTCTTCGATACCGTGCCGAAGTCCCATCGCGATGAGCGGCCAGTCGTCGCCGGATGCGATCTGCAGACTACCGATGAGCGTTTCGCGATCCGCCTGCGACAGCACGGACAAGTACGCGCGCCCCACGGCGGTACGGGTCAGGTCCATCCTTCCGCCCACTTCGAGACGTGAGACGAGCACGGCCGAACGCGGACGGATGGCATCGATAACGACCATTTCCAACCGGTCCCGCACCGCCAGATGCACCGACAGGCTGGTTTCCTCGGCGAGCGCGATGAGGTAGGGGCGCGCCCGAGCACGAATATCGAAATTGCGTAAGAATCCGTTGCTGAATTCCAGAACCGAGGCGGTCAGCACGAAACGCTCGCTGTCGGGCAGCCGCAGCAGCAGGCCCGCGCCGACGAGCGTTGCTGTGATACGCGACACGGTAGGTTTGGGAATGCCGGTCCATTCGGTCAGCTCTCGGTTGCTGACAGGGGCATCGGCGGCAGCGATACGGCGTAGAACGTCAAGACCGCGCGCAAGCGCCGTGACTTCTTCGCCCTCTCTCTCTCTCGGTTTTTCCCGGTCTGGTAGCCGGCTTTTTAATGTGTGCATTCTTATTTTCTGAAACGTAGTTTCGGATGCGGACTGACGCTAAATAACCCGGATGCCACTTAAACTTGCAAGCGGTGCAAGCCTCTCATCGATAAGCAGCAGACGGAATGAAACATTTCTCTTGGTAGGGGTTTGCAAAGATTACCTTGGGCAGAAGTTCTGCGCCGGAGATTTTGCTTGACTTGGGCAGCAATCCCATAAAAAATGGAACCGAATTTCGAAACTGGTGGGGCGACGTGCACAGTTGCTTTCCGCTCCCCGCTTGAATGACCGGCTCTCAGGTTCTAGCACGGCCCTCGGAATGGCTAGAACTTTTAAGGCGCTATGGAAACATAGCGCCTTTTTTTTTCGCCCTATGTTTGCGGTAACAAACGCACTGAATATACGCTGAAAGCAGAAATGGCGTCGGACTGGAAGCAAGTTTGCTTCGGCGCGAAGGGTTGCGGAGACGCTGGAAGAGGGCGAGGCGCGCCCGAAGGCCGGGCACTTGACCGATAGCGGCGCGCGATGCGCCGCCCGGTAAGTCGATTCAATCGAATTCGTTGAACACACGGCGCTGCCGAAGCAGGCGCTTGCCGCGCATGATCCAGTACACGCTCGCAAGTAACAAAAGCAACGCGACGCTCAAAACGAATACCGGCGAAATGCGTTCGGGCGCTGGCTGACTGGTGGCGATCAAAAGCGCCGCGAAAAATGCCGCCGCCGCTTGATAGTAGGCGCGCTTGGCCAGACTGCGGCGCATCTGGTGCGTGGTAAAGCGGGAGACAGGAGGACGGGTGAAAGGCTCGAAAAGCAGGACCCCGGCGAAGAGGGCCACGACGAAATTCATATAAAGCATGGGGGCAACGTTTGGCGCGAAGAGATGAGGACTGGCGGCGAATATATGCGAGTCCCATGCCTCTCAAAACCAGAAGTGTCCTAAATGTAGAGGGAAAACTCTATTACATTCGCGGGGAGTTGGAGGGTGTTCAAAAGTTAGGCAAAGCCAAGAAGAGCTGGTAAGGGTTTTCCAAGGTTCCCTCGTGATGCAAGCTTTTCAAAACGCTTCTTTTCCAAGTGCAAATTCGAGCTTTTGTGCTTAGGCAAAGTGCGCTCAAAACGTTGCCATCCAGCGTGAGCGTATGATGAGCGCCATTTCCAAGAGGAACAATCGCGCTCAGGCGTGCGGACTTCGCATCGAGATTCATGCAGCACTCAGGCACCAAATCTGGAAGGAACGACCATGCAGACATCGCCCATGACCCGAATCGGGATCGCGCTCGCCGCGCTCGGTGTACTTGCCGCGTGCGAAAAGCACGATGCATCGGCAGGACAGGCGGCGGGCGCGCTCAACAACCTCGCGAGCCAGACCCAGCAAAAGTTCGATCAGGCGGCGAGTTACGTCGGCCAGAAGGTCGATTCCGCCAAACAGACAGCTCAGCAGAACATCGACAACGCCGGTTCGATGCCCGATATCTCCGCGAGCAGCGTCCCGGCGACGGCGCGTGCGAATCTGCAGAACGCGGCGAGCGCGACCAACGCCGCCATCACCGACGCGGCCAGCGCGACGGGCGCCGGTTTGCAGAACGCTGGCCGCAAGTTGCAGGACTGGTCGAAGGACGGAAGCGCATCGGGCACGGCGGGTAACGCGGGTACGTCGGGCGCTTCGGGCACTTCGGGCGCGAGCCCGACCACCGACACGAGCGGCGCCCGCACGGAAATGGACAAGTAAGCAGCCGGCGCGGACTTAACATTCCGTTACGTCCGATTCGGCCGATGCCTTCACCGCAGCCGCTAAACTGGCGGTCTTTCGGAAATCGAGACAGTTATGAAGTCACGCAAGCTCGCGCATGACGGCGCGCTGGCGATCGTCGCGATATTTTGGATGGCCGCGCTTGCGCTTTTCTCGCCCGCCGCGTTCGCGGCTCCGGCGCTCACGCTGCCTTCGTTCGAGGAACTGATCAAGCCCGCCGCACCCGCATCCGCTCCCGATGCGGCTTCCGGCGTGACGGACCCGGCCGTATCGGATGCCGACATGGTGCGCTCGCTCGATACGGTCATCTCGACGCTCGACAGCGATCGTCAACGCGGCGCGCTCGTCGCGCAATTGAAGAAACTGCGCGAAGCCAAGCGCGCGGCCGAGACGGCTGGCGCGGCATCGGGCGCGGTCGCGGTCGATTCAGCCGCTGCGTCAGGCGCAAGCGCACCCGCGGCCACGCCGTCGACGGCATCGTCGGTCGTGGCGAGCATGGCGCAGAACGCGGGCTTGCTGGGCGCGATAGCATCGGCGCTCACGAACATCGAAGCCGACGTGAAGCGCGGCAAAACGCCGATCGCGTACTGGGGCGGGCGCTTCAACGCGGCCGGCAACGAACTCTTCACCATCGTCACGAGCCAGAGCCGCGAGCCGTTCGGCCGCACGCTCTTCAATTACTTCGCGATGCTCGTCGGCTGGGGCGCGTGCGCGTTCGTCCTCGTCTATGTGCAGCGGCAGGTCCACGCGCGTTACGGCATCCAGGCCGGACTGCATTCCAACCCGACCACGCGCGAATTGCTGCTCTTCGCGCTGCGGCGCGTCGCGCCTTATTTGTTCGCGTTCCTCGTCGCGCTGGCCTTCGTGCGCATGATGCCGCTTTCGCTCGGCCGCACGCTCGCGATGGTCACGGCCTACGCCATCGTTGCGGGCGCGGTGTTCTCGGCGATCTGCCTCATCATGTTTTCGCTGTTCGGCTCGGCGCACCGGCGCGTGGCGGTGAACGTGCTGATCATCCGCGCGCGGCGGCTCCTGTTCCTGATCGGCACGTTCGGTGCGCTCGGCGACGCGGCCGCCAACTACGACGTCGCGCAGCAACTCGGCACCAATCTGTCCGCCCTGATCTCGACCTTCGCGAACATGGGCGCGGCGGCGCTTACCGCGTATTTCGCGCTGGCGTTCCAGCGGCCGGTCGCGCATCTGATCCGCAGCCGCACCTACGAGCAGCGCAACACGCGCAAGGCCGCGACCGAGACCTTCGAAGTGGTCGCTTCGTTGTGGCAGGTGCCGTTGCTGCTGTTGGCGTCGGCGTCGGTGGTGGCGACGCTCGCGGGCATCGGTACATCAGAGAACGTGTTGCAGATGGCGATTGCGACCGCCGGACTGCTCGTCGTCGCGTTCTTCCTGTCGGCGATCGTGATCCGCATCACGCGGCCGAAGTCGCAGAAGCCGCGCCGCCAGTCGGCTTACGTGCGGCGGCTCGTGAAGTTCGTCGGCACGATGATCGTGACCGGCGTGTGGCTCGTGTTCCTCGAACTGTCGTCGCGCTTCTGGGGTTTTTCGCTCGCGCACATGGCCGAGGAGAGCGTCGCGGCACGCGGCATCACGCGCGCGTTCGCCATGATCGTGCTGACGTTTTTCATCGTCTGGCTGGTGTGGATCCTGATCGATACCGCCATCCAGGAGACGTTGCGGCCCGATTCCACGCGGCGCGGCACGCGCGGCCCGAGCATGCGCGCGCGCACCATGCTGCCGCTCGTGCGCAACGTCGTGTTCGTCGTGCTGCTGATGATCGCGGGCATCGTCACCGCGGCCAATCTCGGCCTGAACGTCACGCCCTTGCTGGCGGGCGCGGGCGTGATCGGGCTCGCGGTCGGCTTCGGCGCGCAATCGCTGGTCGCGGATCTGATCACGGGGCTTTTCATCATCATCGAGGACACCATTTCCGTCGGCGATTCGATCGAGGTGGAAGGCGGCCACGCGGGTATCGTCGAAAGTCTGACGATCCGCACCGTGCGCCTGCGCGACGGCCAGGGCGCAATCCACGCGATTCCCTTCTCGCAGATCAAGACGGTGAAGAACCTGTCGCGCGACTTCGCCTACGCCGTGTTCGAAGTGCGCATGCCGTTTTCGGCGGATGTCGACGAAATCACGCAAATGATTCGCGAAGTCGGAGTCGAGCTGATGGACGATCTGCGCTACCGGCGCGAGATGCTGGGTCCGGTGGAGGTCTGGGGACTGGACCGTTTCGATCCGAACTGGATGGTCGTGAAAGGGCAGATCAAGACGCGGCCGCTGCAGCAATGGAGTGTGGCGCGGGCGTTCAATCTGCGCATCAAGCGGCGGATGGACGAGGCGGGCATCGAGATTCCCGTGCCGCGGATGCATGTGCAGATGAGCCGCACCGACCTGCATGCCGCGTTCGAGCCGCACGCCGATGGCCGCGCGCAGCGCATCTGGACGGGCGAGGAGCGGCTGCTCGAAGACGAGGAATTGGTGGATGCCGATCCCTCGAAGGCCCGCGATGTCTCGCACGAACCGCGTCCCGCGCCGCCGCCGACGGACCAGTCCGTGCAAATTCCGCCGCAGATTCCCACGGCGGAGCCGGGCAAAGGTTGAGACGAACTCGTCGTCAGGCCGCGAGCAAGTCGTTCACGTGCGTGGCAATCTCGTCGCCCGCGACGCCGTAGATATGCAGCGAGATCGCGCGCGCGGTGTCATCGGCGGGATTTCCCAGGCGGTGAATCGCGCCTCGGCCCGCCTGCACGAAGGAGACGTCGCCGGCCTCGCGCGCATGATGCCGCGTTTCGATGGCTGATGCCGAAGGCGCGTCCCAGCGATAAAGCGTCTCTTCAAGCGTCCCGTCGATCACCGCATAGCCGCACCACGTTCGATGACCGTGCACCGGACTCGCCTGTCCCGGCTCCCAGACGAGCGCGGCGATGGCGTAGCGGTCAAGCGGATCGGCCGCCAGCAGATGACGGCGATAGCCGCGTGCGCCGCTCTCACGCTGATCGAGGCGCAGCAGGCTCGTATCGGACGAAGCGCGCCGCAGAGCCGCACGCACGCGCGATCCGAACGACAAGGCATCGGCGGATTGGAAGGCGGCATCGATTTCATCGCAGAGCCGGTTTAGCGCCGAACCGCCGCGTGGCGACGCCGGCGCTTGATCCCGAGGCCGCGAAAGGCGGCTGAACGCTTCGAATTTCATGATGACGGCACCGGTTTTCGTTGTGTTTCGCGAACAACATTTATACCGGCTTGCGCCCAGAATTAGTTTCCATATAATTCCGCTCGAAGAACCAAAAATAGAATAATTTCCTATCGGGGGTGCGCTGTGGGAATGGACCTTATCGATCGCAAGCTGCTGGAATTGCTGCAGACCGACGTGACGATGCCTATCGCCGAGCTTGCGCAGCGCGTGAATCTTTCGCAGACACCGTGCTGGAAGCGCGTGCAGCGCTTGAAGGAAACCGGCGTGATCCGCGCACAGGTGGCGCTATGCGATCCGAAGAAGCTGGGTGTCGGCACCACGGTGTTTGTCGCGGTACGCACGAATCAGCATACGCAGATCTGGGCCGAGGACTTCACGCGCGCCGTGCGCGACATTCCGGAGGTCGTGGAGGTGTATCGGATGAGTGGCGAGACGGACTATTTGCTGCGCGTGGTGGTATCCGATATCGACGATTACGACCGCGTCTACAAGCAGCTCATTCGCGCCGTGCCGCTCTACGATGTCAGTTCGAGCTTCGCGATGGAGCAGATCAAGTATTCGACCGCGTTGCCGGTGCGTCCCACGCTCGAATCCTGAGGCGTGACTTGTTTTCAGATGGCGGTCGCCGCTTGCCCGCGCCATGCCACTTCGGTCCGCACCAAGCGCCTGCTTGTGGAAGGCGCGGCATGATCGATTCGCCAAAAAAACCGCCCGTGGAGGGCGGCGTAACGCGTCCAGTCACTAGGTATTCCGGTCTAGCCCTTACTGCCCCGGCCGGAATCAGACGCGCATGGAATCGAAGGAAGTATGGCCGGTGACGCGGTGCCCCTCAAGCGGGACCGTGCAGCAAAGAATTTCGCGGTGCTTGGCCGTCTTCCGAAACGGCGCGCGCGGACATGCGGCAGATCGAGCAACGGTCGGCGCAACGCAACTGAAAACCAGTGCGGGTACTATCACGGGTTGATGACGAAACGCGCCAGGAGACGCAACATCCGCCATGACCGATGACCGCAACGACCGCCGCCCGGACAGTACCCGCAACGGCGCGCCCAAGAAGAAGAATCCGACATTCGGCGTCGGCGCGTTTATCGTCGTCGTGGTGTTGCTCGTGATCGGCACGCTCGCCTATAACGCGATTCGCGAGAAGCGCGACTTCGATCAACAGAACGCGACGCCTTCGCCAGCGAGCGATGCGCGGCCGGCCGTGCCGGCGATCGGGGCGTCGCAGTAGCCGAGCGCCTCAAACCGGCAAGCGAATTTGCGCCGCATCCTTGCTGATCAGCGCGGACGCCGTAAGCATCTGCTTGCATTGATGCGCAAGCAGTTTGAGATCGTGAAGCGCATCGGCGGGCAACGCCTGCGTGCGTTCGGCGTTCGTGACCATGGCGTCGAGTTCACGGCGCAGTTCCTTGATGTCGTCCGCATTCGCCGGTGACGCTTCTTCGCGCGCGGGCTCCGGCAGCGCGCCCTGTGCATCGGACAGATTGTCGCGCACGATTCCGAAAGTCCGTTGCAACGGCTCGAACGCCTGACCTTCGGCTTCGTTGATCGTTTGCAGAAGCGGCGCCGCTGCCGTGATCTGCGACGCGAGCACGTGACTTTGCACGAGCAGATCGTTGAGTTCGGCGACGTATTTTTGCTGCGCCTTGGGCTCCAGCATCATTCGCTGGAACGCCTGCGCGAGATTGGCGAACGCAATGTGCACGTTCTTGCGCGCGAGCCGGTAGCGGAAGTCGCGGTCCAGCGCGGTGGCGGCGACGGTCGCGGCAGCCGATGCGCCCTTGCTGGTGGTCGCCGCCGTGCTCTCGCCGATGCTCACCGACGACAGCTTTTCCGCCGTTGCGCTCGCGGCACGTACCGCCGATGCCGTCACGAGATTCGGATCGAGCGCGGGAGTATCGACGGTGGATTCGTTGGCGGCTTCTTTCGCGATCACGATGGTCGATACGGCGGCGTCGTCTAGCGTCTGAGTCGCGGTGGCCGCGGCGACGGCGGCCGGTGCAATCGAATCTTGCATGTGGGTGCTTGTACCCGCACCCGCACCCGCACCCGCACCCGCACCCGCACCCGCACCCGCACCCGCACCCGCACCCGCACCCGCACCCGCACCGCCACGCGCTTTACTCTCCGCTTGCCCCGCGCTCGCGCTCTTGGCCTTCCACCACCAACTCGCCTCAAGGTAATTGCGCGTCGCGCCAAGCAGATCCTTCACGAGCTTGCCCATCAGCCGATATTCCCAATACGGGAACAGATGGCTCGCCGCGATTGCAATCGCGCAACCAACCACCGTATCGATAGCCCGTTCGCCGATCAGCCGCATGCTTCCCGGCGCGAGCAGATGAAACATCAAGAGCACATACGACGACGTGAACACCACGCTCGCCGCATAGTTGAAAAGCAGCAGGCTGTAGCTCATCACCATCGACGCGAACATCACGATGAGCAGAATGTGCGGCTCCTTCACGAGCAGAATCAGCGCGATGGTCAGCGCGCAGCCTATCGCCGTGCCGATGATCCGCTGCGTGTTGCGCTGCTTCGTGAGCGAATAGCCGGGCTTCAGAATGATGACCGTGGTCATCACGATCCAGTACGCGTTCGTGAGCGGCAAGAGCCGTCCCAGCCAGAAGCCGATGCCCACCGCGATCGTGACCCGAAGCGCGTGCCGGAAGCTCGGCGAGGCCATCGTGAGATTCGAGAAAATCTGCATGAACGGCACGCGCCGGCTCGATATGAAACGCGACAACGCATGGTCGATCTGCACTTCGGTTTCGATCAGGCTCGCGTCATCGCGCGTGCGGCGGCGCATCTTGTCGATCAGGCGCGTGGCGCTCCACAAACGGCGGAACACCGCCGCCGCGGCCGCGTAGGCTTCGGCGTTCTTCTCGGGCATGCCGTGCTTGCGCATGAGTTCGAGTTCGTACTCGATAGCGCGCAGCTCCGCCTTCATGCTGATCTGCCTGGGCGCGGAACTGTTCTGCAATACGGCCAAGCCGATTTCCTCGAGATCCGCGCTCGCCTTGCGCATCAGGTCGCGATAAAAGATCAGCACGTCCGAGCCCGCGAACGTCTTGCGCACGAGCGGATAGTCCGTATGCGCGCCGACGAAGAACTCGTGCAAATCCACCACGTTGATGAACAGATTGAAAAGCCGCGCGCGCCGCGCGTCGAGCTTGCGGCTTTTTACTTTCGGCAGATTGCGCAGCACGATGTCGCGCGCGGCTTCCTGTTGCTCCACCGCCGCAATCTGCTTTTCGATGAGCTTTCGGTAGCATTCGTCGAGATCGGCGTCGTTGTCATAAAACTCGGCGCGCGCCTGCAAGTACTCCGCGCAACTGAAGATACTCTGCGCCAGTGCCTGCTGTTCGATGCGATACACGAGCAGCCGGCTCACGAGCGTGGCCCAGTACGTGTACCAGAGGCCGCCCAGCAAGATCCACGACGCGTTGACGAGCGCCTGCATCGGCGTGAAGTGCTCTTCCAGCGTGACGACCATCATGAAGAGCGTGGCGAAGCTGATCTGCGGCCAGCGGTTGCCATAGACGACGATCAGCGAGAGCACGAAGGTGAGCGGCACGACCGTGAGCCATAGCGTCAACGGATGCGCCGTCGCAATGCCCGTGGCGAGCGCCGAGAAGAAGCCGATCACCGTGCACGCGAGCATCTCGTTGTGCTTGTATTTGAGCGGACCCGGCATGTCGACGACACACGCGCCAAGCGCGCCCGTCGCGATGGTGAAGCCCAGCTCGCGATTGTGAAACACGATGAGCATGAGCACGGCGGGCAGGGACACGCCCAGAGCGATCCGCAAGCCGCCGAAGAAATACTGGCTGTAAATGAACTTCCTGATTTCGAACGAATAGCGCATCGACTTCCTGGTTTGACGCTCGTTATGACCACGGGCGAAGCACGCTCCGGACCCAGGCGGTCAGGCGGGTTGAGTCTATCGCACTTGTCATGCACTTATAACTCACTTGCGCTTCGTTCGGAACTCGGCCGAATGGCCAGCTTTTCGGCGCCTCGCGGCCTTTGTTATGCTCACGTGAAAAGCGCCGAACACATCTTCAAGGGAGCCCACCGATGAGCGACAGCATCGCCGTGCCGCCGCACGAGATCGAGCTGACGGCCGTGCGCGCGCAGGGTGCGGGCGGGCAGAACGTCAATAAGGTATCGAGCGCCATTCATCTGCGCTTCGACATCCGCGCATCGTCGTTGCCGGAGCACATCAAGGCGCGGCTGCTCGCGCTGTCGGATAGCCGCGTGACGCGCGATGGCGTGGTCGTCATCAAGGCGCAGGAACATCGGACGCAGGACATGAATCGCGCGGCGGCGCTCGCGCGGCTCGACGAGCTGATTCGCAGCGTGAGCATCGTGCGGCGCAAGCGCATCGCGACCAAGCCAACGCGCGGTTCGCAAGTGCGGCGCGTCGAAGGCAAGGTCAGGCGCGGTGCGATCAAGGCCGGGCGCGGGCCGGTGCACGGCGACTGAAGCGGGAATTCAAGCGGGATTCGAGCGCAATTCGAGCGGGAGTTGAAGCGGCGCGTCAGCCGTGCTGTTCCGCGGGAGATACATCGAGCGGCCCGAGCATGATCGTCTTAAGCCTGCCGCGTCCGAGCACGCGCGCGAGTTCCGCGAAGACGCAATAGTTGAAGACGAGCGTGACGAGCAAAATCTGCACGGCCCAGAATTGCGGCCAGTTCAGATGGTCCAGCAGGTCCTGGTGCGCGGCCGCAAGACTATGCGTCTCTTTCCAGAACTCGAACAAGCGCTCCAAGTAATGGAGCACCAGCGCGACGAGCGTGTAAATGACGGTTTTCCATCCCGCATTCCAGATGAGCGGGCGCTCGGGATAGCGATTGATGAATGGCAGCATGTCGGCGAGTAGAACCGCCTTGCCGAGAATGAGCGAGGCGACGAGCACGGATGCCGACGCGGGAATCGACAGGCCGGCGCCTTTCACCATGAGCGCGTGCACGACCATCACCACATGCAGCACGACGAAGAAGAACAAGGTGGGCGGCAGCATCTTCATCAATTCGTGCCTGGCCTTCGCGAAAAAGTCGTGCATGGTCTGCTCCAGGAAACGCATGGAGCGCATGCCGGCGCGTTGCACGAAATGCAACGCGCATCCGAACAATTCGATGAATCTCGCACTGCGGCAGCGGCTGCGCTGTTTGCAGTCTAGTTCAGCCTACGAGCTTGCGGCGTCCTGAAAACGGCAGGCGCTTGATCGCGCCGGTGGCGAGCGCGGTGCCCGCAAGCACGACGGCACAGCCTTCGAGCATGACGAGCGACACCCGCTCATGCAGAAACAGCGCGCCCCACAGAATGCCGAAGAGCGGAATGACGAAAGTGACGGTCATCGCGCGCGCGGGACCGACGACCGCAACCAGATGGTAGTAGATGAAGTACGCGATACCCGTGCAACCCACGCCCAGCGCGAGCACCGCCGCCCATGCAGGCGTGGAGACCGGCGCGGCGGGCCACGTGACGAAGGCGATCGGCGCGAGCATGAGCGTCGCGCCGATCATGCTGCCTGCGGCGTTGGTCATGGCATCGACGTCCATCAGATACTTTTTCGCGAAGTTGCCCGCAACACCATATAGCGCCGATGCCGCGAGGGCCGCGGCCGCCGCCAGCACGCCCGCCGCGCCCGATCCCGCCGATCCGGGCGAGCCTTCTATCTGATTCCACACGAGCAGCAGCACCCCCGCGAAACCGATCGCCGTACCGATAGTGCGCAAGGTCGTGAGCCGGTCCTTCAGCCAGAGATAGGCGACGAGCGCGCCCCACAGCGGCGTCGTCGCATTGATGACGGATGTGGCGCCAGCCGAAAGCGTCAGCTCCGCATAAGCGAAGAGGCAGAACGGCGCGGCCGAATTGAGAATGCCGACGATGAGTAGCGGTAGCGCACGCTTGCGCATGATCGCGAGACTGCTCGAAAACTGGCGGCGGCCGAGCAGCATGGCGACGAGAAACACGGCGCCGATGCCGACGCGCAAGGCCATTAGTGGCGCGACGCCGAACTCGGCGACGCCCACGCGGATAAAGAGAAACGACGCGCCCCAGAGCGCGGCGAGACAGACGAGTTGCAACAAATTGACGGGTGACATGACGATGCGGACTTCAGTGTTCCAAGGAAAAGTCCGCGCATGTTAGCACCGCGCCGCGTGCCGTCGGTCATCGCGCCGATGAGACCGCAAGGAACAATCAATGTGGCGGAATCATCCACGTCAACACGTTCTGCTGCAGCCACACGAGAATGCCGAGAATGATGGTGAGCAGAATCGAATGCTTGAAGGTGCGCGCGAAAACGAGTCCTTCCTTGCCCTTGAGTTCGGTCGTGGCGACGCCCGTCGAAATGTTTTGCGGCGAGATCATCTTGCCCATCACGCCGCCGGACGAATTGGTCGCGGCCATCAGCACAGGATTGAGATTGAGTTGATGAGCGGCGACCACCTGAAGGTTGCCGAAGAGCGCGTTGCCCGAGGTATCGCTGCCTGAGAGAAACACCGCCACCCAGCCGAGAAAGGCCGACACGAGCGGGAAGAACGGCCCGACCGAGGCCACCCCGAGTCCGAGCGTGTAGTTCATGCCCGAGTAGTTCATGAGATAGGCGAGCCCGACGATGGTCGCCACCGTGAAGATGGCAATGCGCGTTTGCACCCAGGTATCGACGATAGCGTGGCCGAACTCGCTTGCCGGCAACTTCACCAGGAGCGCGGTGATGATGGCCGCCACGAGAATCGCCGTGCCGGTGGCGAGCGGCTGGAAGTCCCAGATCGCGCCGTAGGGCTGATTGTAGAGCGTGATGTAGACCGCCTTGTCGAGCCCCGGCCACGGGACCTTCACGTCGCCGATGAGGAAGATCTTGGCCACCGTCCAGACGATCACCACGACTGAGACGACGATCCACGGCATCCATCCCTGAGCGGCCGAGACGTTGCCGCGCGCGTTGGCGAGGCGATCGACGTTCACCGCGAAGCGTTCGTCGGGCGCGGGCTTCCAGACGCGCAGGAACGCTATGGTGAGGATCAGCGAGACGAGCGAGGAGAGGACATCGGTGAGCGAATAGCTGATGTAGTTCGACGTGACGTACTGCGTCAGCGCGAACGCGCCGCCCGAGACGAGCAGCACGGGCCACACGCGCAGCATGTTGCGAAAGCCCGCGTAGATACCGATAACATAGAACGGCAGGAAGAACGCGAAGAACGGCAACTGGCGGCCGACCATCTTGGCGAGCGCATCGGTGGGCAAATGCGTGACCGCGCCGAGCACGGTGATCGGTACGCCGAGCGCGCCGAACGCGACTGGCGCCGTGTTGAAGATCAGCGTGAACGTGAGCGCTTCGAGCGTCGGAAAGCCGAGCAGGATCAAGAGCGAACTCGTGATGGCGATCGGCGTGCCGAAGCCCGAGATGCCTTCGAGCAATGCGCCGAACGAAAAGCCGATGACCACGAGCACGATGCGCCGGTCGTTCGGCAGGTTGTCGATCATCCACACGCGAAACGCTTCGAAGCGTCCCGAGCGTTGCGCGACGTTGTAGAGCAGGATCGCGGAGAACACGATCCACATCACCGGCCAGAGCGCGAACACGGCGCCGGCTGCGATGGAGTCGAGCGCGAGTCCAACCGGGAAGTGCCAGCCCACCATCGCGATGATCAACGCGACGATCAGTCCCGCAAGCGAAGCCTGCCACGCGGGACGGCGCGCCCAGCCGAGCATGACGAGTACGACGATGATAGGCAACGCGGCAACGATGAAGGAGAGCGCGAGCGAACCCGCGACAGGCGTGAGGATCTGATGGAACATCGGGTCTCCTGTGTCTCTATTCTTGGATGGATGCCGCGGTCTTCGCTGCTGGTTCGAGTGGTATCGAAGACTTTAAGCAACCGCATAACGCGCTCACTAAGAATAGGGCGAGGATGGCCCTCGTCAAGGCTTGAATATTGGCGTAAGGATGCCGGATGGAAGCGGAAAGGGACGTGACGCATCCGCTCCGTTCGGAAGGTTGGTCACGCGTTTCGCGGGATGCGGCGATCAGCTCTCGACGGTCGCCGGAGTAGCGGTGGTTCGTGTTGCCGCGCTGGAATCAAGACGCGATGCAGGCACTTGGCGAAACACCCAAAGCGCGAGCAGCCCAAGGGATGCGACCATCCACAGCAGGAAAAAAGCGAAGGCCATCATGTCCAATCCCCGAGAACGATAGGTAACGCTTGGGCTGACACCCGCGCGGTCCAATAAGTAGGGATACCATTTAGCGATAATCGTGCCAAAGCACCGGCGTAATCCGCCAGGGCCTTGTCGGATAAGGAAAGTGACCGATCGTACAGAGCGGCAGGGCAAGCGGATTGCACCTGCATTGCCGGGAAATGTTTCAGAATTGTTACTTTTGTCGGTAATAGCGGCGCAGAGTGCAACATCGACGCCGCGTCCGAGCGTGGTGTTTGATTATTCAATGGCCATGGCCGCCACCGCCATGTCCACCGCCGCCTTGCCAACTGCCACCGCCGCCGTGCCATCCGCCGCCACCGCCGTGCCATCCACCGCCGCCACCATGCCATCCGCCGCCATAGCCACGTCCCCAGCAACATCCGCCGCCGCCCCAGTAGCCGAAGCCGATCGACACCGACGGATAACCGTAGCCGTAATAACCGGGGTAAGCAGCATATGCGGGATAAGCGGCGTAAGCGGGATAAGGTGCGTACGCGTAAGGATAGGGATAAGCCGGCGCATACGGCGTGCTCGTATAGATCGTCGAGTAGTCGACTGTCGGCGCGGCCACTGCGTACTGAGCTTGCGACGGCGCGTTCGCGGCACTGACGCCCGAAGCACCTTGCGCCGGTAACGCGAACTCACGTTGCGTGTAGGCAGCGGGAACCGGCGGATAGTAATAAGCGGGGTAGTCGGGATACGGCAGGTAGCATCCGCCGAGAAGCAATCCGGCAGCAAGCGAAGCGGCCGCTGCCCTGTAACCGAAGATGATGCGCGGGGAAATCATGATGCTGCTCCTTGCTTGCGACTTGCCGGACTCTACCTATGCGATTGCGAGGAAGGGTCCGTTAAGAAGGAGCTTACTCGATCGTTGCGGCGTGCGCGTCGCGCGTCCGCTAACAAATCTCGGCGTGTATCAATCCTGAAACAGCCCTCGATCGAAGCGGCGGCAAGCATCGCTGCTTGCCGCATAAGATGACTGTGGATCGCCCGCTTACTTCCCGACTTGATTGCCGATAACCCCGCCTACTGCCGCGCCCCCCAACGTCGATAACGCGCTTCCGCCGATCACGGCCCCACCCGCGGCGCCAACACCAGCGCCAACGGCCGTATCGCGTTGACGCGTCGTCATGTTGTCGCAGGCCGTGAGTCCGGCGAGAAGGGAAACGACCACTGCTGCGGCGCCGATTTGTTTGATGATTTTCATGTCGACTCTCCAGAACGATTGATCAATGAAACGGCCGCGGCTTTGCCCACGCGTCCTGCCGTTCGATCACGATCTGGCTTTCATCGACGGACGCCGCAACGTTTTTTTCGCCGGTTCGTTCGTTTATCAGCAGGAAAGATGCCCGAAACGGTGCACGCGCGCGCCATGCAAAAACGGCCTGCAAGGAAGCACAGGCCGTTGCGTACAGTCAGCGTTTGCTTCAGGTCGGCTGATAAATCTCCGCGCCCTTCTTCACGAACTCGATGGCCTTGGTCTGCATGCCCTTGGCGAGCGCATCGCTTTCGGAGACGCCTTGCTTGGCCGCGAAGTCGCGCACGTCCTGCGTGATCTTCATCGAGCAGAAGTGCGGGCCGCACATCGAGCAGAAATGCGCGACCTTGGCGGAATCCTTCGGCAAGGTTTCGTCGTGAAACTCGCGCGCCTTGTCGGGATCGAGGCCGAGGTTGAACTGGTCTTCCCAGCGAAACTCGAAGCGTGCCTTGGATAGCGCGTTGTCGCGCACCTGCGCGCCTGGATGACCCTTCGCCAGATCGGCCGCGTGCGCCGCGAGCTTGTACGTGATGATGCCGGTCTTGACGTCGTCCTTGTTCGGAAGTCCGAGATGCTCCTTCGGCGTGACGTAGCAAAGCATGGCGGTGCCGAACCAGCCGATCATCGCCGCGCCGATGCCCGAGGTGATGTGATCGTAGCCCGGCGCGATGTCGGTGGTGAGCGGCCCGAGCGTGTAGAAGGGCGCCTCGTCGCACCATTCCAGCTGCAGGTCCATGTTCTCCTTGATGAGCTGCATCGGCACATGGCCGGGGCCTTCGATCATCACTTGCACGTCGTGCTTCCACGCGATCTGCGTGAGTTCGCCGAGCGTCTTCAGTTCACCGAGCTGGGCTTCGTCGTTCGCGTCGTAGATGGAGCCGGGACGCAGGCCGTCGCCGAGCGAGAACGAGACGTCGTACTGCTTCATGATCTCGCAGATGTCTTCGAAGTGCTCGTAGATGAAGCTTTCCCGATGATGCGCGAGACACCATTTCGCCATGATCGAGCCGCCGCGCGAGACGATCCCCGTCATGCGGTTGGCCGTCAGCGGCACGTATTGCAGGCGCACGCCCGCGTGAATGGTGAAGTAATCGACGCCTTGCTCGGCTTGCTCGACGAGCGTGTCGCGAAAGATTTCCCAAGTCAGGTCTTCGGCCTTGCCGTTGACCTTTTCGAGCGCCTGATAGATCGGCACCGTGCCGATCGGCACCGGCGAATTGCGGATGATCCACTCGCGCGTCTCGTGAATATGCTTGCCCGTGGACAGGTCCATCACCGTGTCGCCGCCCCAGCGGATCGCCCAGGTCATCTTGTCGACTTCCTCGCCGATCGACGAACTCACGGCCGAATTGCCGATGTTCGCGTTGATCTTCACGAGGAAGTTGCGCCCGATGATCATCGGCTCGCTTTCCGGGTGATTGATGTTCGCGGGGATGATCGCGCGGCCGCGCGCCACTTCATCGCGTACGAACTCGGGCGTGATGGCCTTCAGGGCGTCCTTGTCGAAAGGCACCGCGCCGAACGACTGGCCGGGATGCTGACGGCCCATCATCGCGGCGAGCTTTTCGCCGTTCGGACCGCTCGTCTTGAGGCTTTCGAGGTATTCGGCGCGGCGCTGATTCTCGCGAATGGCGATGTATTCCATCTCCGGCGTGACGATGCCCTGCCGCGCGTAATGCATCTGCGACACATTCTTGCCGGGCGTCGCGCGTCGCGGATGACGATGCAGATCGGGGAAGCGCAGCTCGGCCGTTTTCGGATCGGCGGCGCGCTCGCGGCCGAATTCGCTCGAAAGATCCGCGAGTTCCTCGGTGTCGCCGCGCGCTTCGATCCAGCCGGCGCGCAACGCGGGCAAACCGGAGCGGATGTCGATCTTCGCGTCCGGATCGGAGTAGGGGCCGGACGTGTCGTACACGTACACCGGCGGATTCTTTTCGCCGCCGAAACTGTCGGGCGTGTCGGACTGCGTGATCTCGCGCATCGGGACGCGGATGTCGGGCGTCGAACCCGTCACGTAGACCTTGCGCGAGTTGGGCAGCGGCGCGATGGCGGCTGCATCGACGATGGCGTTTTCGGAAAGGAACTTGGGATTCGCATTCATGTGCTGTTTCTCCTTTTCAGTCGCAGGGACGGTAATTGACAGCGAGCACGCGGGCGATCGAACGAACAACGAACAAACGAACGCCGGCGAGCTCGGCTGATTCAGGAGCTAGACAGGGAGGAACGAGATGGAAAGGTGCGGGCCCGAGAAGACGTGGCGCGTGAGAGAGATACCGTGCGCCGAGGCCCGAACGCTTCCCTGCGCTGGCATTATCCAGATCAGGTTCAAAGGGTATTTCTCACCCACATTGCACGGGCCATTCAGTCGACGCAGCCGGACGAATCGCGATGTGCAACGCAGGACCCCCGCGTTAGCAGGCGTCACCATACATCGTGGCGTGGCATCTTGGCAACCGTTCGCGAAGTTTGCGCTGAAGCGCAGGCGCTTACTGCATAATGGCGAGCGCGCGATTTTCGGTACTTACCCGGATGTCGTCAGCAGTCGCCCCGCCTGTCGCTTCCGCACTTCTTTCGCTCCGTCATGCCGTCCATCGTCAGTCCCGCCTCGTTCGTCACCTGGCGCGCGCGTTCTTCAAGCTCATGCCCCGTTCGGTCGATTGGCGGCAGTCCCCATTGCAAGTCTCTTGCCCCAATCCGGGCGCGCTTCGCGGAGTAATGCATGTCTGCCGTACCTCCGCGTCTGCCGCTCGGTTTTCCCGACCGCTTTCCGTTTCGCGCTCCTCGCAGCCTCAAGGGACGCGTCGCGCTCGCGCTGGCCGTCGTTTATCTCGTGTGGGGATCGACGTATCTCGGCATTCACCTGGCGCTCGAATCGTTTCCGCCGCTCATGCTCGGCGGCCTGCGTAACCTGTGCGCTGGCGTCGGTCTCTTCGTGATCGCCATGCATCGCAAGGCGGTGTGGCCGACGGCGCGTGAAGTACGGAATGCAGCGATCGTCGGGACTTTGCTCGAAGGTTTGTCGAGCGGGATGATGGCTTACGGCATGCGCACGGTGGGAACCGGCACGGCTGCCGTGATGGTGGCTACCGTGCCGCTCTTCGCGACGATCTTCACCGCGCTTGCCGGGCGCAGTGTGGCGAAGGGCGAATGGTTTGCGGTGGCGCTGGGTCTCTTGGGTATCGTGTTGCTCAATCATGGCGATCCCTCGCCGAGCTCGACCGTCGGCACGCTCGCCATCTTGTGCGCGGCAATTTTTTGGGCGGGCGGGGCGCATCTGGCAAGCCGTCTTTCGCAGCCTTCCGATCTGCTGATGTCGACTGCGTTGCAGATCGGGCTTGGCGGGCTTATCGCGACTGTCATCGCGTTCGTGTCAGGCGAGCGCCTTGGCCAAGTGAGCATGGGCGCGGGGTTTTCGTTTTTGTATCTCGTCGTGGTCGGATCGATGGCCGCGTATGTCGCTTATAACTTTCTCATTCGGAACACGAGCACGATTGTCGCGACGAGTTGTCTTTACGTGAATCCGGTCGTCGCGGTTTTATTGGGCGCTTTGTTGCTTGGGGAAATCATCACGCAGTGGACGGTTGTTGCCACGGTCGTGATTTTGATGAGCGTTGCGTTGTCGTTCTGGTTTGATTATCGGCGGCGGGGGTTGGTTTGAGCAGCGCGCCCTCCGCCTTTCCTTTTGTAAAAACCTCCTCCGCGCGCTGCATTCGCTACTATCCGGCGCCGCTTTAGTCGGCCTTCCAGCTCGGCCCGAGCAATTCCTCTAACGAATAACAAACCCTTGCGGCGCAAGGCTCGCCGTCATTTCGGCCGCCTCTGCGCACCGATGCAGGGCATGCGCATTGCTCAATGCCGTCACCCTCGAACGACAGTTTCATCGGCATGACACGAAAGCCTGTCGTTCAAGGGAATAGAAGCAAAAGAGAGAAGGGGTCTTCCGAGGCGCGCCGGGCAATACGCATGATCACTTAAGCGTGGTGCTCGCAGCGCGGACCGGACAACAAAATCAATGATCAAAGCTAAGGAAGGTGGAAACATGAAGCTCATCCGCACAGTCACCGCGCTTGCCGCCGTCGCCTCGATCCTGTCCGCTTGTGGCGGCTCCGACGACGTAGGCAAGGAACTCGGACTCACGAATCCAGAAGTCCACTTCATCCACGCGATCCCGAGTGCCCCCAACGTCGATTTCTACGACAACGGCAAGGTGCTGCAAGCGAATCTCGGCTACCAGACGGTGACGAACTTCGCAAACATCGATACGGGCCAGCAGAACTTCTCCTACGCCGCCGTCAACACGACGACGCAACTCGCGACCGACACGAGCATCTCGAATGCCGCCAAGGGTCACGAGTACACGGTGATCGCGCTGCCTGACGCGGGTTTCCTGCCGTCCATCGCCGTGATCGACGATCCGTTCGACAAGGGCCTGCTCTCGAACAGCGCGCGGGTGCGCGGCTTCAATGCGTCGGCGAATGCGCAGACTCTCGATTTGTATCTGGTCGCACCGGGGACGAACATCGCGACCGTCAATCCGACGATGGCGGGCGTCGGCTTCAAGAACGCCGTGCCGGCAACGACGCGAGACTCGCTCTACGTCAACGGCGGGACGTATCAGCTGGTCGCGACGCTGCCAGGTTCGAAGACGCCGGTGTATGCGTCGGCATCGTTCAATCTGAGCAACAACGCCGATTGGCTCGTGACGACGCTGCCTTCAGGCAACGCGTTGTCGCAAGTGATCCCGAACAAGATTCGCGTGCTCGTTGCGCAGGGCGGCAATACCACGACGCCTGCGATCGAGCTGCCGGACACGCTGTAATCTGAAGCGCCCGGGTAACAGGGCGCAGACATCGACGAACCCCACGCTGCCGCACGCGTGGGGTTTTTCGTTCGAAGAAGAGCGGGTTTATGACCCTCGCAGACATCCGGCCGCCTAACTACGTGCGAACGTCGCCAATCACGCGAGGCAAGCAAGCCTCAGGTGCCACGCATCCACGCTCTCTCACGTACTAAAGACAAACGAAAAAAATCCCGCCAAAAAACATGACGGGACGACAGAAAAACAGCACGAGACATCAACGCGATGAGCGCCTGGCTCACCGCGCCGCGGCCAATTTACTTATGCTCTTCGGCCGAATTCGAAATAGCCTGACCGCCCTTCGAGATATCCTGGCCCGCGCCCGACATGGTATTGCAGCCCGCGAGCGCGGCGGTGCCGGCAATCAGCAGCAAAGCGATGATTCGAGTCATGTGTGTTCCCCTTGAATTAGAAATTCGGGTAGCCCTTCGAGGCTTCCGTTGTGATCAATCATAAAAAAGCGGCGTAGTCGACGCTGTAGGCGCGCACGGGTTTTTGGTGTCGGCCGTCTCTGCTATTGGCGTAAGTATCGTCCTACGTAATCAAGCAAGCGGAACGGCCGCCGGCGTGCTTGCATCGATGAACGCACCCGCGCTGCGCTCGCGTGGCATCGACACGCTGATGCGCGTGCCATGCGGCGCCACGCGTTCGATCTCGAAGCGCCCGCCGCGCGCCGACACGCGCTGACGCATGCCGACCAGGCCGTGCGTCTGCGTGCGCTTCAAATCCTGCGGACGTATGCCGATGCCGTCATCCGCGATAGCGAGCGCAACGTCGTCACCATCGAGCGCGAGTGCAATTTCGATGCGGTTCGCGCGCGCGTATTTCGCCGCGTTCGTGAGCGTCTCCTGCGCCACCCGAAAGAGCGCGATCTCGATAGCCTCGCCGAGCTTCACATCGTCGCCGGGAAGATCGAATTCGACGCTCCAGCCGTTGCGTTGCGCGGCTTCATCGGCGAGCGAGCGTAGCGCGGTCACGAGACCGAAGTTGGCAAGCACGGTCGGCCGCATGTCTTCGATAATTCGCCGCTTGAGCGCAATTCCCTGGTCCAGATTGCCGATGGCGCGCGCGAGCTTGTCGGACATGGCGGGTTCGCTCGTCCTGAGCTTGCCGCGCACCCACGCGACATCCATCTTGCTCGCGGTAAGAATGGAGCCAAGTTCGTCGTGCAGTTCGCGCGCAAGTTCGGTCTTTTCGTTTTCGCTCACGGATTGCAAATGCCACGCGAGCGCTTCGAGCTGACGCGTGCGTTCGAACACGAGCCGGTCGAGTTCCTCCTGCTGCGTAATGAGCTTCTTCTGCACGCGGTCCTGCTTGTCCAACTGGATACCGAGATTGCGGAACAGCAGCAGGAACAGGACGATGTTGAGCGCGCACAACGCGCCGACGCACAGCGTGGAAATGCGCTGATCGGCGCGGCTTGCATCGAGCGCGTGCTGCGCGCGTTGCTCTTCGTTCAGCCGCAGGAGGGCGAGCGCGGCATCGAGCGTGGCGCTGGTGTCGGGCGACGGCGTCGCTACGACGCGTGCGCGCATTTCCGCATCCGCGGGCGTCTTCGACAGATCGGCGAGATGCGCCTCGCCTTGCGCGATGTTCTCGTCGGCGGCCGCGCGAATCTGCGCGAAGCTCGCAAGCGCGGCGTCATCGCCGATGCGGCGGTAATAGCTATCGAGCGAGGTCAACGCGCGGCGCACGCGCCCGGCCGTTTGCGCGAAGTGGCTCTTGTAGGTGTCGTCGGCGGCAAGCGCGAAACCGCGTTCCTCGGCGCTGAGCGTGGCGATATCGGCCGCCAGCGACGATAACTGCGCGGTGGCGCTTTTTGCATCGAGCGCGGTCTCGTACTCGGCCGCGATGCGCATGCGCCCCGATTCCAGAATCACGAGCCCGCCGACGGTAATGACGATAGCCACCGTCATCGCGACCGCCCAGCTATAGCGATGCATCCATTCGTTGATACGCGTTGCGCGCCGGGCGAGTCCCTGTGGAGTTTCAGATGCTGCCGGCGCGGCGTCTTTTAGAACGTGGCTCATGGTGTGTTTCTGCGGTTCCGGCGGGCGTCGTGAGCCACGCCGGCAAAGCCGTTTGAAAGCGGATGTCGGTGGATTCCCACAGCAAAAAAGGAGCCAGCCCGGATGCGCGCGCCCAAAGGCCCGGCTAGCATGGGTTCGTCATCATTTTTCAATCATTCCAACGGGGAACGATCATGCTGAAGTGGGCATTGTTTTTCGCGATCGTGGCCGTGATCGCCGGTCTTCTCGGGTTCACGGGCGTGGCGGCGGGCGCCGCGACCATCGCCAAATTCTTGTTCGTGCTGTTCCTGATTCTGTGCGTCGTGTTCCTGGTGCTCGGCTTCGTCGTCACCAAGAAAATAGTCGATTAGCGACCAACTCACTCGCGCCCGAACCTGAATCAGACCATCAAAAGCAAGTCAGGGGGATTCCATGCTTCATTACGCTGCCGTTTTCTTCGTCATCGCGATAATCGCGGCCGTGTTCGGCTTTACCGGCATTGCCGCGGGCGCCGCGGAAATCGCCAAGATCCTTTTCTATATTTTCCTGGTGGTGTTCGTCGTCACGCTGCTGCTGGGCGTGTTTCGAACCTGACGTACGCCAGAAAGCCTTGCTGCACCGGGCCGCTCGCGCGGCCCGCGCCTTTTGCGAAGCATTGGTGGGAGCAGGCATGGCGCGTGCATCGGAGCTTTTTGATTGGATAGCAGGGCCCTATGAACAAAGCGGCACGCGTAGGCCTGCTCCAGCGAACGTCTTTCATCAAATATCAAGGAGTGAACCAAATGTCCAAATCGTCTGCTGTACAAGCCGCGCCGACTCAATCGCGGGACGCATTCGTCCTCGACGTGGAAAAGATCCGCGCCGATGCGCGCACGCACATGGACGAGGGCCCGGTCACGCCGAGCTACGGCGCGGATCGCGAAGTCGTGCTCAAGCTGCTGAACGACTCGCTCGCGACGGAAATCGTCTGCACGCTGCGCTACAAGCGTCACTATTTCATGGCCAAGGGCATCCATTCGGAAGCCGTCGCAGCCGAATTTCTCGAACACGCCAACGAGGAACAGGAACACGCCGATACGCTCGCGGAGCGCATCGTCCAACTGGGCGGGGCGCCGAACTTCGCACCCGACAGCCTGAAGTCGCGCTCGCATTCCGAGTACAAGGAAGGCTCGGACCTGATCGACATGATCCGCGAGAATCTGATCGCCGAGCGGATTGCGATCGATACGTATCGGGAGATCATTCGCTATCTCGGCGACAAGGATGTCACCACGCGCCGTATCTTCGAAGACATTCTGGCGGTGGAAGAAGAGCACGCCGACGACATGGCCGATCTGCTGGAAGGCCGTAACGGCTAAATAGCAGGGCATGCCGGCATGACGTCACGCGATGCGCGGAACTCGTCCGAGACCGCGCATCTTTTGCGTGGGCGCATGCGTACAATGGCGGCTCATCCCTGATTTCAAGCGCGAATGATCCGAGTCCTGATAGCCGACGACCATGCGATCGTACGCAGCGGTTTCAAGCAGTTCGTCGCGGACGAACCCGATATGGAAGTGGCGGCGGAAGCCTCCACTGGCGACGAAACCATCGCGCACGTGCGCGTTCAGGCGTTCGACGTGGTGTTGCTCGACATCGCGATGCCCGACAAGAACGGCGTCGATACCTTGCGTGTCATCAAGCAGATTCGTCCGGAGCAGGGCGTGCTGATGCTGTCGGGCTATCCCGAGAGTCAGTACGCGATCAACTTGTTGAAGGCGGGCGCGAACGGTTATCTGAACAAGGACGCGGCGCCGGAAGAAATCGTCCGGGCGATTCGCACGGTGGCGCGCGGGCATCGGTATCTGTCGGAATTCATCGCCGACGCGCTCGCCGACAAGCTCGACAAGCCTGCCGCCGAACGCCCGCACGAGGCGTTGTCCGAGCGCGAGTTTCAGGTCTTCTGCAAGCTCGCGGCGGGGCGTATTCCGACTGAGATCGCGGAAGAACTGCATCTGTCGGTGAAGACGGTGAGCACGTACCGCGCGCGCGTGCTCGAAAAAATGAGACTGGCGAACAACGCGGATCTCACGTACTACGCAATCAAGAACGGCCTGATCGAATAGCGCGACGCGCAGTCGGACGGCAAGCTGAACCGGAGGGCGCCCGACGTGGGCAAGCACATCATCACCGACGACCGTGCGCAGCAACGCGAAGCGCGCGACACGCCGCTCGCGGTGCTGCTTATCGAGGATTCGCCGCTGATCCGGCGCAGCCTGACTGAAGCCATCGACGCGCTCGGTCCGTGGCGCGTGACCGCGTTCGCCGAGGCTCCGGACGAAGCCATCGCGCTCTTGTCGTCGCAGCGGTTCCATGCGGTGATCATCGACTTGCAACTCAGGCACGGCTCGGGCATCGAGGTACTGGCGTGGTTGCAGGAGAGCGGCAAGGCGTCGATACACGACGAGGCCTTTGTCGCGGTGCTCACCAATCACGCGTTGCCGACGTATCGCGAGCGCTGCCAGCAATATGGCGTGCGCCATTTCTTCGATAAATCGCTGGAGTTCGATCGGGTGCTGGATGCGCTTTGCCGGCACGCGCGGGAAAGACAAGGTGAGCGCGGTTAGCGATCCCCGCCGCCGGAACCCGCCAACGAATCCGCCGCTTCCCGCCCGCGCCAGTGACTGAACGCCGCCAGCGCCGTCGCAGCCAGCCCGACGACGCAAACGCCCGTCCATCCCATTGCGTGCCAGGCAAGCGAAGCCAGCGCCGATCCCAACGCCCCGCCAATAAAGTAAGCCACCATATAAACCGTATTCACGCGGCTGCGCGCCTCCGGCTTCAATGCGTAGATGCGCGACTGGTTGGATATCTGCGCGGCCTGCACGCCGATATCGAGCACGATCACGCCGATGACCAGCCCCGCGATGCTGCGCGCCGAGAATGCGAACACCACGAACGACAGCGCAACGAGCCCGATGGACAGCGTGATCACCGCGCGCGGCCCACGCCGGTCCGCCGACTTGCCCGCAAGCGGCGCCGCGAGCGCGCCCGCCGCGCCGACGATACCGAATAGTCCCGCGGCCTGCGGTCCCATGTGAAACGGCTCGCCGGCGAGCAGGAGTGTGAGCAGCGACCAGAACGCGCTGAATGCTGCAAAGAGCGCGCCGCCCGTGAGCGATGCTTCGCGAAGCCCGGGATTCTCGACAGCGAGATGCCACATCGACACGAGCAGCTTGCCGTAGGGCAGAGTAGACGTCGGACGGCTCTTTGGCAGCCGCGCAACGACGACGACCGCCAGCACGATCGTCGCGATCACTGAAGCGCCGAACACCGCGCGCCAGCCGAAGTATTCGGCAACGAAACCCGATACCGTCCGCGCGAGCAGGATGCCGAGCAATAGACCGCTCATCACCGTGCCGACGGCATGACCGCGCTCGGCGGCTGGCGCGAGTTCGGCGGCGAACGGCACGGCTTGTTGCGCGATGGTCGCGACGACGCCAATTGCAAGACTCGCGGCGATCAGCACGGCGAGCGTCGGCGCGACGCACGCCACCACGAGCGCCACGCCGAGCGCGGCCAGTTGGAGCAGGATCAGAAGCCGCCGGTCGAAGCGATCGCCGAGCGGCGCCAGCACGAGCATGCCGAGCGCGTAGCCGAGTTGCGTCGCGGCGGGCACCGCGCCGATCAGATACGCGCTGCCGGGAAACGAGCCACGGAAATCGCCCAGCAGCGGCTGATTGAAGTAGATGTTGGCGACCGATACGCCCGCGATGGTCGCAAGCAGCCAGAGCGTGGCGCGCGAATAGTGCTGATGATGACTCGAGGAATCGGACGAAGCGGTCATGGTTGCCTTGAGTTGAGCGCGAGAACGGCGGCGAGCCGCCGTAGAGATGCGCGCTTCCGGTCGCCCGCCTTACTGCGCGGCATCGTCCGTGGGCTGCGGCTTCTTCACGAGCCTGGCGGGCGCGAGCCATTGAAAGCCGGTCAGCGTGTTCTCGGCGAACGTGCATTCGGCGGCGGCGGGCGTCTGGACGATTTTTGTGGCGGGCGGCTTGGGCTGCGTCGGGAATTCGCCGCGCACGACGACACGCGAACCGTGGTAGCTCGCGCCCGATCCGGTGAGCTTCAGTGGCGCGCTTGCGGCGTCGGGATACTCGGCGCGCACGCGGTCCTTGCACGTTTCGACGTTGCGGTAGTACGAAGTGCAGCCGGACAAAAGCACGAGCGGAAGGCAGACCAGCAAGAAGAGGCGGGAACGGGTAATCATTGGTGAACAGGGTGAATGCTCGGCCGCGCGAGGGCGCATCGGAGCGAAATCAGGGGATGGCGAGCTTTATAACATGCGGGCGCGGCTTGCGTGACCGCATCGGCGTCGTGCTCGTTGGCGTGCTTGCCTGTCGTGCATGCGGCGCGCGGCGGTAGCACAATCGGCGGATAGCGTTTCGTTTTGTGGAGGCCATCGTCATGCGCAAAGATATCGAAGCCGGCGAATATCTGCTGGCGCTCAACGCGGAAGAAAGCGAAAACGAGTCCGGCGCGGGCTATGCGGTTCGTGTGCGGGTGGCGCGCATCGACGGAAAAGCGGTGCACGGCTCGCGGCTGGTCGATGATTCCGGCGAGATGATCGGCCCGCACGGTCCGTTCGAGACGATCGCGGGAGCCCTCGCGCATGGCGAGGCGTGGGGGCGCCACTACATCGCGCGCGTATTGGCGCACGGGTTGTAACGGCGGGTGGCGGCGCAGGGAGGGATGTCATCCCCGCGAGGCGAGGGTGCGCGCGCGAATTGTCGGCCGCTAGACTTGGCCTTACCGCTCGGTCCTGCGCCGATCGGCTCAAGCCAGTTTGCGGAGATTGCTATGACGCCCGTTGCGCTTTACGTCACGCCGAACTATATCGCCTCGGTTCGCCGGGGAAGAGGACGTGAATGTTTTGGAGGCACCGTGAGGTTTATCGGTGTGGATGCGTTGCCGTTCGATATCGAGCATCTCTGCCTGCTCGACCGCGAAACGCCGATCGAAGCCTTGTTCGATGCAGTGAGGGATGCAGAACGCTTGTTGAATGCGGTGTGATCCGCGATATCGATGCAGCAGGCAGGCGAAGGAAAGCGCAACGGGATAGATCCCGCAGCGGGGCGCGGTCTCGGCACGCAGCGCTGTCACCCGCGTGGTGGTTTCAATTGTGTTCGTGGTCGTTCAAGTCTGAACGGAAACAGCGCGCGCCGCGATAAAAGACGACTGGCTTTATGCTGTCGATTCAGCGTGAAACCATGGGCGAGTGGTACCGGGGACCGGACTTGAACCGGCAAGCCGTTAGGCGGCGGATTTTAAGTCCGCTATGTTTACCAATTTCATCACCCCGGCAGAGGGCGGACGCGAATTCTACCACTGCCATGCAGCGCGCCAAAACGGCGCGACGACAGCAAGTGAATGGCCCGCGCTCCGAGCGCATATCGACGAGAAAACATGACCCTCATCGGCCTCATCTCCGACACGCACAATCTCGTTCGCCCCGAAGCGCTCGAGGCCCTGCGCGGCTCTGCACACATCATCCACGCCGGCGACATCTGCAAGCGCGAAGTGCTCGATACGCTGGCGCAACTGGCTGCGCTGACCGTCGTGCGCGGCAATAACGATATCGGCGACGATGTCGCGATGTTGCCCGAGCACGCGCGCATCGACTTGGCGGGCGCGACAATCCATGTCGTGCACGATATCGCCGATGTGCCGAAAGCACTCGATGGCGTCCATGTCGTCGTGACCGGGCATTCGCACAAGCCGCTCGTCGAGAAGCGCAATGGCGTGCTGTTCGTGAATCCGGGTAGCGCGGGGCCGCGCAGGTTCAAGTTGCCGATCACGGTCGGTCTGCTCGAAATCGGCGAGACGAGTGACTCTGAGGACACGGACATAAAGGCGCGCATCGTTACGCTCATCGAATAAAAAAAGCCGGCGCTTCTGCAAGCGCCGGCTTTTGTTCTAACGACTCAACCTCGATGCTCAAGCCCGAACGGTATTCTCGGGAAACGAGCCATCCATCTCTGCTGCCTCGCGATGACCGCGCAGAATCGCATGCGCTTCCGAATGCGATGCCACCGCGGGCGGCGAGCCCTTCAGCGGCTTTTTGGCCGTCTCGCGCAGCGCGAGCACCGAAACGATGCCGATGATCGACGCGCCCATCAAATAGTACGCGGGCATCATCAGATTGCCGGTCTTGTCGACGAGCCACGCCGTCACGAGCGGCGTCGTGCCGCCGAACAGCGACACCGACACGTTGAAGCCGATGGCGAGCGCGCCATAACGAATCTTCGTCGGGAACAGCGCCGGCAGCGACGACGGCATCACGCCCGTGAAACACGACAGAAGCGCACCGAGAATCATCATGCCCGCGAAGATCGAAGGCACGGTGCCGAGGCGGATCAGCGAGAGCGCCGGGATCGACAGCAGCAACAAGCCGACGCAACCCGCGAGCATCACCGGTTTGCGGCCGATCGTATCCGACAGACGGCCCGCGAACAGCGTGAGCGGCATCATCAGCACCATCACAACGAGCACGATGAAAAGGCCATGCGTCTCGTTGAACTTGAGTGTCGCCGAGAGATAGCTCGGCAGATACGACAGCGCCATGTAGTCGGTCACGTTGAAAATGAGCACGAGGCCCACGCACTGCAAGAGCGGCTTCCATTGCTGCACGAGCGTTTCGCGAAACTGCTGCTTGGTCGTTTCGTGCGACACGGCTTCGGCCTTTTCCGCCTCGCGCTGGAACGCGGGCGTCTCTTCGAGCTTCATCCGGATATACAAGCCGATCAGCCCGAGCGGACCCGCGATCATGAACGGAATGCGCCAGCCCCAGCTGAGGAGCGCCTGTTCGGACAACGCGGCAGTCAACACCGCGACCACGCCTGCGCCGAGCACATAGCCCACGAGCGTGCCGAGTTCCAGGAAGCTCGACATGAAGCCGCGCTTCTTGTCCGGCGAGAATTCGGCGATGAACGTCGCCGCGCCGCCGTATTCCCCGCCCGTCGAAAAGCCTTGCAACAAACGCGCGGCGAGCAGCAGCACCGGCGCCATCACGCCGATGGTCGCGTAGCTCGGAATGAGACCGATACAGAAGGTGCCGACGGCCATCATGATCATGGTCATCGCGAGCACGCGCTTGCGGCCGATGCGGTCGCCGAGCGGACCGAACACCATGCCGCCGATCGGGCGCACGAGAAACGCGGCCGCGAACGTGCCGAAGGTGGCCAGCAACTGCGCGGCCGGACTGCTCGACGGAAAGAAGACCTTGCCGAGCGTCACGGCAATGTAGCTGTACACGCCGAAGTCGAACCATTCCATCGCGTTACCGATAGCCATGGCGCCGACCGCGCGCTTGAGAAGCGATTGATCGACGATGGTGATGTCGTCGAGCGTCATATCGGACGCCTGGTTCGATGCGCCTCGTTTGCGCCAGAGGCCGTCATGTGAAGCATTCATAGTGCGAGAGACTCCGTGTTCAACCCCGCGCGCGATGCCAGCGCCGGGTGCGCCGCTCCGAGGGCGGCGACTACTGCCGATATCGGCCGGAATAGTGCAGTTTCGCGACGGCGCCGCATGCGTGCTTTCAGCCAATGGCCGAAATCGACGGCTCCGCGCAGCCCTGAATGAAGTCAGCGCTGAAACGTGCGTAGCAAATGCGGTGCCGGTGCCTCGCGGAAGAAGTCGCGAAATTGCACTCGGGTAAGAGCAAACGAATTTGACGTGCGGACGGCGAACTCAGTGAGTTGCCGCGGGTGGGCCGCGACGTCGGCGAAAACCAAGGCTTGAAACGAAAAAGGCCGGCGCGATGTTTTGATATCGCTCGAAAACCGACAAGCCTCTTTGTATGAAACTGTCACTGCCGCGTTCGGATTCAGGTTTTAAGCTCGAACTGACCGCGCGAATGATGGTGAATTGCTGTTGATAACGAGCAAGATGATAACACGATGACAGACGAAGCGCAAACCAGCCTGTCCGGGCGCTCGCTTGAAAACGCGCAATCCCTTGCTGGGCTTAGGATTACGCTTAGTCGAATTTGTCCTTATGCGCTTGTTGAAAAGGACGAGCGCGCAACAAAAAACCGGCCACTCGGACCGGTTTCTTCGAGAGCCAATTAAGCTTAAGTTCAGCTTTGCGGCGGCACATATCCCGTCGCGGTGTCGGCGCCTTCGCCGAAGAAGTACTTCTCCGTTTGCTTGAGCAAGTACTGGCGCGCGCGCGGGTCGGCCATATTGAGCCGGTTTTCGTTGATCAGCATGGTTTGCTGCTTGAGCCAGCCCTGCCACGCTTCCTTCGACACCGTTTCATAGATGCGCTTGCCGAGTTCGCCCGGCAGCGGCGGAAAGTCGAGTCCTTCGGCTTCCTTGCCGAGCTTTGCACATTGGATCATTCGGGCCATCGTCTGTTTCTCCTATTGAGTAGCGGAGCGCGTGCGTTCGTGCGCACGGCGCGTGCAATGTCGGATCAAAGCTGTTTCATCAGGACGAGCGATTTGCGCTGCCAGTTGTAGAGTCGCCGGCGGTCTTCCGGCAGGTCGTCCACCGTGACCTTCACGAAACCGCGCTTGAGGAACCAGTGTTCGGTGCGCGTCGTCAGCACGAAAATGCGCGTGAGACCGCGAGCGCGCGCGCGTTGCTCGATGCGCTTGAGCAGGCGCTCGCCATCGCCGGAACCTTGCGCCTCGGGCGCGACGGTCAGACACGCCATCTCGCCGATGCGCTCCTGCGTGTACGGATAAAGCGCCGCGCAGCCGAAGAGCACGCCATCGTGCTCGATGACCGAGAAGTGGTCGATGTCGCGTTCGATCTGATGCCGTCCGCGCCGCACGAGCGTGCCGTCGGATTCGAGCGGCTCGATCAGCGTGAGAATGCCGCCGACGTCGTCCGGCGTCGCTTCGCGCAGACTTTCGAGATTCTCGTAGGAGATCATCGTGCCGACGCCGTCGTGCAGGAAGAGTTCGAGCAGCACGCTGCCGTCGAGCTTGTACGGAATGATGTGCGCGCGCGCCACGCCGCCGCGGCAGGCGCGAATGGCGTGCTTGAGATAAAACGCGGTATCGCCCTGAAGCTCGCCGCTTTCGTGAAGCCGGTAAGCGTCGTCGAGCGACATTTCCCGCACGAGTTCGTTTTCCTGATCTTCGAGGCCGGGAATCTCGGTCACGAAGATGATCTTGTCGGCGCGCAAGGCGATGGCCGCGGCGGACGCGACGTCTTCCATCGACAGATTGAACGCTTCGCCAGTTGGCGAAAAACCGAGCGACGACAAGAGCACGAGCTTGTTGCTCGCAAGCGACTGGCGGATGGAATCGCCGTCGATCTTGCGCACGACGCCCGTGTGCTGGAAGTCGACGCCATCCAGAATGCCGACCGGCCGCGCCGTCACGAAGTTGCCCGACACCACGCTGATGTGAGCGTGAGCCATCGGCGTGTTCGGCAAGCCCTGGCTGATGGCGGCTTCGATATCGAGGCGCACTTCGCCAGCGGCTTCCTTCGCGGATTCGAGCGCGCGCGCGTCGGTAATGCGCAGCCCGTGCGAGAACGACGATTCGACGCCGTGCAGACTCAGTTGCTCGTCGAGTTGCGGACGCGAGCCGTGCACCAATACGACGTGGATGCCCATGGCGTGCAACAGTCCGACGTCCTGGACGAGCGCATTCAGGCGGCCTTCCTGCACCAGTTCCCCGCCAAACGCGACCACGAAGGTTTTGTTTCGGAACGCGTGAATATAGGGCGCAACGGAACGCATCCAGTCGACGAACTGGGCGTGGGGATTCGGCGCTTCGGCTTCGACTGCGGCCGGCTGCGACGGGATGGCGAGGTCGGTAGGGGAATTCATGCCGGGATTATAATGCGATGCTATGCCGAATGTTTCCAGACGCCCCACCCAAGGCGGCAAGCCGCCATCCGCCGACAAGTCGCTCGATACCCAGGAGCAGTTGAAGAAACTGCGCGAAAGCTTGCTGCGCGACGCGCAGACAGGCGAGGACGAGGCTGCCGGTCTCAGCAAGAAGGAACTCGCCGCGCGGCGATTTGCGGGCGGCGGTGCGGTTGAGGGCGCGGTTGGGACTTCGGGTCCGCAGGGGCAGAGTGCGAAGTCGCCGACGCCGGTGGCTTCGCAGCCTCGGCGCGGCGCGCAGCAAGCGGCCGGAGGGGCTGCCGCCAAGTCGCAGAAGCCGAAGCCGCAGTCTCCGGTCACGCAGGAGTCGCGAGGAGTCGCACCGCAAAGTCGCGTGGAGCGCAAAGCGCCGCAGGAACCGTCGACGCGAAAGCTGGATGCACCGGCTGATCGGAACACGTCGCTCGCGCGCCCGGCAAGCGCACGCGATATCGCCAAACCTTCCTCTTCGCGCGATGCAAGTAGTTCGCACGATGCTCGCGGCGAACAGCGCAGCACGCAGGCGCGCCAAACGACTTCTGCGTCAACCGCGCGGCCGGTCGAGGCACAAGGCACCCGACCTTCAAAAAACGATTCTCGCGCGGAGACTACGCGTGCCGAACACAGCGCGCGCGACGAACGGCACAAGGCCGAGGCGCGGCAAGTCGATCGAAGCGCACGACCGGACGACCGATCCCATCGAGAGCAGGCCGCAGCGCAAACGCACTCGAGTGCGCGCAACGCGCAAGCCGGGCAGGTTCGCCACGGAAGCGACGAGCGTTCACCACGTGAGGCGCGCGCGGCGCGAGCCAGCGAACCACGCGCCAAGCAACAAGGCGAAGTCTCCGCAGTTCAGCACGCGAGGCAACACAACGAACGCCCACCGCGCCGCGAGGCGCGCGCCGTCACCCCCAACCCCATCCCGCCGATCACCTTTCCCGAGGCGCTTCCCGTCTCCGCCCGTCGCGAGGAGATCGCGCGCGCGATCGAAGGGAATCAGGTCGTGATCGTGAGCGGCGAAACCGGCTCCGGCAAAACCACGCAGCTCCCCAAGATCTGCCTCGCGCTCGGACGCGGTCTCGGCGCGGGCGGCAGCGGTCTCATCGGTCATACGCAGCCGCGCCGGATCGCGGCATCGGCGACGGGGCGACGTATCGCCGAGGAACTCGCAACGCCTTTCGGCGAAGTGGTCGGCTACAAGGTGCGCTTCACCGACAACCTCGCGCCGGGCGCATCGGTCAAGCTCATGACCGACGGCATCCTGCTCGCGGAAACGCAAACCGACCCGCTGCTGAGCGCGTACGACACGATCATCATCGACGAGGCGCACGAACGCAGCCTGAACATCGACTTCCTGCTCGGCTATCTCAAGGAAATCCTGCCGAAGCGCCCGGACCTCAAGCTGATCGTCACGTCCGCGACCATCGACGCGCAACGCTTCGCGCGCCACTTCGGCAGCGACGAAAAGCCCGCGCCCGTGATCGAGGTCAGCGGGCGGCTATATCCGGTCGAGGTGCGCTACCGGCCGGTGGAGGAAGACAGCGCCGCCGTCAAATCGGCGCAAGGCACGCTGCAAAAGCGCAACGACCGCAAGGCGGACCGCGATTTGATGGAAGCCATCGTCGATGCCGTCGATGAACTCTGCCGCGTCGGTCCCGGCGACGTGCTCGTGTTCCTGCCCGGCGAGCGCGAAATTCGCGATGCCGCCGAGGCGCTGCGTAAGCACCATCCGCCGCATACGGAAATCCTGCCGCTGTTCGCGCGCCTTTCCGCTGCCGAACAGGAGCGCGTGTTCAAGGCGTCGAACGCGCGGCGTATCGTGCTCGCGACCAACGTCGCGGAAACGTCGCTGACGGTGCCGGGTATTCGCTATG
The DNA here is from genome assembly GCF_022878925.1 of Caballeronia sp. TF1N1. NCBI lineage: Bacteria > Pseudomonadati > Pseudomonadota > Betaproteobacteria > Burkholderiales > Burkholderiaceae > Caballeronia > Caballeronia sp. TF1N1. The sequence continues at coordinate 1,062,241 of NZ_CP084626.1, forward strand.
TCGTCGATACCGGCATGGCGCGCGTGAAGCGCTATTCGTATCGCAACAAGGTCGAGCAGTTGCAGATCGAGTCGATCTCGCAGGCCGCCGCCAATCAGCGCGCGGGCCGGTGCGGGCGCGTCGCGGACGGCGTCTGCATTCGTCTCTACGACGAAGCCGACTTTCAGTCGCGCGTGCGCTTCACCGATCCCGAGATCCTGCGCTCGTCGCTCGCGGCGGTGATCCTGCGCATGAAGTCGCTGCATCTGACGGCGATCGAAACCTTTCCGTTCATCGAGCCGCCGCCGGGACGCGCGATCGCCGACGGTTACCAGTTGCTGAACGAACTCGGCGCCGTCGACGACGACAACGCGCTCACGCCGCTCGGCCGCGAACTCGCGCGGCTGCCGCTCGATCCGCGCGTGGGCCGCATGATTCTCGCCGCCCGCGATCATCACGCGTTGACGGAAGTGCTGATCATCGCGTCGGCGTTGTCGGTGCAGGACCCGCGCGATCGTCCGATCGAAGCGCAGGAGCAGGCGGATCAGGCGCATCGGCAGTTCGTCGACGAGCGCTCCGAGTTCCTGCAATGGACGCGCATCTGGAAGTGGTTCGACGAAGCCATTGCGCACAAGAAGTCGAATCGACAGTTGACCGATGCGTGCCGCGCCAACTTTCTCTCGCATCTGAGATTGCGCGAATGGCGCGACGTGCATTCGCAACTTCTCACGGTCGTGCGCGAACATGGCTGGCGTCTGAACGAATCCGACGCGACGTTCGAGCAAGTGCATCTTTCGCTTCTCACGGGGCTGCTCGGCAACATCGGCATGAAGGCCGACGACGAGCCGCATTATCTCGGCGCACGCGGCATCAAGTTCCACTTGTGGCCGGGTTCCGCGCTGCTGAAGAAAGCGGGCCGCTGGGTGATGGCGGGCGAACTCGTCGAGACGAGCCGGCTGTACGCGCGGACCATCGCGAAGATCGAGCCGGAATGGCTGGAAACGGTCGGGCCGCATCTGTTGCGCAAGTCGCTTTCCGAGGCGCATTGGGAGAAAAAGGCCGCGCAAGTGGTCGCGTATGAACGCGCGACGCTCTACGGTCTCACGGTCTACGGGCGGCGGCGCGTGAGTTACGGCCAGCAGGACCCGAAGTACGCGCGCGAGTTGTTCATTCGCGGCGCGCTGGTAGAAGGCGAGTTCGACACGCGTCTGCCGTTCTTTGCGCACAACCGCAAGCTGGTCGCGGACATCGAGCAACTGGAACACAAGTCGCGCCGTCAGGACGTGCTCGTGGACGACGAACTCATCCACGGCTTCTACGATTCGCTCGTGCCCGAAGGCATCTGGACCGGCGCGGCGTTCGAACGCTGGTATCGCGACGAGCAGCGCAAGGAGGGCGGCAAACAACTGCTGTTCCTTTCGCGCGACGACCTGATGCGTCACGAGGCCGCCGGCGTCACCACCGACCTGTTCCCGAAGCGCATGACGATGTCGGGCATCGAAATGACGCTCGCGTATCACTTCGAGCCGGGCGCGCCGCGCGACGGCGTGACGCTCACGGTGCCGCTTTATGGCCTGAATCAGATCGATGCGCGCCGCGTCGAATGGCTCGTGCCCGGCATGCTCAAGGAAAAGACGCAACTGCTCCTGAAGTCGCTGCCGCAAAAGCTGCGCCGGCATGTCGTGCCCTTGCCGGATTACGCGGCGGGCTTTGCCGAGCGCAACGCGGGGCCGAGGTTCGGCGCGGGCGCCTTGGTCGACGCGCTCATCGCCGATATTCGGGAGCAGACGCAAGTCGCCGTGAAGAGCGCGGATTTCAAGCTCGAAACGCTGCCCGCGCATCTCTTCATGAACTTCAAGGTGATCGACGAGCACGGCCGCCAGCTCGCGATGGGCCGCAATCTCGCGCAATTGCGCGCGGAACTCGGCGGTCAGGCGCAGCAGCATTTCCAGAAGCTGACGGCAAGCGCGGCTTTCGATGCACTTTCCGCCGATTCGCCGAACGCGCCGCAGACGCAGGCCGCGAGCGCGTCCACCGGCACCGCGCTCTATGAAAACCTCACGACGTGGAATTTCGGCAAGCTACCCGAGCTGCTGGAAATTCGACGTCGCGGGCAGACGCTGTTCGGCTATCCGGCGCTCGTCGATCGCGGCGCGCATTGCGACGTCGAAGTGTTCGATTCGCCGGAGGAGGCGGCGCGGATTCATCGCGCGGGCTTGCGGCGGCTCTTCTGGCTGCAATTGCGCGAGCCGATCCGCTATCTGGAAAAGAATCTGCCGGGGCTGCGCGAAATGTCGATGCAGTTCATGGCGCTCGGCACCGCCGACGAGTTGCGCGATCAGATCGTCGATACGGCGCTGGACCGCGCATGTTTGCAAGACCCGCTACCCGACGACGACGTGAGCTTCCACGCTCGCCGCGATGCCGCGAAAGGCCGGCTCACGCTGCTCGCGCAGGAGATCGCGCGGCTGGTCGGCGCGATCCTCGGCGAATACGCGGCGCTTCTAAGGAAGCTCGCGCAGGCGAAGCCGTTCGCGCAGGCTTACGCCGATATCCAGTCGCAGTTGAACGCGCTCATCGGCAAGCGCTTTGTGATCGACACGCCTTACGCGCAACTCGCGCATTTTCCGCGTTATTTGAAGGGCATCGGGCTGCGAATCGACAAGCTGAAGGCCGATCCGGCTCGCGATGCGCGTATTTCCACGGATCTGCATCCGCTCGTGCAGCAATATCAGCGCGCGCTCGCGCAACGCGGCGGCGTGGCGGACGCGCGGCTCTCGGAATACCGCTGGCTGCTGGAGGAACTGCGCGTGTCCCTGTTCGCGCAGGAACTGCGCACACCCATGCCCATTTCCGTGAAGCGCCTGCATAAAGTCTGGGAAGCGATGCAGCGCTAAAAGACGAAGCAGCGCAATGCCGATTTTTTCGCCAAAAAAACGGCATTTCTTGCGCCGTTAAACGAAATTGCGCAAAAACAGGCGTTTCGTCAACGCGACGACAAGCGCAAACGTTCTACAATGACGCCTGCCTTCGGACGTCTACTTTTTCATGCGCTCATCTTTTCTGTCTGGCCGCTTTCGGGCGGTTGCCTCACGCGCCGCGCTCGCTATCGGCGCGGCCTTCATCGCCACCGCGGCATTTGCCAATAACGTCATCGTCCTGAACTCGGCGGAAGCCACGCTGAGTCTTATCGACGAAAACACGCGCCAGGTCGTCGGCACCGTGCCCACGGGCAAGGAACCGCATCACTTGATGCCCACGCCGGACGCGTCGTCGCTGATCGTTGCGAATTCGGTATCGAACAATCTCATGTTCGTCGATCCGAAAACCGGCGCCGTGCAGCGCTGGGTGCAGGATATCGAAGACCCGTATCAAATCGGCTTTTCGCCGGATCGCAAGTGGTTCGTGTCGACGGGTCTGCGACTCGACCGCCTCGATATCTATCATTTCGACGGCAAGAATCTGACCGTGGCCAAGCGCTTGCCGCTCGCCACCATGCCGAGCCACATCGCGTTTTCGAACGACAGCACGACCGCGTTCATCTCGCTGCAGGTGTCAAACGAAATCGCCGCGATCGACCTGGCGACGCAGACGGTCAAGTGGAAGATGAAAGTCGGCCCGACGCCCGCGGGCGTATGGTTCACGCCGGGCGACAAGTATTTGCTCGTCGGCATGACGGGCGCGGATTACGTCGCCGTGGTGGACTGGCGCAATCAGAAGATCGTCAAGACCATCACGACCGGCAAGGGCGCGCATAACTTCCGCTCGCTCGTGGACGGCAAGCATGTGGCCGTGTCGAACCGGGTGGCGAACACCATCAGCATCATCGACGAAGACACGCTCACGAACGTCGGCGACATCACGGGCCTCTTGCCGGGACCGGATGACATGGAACTTTCCGCCGACAAGAAGTATCTCTGGGTAACGTTCCGTTTCGCGAAGCATGTCGGCGTGATCGACCTTGCGGATCGTAAGCTGATCCAAACCATCAAGGTTGGCCGTTCGCCGCACGGAATCTACTTCTTCAATCGCGCGCCGGTGACCTCGCCTAACGGCGCCTGAGGCTGCCCGCGAAAGCAGTAGGAAAAGGGCGCTTGCGGGCGCCCTGTATTACGATTGAGTCAGGCCGTATTGAGTCACACGGAGCATCATGTTTCATTCCATTCTTTCGTCGCTCGACAGCTTCGTCTCCGCCCTGCAGACCATGCTCTACGTGGACGTGGTCCAGCCGTTTCTGTTCAAGGTCGGCCTCATGGACTATGACGAAGACACCTACGACGCTCTTTACTGGGTGATCGTCGGCGTGCTGGAAGTGCTCGCGATGTACGCCGTGCTGCGCCCGCTCGAAGCGCTGCGCCCGGCCGAGGAATGGCAGGATCGCAAGGGCGTGCGTATCGACGTGCTTTATACGTGGATTGTCAAGCTCGGCATTCTGAACCTCTTTTTCTTCTTCACGTTCCAGCCGGTTTTCGATTCGCTGCAAAGCTGGCTGCGCCTGCATGACATCCCGAATCTGGAAATCGACAATCTCTGGCCGGGCGTGACCACGCAACCCATGGTCACGTTCGTGATTTATCTGGTGCTGCTGGATTTCGCCGGTTATTGGTATCACCGGCTGGAGCATCGCATCGGCATCTGGTGGGAACTGCACGCGGTGCATCACAGCCAGCAGCAAATGTCGCTTTGGTCGGACGACCGTAACCATCTGCTCGACGACATCCTGCAGGCGGGGTTCTTCGCCACTGTCGCGCTCGTGATCGGCGTGGAGCCGTCGCAGTTTGTCGTGCTGGTCGCCATTACGAACCTCATGCAAAGCGTGCAGCACGCCAATATTCGCCTGCATTATGGCTGGCTGGGCGACCGGCTCTTCGTGAGCCCGGCGTTTCATCGTCGTCATCATGCAATCGGCTTCGGCCACGAAGGCACGGCGTACGGCTGCAACTTCGGCGTGCTGTTCGCGTTCTGGGACATTCTCTTTCGCTCGGCTTCGTTCGACCGCACCGTGGAGCCAACCGGTATTCGCGATCAACTCGGCGCGCCGGGCGTCGCGCCCGTGCGTTACGGCGACGGCTTCGTCGAACAGCACTGGCTCGCGTTCAAGCGGATCGGCGCGCGTTTGTCTTCGCGTCGCGCGAATTCGGCTTCCGACAAAAGCTCGGCGGCTGTCTGAGTCTCCATCACCAGCGCCCGTTCGGTGCGCTGGTTTATGCTGTCGTTTCCACTCCCTCTTCGTCGAATCACGCATGAATGACTTGCTGCGTTCGTTCGTGCGCGCCATTGCGCATGCCTTTCACCCACGCATGCTCTGGCTGACTTTCATGCCATTTGCGGTCGCCACGCTGAGCTGGGGCGCGGTGCTCTGGTTCTTCTGGCAGACGCTGACAGGCGCGGCAACCGGTTGGCTCGACGGCTGGGCGCTCACCGCCGCGATGTACCGCCTGTTCGATGCCGTCGGCTTCTCCTCGCTGCATGCGGTGATCGCGCCGTTTTTCGTCGTCATCATGGCGATTCCGCTGATCTTCGTGACCGTGTTGCTGCTGATCGCCACGCTCTCCATGCCAGGCGTCATCAAGCTGCTCACGCGCCGGCCGGGCGGTCATTACGCGCTGCTCGAAGAGCGTCACGGCGGCTCGTGGTCTGGCAGTCTCGGGCACTCGGTCATCACCACGCTCGTTTGCCTGATCGCGCTCGTCGTCACGTTGCCGCTGTGGCTCATTCCACCGTTTTTCGCGCTGATTCCGCCGCTCTTGTGGGGCTGGCTCACCTATCGCGTGATGACTTACGATGCGCTCGCCGTGCACGCGAGCGCCGAGGAACGCCGTGTGATCGTGCGTGATGCGCGCTGGCCGCTGCTTGTCATTGGCATCGTGAGCGGCCTGCTCGGTTCGGTGCCGACCATGTTGTGGGCCTGGTCGGTATGGCTCTTGCCACTCTTTCCCGTGGTCGCGGCGGCGACCATCTGGGCATACGCATTCATTCTGGTGTTTTCGGCGCTCTGGTTCGCGCATTACTGCCTGCACGCGCTCGAACGACTACGGGCGAATGCGGCGCCTCAAGTGCCGGCCACCACCGTTCCATTCTGAGAAGGAGCATTCATGGGCATTGGCGTCATCATCATCGGCGACGAGATTCTTTCAGGCCGGCGCACGGACAAGCATCTGCCGAAAATCATCGAATTGCTGAGCGCGCGCGGGCTCTCGCTCGATTGGGCCGAATACGTCGGCGACGATCCCGCGCGTATCACCGCGACGCTCGCGCGCACCTTTGCTTCGAGCGATATCGTGTTTTCGACCGGCGGCATCGGCGCGACACCCGACGATCACACGCGTCAATGCGCGGCCAAGGCGCTCGGCCGGCCGCTCGAACTGCAACCGGAAGCGGCGGAACTGATCCGGGAGCGCATCCGCGAGACGGCCGGCGACAAACCGTATGACCTCGATTCGCCGGAGAATCTGCATCGGCTGAACATGGGGACGTTTCCGCAGGGCGCGGCGATCATTCCGAACAGCTACAACAAGATTCCGGGCTTTTCCGTCGGCGATCATCATTTCGTGCCGGGCTTTCCCGTCATGGCGTGGCCAATGATCGAATGGGTGCTCGATACCAAGTACGCGCATCTGCATCACGCGACGCCTTATATCGAGCGCTCGTTGCTCGTGTTCGGGCTGCCGGAGTCGCGCATCACGCCGCTCATGGTGACCATCGAGCGCGATTTCGACGGCGTGCGCGCCTTCAGTCTGCCGAGCGTGGGCGATGCCGCGCGCGGCGCGCTCTATGCGCGTTCGCATATCGACCTCGGCGTGAAGGGCGAGCCGGATCAGGCCAACGCCGCGTTCGAAGTGTTGCGCGAGGGCGTGCTCGCCCTGGGCGGCGAAGTGGTCGAAGCGCCGCCGGAGGACGCGGCGTGATCCTGCTCGAAGTCATCGCGACGACCGTTTCCGACGCGCGCGCCGCCGAGCGTGGCGGCGCCAATCGGCTTGAACTGATCACGGCGATCGGCGAGGGCGGGTTGACGCCGAGCATCGGCCTGATCGAGTCGGTGGTGGAGGCGGTGCGCATTCCGGTGAACGTCATCGTGCGGCCGCACAGCCGTTCTTTCGTCTACGATGCTGACGATTTCGCGGTCATCGAACGCGACGTCCGCGCAATCGCGAAGACGGGCGCCAACGCGATCGTCGTCGGCATGTTGAACGCACATGGCGATGTCGACACCGAAGCGCTAGAGCGCGTGATCGATGCCGCCGACGGTTTGCCGCTCACCTTCCATCGCGCGATCGACGAAGCCCGCGACTTGCCCGCTGCGTTCGAGACGCTTTTGCGCTTCGACGCCGTCACGAACGTGCTGACATCGGGCGGCAAGCCATCCGTGCTGGAAGCCGGACCGGTTATCAAGGCGCTCGTCGCGCAAGCGGCGGGAACGCATTGCACGGTGCTCGCGGGCGCTGGTTTTACCGTGGATGCGGTCGCGCCGTTCGCCGCCGCGACAGGCGTGAAGGCCGTGCATTTCGGCTCTGGCGTGCGCGTGCATGGAAAAGGCTCGGAGCCGGTCGACGAATTACGCGTGGCGCGCGTGCGGGCGTTGCTCGACGCAGGCGAGTGAACGAACGGCGACGCTTATGCGCCCATCCAAGGCAAGCCACGAAAGCACCATCCCGACACCGTCTTCCGATGCCCTTGCCCGTCTTTGTCTCCCTCGAAACCTTCGAGCAGGTCATACGCTTTCATGAACCCTTCCTTCTGCGCGGCGACCGCGGCAAGCTTGGAGCGCGCGGCGCTGCGGCACAGAAAGAGCACCGGCGTATCCGGAGTGGCGACCTGCCGCAATTGTTCGATAAACTCGCCGTTCGGCACCGAGCCGGGATAACGAATCCATTCGACATGCGCGTACTGCGCGCCATCGACGGCGGGACGTCCGACCCAGTCGAGTTCGGCGCGTGTGCGGACATCGACGAGACGCGTACGCGGGTCGAGTTGCAGCAGTTCGAAGGCTTCGGCGGGAAGGAAGGCGCCCGCGTAGGTCAGCTTGTTTTCCGTGGCTCGGCTCGCGGCCTGGCCATAAAGTTGTTCGGGCGTGCTCATGGCGCGTAGTCTCCGGTAAAGCGCAAAAATTCATTTTAGCGTGCCAGACTCTGAGCGGTGCCGAGGGCTGGAAGCCCGACAACCTTACTGCGTCAAATTGGTGCAAGATAAGACGAATGCACGAAAATCGGGCGCGCCGTGGATGATCCGAATGGTCGCGCACCGAATTAGTGCGAACGGTCGGCTTACGACCAAGCGGCCGGCTCGATAAAGCATCATCGTTTCACAAAAAACGCGCGCCGCTTCAAATGCTTAGCGCAAGATTGGTGCGCTTGGCATGGAAGCTGCTTTTCAAACCACGATTGTTTCAGCGGTACAGGATTCGGTCGGGGCGGCGAAAGGTTTTCGCCGACTTTTGTTAATCAGGAGATAGGTAATGAGTAAATCCGTGGCCGACGTCATTCAGCTCGTCAAGGACGAAGACGTCAAGTTTGTCGATTTCCGCTTCACCGACACGCGCGGCAAAGAACAACACGTTTCCGTGCCGGTCTCGGCATTCGACGAAGACAAATTTGAAAGCGGCCACGCTTTCGACGGTTCGTCCATCGCCGGCTGGAAGGGCATCGAAGCATCGGACATGTTGCTCATCCCCGATGCGGATACCGCGTTCATCGACCCGTTCTACGAAGAGTCCACGCTGGTTCTGACCTGCGACGTGGTCGAGCCGGCCGACGGCAAGGGCTACGAGCGCGACCCGCGTTCGCTGTCGAAGCGCGCTGAGGCATATCTGAAGAGCTCGGGTCTCGGCGACACCGCGTTCTTCGGTCCGGAGCCGGAATTCTTCATTTTCGACTCGGTGCAATGGAACACGGATCAGTCGGGCACGTTCGTCAAGATCGGCTCGGAAGAAGCGCCGTGGTCGTCGGCGAAGGAATTCGAAGGCGGCAACACCGGCCACCGTCCGGGCACGAAGGGCGGCTATTTCCCGGTCGCGCCGGTCGACACGTTCCAGGACATGCGTTCTGAAATGTGCCTGTTGCTCGAACAGATCGGCATTCCGGTCGAAGTTCACCACCACGAAGTGGCGGGCCAGGGCCAAAACGAAATCGGCACCAAGTTCTCGACGCTGGTTCAGCGCGCGGACTGGCTGCAGCAGATGAAGTACATCATCCACAACGTGGCGCATACGTACGGCAAGACGGCGACGTTCATGCCGAAGCCTATCGTCGGCGACAACGGTTCGGGCATGCACGTTCACCAGTCGATCTGGAAGGACGGTCAGAACCTGTTCGCGGGCAATGGCTACGCGGGGCTGTCGGAATTCGCGCTGTTCTACATCGGCGGCATCATCAAGCATGCACGCGCGCTGAACGCGATCACGAATCCGGGTACGAACTCGTACAAGCGTCTCGTGCCGCACTTCGAAGCGCCTGTGAAGCTGGCTTACTCGGCTCGCAACCGTTCGGCATCCATCCGCATTCCGCACGTGAGCAACCCGAAGGGCCGCCGTATCGAAACGCGCTTCCCGGATCCGCTCGCGAATCCGTACCTGTGCTTCTCCGCGCTGATGATGGCGGGTCTCGACGGCGTGCAGAACAAGATTCATCCGGGCGAAGCCGCGGACAAGAATCTGTACGACCTGCCGCCGGAAGAAGATGCAAAGATCCCGACCGTGTGTGCCGGCCTCGATCAGGCACTCGACGCACTCGACGCGGATCGCGAGTTCCTGACGCGCGGCGGCGTGTTCACGGATTCGATGCTCGACGCCTACATCGAACTGAAGACGAACGAGCTGCAACGTTATCGTCAGTCGGTGCATCCGGTCGAGTTCGAGATGTACTACTCGCTGTAAGCGCCGCCAACGCATGACGTCGATGCGCTTCGTAGACGGCTGGTCGATGAAGCGCGCGGCGCATGCCCTAGGCGAACACGAAAAAGGGACGGCGCGCCGTCCCTTTTTTAATCGCCGCGTGGCTGACGCGCGTCACATGCAGTCACAAAGAAAGAAGAAGATCGAGTTTCACGAGCGACCTCATTGGCCACCCTTTTTAAAGCTCGATGGTGCTTAAGAATCTGATCAAGGCCCGCAAAGGGCACGCCGACGCACTCTCCGACGACACCCAACTCGCGGGAACCGGTCTTCTGCCGGGACTCGAAGCGTTGCCGACCGTCGTGCTCGTGCTCGACAAACGCACGCAGCGCATCGCGTACGCGAACCCGTCGGCGGAGTCGATGCTGGAGATGTCGCGCAAGCAACTCACGCAGACGCACTGGCCCAATCTCTTCGCCAACTCCGAGGAACTGGCGACAACCATCGCATCCATCGCGGAGAACCGCTTCAACGCGACGCGGCTCGATGCCATGCTCGAACGCCCCGGGCGCGAGGCGTTTCACGTGCATGCGATCGTCGCGTATCTGGAAGTCGCCACCGATTACGTGCTGCTCGAACTCTTCGAGAACGAACGGCATTTGCGCACCGACCGCGAAGAGCGCATTCACGATCTCACGGCGGTAAACAAGCAGCTCATCCGCAACCTCGCGCACGAGATCAAAAACCCGCTCGGCGGCATTCGCGGGGCCGCGCAACTGCTCGAGTTCGAACTCGGCGCGCGCGAACGCGACGAGTTGCGCGAATACACGCAGGTCATCATCAAGGAATCGGATCGGCTGCAGACGCTCGTCGATCGCTTGCTGGAACCGCACCGGCATCCGCATATCGTGGGCGATGTGAACATCCACGAAGTCTGCGAGCGCGTGCGCGCGGTGATCCTCGCGGAGTTTCCGCGCGGCCTCACCATCGAACGCGATTACGACGTGAGCGTGCCCGACCTGCGCGGCGACAAGGAACAACTGATACAAGCGCTCCTCAACATCGTGCGCAACGCGGCCGAAGCGTTGAGAGAGCGCATCTCGCAAGGCGACGCGAAGATCGAACTGCGTACGCGCATTGCGCGCAAGGTGACCATTGGCAAAAAGCTGCACAAACTGGCATTGGACTTGCATATCACTGACAACGGTCCCGGCATTCCTAGTGAGATTCGCGACCGGATTTTCTTTCCGCTCGTGTCGGGCCGGGAAGATGGTAGCGGTCTGGGTCTTACGCTCGCGCAGTCGTTCGTGCATCAGCACGACGGGCTGATCGAAGTGGAGAGCAAGCCCGGTTGCACCGAGTTCGCCATGCTGTTGCCATTCGGAAACTGAGGATCATCGACCTGAATCCAAACGACGCACATTCCTGGCCGCCAATTTACGACGCGATTGCGCTCCAAGCCTTGAAGCCTGACCGTTTCGACGGGCTCACACCGAACCACACGAAGACTTCTCGCCGAACGATATGAAGCCGATCTGGATAGTAGACGACGACCAATCAATCCGATGGGTGCTTGAGAAAGCACTCGCACGTGAGAACTTCACGACGCGCAGTTTCTCCGGCGTGCGCGATGCGCTCGCCGCGCTCGAGCACGACAGCCCGCAAGTGCTCGTCTCCGACATCCGCATGCCAGGCGGCTCGGGCCTCGAATTGCTGCAAACGGTGCGTGACCGCTTGCCGGGCTTGCCAGTCATCATCATGACGGCGTTCTCGGATCTGGATAGCGCGGTGGCCGCATTCCAGGGCGGCGCGTTCGAATATCTCGCGAAGCCTTTCGATGTCGACAAGGCCGTCGAGCTGATCCGCCGCGCCGTCGACGAGTCCATGCGCGGCGAGTCCGCCTTCGACGAGCGCGTGACGGAAACGCCCGAGATGCTCGGCCAGGCGCCAGCCATGCAGGACATGTTTCGCGCCATCGGCCGCTTGTCGCATTCGGCGGCGACCGTGCTCATCACGGGCGAATCAGGCACCGGAAAGGAGCTTGTCGCGCGCGCCTTGCACCGACATAGCCCGCGCGCGAACGGACCGTTCATCGCGCTGAATACGGCGGCGATTCCGAAGGATCTGTTGGAATCCGAACTATTCGGTCACGAGCGCGGCGCGTTCACCGGCGCGCAGGCCATGCGGCAAGGGCGTTTCGAGCAAGCGGAAAACGGCACGCTGTTTCTCGATGAAATCGGCGACATGCCGTTCGACTTGCAGACCCGCTTGCTGCGCGTGCTCTCCGACGGGCAGTTCTATCGCGTGGGCGGACACAATCCGCTCAAGGCGAACGTGCGCGTGATCGCGGCGACGCATCAGAATCTCGAATCGCGCGTGCGGCAGGGTTTGTTTCGCGAGGACTTGTATCACCGGCTCAACGTGATTCGCCTGCGCTTGCCCGCGTTGCGTGAACGCAGCGAAGACATTCCCTTGCTCACGCGGCATTTTCTGCAGAAGAGCGCGCGTGATTTGGGCGTCGAGCCCAAGCGTGTCTCGGATGAAGCGATTGCTTATCTGGCGTCGCTGCCGTTTCCGGGCAACGTGCGCCAGTTGGAGAACTTGTGCAACTGGCTGACGGTGATGGCGCCCGCGCAAGTCATCGAGCAGAAGGACTTGCCACCCGACCTCACGCCGCGACAGGAATATGCGTCGGCGGAGAGCATTGCGGTGTTGCCCGATGGCGCGATGACGGCGGGGCCCGCGGTCACCAACGGCGTCGCGGCGCCGTTGGCCGGAACGCCGGCTGGCGTCTGGGAGAATGGCTTGCGCACGGAAGTCGCGCGCCTTTTGCGTGAGAATTCGGCCGATGTCATGGACGAACTCGCGCGCCGTTTCGAGGCCGCCGTGATTCGCGAAGCACTCGACTTCACGCGCGGCCGGAAAGTAGAAGCGGCCGAGCGTCTGGGCATTGGCCGCAATACCATCACGCGCAAGATTCAGGAATTGCATTTGGACGCGTGATTTGGAACAAATGGGGTCAGCCGAGCGTCGCGATCACCGGCGCGTGGTCGGATGGCTGGTCCCATTTGCGCGGCGCTTTATCGACTTCGCATGAAGTGCATAGCGCCGAGAGTTCCGCCGACAGCAAGATATGGTCGATACGCAGACCCATGTTCCGGCGGAACGCCATCATTCGATAATCCCACCACGTGTAGAGCTTTTCGGGCTGCTCGAACTTGCGGAAGGCATCGGTCAGGCCGAGTTCGACGAGTTGCACGAAGTGCGCGCGCTCCTCGGGCGATACGAGATTCTGTCCTTCCCACGCTTTCGGGTCGTGCACGTCGCGGTCGTCTGGCGCGATGTTGTAGTCGCCGAGTAACGCGAGCTTCGGATGATGCGCCATCTCACCGCGCAGCCATTCACGCAGCGCGTCGAGCCAGCGCATCTTGTAGGCGAACTTCTCGGTGCCGGGCGCCTGGCCGTTCGGAAAATACGCCGACACAATGCGCACGCCTTCCACCGTCGCCGCGATCACGCGCTGCTGCAAATCCTCGAAACCGGGGATATTGCGAATGACGTTCACCTCGTCCACTTCCATGCCGTCGCGCACCAGAATGCCGACGCCGTTATAGGTCTTCTGTCCCGCGAACCAGCTTTTGAAACCGACGGCCGCGAGTTCGGCGCGCGGAAACTTTTCGTCGGGGAGCTTGAGTTCCTGAAGACACAGGACGTCGACGTTGGAGGAAGCCAGCCAGTCGATGACGTGCTGCTGGCGGACTTTGAGCGAGTTGACGTTCCAGGTGGCGATTTTCATGGGGACGACGATTATCTTTGGTTCTGGTGAGGTCGAGTGCGCCGGACTTCGTGCGCAAGGCAATTCAAGTGCGAATAGCCATCCCGAATGATACCGCCATGTCATGGCGGATCGGCTTCGGCAACCTGGCGCGTGCTTCGCAAAGCTGCGGTCGAAGCGCCTCTTTACACCATTTTTACACCGCCCCCTCCAACCTTATCCAACCCTTTACGCGTCCTCCCCTAATCTCCACCCTATCCGAAAACCGATAGGGGAGAACGTCTCAATGGACCTGCTTTACCTCGCCGGCATAGCCCTGTTCTGGGCCCTGTGCGTGGCCCTCACGCGTGGCTGCGCGCTACTGCGCAACCGCGTTCAGGGAGGCCGCGCATGAACGCCTGGATGATGTGGCTCGCCGCCGCCTCGACGCTGCTGCTCTTCGCGTACCTCGTTTATGCGCTTCTCGACGCGGAGAACCTCGAATGAACGCCAATTCGCTGATGCAGACAGCACTCTTCATCCTCGTGCTGATCGCGCTCGCCATCCCGCTCGGCCGATACATCGCGAACGTGCTCGATGGCTCGTCGGTGATCGTGAGAAAGACACGACCCGTCGAACGATTCATCTATCGCATGGCCGGCGTCGACCCCGAAGCGGAAATGTCGTGGAAGCACTACGCGCTCGCCGTGCTGCTCTTCAACGCGCTCGGCACGCTCGCGCTGTACGGCTTGCTGCGCGTGCAGCATCTGCTGCCCGCCAACCCGCAAGGCTTCGGCGCGATGACGCCTGACGCCGCCTTCAATACCGCCGTGAGCTTCGTGACCAACACGAACTGGCAGGACTACGGCGGTGAAAGCACGCTCGGCTATCTCGCGCAAATGCTCGGCCTGACCGTGCAGAACTTCCTTTCGGCGGCGACGGGCATCGCTGTCGTCATCGCGCTGATTCGCGGTTTCAAGCGGCATTCGGTGCAGACCATCGGCAACTTCTGGGTCGATCTCACGCGCACCACGTTGTACGTGCTCGCGCCGCTTGCTGTCGTGGTGTCGGTGTTGCTCGTGAGTCAGGGCGTGATCCAGAACTTCAAGGCGTATCGGGACGTCTCGACGCTGCAAGTCACGACGTATCAGACGCAGTCGACGGACGCGCAAGGCAAGGCCGTCACGCAAACGCTCGAGAACGACAAGCAAACGCTGCCGATGGGCCCCGTCGCGTCGCAGGAAGCCATCAAGATGCTCGGCACCAACGGTGGCGGCTTCTTCAACGCGAACTCCGCGCATCCGTACGAGAACCCGACGCCGTTTGCAAACTTCGTGCAGATGCTCGCCATGCTCGTCATTCCGGCGGCGTTATGCGTCGTCTTCGGGCGCATGGTCGGCGACAAGCGGCAAGGCTATGCGGTGCTCGCGGCCATGACCATCGCGTTCGCCGCCGCCTGCTGGAGCGAGATCGCGGCGGAACAGTCGGGCAATCCGGTGTATGCGTCGCTGCATGTCGATACGACCGCGTCCGCGCTGCAATCGGGCGGCAACATGGAAGGCAAGGAAACGCGCTTCGGCATTGCGCAATCGGGCATTTTCACGGTGGCGACGACCGCGGCCTCATGCGGCGCCGTCAACAACATGCACGATTCGCTGACGCCGCTCGGCGGGCTCGTGCCGATGCTGCTCATCCAGCTTGGCGAAGTGATCTTCGGCGGCGTCGGGTCGGGGCTCTACGGCATGCTCGTGTTCGCGTTGCTCGCGGTGTTCGTCGCGGGGCTGATGATCGGTCGCACGCCCGAATACGCGGGCAAGAAGATCGAATCGTTCGAGATGAAGATGGTGTCGATCACCATTTTGCTCACGCCGTTCATCGTGCTCGCGGGCACCTCGATCGCCGTGCTGAGTGTGGCGGGAACGGCGGGTATCGCCAATCCCGGCGCGCACGGCTTCTCCGAAGTGCTCTATGCCTTCAGTTCCGCCGCCAACAACAACGGCAGCGCGTTCGGGGGCCTTTCGGTGAACACGCCGTTCTATAACGTCCTGCTCGGCATCGCGATGTGGTTCGGCCGCTTCGGCTCGATCATTCCGGTGCTCGCCATCGCGGGATCGCTCGCGGCCAAGAAGCGCCTCGCGGTGACGGCGGGCACGCTGCCCACGCACGGACCGCTCTTCGTCGTGTTGCTGCTCGGCACGCTGGTGCTGGTCGGCGCGCTCACGTACGTCCCCGCGCTCGCGCTCGGGCCGGTCGTCGAGCATCTCGGCATGATCGCCGGCCACTGAATCTCGAGGAAAGCATGAATCAAATGAATCAAGCGCCGCTGCATCGTCCGGACAATACCGGGCAGACGCGCACGGCGGCCCGTTCGATGTTCGATCCCGCGCTCGTGAAGCCCGCGATCGTCGATTCGTTCGTCAAGCTCGCGCCGCGCACGCAGTTGCGAAACCCCGTGATGTTCTGCGTGTATGTCGGCAGCATTCTCACGACCGTGCTCTGGATCGCCGCGCTCGCGGGCCAGGCCGAAGCGCCCGCGGGCTTCATCCTCGCGATCGCGTTATGGCTGTGGTTCACGGTGCTCTTCGCCAACTTCGCGGAAGCGCTCGCGGAAGGGCGCTCGAAGGCGCAGGCGGCGTCGTTGCGCAACGCCAAGCACAACGTGGTCGCCAAAAAGCTCAACGAGCCGCATCCGAAGTCGCCGATCCGCATCGTCGCATCGACGGATCTGCGGCGCGGCGATGTCGTGCTCGTCGAAGCGGGCGACGCGATTCCCGCCGATGGCGAAGTGATCGAAGGCGTGGCATCGGTCGATGAATCCGCGATCACGGGTGAATCCGCGCCCGTGATCCGCGAGTCGGGCGGCGACTTCTCGTCGGTGACGGGCGGCACGCGCGTGCTGTCGGACTGGATCGTCGTGCGAGTGAGCGTGAATCCGGGCGAGGCGTTTCTCGACCGCATGATCGCCATGGTCGAAGGCGCGAAGCGTCAGAAGACACCGAACGAAATCGCGCTCACCATCTTGCTCGTCGCGCTCACGCTCGTCTTGCTGTTCGCCACCGCGAGCCTCTTGCCGTTCTCCATGTTCGCCGTCGATGCCGCGAAGGCGGGCCACGTGGTGAGCATCACCGCGCTCGTGGCCTTGCTCGTCTGCCTGATCCCGACGACCATCGGCGGCCTGCTGTCCGCCATCGGCGTGGCGGGGATGAGCCGCATGATGCAGGCGAACGTCATCGCGACCTCGGGCCGCGCGGTCGAAGCCGCCGGCGATGTCGACGTGCTCCTGCTCGACAAGACCGGCACGATCACGCTCGGCAACCGGCAGGCGTCGTCGTTCGCGCCCGCGCCGCGGGTCGATGAACGCGAACTCGCCGATGCCGCGCAACTCGCCTCGCTCGCCGACGAAACGCCGGAAGGACGCAGCATCGTGGTGCTGGCCAAGCAACGCTTCAACATCCGCGAACGCGACATGGCCAGCTTGCACGCGACGTTTCTGGCGTTCTCCGCGCAGACGCGCATGAGCGGGGTGGATCTTCCCGACCGCGAGATTCGCAAGGGCGCGGCGCTCGCGGTGAAGAAGTACATCGAGGAACACGGCGGGCGTTTTCCGCAGGAAGTGCAGAGCGCCGTGGATGAAATCGCGCGACGCGGCAGCACGCCGCTCGTCGTCGCGGAACGCATGCTCGAAGGCGGCGCGCGCGCGCTCGGCGTGATCGAGCTGAAGGACATCGTGAAGGGCGGTATTCGCGAGCGCTTTGCCGAATTGCGCAAGATGGGCATCAAGACCGTGATGGTGACGGGCGACAACCGCCTGACCGCCGCCGCGATTGCCGCCGAAGCGGGCGTCGACGATTATCTCGCCGAAGCCACGCCGGAGACGAAGCTCGCGACCATCCGCGCGCATCAGGCCGAAGGGCGGCTCGTGGCGATGACCGGCGACGGCACCAACGACGCGCCCGCGCTCGCCCAGGCCGATGTCGCCGTCGCGATGAACACCGGCACGCAGGCCGCGAAGGAAGCGGGCAACATGGTCGATCTCGATTCGAATCCGACCAAGCTGATCGAGATCGTCGAGATCGGCAAGCAGATGCTGATGACGCGCGGTTCGCTCACCACGTTTTCCATCGCCAACGACGTGGCCAAGTATTTCGCGATCATCCCGGCCGCGTTCGCGACGACGTATCCGCAATTGCGCGTGCTCGACGTAATGCATCTCGCGTCGCCGTCGTCGGCGATTCTCTCGGCGGTGATCTTCAATGCGCTGATCATCGTGTTTCTGATTCCGCTCGCGTTGAAGGGTGTGAAGTATCGTGCGCTCGGCGCAGCTTCGCTCTTGCGGCGTAATTTGCTGATCTACGGGCTGGGCGGCATCGTGTTGCCGTTTCCGGTCATCAAGCTGATCGACATGACCATCAGCGCACTCGGCTGGCAATAATGGAGATGAACATGAAGAACCTCTTGCGTCCCGCGATCGTGCTGCTGCTCGCGCTGACTGTCGTGACCGGTTTGCTTTATCCGGCCATCGTGACGGCGCTCGGACAGGCCGCGTTCTCGCATCGGGCAAACGGCAGCATCATCGAGCGAGATGGGAAGGCGGTCGGTTCGGAACTGATCGGCCAGCAATTCGATGCCCCGCGCTACTTCTGGGGCCGTCTCTCGGCGACCACGCCGAACCCGTATAACGCGAGCGCTTCGAGCGGCTCGAACCTCGGTCCGACGAACCCCGCGCTCGCCGATGAAATCAAGTCGCGGATCACCGCGCTCGACGATCCGGCGTCCGCGCCTGTCGACCTCGTGACGTCGTCGGGCAGCGGGCTCGATCCCGAGATCAGTCCGGCAGCGGCGGCGTATCAGGTCGAACGCGTGGCGAAGGCGCGCGGCCTGCCGCGCGCACGGGTCGAAACGCTCGTCGCGCAGGCAACGTCCGGTAGACAGTTCGCTCTCTTCGGAGAGCCGCGAGTGAATGTGCTTAAATTGAATCTCGCGCTCGACGATGTTCGATGATCGATCACGCTTGAAGCAATCCGCCGCCCACGATGACCCGTCCCACTCCCGATGAACTCCTCGACAAACTGCAACGTGAGGAAGCGCAGCGTCAGCGCGGCCGGCTGAAGATTTTTTTCGGAGCATCAGCGGGTGTGGGCAAGACGTTCGCCATGTTGCAGGCCGCGCGGCGTTTGCGCGAAGAGGGTGTCGACGTGGTCGCGGGCGTCGTCGAAACGCATGGGCGGAAAGAGACGCTTGCGCTGCTCGAAGGAGTCGACGTTCTGCCGCCTGCGCGCATCGAGTATCGCGGGCGGCTTCTCGCCGAATTCGATCTCGACGCCGCGCTCGCCCGCAAGCCGCAACTGATCCTCGTCGACGAACTCGCGCACGCGAACGTGCAAGGTTCGCGGCATCTGAAGCGCTGGCAGGACGTGCAGGAACTGCTCGATGCGGGCATCGACGTATACACCACGGTCAATGTCCAGCACCTCGAAAGTCTCAACGATATCGTCGGGCGTATCACCGGCATTCGCGTATGGGAGACGGTGCCCGACCGCGTGTTCGATCGCGCCGACGAAGTCACGCTCGTCGACCTGCCGCCCGAAGAGTTGCTCGACCGTCTGCGCGACGGCAAGGTCTATCTGCCGCAACAGGCCGAGCATGCGGTGCGCAACTTCTTTCGCAAGGGCAATCTCATCGCGCTGCGCGAACTGGCGTTGCGGCGCACCGCCGATCGCGTGGATGCGCAGATGCGCGAGTATCGTGCCGATCAGTCCATCGAGCGTATCTGGCGCGCGCGCGAACGGCTGATCGCGTGCATCGGTCCGGGCCCGGAAAGCGCGGCGCTGGTGCGTGCGGCGGCGCGGCTCGCGAGCGCGCTGAAGGCGGACTGGCTCGCGGTGTACGTGGAGACGCCGCGCCTGCAACGCCTTCCCGATGACAAGCGTCAACGCACCTTCGACGCCCTCAAGCTCGCCGCCGAACTCGGCGCGGAAACCGTCACGCTGGATGGCGCCGATGCGGCGGCCACGCTCATCGCTTATGCGCGCATGCGCAACGTGTCGAAGCTCGTGGCGGGTGCGTCCTTGCCCGGCGGATGGCGCCGCCTCTTCGATACGCCGATGACCGAGCGCATCGTGCGGCAGGCGGCGGATATCGACGTGACGCTCGTGTCCACCGGTCCACGCGACGAACCGCGCACGAACTACGCAATGTCGTTCACCGCGCATTCGCCGCCGCATGCGTACCTTCTTGCGCTCGTCATCGGTGCGGCCATTACGGTCGTCGCGAACTTCCTGGAAGCGCGCCATTTCGCGATCACCAATCTCGTGATGCTGTATCTGCTGGGCGTGATCTTCGCGGCGGTACGGCTCGGACGCGGGCCGGGCGTCATGCTCTCGTTTCTCTCCGTCGCCGCGTTCGATTACTTCTTCGTGCCGCCGACGCTGTCGTTCTCCGTAACGGACACGCAGTATTTGCTGACCTTCATCGTGATGCTGCTGACTTCGCTCACCATCAGCCATCTCACGTCGAGTTTGCGGCGCGAGGCGCGCATTGCATCGCAACGGGAACGGCGCACGAGCGCCATGTACGCGATGACCAAGGAGCTTGCGGCCGCGTTGATGACCGAGCAGATCATCGAGATCGGCACGCGCCATGTCGCGGAGATTTTCCAGGCGAAGGTCGCGATTCTGCTGCCCGATGCCGCCGAACAAGTGCGCCAGAAAGTGGGCGAGCCGAATCCCGACACGGCGCTTGATGCCGCGCGTCTGGATATCGATATCGCGCAATGGGTCTACGATCAGCAAAAGCCGGCGGGACATGGCTCGGAAACGCTGCCAGCCGCTGCGGCGCTCTACTTGCCGCTCAAGGCGCCGATGCGCACGCGCGGCGTGCTGGCGCTCGTCACGGGACGCGAGGCCGAATTCGCCGTGCCGGAGCAGCGGCGCATGATCGAAACCTTCGCGGCGCAAATCGCGCTGGCGCTGGAGCGCGTGCATTACGTGGAGATCGCGCAGGACGCGCTCGTCAACATGGAATCGGAGCGCATGCGCAATGCCTTGCTGGCCGCGATATCGCACGATCTGCGCACGCCGCTGACATCGATCGTCGGCTTTGCGTCGTTGCTGGAGGGCGGGGCGTCGGAAGCGTCGTCGCGCGAACTGATCCATGCGATCCACGAGGAAGCGTTGCGCATGAGCGGGCTCGTGACGAATCTGCTCGACATGGCGCGTTTGCAGGCGGGCGCGGTGCGGCTGAACCGTCAATGGTCGATGCTCGAGGAGACCGTCGGCGCGGCCCTCAACGTCATGCGCAGGACGCTCGCCGGCCGTCCGGTGCAGGTGCGCGTTCCCGCCGATCTGCCGCTTCTCATGCTCGATGCCGTGCTGATGGAGCGGCTCTTCGCGAACCTTCTGGAGAACGCGGCGAAGTACACGCCTGCGGGTTCCGCCATACGCATAAGCGCGGCGGCCGAGCAGGATGGCGATGGCCGCGTCGTGCGCGTGTGTATCGACGACGACGGTCCGGGCGTGCCTGCCGGTAGCGAAGGGCGCTTGTTCGAGAAGTTCACGCGTGGGGAGAAGGAGTCGGCGAAACCGGGCATCGGGCTTGGGCTTGCGATCTGCCGGGCGATTGTCGAGGCGCATGGCGGGCGCATCGGCGCGGAGAATCGTGCCGATGGCGGCGCGCGGTTCTGGTTCACTTTGCCGGTGGAGGAGGCGATGCCTAGGGACATGCCGCAGGACGAGGAGGCTGAAGCGCCGCAACGGGATGGCGATATGGCGGGTTGAGCGGTGGGATGGCTCGAGCCGGAAATCTCGCGAGTCGGGCGCGCGGTCTTTTCGATTAACGATTACCTTGCGGCTCCGTAGACGAACCGGACGCGTTCTCACGATATCGGACGCGCAGACGACGAGCGGTGCTGCCCGGCTCAATAGGGTCGTCGCCATTCACGAATGCCACGAATCAGCGGGCACATTCGGCTTTCTGTAGGCCTCGGCGCGTCTGGCGGCGTGCCGAAGCCCGCGCCTCCATGCGATCATGCCATTTCGCCGCCACGCTCACAAAACGCCATGACCGATCCTCAACCGACGCTCGAAGGACCGCGCGTCCAGCTTCGCCCGCTGCAACGCGATGACGCCCAAGCCTTGCTCGATGCCGCCGCCGACGGCGAGCTCTGGAATCTCGCGGTCACCGTCGTGCCGAACGCCGACACCATCGCCCGTTATATCGATGCCGCGCTCGCCGGTCGCGATGCCGGCACCGTCATGCCATTCGTGATCGTGCGCCGCGATACGGGCAAGGTTGCCGGCAGCACGCGCTTCTGGAAAGTCGATCGCGCGAACCGCAAGCAGGAGATCGGTCATACGTGGCTCGCGGCATCGGCGCAACGCACGGGCATCAACACCGAAGCCAAGCTGCTCCTGCTCACGCACGCGTTTGAAACCATGCAGTGCGTGCGCGTGCAGTTCACCACCGACGAACTCAATGCGAAGTCGCGCGCGGCGATACTCGGCATCGGCGCGAAACAGGAAGGAATCGTGCGGCACGAGCGCATCATGCCCGATGGCCGCAAGCGCAACTCGGTGCGCTTTTCGATCATCGACGACGAATGGCCCGGCGTCAAAGCGACGCTGCTTGCCAAGCTCGAACGTCAGGCGTAGCGGGTCTTCCTCCGCGTGCGCATGAAGGCGACGAAGCGGCGCGTGAGCGGGTCGTCGCATGCGCTTTGCCATGCGAGGCGATGCGCCTTTTCGCTAGTACGCCGCTCTGCCGCGTGAGACGAGCACGCGCTTGTAACGCGCGTCATCCGGCAAGGTCGGCACGTTGACTTAACGTGGCATCTGTTCTCCAAACGCCGCAACGTCGCAACGCACAGCCCACTAGCGCGCTTTGCGCGTCATCCAAACAAGCCCGCACGGCTTTTCTGTCCCGCTACAATCGGACGAACAGCCTTACAGCGGAGGGTTCTTACATGGATCTCATCATTCGCCGCGCGGCGCTCGTGCGCGGTCGCGAATTGGTCGACATCGGCATGGAAGCGGGACGCATCGTCGCCATCGAGCCGCATTTGAGCGCCACCGCGCGCGAGGAAATCGACGCCGACGGTTCGCTCGTCACCGCGCCTTTCGTCGATGCCCACTTCCACATGGACGCGACGCTCTCTTACGGCTTGCCGCGCGTGAACGCGTCCGGCACCCTGCTGGAAGGCATCGCGCTGTGGGGCGAACTCAAGCCCGAACTCACGCAGGAAGCGCTCGTCGAACGCGCGATGCAATATTGCGACTGGGCGGTCGGGCGCGGCTTGCTCGCCATTCGCACGCACGTCGATGTCTGCGATCCGCGTCTGCTCGCGGTCGAAGCCTTGCTCGAAGTCAAGCGGCGCGTGAAGCCGTATCTCGATTTGCAACTCGTCGCGTTTCCGCAAGACGGCGTGCTGCGCAGCGCCGGCGCGTTCGAAAATCTCAAGCGCTCGATTGCGCTCGGCGTCGATGTGGTCGGCGGCATTCCGCACTTCGAACGCACCATGGCCGACGGTGCGGCGTCCGTGAAACTGCTGTGCGAATACGCGGCGGAGCAGGGTTTGCGTGTCGACATGCACTGCGACGAATCGGACGATCCCATGTCGCGTCACATCGAAACGCTCGCCGCCGAAACGCACCGGCTCGGTCTGCAAGGCCGCGTGACCGGCTCGCATCTTACGTCCATGCATTCGATGGACAACTACTACGTGAGCAAGCTCATCCCGCTGATTCGCGAATCGGGCGTCGCGGCGATCGCCAATCCGCTCATCAACATCACGTTGCAAGGCAGATCGGATACGTATCCGAAGCGGCGCGGCATGACGCGCGTGCCCGAGCTGATGGCGGCAGGCGTCGATGTTGCCTTCGGACACGACTGCGTGATGGACCCGTGGTACAGCCTGGGCTCCGGTGACATGCTTGAAGTGGCGCACATGGGATTGCACGTCGCGCAGATGACGAGCCAGGATGGCATGCGCGCCGCGTTCGATGCGGTGACGACGACGCCTGCGCGCATTCTGGGCATCGAAGGTTACGGGCTGGAAGTGGGATGCAACGCGGATTGCGTCGTGCTCGACGCACGCGATCCGATCGAAGCCATTCGCCTGCGCGCGGCGCGCGTGGCCGTGGTGAGACGAGGAAAGGTCGTGAGCCGAAGTCCTGCCGTGCGCGCAACGCTTGCGCTGGAGGGACGGCCGCCAAGCGTCGACTTCAAACTCTGGCGCTAGGCGGACAATAACGCGGATAAAAAAGAAGGGGGCCGAAGCCCCCTTTTCGATTTATCCCGCCATGCCGTTATGCCTCAACAGCGCGTCGATGTTTGGCTCGCGTCCGCGAAAGGCCTTGAACGAATCCATCGCGGGACGGCTGCCGCCGACTTCGAGAATCTCCCGGCGATACCGCGTTCCCGTCTGCGCGTCCAGCACCGAACCGTTCGCGAGCTTCGCGGCTTCCTCGAACGCGGCGTAGGCATCGGCGGAAAGCACTTCGGCCCACTTGTAGCTGTAGTAGCCGGCCGCATAACCGCCCGCGAAGATATGGCTGAACGTGTTCGGCCAGCGCGAAAACGAGGTTTGCGGAATCACGTGGAACTTCTCGTTGATCTCGCGCGCCAGGTCGTTGACGTTCTGCGTGCTGTCCGCCGGATCGTAAGACGTGTGCAGGACGAGATCGAACATGGAGAACACGATCTGCCGCAAGGTGCCGAGACCGCTCTGGAAATTCTTGGCCGCGAGCATCTTGTCGAAGAGTTCGCGCGGCAGCGGTGCGCCCGTTTCGACGTGCGACGACATGTCGGTCAGCACGTCCCACTCCCAACAAAAGTTCTCCATGAACTGCGACGGCAACTCGACCGCATCCCACTCGACGCCGTTAATTCCCGACACGCCCATTTCCTCGATACGCGTCAGCATGTGATGCAGACCGTGGCCGAATTCATGGAACAGCGTGATGACTTCGTCGTGGGTGAAGCACGCAGGCTTGTTGCCGACGGGCGCCGAGAAGTTGCAGGTGAGATAGGCGACCGGCGTCTGCACGCCGCCTTGCGCGCGCTTGTGGCGTGAGCGGGCGTCGTCCATCCATGCGCCGCCGCGCTTGCCTTCGCGCGCGTACAGGTCGAGGTAGAACTGCGCGACGAGCGTGCCGTCCTGGTTTTCCACACGGAAGAAGCGCACGTCCTTGTTCCAGACGGCGGCTTCGTCACGGCGAATCGAGACGTTGAAGAGCGTTTCGGTGACCTTGAACAACCCCTTGAGCACGGCTTCCTGCGGGAAGTACTGCTTCACTTCGTTCTCGGAGAACGAATAGCGCTTCTGACGCAGACGCTCCGCCGCGAACGCGATGTCCCACGGTTGCAGTTCGGGCATGCCGAGTTCGGTGGCGGCGAACGCGCGCAGTTCCATCCAGTCGTTTTCGGCATAGGGACGCGCGCGCTTTGCGAGGTCTTCCAGGAACGCGATTACTTGCGCGGGCGACTCGGCCATCTTCGGTGCAAGCGACACTTCCGCGAAGTTCTGATAGCCGAGCGTGCGCGCTTCTTCGAGACGCAGCGCCAGGTTCTCCACGATGTTCTGCGTGTTATCCCACTCGGCCCGGCCCTTTCCGTAGGTCTCGCCGAGTTCCGACGCACGCGTGACATACGCGCGATACATCGCCTCACGCATCGGCCGATGCTCCGAATACTGCAGCACCGGGAAATACGACGGGAAGTGCAGCGTGAACTTCCAGCCTTCCTTGCCTTCGCGCTGGGCGGCTTCGTGTGCCGCTTCGATCACGTCGTCGGGCAGGCCTGCAAGTTCGCTTTGCTGCGTGACGTAATAGGCATATGCGTTGGTCGAATCGAGCACGTGATCCGAAAACGCCTTCGAGAGCGCGGCCTGTTCTTCCTGCAACTGGGCGAAGCGCGGCTTGCGGTCCTCGGAAAGCTCCGCGCCGGACAGACGGAAGTCGCGCAGCGAGTTCTCGAGAATCTTCTTGCGTTCGGGGGAAAGGCTCTCGAAGTCGGGGCCGGCCGCAATCGCCTTGTACTTTTCGTAGAGGGCGAGATTCTGACCGACGCTCGCCGAGAACTCGGTCACGCGCGGCAGATTCGCGGCGTGAGCGGCACGCAGTTCGGGCGTGTCCGCCACCGCGTTCAGATGGCCGACGACACCCCACGCGCGCGACAGCTTTTCCGATTCGAGTTCGACTGCCTCCACGATATCCGTCCAGGTGGCGGGCGTCTCGGGCGCGCTCGCGCGATCGACGGCGGCTTTCGCGGCGGCGAGCAGCACGTCGAGCGCGGGCGTCACATGTTCGGGCTTGATGTCCCCAAAACGCGGCAGGTCGGAAAAATCGAGCAGCGGATTGGCTGCGGCGTTCGTGGTGGCTTGGATGGTATCGCTCATGACTCTCCCTTACTTGCTAATACATGCTGATTCGGGTGCGGGCGCGAAGCGCCCAAACCTTCGTTCGTTTGCTCTATTCGAGCATTATTTAAGGGCGGTGTGGGCAAAATCCAATGGTTTGTTTTTAACGGGCCGATTAATGGATGAAATTCTTTTCGTGCCAGCTCCGGCCGCTTGGTCGCTTGACCGCTCAGTCGAGCGCCGCGCGTTCGGCCGCTTCGACGGTGTTGACGAGCAACATGGTGATGGTCATCGGTCCGACGCCGCCCGGCACCGGCGTGATGAAGCCGGCCACTTCCTTCACGTTCGCAAAATCCACGTCGCCGCAGAGCTTGCCGGCATCGTCGCGATTCATGCCGACGTCGATCACCGTCGCGCCCGGCTTCACCATGTCGGCGGTCAGGATATTGCGGCGGCCCGTGGCGGCCACGACGACATCGGCGTTGCGCGTGAAGCTGGCGATATCGCGCGTCTTGCTGTGGCAGATGGTGACGGTCGCGCCCGCTTCGAGGAGCAGGAGCGCCATGGGCTTGCCGACGATATTCGAGCGGCCGATCACCACCGCGTTCGCGCCCTTCAGGTCGATGCCGTGCGCCTCGAACATCTTCATCACGCCATAGGGCGTGCACGGGCGAAAGAGCGGCTTGCCCGTCAGGAGCGCGCCCGCGTTGGCGACGTGGAAGCCGTCGACGTCCTTTTGCGGCGCGATCGCTTCGATCACCTTATGGCTGTCGATATGCGCGGGCAGCGGCAATTGCACGAGAATGCCGTGGATCGCGGGATCGGCGTTCAGCTTGTCGATGTGCGCGAGCAATTCGTTCTCGGCGAGCGTCGCGGGAAAGCGGTCGAACACCGAATGCAGGCCGTTGTCGTGGCACGCCTTGACCTTGTTGCGCACGTAGACCTCGCTTGCCGGATTGTCGCCCACCAGCACGACCGCGAGGCCAGGCTTGTGGCCGCGAGCGGTGAGGGCGGCGGCGCGCCGGGCGACATCGGCGCGAAGAGTCTTGGAGAGGGCGTTGCCGTCGATGAGTTGGGCAGTCATGGCGAATCGGATTCGGATCGAGGATGGGCGAGAGAGATGTCCGGGCGTCGGACTCGCAGCGCCCGGCGCGATGATGCCGCGTTTGTTCGCGGGCATCGCCGGGTGTCTTCGCACCCTGGGGAAGGGCGAAATTATACCGCCGAGGGCTTCGTGGCGTTCTGGGCGGTGCGCGTCGCCGCTTTGATTCGGCGACGCGCGCATCGTTCAGGCCGGCCTTCTCACTGGGCGACCGGCTGCCACGACGAATCCGGATCGAACGACTTGATCGCCGCCGCCGTGCGCGGCGTCGCTGCGCCCAGATTCTTCTCGTACACCTGCCCGTCCTGATTGACGATGAACGACATCACGCCCGTCTGCCCATACTTTGCCGGCCACGCGATCATGGCGAAACCCCGGCTCAGGTTTCCGTCCTGCAGGTAGTTCATCGCGTCGCCTTTCGCATGCGGCCCCTGCGCCGTGAGAATGCGGTAGTGGTAACCGTAGTAGGCATCGGCCGTGTCGGTCTTGTCGGGCATGGTGGCGGCGAGCGGGCCGAGCGGGCTTTCGGGTTCACCGGGCGCGGCGTCCCAGTAAAGGCCGTCGTGCGTGCCGTGCGTGCTCAGAAAGCGCAGCGCGTAGTGGTTCGTGAGCTTCCGAAAGTCGTTTTGAGCATCGACGAAAGCGAGCGCGACCTGGATCACCGAACGCTCGTTGCGGCCAATGCGCCGCGTCAGCACTTCATCGCGCGCGGCGGGCATGTCGAAGCGCCAGCCCTGGGCCGCCTTCACGAGCGGGATCGGCAGCGTCCAGCCGCTGTCGCCCACTTCCACGTGCGCGCTGCGACGGCCGCCGAGCGGCTTGGCGTCTTCGACGATGCGATGCCCCTTGGCCCACGAGCCAAGGTACTGATAGATATCCTGCTCGCCGATGCTGTCGGTCGGCACATACTGCGCGTGGTCCTTGCCGAGCACCTTGGAAAGCGCGGTTTCGTCGTTGGAGGCGATGGCATCGGTGAGCGCCTCCGCGGCGGCTTCTGGCGACGGGTAAATTGCCTGCGCGTGCGCGAGCATGGGCATCGACAACGACATGAAAGCGAGTGCGGCGCAGAAGGCGCGTGAAAGTGCGTGTGCTTGGTTAAACGTCATCTCAGGCTCCTGTAGCGGATGGGGACATGGGGCGCGACACGATCAACGGCGATGAAAACCTCCGCCACCGCCAAGTCCGCCACCGCCGTGAAAACCTCCGCCGCCGAAGCCGCCTTCGCGCTGCACGCCGCCGCCGCCCGCACCAAGACCTGGGCGCTGCACGCCGCCGCCGTTGCCGCCTACACGATTCTGCTGATTCGCGAACGACTGCCTGCTCGCTTGCCCGCGCTGAGCGTCCTGCCGGGCCGTGTTGCCGTCGCCCGCGCCGCGCAGCGCGTTATCGCGATTCACGCTCTGCGCACGCTGCCGCACGCCGTTGTTGTCGAGCGCGTTCTGACCGCCGCCTTGCCGAATGTTCTGCACGCGCTGACTCGCATTCTGGTTGAGGTTCTGGCCGGTGCGCTGCTGCAGAGTCTGTGCGGCCTGCGCGCGGGCGTCGTTACGGCCGCGATACTGATCGCGGTTGGCCGCGCCGAGATTCTGATTGTTGAAGTTGTTTTGCCTGTTCGCGACGTTGTTCCGGTTGAACTGCGGGTCGTTGCGGTTCCAGTTCACGTTATTGCTGTTCGCGTTCAGGCGATTGTTCACGTTGATGTTGTTGTACCGATTGACGTTCACGTTCACATTGCCGTGGTTCCAGTCGCAATTGCCCCACAACGAATTCGCAACCGCGATGCCCGCGCCGAACGCGAGCCCCGTCGCGAATCCGGTGGCGATCGCATAGCCGGGCGGCGGCGGCACATACACCGGCGGATACGCGGGATACGGCCACGCGCCGTATACGACCGTCGGGTTGTAGGTCGGCACATAGACCACTTGCGGATTGGCAGGCTGAATCTGGATAGTCTGCTGCTCGACCACGATCTTCTGCTGCTCCGTGCTCTTGAGATTGCCCGCTGTCTGCGCGGCGCGGCGCAAGCGCTGCACGGAGTCCATCACGTCGCTCGGCTGCGCAATGAACGCGTTGCCAAGTTGCGTCATCCAGTCGGGCTTGGATGCCATCGTCGCGAGCGCCTGCGGGAAAGCAACGAGCGATTGCACGCTCGGGTCCCACGGCTCGGACTGCACGGCCTTGACGGCATCGTCGCCCTTGATGTTCGAGTTGGTCTTCGACCATTGCGCGGCCTCGGTGACCTCTTGCGGGTACGTCGACGCCATCAGCACTTGCGCGAGCAGCGCATCGGGATAAAGCGCGACGGGCGCGGTGAGCGCGTCGAGTTGCTGATTGCCGAGCTTGGGCGCCGTACTGGCCGCGCCTTGAGTCTGCGCAAGCACGGACGAGCAATGCAGCGCGGCGAGCGGCATGGCGGCAAGCGCTGCGCACAGCGCGAGCATGCGGGCTTGCCGCGCGGGCCGGGTCAAACGGGTGCGATGAGCGGTCAATTTCAGTTCCTCCGTTGCACGGTATTCGATGCTTCGGGCGCGACCTTGGCGCCCGACAGACACGCACACGCCGCCGCATGACGCGACATGCGCGCGAGAGATGAGCGTGAACCAGCGGGATGGATTGGCGGTACGAGAAGTAAGAGCGAAGCCGATGAAAGGCAATGACGCGAAGCAAGCACCGAGGCAATCACGCTGCTTTTGGCAGCACTCAATTCAAACGTTTGCCCGCGTGCCGAAGCACCGTTTGAAAAGGCGATGAATGCGTTGTCGTGCATGACCTCGTTCTCGTAAGGAGGGTGCGGTCGAGTTACGGGCCGCCCTTGGAATGTGCCAACGTGATCCACGAAATATCACGTTTTGCATGCGCGGACAACGAAGGAATGTCGAGAGAAGGGCGCGTGAATTGGAAGCGCAAATACGCATACGGCCAGCATCGAATGCCGGCCGTATGGTTGAAGATTGCCTTTAGGCAGTGAACTACGGTTATTGCTGCTGCGGCTTGTTTGAAAGCGCGAGACGCAGAAGGTCGGCAACGGTATTCACGGACAGCTTCTCCATGATGTTCGCGCGATGCGCTTCCACCGTCTTGATGCTGATGCCGAGATCGTCGGCGATCTGCTTGTTCAGCCGCCCGGCGATGATCCGCTCCAGCACCTGATGCTCGCGCGCCGTGAGCTTGCCGAGCCGCTCGGCGGCCGCGCGTTGCTGCTGCACGCTGCTGCTTTCGTTGCGCGCTTTTTCGAGCATGCGCTCGACGAGCTTGCGCAGTTCGGCTTCGTCGAACGGTTTCTCGATGAAATCCATCGCGCCTTTCTTCATCGTCGAGACGGCCATCGGCACATCGCCGTGACCGGTCACGAAGATGATCGGCAGAAGCGAATTCTCGGCGATCAGCTTTTCCTGCAACTCGAGGCCGGTCATGCCGGCCATGCGCACATCGAGAATCAGGCACGAAATGGCGCCCGAATGCGCGATCGGCAGATAGACGTCGAGGAACGATTCCGCGCTCGAAAAACACTGCACGCGATACCCGTTCGCCTCGAGCAGCCAGCGCAACGAATCACGCACGGCTTCGTCATCGTCCACGACAAAGACGGTTTCCTGAGTGGTGACTGGACTGCTCATAGTTCTCCCGTAACTGTTTGTTGTCTCGTATGTTCGCTTTGCGACCCGGCGTTGCCGCCCGAGTCCGTGCCCGACCCATCCACTTCGCCGATCGGTAGGCTGCAATGGAAAGTCGCGCCGGTCACGTGTCCGTCCGATTCGACATTGTTCACGACCCAAAGGCGGCCGCGATGCGATTCGATGATCGAACGGCAAATGTTCAGCCCCATGCCCATGCCATCGGACTTGGTGCTGTAAAACGGTTCGAAGAGACGCTCGGCGGTGGCTTCATCCACACCCGGGCCCTGATCGACCACGCTGATGCACACCACGCCGCCGTCGAGCCGCTGCACGATCACGCGGATTACGGGATCGACGGCATTCGGTTTTGCATCATGCATTGCTTCGGCTGCGTTTTTCAACAGATTCACGAGCACTTGTTCGATCAGCACGGGATCGACGTAGATCACGGGCATGCGCGAGCGGATTTCCGTGACGATGCGAATCTTGCGTTTGCGCGCCTCGATTTCGGCGAGACCGACTGCATCCGCGACGATATCGGCCACGCGCGTCGCCTGCCGCTTCGGCTCGCTGCGCTTCACGAACTCGCGAATGCGCTTGATGATCATGCCTGCGCGCACCGCTTGCTGCGCGGTTTTTTCGAGCGCGGGCAAGAGCGATTCCTGTGTCATGCGCCCGGATTTCACCAAGGCGACGCAGCCCGAACAATAGTTGTTGATGGCCGCGAGCGGCTGATTCAGCTCATGCGCGAGCGACGACGCCATTTCACCCATCGTCATCAAACGGCTCGTGAACTGCAGCTTCTCTTCCTGCTGATGCGCGAGTTCCTGCGCCTGCTTGCGCTGCGTGATGTCGGTCGCGATCTGCATCTGCGCGAGATGGCCGTCCACCCACTGAATGTACTGGCGGCGCACTTCGAACCACTTCTGGATGCCTTCCACATAGACTTCCTGCGCGTCGGCCGAGCTTTCGGTCAGCGCGGTGGCGGGCAGTCCGGCGTAGGTATCGACCATGTCGATGGTGTCCGACGAACTCAGCTCCGACGAACCCGAAGCGCCATCGAAACCGGCGCCCGCAAGCTGCAAGTGCCCGTCCGGACGAATGCCGAAGAGATGCCGGTAATAGCGGTTCGCGAACAGCAGTTCGGCTTCGTCGGCGGCGAGAACGGAGACGGCGGCATCGAGACTTTCGAGCACCGTGGTGAAGCGTTCGTGGGCCGCGGCGAGCTCTTCGCGCGCGCGCTTGGGTTCGGTGATGTCCGTCATCGACGACATCCAGCCGGTCTGGCGGCCCGAACTGTCGATCAACGGCGACACGTAAAGACGCGCGTGGAAGAACGAACCGTCCTTACGGCGCACGCGCAACTCGAAACCGGAAGAGGGCGCCTTGCCGCGCAGCGTCATGTCGAGTTGGCGCTGCATCTCGGGATAGGCATCGCGCGGCCAGTACGGAAACGGCGCGTTCTTGCCGACGAGATCGCTTTCGTCCCAACCCGTCATGCGGCAGAACGCGGGATTCACGTGCGTGATGCGGCCGTGCATGTCGAGCACGCGCATGCCGATCAAGACGGAGTTTTCCATCGCGCGGCGGAAGAACGCTTCGGCGTAAA
Organism: Caballeronia sp. TF1N1; assembly: GCF_022878925.1. Lineage (NCBI taxonomy): Bacteria > Pseudomonadati > Pseudomonadota > Betaproteobacteria > Burkholderiales > Burkholderiaceae > Caballeronia > Caballeronia sp. TF1N1. Next base: position 1,094,483 of record NZ_CP084626.1, read on the forward strand.
GCGCCTGTTGCGCCTCGAAGCGCTGACGCGTGTGCTTCCAGAGACTCCACAAGCTCCAGAGCACGAAGCACGACAGGCCGGCGACGAGCCACACCAGCGTGTTGTTCGTGAAGTTCGTGAGCTGCGGATACGAATACACGCGCACCGACAACCCCTGGCCGGGCGGATCGAGCGGCAGATCGTAGAACATGTCGCGCGGCAGGCGTGGACGGCTCGATGTCGTCGCGAGTTCGCGATTGTTCAGATCGGTGATGGAGATCTTGTACTTCGCCGACAGCTCGCTCGGAATGTCGTGCTTCAGAATGCCTTCGATGGAAAACACCGCCGCGATGGACCCGAGGAATTCGCGGTCGCGAAACACCGGCGTTTGCAAGGTGATGTAGCCGTTGCCGAGGTCGTCGTAGAGTAAGGGCGAATAAACCTGGCGACGCGTCGTGCGCGCTTCCTCGAAGGCGGCCTGCACCGCTTCGTCCATCTGCGTGTCGTTGGGTTTGGCGAGCCGCGACCCGAGTACCGGCAGCGGCGTATTGGGCCAGCGCGGTTTGTGCTGGCTCGTGTACCAGTTCATGTAGAGGATCTCGGGATGCCCCTGCATGATGTCGGTGGAAGACGTCTGGAATGTCTGAGGGTCGCCATGACCGCTTGCGATGTCTCGCGATAACGCCTGGATCTGCTCTTGCGCACCCGTCATCGAAAGACGAATCTGTTGCTGGGCCCAGGCGACGTTCCGGTATAGCGTGTCTTCCTGCTGCTGCTGCTCGCGGCGGTTGAGACTCCAGAGAATCAGGCTCATGACGACCAGAAAAACGAGGATCGAGATGAGCGGCGTGAGTAAATAGGAGTTCGACCACCACGGTCCGTGGTGCCAGCGGGTGGGCGACGAGTCGGTCGGCTTGCGCGCGACCCGCGCCGAGCGTGCGAGAAGCCGATCGGTCAACATGGAAGCGATTGTAACGCAGCGTCTGATTGTTAATTAGCGTAAAAAGGTGCTAGAGACGGCTCAATTGCGGGAAAAGGAGGAGAAAAGTCTGATTAAAAAAGCCTTATCGGACGGTGCATTGCAGCAATTTTCCGCATTATGAGATCATCTCTCATGATTCGAAAAATTCCTTGCTACAAAGTCTGGACCCTATTTAGAATTGCCGGCACGCGGCCAGTGCCCGGTTTTCGGCGGGCGACTGTCGGCGGTTCTTAGAGCGATCCTCACATCAGGAGACGAGCATGTCCGCTGTACCCGACGAAGTTCTCAAATATGTCGCCAATGCCAAAGACGACGATCCTCAGGAAACCGCCGAGTGGCTCGACGCACTCGACGGCGTCATTTCGGCAGTCGGTCCTGATCGCGCGCACTACCTGATCGAAAAGCAGATCGAATTCGCCCGCGTGCATGGCGAGCATCTGCCGTTTTCGGCGAATACGCCCTATATCAATACGATTCCCGTCGCCGGCCAGGCCAAGATTCCGGGCGACCAGGACATCGAGCACCGCATTCGTTCGTACACGCGCTGGAACGCCATCGCCATGGTGTTGCGCGCGGGCAAGGACACCAATGTCGGCGGTCACATCGCTTCGTTTGCTTCGGCGGCGACGCTCTACGACGTCGGCTTCAATCACTTTTGGCACGCACCGTCGAAGGAACATGGCGGCGATCTCGTGTTCGTGCAGGGTCACTCGTCGCCGGGCGTCTACTCGCGCGCGTTCCTGCTCGGCCGTCTGACCGAGGCGCAGCTCAACAACTTCCGTCAGGAAGTGGGCGGCGAGGGAATCTCCTCGTATCCGCATCCGTGGCTGATGCCGGACTTCTGGCAATTCCCGACGGTGTCCATGGGCCTGGGCCCGATCATGGCCATCTATCAGGCGCGTTTCATGAAGTACATGGAAGCGCGCGGTATCGTGAAGACGCAGGGCCGCAAAGTCTGGGCGTTCCTGGGCGACGGCGAAACGGACGAGCCGGAATCGCTCGGCGCAATCGGCATGGCCGGGCGCGAGCGTCTGGACAACCTCGTGTTCGTCATCAACTGCAACTTGCAGCGTCTGGACGGTCCGGTGCGCGGCAACGGCAAGATCATCCAGGAACTCGAAAGCGAATTCCGTGGCGCTGGCTGGAACGTCGTCAAGGTAATCTGGGGCAGCCGCTGGGACGCGCTCTTCGCACGCGACAAGACCGGCGCGCTCATGCGCCGCATGATGGAAGTGGTCGACGGCGAGTACCAGACCTACAAGTCGGAATCGGGCGCGTTCGTGCGCGAGCACTTCTTCAACACGCCGGAACTGAAGGCGCTGGTGGCCGACTGGTCCGATGAAGACATCTGGAACCTGAACCGCGGCGGCCACGATCCGCACAAGATCTACGCGGCTTACGATCAGGCGCAGAAGTCGAAGGGCTCGCCTACCGTGATCCTCGCCAAGACCATCAAGGGTTATGGCATGGGCGAACACGGCCAGGCCATGAACATCACGCACCAGCAGAAAAAGCTGCCGATCGACACGCTGAAGAAATTCCGCGACCAGTTCCGTCTGCCGTTGACCGACGAACAGATCGCCGACGTGCCGTATCTCACCTTCGAGGAAGGCTCGAAGGAACTGGAATACATGCGCGCCCGCCGTCAGGAACTGGGTGGCTATCTGCCGTCGCGCCGCGAGAAGGCGGAGTCGCTGCCGGTGCCGGAACTGTCGGCATTCGAGCCGCTGCTCAAGGGCACGGGCGAAGGCCGCGAAATCTCCACGACGATGGCGTTCGTGCGGGTGCTCAACATCCTCTTGAAGGACAAGGCCATCGGCAAGCGTATCGTGCCGATCGTGCCGGACGAGTCGCGTACTTTCGGCATGGAAGGCCTCTTCCGCCAGATCGGGATCTGGAATCAAGACGGCCAGAAGTACATTCCCGAAGACTCCGACCAGCTGATGTTCTACAAGGAATCGGAAACCGGGCAGATTCTGCAGGAAGGCATCAACGAAGCCGGTGGCATGTGTGACTGGATCGCGGCCGCGACGTCGTATTCGACGCACGGCGAGATCATGATCCCGTTCTACATCTTCTACTCGATGTTCGGCTTCCAGCGCATCGGCGACCTGGCCTGGGCGGCGGGCGACATGCGTTCGCGCGGCTTCCTGCTGGGCGGCACCGCTGGGCGCACGACGCTCAACGGCGAAGGCCTGCAGCACGAAGACGGCCACTCGCTGCTGTGGGCAGCATCGATCCCGAACTGTGTGAGCTACGACCCGACCTTCGGTTACGAACTCGCGGTCATCATGCAGGACGGCCTGCGCCGCATGGTCGCCGACCAGGAAGATGTGTATTACTACATCACCGTGATGAACGAGAACTACGAGCATCCGGCGATTCCGCAAGGCGAGTCGGTTGCCGCGGACATCATCAAGGGCATGTACGCGTTCAGGAAGGCCGAAGGCGCGGCAAAGGGTCCGCGCGTCCAGTTGATGGGCGCGGGCACGATCTTCAACGAAGTGATCGCCGCCGCCGACTTGCTCAAGAACGACTGGGGCGTGGCCGCCGACCTGTGGAGCGTGCCGAGCTTCACGGAACTGGCTCGCGAAGGTCAGGCAATCGACCGCTGGAATCTGCTGCATCCGGCCGACGAAAAGCAAGTGCCGCATGTCACCAAGCTGCTCAAGGGCGCGCAAGGTCCGGTGATCGCGTCGACGGATTACATCCGCGCGCTCGTCGACCAGATTCGCGCCTATGTCCCGAACAAGTTCGTGGTGCTCGGCACCGACGGCTACGGCCGCTCGGACACGCGCGAAGCACTGCGCCACTTCTTCGAAGTCGACCGCTACTGGGTCACGCTGGCCGCGCTCAACGCGCTCGCCGACGAAGGCACGATCGAGCGCAAGGTCGTCGCTGAGGCGATCAAGAAGTACAACCTCGACCCGGCTAAACCCAACCCGATGACCGTCTAAAGGCATCGCCCCCGTGCGTTGTGATGCGGCGCGCTCCCGAAGCGGGGGCGCGCCGCATGCAACACAGGAGACACTAATAATGAGTCAAGCGATCGAAGTCAAAGTGCCGGACATCGGCGATTTCAAGGACATTCCCGTGATCGAGGTTCTGGTCAAGGTGGGCGATGTCGTTGAACAGGAACAGTCCCTCGTCACGCTGGAATCCGACAAGGCCACCATGGATGTACCGAGCTCCTCCGCGGGCACGGTCAAGGAAGTAAAAGTCAAAGTGGGCGATAACGTGTCGGAAGGCACGTTGATCGTCGTATTGGAAAGCGGCGCTTCCGCGCCCGCCCAAGCCGACGCGCCCGCCAAGCAGGAAGCGCCCGCCGGCACGACCACGCAGTCGCAGCCCGCGCAAGCCGCTCAGGCTTCGAGCGGCGGCGGATCGGTGGAAGTGAAGGTGCCGGATATCGGCGACTTCACGGATATCCCGGTCATCGAAATCGGTGTGAAGGTTGGCGACAAGGTGGAGAAGGAGCAGTCGCTCGTCACGCTCGAATCCGACAAGGCGACCATGGATGTGCCTTCGCCTGCCGCCGGCACCGTCAAGGAATTGAAGGTCAAGCTCGGCGATACGGTGTCAGAAGGCACGCTGATTCTGATTCTCGAAGGCGGCGAAAGCAGCCCGGCCGCTTCCGCGCCCAAGCAGGAGGCGCCGAAGCAGGAAGCGCCGAAGCCGGTCGAAGCGCCGCCCGATGCGCCCGCCAAACCCGCGCCCGCGCCCGCGCAGCCGTCCGCGCTCGCGCAGGCGCCCGCGATTCCCGCAGGCGATGGCACACGCACGTCGAGCCACGCGTCGCCTTCGGTGCGCAAGTTCGCGCGCGAACTCGGCGTCGATGTCACGCGCGTGCGCGGTTCCGGTCCGAAAGGCCGCATCACGCAAGGCGACATCACCGCGTTCGTGAAGGGCGTCATGTCGGGTCAGGGCGCAGCGCCCGCCGCGGTTGCCGCGCCGGCTGGCGGCGGTGGCGACCTCAACTTGCTGCCGTGGCCGAAGATCGACTTCACGAAGTTCGGTCCTGTCGATCCAAAGCCGCTGTCGCGCATCAAGAAGATCTCGGGTGCGAACCTGCATCGCAACTGGGTGATGATCCCGCACGTCACGAACAACGACGAAGCGGACATCACCGAGCTCGAAGCGCTGCGCGTGAAGCTGAACAAGGAAAACGAGAAGTCGGGCATCAAGATCACGATGCTGGCTTTCGTCATCAAGGCAGTGGTTTCCGCGCTGAAGAAATTCCCGACCTTCAACGCGAGTCTCGACGGCGACAACCTCGTCTTCAAGAAGTATTTCCACGTTGGCTTCGCGGCCGATACACCGAACGGCCTCGTCGTCCCGGTGATCCGCGACGCCGACAAGAAGGGCTTGATGGATATCGCGAAGGAGATGACGGATCTCTCGAAGCTCGCTCGCGAAGGCAAGCTGAAGCCGGACCAGATGCAAGGCGGCTGCTTCTCGATTTCTTCGCTGGGCGGCATCGGTGGCACGAACTTCACGCCGATCATCAACGCGCCGGAAGTGGCCATCCTGGGTCTGTCGCGTGGCGCGATGAAGCCGGTGTGGGACGGCAAGCAGTTCGTGCCGCGCCTCACGTTGCCGCTGTCGCTGTCGTATGACCACCGCGTCGTCGACGGTGCGGAGGCGGCGCGCTTCAACGCCTATCTCGCGGGCATTCTGGCGGACTTCCGCCGGGTGATTCTCTAAAAAAGTGGCGCGTGTCTTCCTCGCTCGATTGTGCGGGCAAGACACGTGAGACGCTGGGACCGGCGCGTGCTTCGGTGCGCGCGCCTGCTCCAACCGCTCTTCTTCGCCATCATCTTGCATGGGACCCGGGTCAGGCGCTTCAGGCACCGGCTCTGGTCGACATAGGGGACAAATATGAGTCTCGTCGAACTAAAAGTACCCGACATCGGCGACTTCTCCGATGTCGATGTCATCGAAGTCAATATCAAGCCCGGCGACGCCATCGAAAAGGAACAGGGCGTCATCACGCTCGAAACCGATAAGGCCACCATGGAAGTGCCCGCCGATCAGGCAGGCACGATCAAGGAAGTGAAGGTCAAACAGGGCGACAAAGTCTCGCAAGGCTCGGTCATCGCGATGATCGAAACCGAAGGCGCGAGCGCCGCTGCGGAACCTAAGGCCGAAGCGCCGAAGGAAGCGTCGTCCGCAAAGCCGGCTGCACCCGCGCCCGCGGCGTCGGGCGGCGGCGCACAGGACGTGAAGGTGCCGGATATCGGCGACTTCAAGGACATTCCGGTCATCGAGATCCATGTGAAGCCGGGCGATACGGTCGAGAAGGAGCAATCGCTCGTCACGCTCGAATCCGACAAGGCGACCATGGATGTGCCTTCGCCCGCCGCGGGCACCGTGAAGGAACTGAAGGTCAAGCTGGGCGACAACGTCTCCGAAGGCAGCGTGATTCTGACGCTCGAAGGTCAGGGCGGAGGCGTGAGCGAAGTGCCGACCAAGCCGACGGCCGCGCAACCGCAGCCCGCCGAAAAGGCGAGCGCCGCGCCCGCGCCGAAGGCAGGCAGTTATTCGGGCAGCGCGGATGTCGAGTGCGACATGCTCGTGCTCGGCGCAGGCCCCGGCGGCTATTCGGCGGCGTTCCGCGCAGCGGATCTCGGCATGAGTACCGTGCTCGTCGAACGCTATGCGACCCTGGGCGGCGTGTGTCTGAACGTCGGCTGCATTCCGTCGAAGGCGCTGCTGCATACCGCGCTCGTGCTCGACGAAGCCAAGCATCTCGAATCGCACGGCATCACGTTCGGCAAGCCGAGCATCGATCTGGACAAGCTGCGCGGCTTCAAGGAAGGCGTCGTCAAGAAGCTGACCGGCGGTCTCGCGGGCATGGCGAAGGCGCGCAAGGTACAGGTGGTGACGGGCGTCGGTACGTTCGTCGATCCGAACCACATGGAAGTGCAGGGCGACGGCGGCAAGAAGGTCGTCAAGTTCAAGAAGGCGATCATCGCGGCGGGTTCGCAGGCGGTGAAGTTGCCGTTCTTCCCGGACGATCCGCGCGTGGTCGACTCGACCGGCGCGCTCGAACTGCGTCAGATTCCGAAGCGCATGCTGGTGGTGGGCGGCGGAATCATCGGGCTGGAAATGGCGACGGTTTATGCGTCACTCGGCTCCGAAATCGATGTCGTCGAAATGCTCGACGGTCTGATGATGGGCGCCGACCGCGATCTCGTGAAGGTCTGGGAGAAGTACAACGCGAAGCGCTTCGCCAACGTCATGCTGAAGACCAAGACGACCAAGGCGGAAGCCAAGGACGACGGCATTTACGTGACGTTCGAGGGCGACAAGGCGCCGACCGAAGCGCAGCGTTACGACCTCGTGTTGCTGGCCGTGGGCCGCAGTCCGAACGGCGGGAAGATCGGCGCGGACAAGGCGGGCGTCGCGGTGACGGATCGCGGCTTCATCAACGTCGACAAGCAACTGCGTACGAACGTCGAGCATATTTTTGCGATCGGCGATCTCGTTGGCCAGCCGATGCTCGCGCACAAGGCCGTGCACGAAGGCCACGTCGCGGCGGAAGCGGCGCATGGCGAGAAGGCGTACTTCGATGTGCTGCAAATTCCGTCGGTGGCTTATACCGATCCGGAAGTGGCGTGGGCCGGCAAGACCGAAGACCAGTGCAAGGCCGAAGGCATCAAGTACGGCAAGGCGGTGTTCCCGTGGGCCGCTTCGGGCCGCGCGATCGCCAATGGTCGCGACGAGGGCTTCACCAAGCTGATTTTCGATGAAGCGACGCATCGCGTGATCGGCGGCGGGATCGTCGGATTGAACGCGGGCGATCTGATCAGCGAAGTGTGTCTCGCGGTCGAGATGGGCGCGGATGCCACGGACATCGGCAAGACCATCCACCCGCATCCGACCTTGGGCGAATCCATCGGCATGGCGGCGGAGTTGTACGAAGGCGTCTGTACGGACTTGCCGCCGCAGCGCAAGAAGTAAGCGGCCGCAAGAGGGTGTCGAGCGAAGCGCGCTTCTTCACGGAAGCGCGCTTTTGCTTTTGAGCTGCGCGCTCGAAAGCGTGAGGCGAAAGCCGTTTTTTCGAACCAACAGACGACAAAAAACCCGGCGCGAGGCCGGGTTTTTCGTGATTCTTGCTTCGTCAACCGGGCGAACCCGGCTTCGAACTTACGCAACCGTCTTCTTGGCGGTGCGCGTAGCTTGTTCGGTCGCTTGCGTAGCGGCCTTCGTGGCGGCCGTGGCGGCTGCGTTGAAGTTGCTTTCAGCGATTTCGACAGCTTGCTTCGTTGCCTTGTGAACCGTTTCGTACGTCGTGTTGGCGGCGGTGATGGCCGACTTCATGACCGCGACTGCGGTTTCCGAACCAGCCGGTGCGTTCTTCGCGACGTTGTCGACGAGCGATTGCACCTTGCGGTTTTGCTCTTCGTACTGCGCTTCAGCAACGCGAGCGAATTCAGCTTGCGTGGACGACGCAATTTCATACAGATGACGGCCGTACGACAGAACCTTCTCGGCGACCGGCTGCGTGAGGCTTGCTTGCAGCGAGAGGAGTTCTTGTGCGTCCTTGACCGACAGCGCGCGCTGGGTGTTCTCCTGGCTTTCGGCCAGGGTGGACTTCACGACTTGCAGATTCAGTTCGACCAGCTTTTCGATACCTTCGAATGCCTTGTTCGTGAGGCCAAACAGCGTGTCGAAGTTAGCTTTTTGTGCGGCGGCGATTTGCTCGGGGGTCAACAGGGTCATCTCAGGCTCCTGATAGTCGACCCATCAACGCGGGTCGTGGTTTGGTAGATCCGGCGCGCCGTTGCGGCCGGTTACTGCAAAGTGCGATTGGTGCGTCGCAACATGAAGCCATTTTAGAGATATTCCGATAGATGTCAAGCGCTTTTTGTGCATTGCACAATAGGCCGAAAGGTCTTGTTAAACAATGGCTTAAGTTAGATCTCACCGGCATGCGCTGCTGCTTGGTGAAAACCCTATGCACCGCCGCAGGGCGTGGCGTTGCGAGACGCTCTCAACCGGATAGGAGCGTTATGAAAGCACGCTAAGACGACAGAATCATGTCCCGTCGATGCCATGCTGGAAACTCGCATCGGCAAGAAAGATGAGATGTTTCTGTAGTAAGTCCTATTTTTAGGATGACGCCGTACACCAAATTGTTGAAGAGACGTTAACATTTCGACTGTCGGTTGCGTTGTTGTTGTGTTGACGCCGCATCCGTCCACCGCACGCAGCCTTCTTCGAATTTTCGCTTCGCTGTCTTTCAGACCCGAATCCGCGATTCCTGGCTCAAGTTGCAGAAAGTTTTGCCGATAGTGCGCTTGTCGTCTCGTATAAAAGCGCGCTGTTGGCAGCACTGCTGCAAAGCGCGATCGTTTTTTCCGATCAAAGCGCGCGTTGTGTAACGATAAGCAATCGTGGCTTACAACTCGGTTTAACGAGTGCCGATAAGTGCTTAATATTGCTTAAATTTCGTAGCTTCACTACACTTGGCGGTACTCTCCAGCCGCCCAACAGAACACTAATGAAAACCGAAATGTTTTCGTCGTTTAAGGTGGTTCATGGCGTAGCGCTGCGCTCCGCGTTGTCGATCGCCATTTCCATCGCTGTAGCGACGTCCTTTGCAGCGGCTCCGGCTGAAGCCCTCGCAAAAACCGCCACCGCAACCAAATCCGTCAAGAAATCCGCGAAGTCCACTGCTTCCGCCGAGAAGGCCGAAAAGCCTGCTCGTGTGGCGAAGACATCGGCGAAATCGGGCCGTGCCGCCCGCGTAGCCAAGGTCGCCGCCGAAGACGACGACGTACCCCGGGCTTCCCGCAAGCGTCGAGTGAATTACCGCATGGACCCGCGCTCGCGCCGCGCCGCAGTGCACTCGGTGGCGTATCAGCCGCGTGCCACCTCGGTCGGTTCGGCGTTCGGTTTGCATGAAACGCCCGACAGCCTGGCGCTGCGTTCGAGCGTGGCCTATGTGGTGGACCAGAACACGTCCGAAACGCTTTTCGACAAGAATTCGCGCGCCGTCGTGCCTATCGCGTCCATCACCAAGTTGATGACGGCCATGGTCACGCTCGACTCGCACTTGCCGCTCACCGACGAAATGACGGTGACCGACGAAGATCGCGATTACGAGAAGTTCACGGGCTCGCGGCTCGCCGTCGGCTCGGAGCTCAATCGCGAGGATATGCTGCATATCGCGCTCATGGCATCGGAAAATCGCGCGGCGGCTGCGTTGTCGCGCTATTACCCGGGTGGCCGGCCGGCTTTCATCGCGGCAATGAACGCGAAAGCGAAGTCGCTCGGCATGACCGACACGCATTTCGAGAACTCCACGGGTCTCACGAGCCTCAACGTTTCGAGCGCACGCGATCTCGTGAAGATGGTGAACGCGGCGTATCAATATCCGCTCATCCGCAAGTTCTCGACGGATCGCAGCTACGAAGTCTTCACCGGCAAGCGCAATCTCGCCTACAACAGCACGAACGCGCTGGTGCGTAATGCGTCGTGGGATATCGGTTTGCAGAAGACCGGCTTCATCAACGAAGCGGGCGAGTGCCTGGTGATGCAGGCAACGGTCAACGGCCGCCCGGTCGTGATCGTGCTGCTCGATTCCTACGGCAAGTATTCGCGTTTCGCGGATGCCGGCCGCCTGCGTTCGTTCCTCGATACGCTCGGCGAACCGCGCATCATGAGTGCGGATATGGGTAGCGGCACGAACCCCTAAGCACGTTTGAATAAGCAGAAAGCCGGATGGGTCTCTCGACCCGTCCGGCTTTTTGTCTTTGAAGCAGCGTTTCTAACGCAAGATTCAGCGCGATGCGGCTGCAACCGGCTCGGGGTGATAACCCAGCGAGCGCGAGATCTCCAGCGCCGTATGACTGAGTTGCTTGAGCCACGCGTCTTGGAGACGATCGGCCGGCGCCGACAACGACAAGCCCGCGACGAGCCGCCCGGTATCGTCGTAAATGCCCGCCGCGATACAGCGCACGCCCAGTTCGAGTTCTTCGTTATCGCGCGCGCAAGCCTGTTGCCGCACGAACGACAACTCACGTTCCAGCTTCGACAGATCGGTGATGCTGTTCTGTGTGTGGCCCGAAAGACCCGTGCGCATGGCGTAGGCGCGCACGCGCGTGGTTTCGTCGGCGGCGAGGAAGAGCTTGCCGACCGAAGTCAGATGCAGCGGCGCGCGTCCACCGATCGCGCGAACGACCTGCATGCCGGAGCGTTCGGAATAAGCCCGCTCGATATAGACGATTTCGTCGCCCTGACGCACCGAGAGGTTGACCGTCTGTCCCGTTTGCCGATGCAGTTCGCGCATCGGCGGCATCGCGGCCTCGCGCACCGAAAGGCGCGCCTTGACCAGATTGCCCAGTTCGAGCAGACGCATGCCGAGCCGATACGTGCCTGGATCGGAGCGGTCCACCAGCCGGCAAAGCACCATGTCGTTCAGGATGCGGTGCGCCGTGGAAGGATGCAGATCGGTGCTTTGGGAGAGTTCCTTCAGGCTGACGGGATCGGTGTGGCCGGCAAGCGCGTCCAGCAGACGCATCATGCGTTCGATCACCTGAATGGAGGTTTTGGATTCCGGGTTCGTATCGCTCATCGTGGAAATCGGTTGATGCGTCAAACTACGGATGCGCAATTGTATCTCATAATGTGAAAACGCGGTCGGCGGTTGGGGAGTGCCCGAACCACCGCCGCTTCGCGGATAATCGGCGTGCATCTTAGAAAATCTCGAGAAAACAGGAAACGCTCCACCATGCAAGTCGGACTATTCGTCACGTGCCTCATCGACATGATGCGGCCGGAGATCGGCTTTTCGGTCATCAAGCTGATCGAGCGCGCGGGTTTTACGGTGAGCGTGCCGCCCGCGCAAACCTGCTGCGGCCAGCCCGCGTATAACTCCGGCGATCGCAGGCTTGCACGCGATCTCGCCGAAAAGACACTGCGGGAATTCGAACAATTCGACTACGTGGTGGTGCCGTCGGGTTCGTGCGGCGGAATGATCCGCGCGCATTACGGCGATCTCTTCCGCGACGATCCGCAACTCATGAATCGCTTCGCGCGCTTGCAACCGCGCGTCTTCGAACTCACGGATTTTCTCGTGAATGTTGCCAAGGCGCGCATGGAGCCCGGTGTGTTCGAAGGCGCCGTGACCTATCACGATTCCTGCTCGGGCCTGCGTGAGCTCGGCGTGAAGGCGCAGCCGCGCGATTTGCTCGCACAAGCGGGCGTGCCCGTGACCGAGATGGCGGGCTGCGAACATTGCTGCGGTTTCGGCGGCACGTTCGCGGTGAAGTACGGCGACATTTCGACGGCCATCGTCGATGAAAAGTGCGCCAACATCAAGGCGAGCGGCGCGGCTACCGTCGTGCTGGGCGATCTCGGCTGCATGCTGAATATAGAAGGGCGCTTGAGGCGCACCGGCGACACGAGCACGCGTGTGCTGCATATCGCGCAAGTGCTTGCCGGCGACGCATCCGACTCCATCCGCAACTGACGAACGAGCGAGCCCATGCAAGTCCAGACGATGCACTTCAAGGCGCGCGCCGGCAGCAAACTCGCCGATGAGCGTCTGCAGCAGAACCTCACCAAGCTCTCGACCAAATTCGTGAGCGCGCGGGCGAGCGCGGTGCTCGATATCGACTTCGAGGCGACGCGCGCCGCGCTGAAGGAGCGCCGCAATCGCGCGCTCGACAACCTCGACGTATGGCTCGAAACCTTCGAACGCGAGGCGACGCGCCGTGGCGCGACCGTGCTCTACGCGGAATCGACGCAGGATGCCGCGCGGCTCGTCGCGGACATCGCGCGCGCGCATGGCGTGAAAAAGGTCATCAAGACCAAGTCGATGGTCTCGGAAGAGATGCAACTGAATCGCGTGCTCGGCGAAATGGGCGTGCAGTCCATCGAAACCGATCTCGGCGAATACATCCTGCAGATCAACGACAACGAGCCGCCGAGCCACATCATTGCGCCCGTGGTTCATAAGGACAAGGAGCAGATCGCCGATCTCTTCGCGAAGACGCACGGCAAGCCGCGTCTCACGGACATCCCCGACATGACCCGCGAGGCGCGCGAGGTGCTGCGCCCGCATTTCATGTCCGCCGATATGGGCGTGACGGGCGGCAACTTTTTGATCGCGGAAACCGGCTCGGTGGCAGTTGTCACGAACGAAGGCAACGAAGGCATGTGTACCGTGATGCCGCGCGTGCACGTCGCGGTGACAGGCATCGAGAAGATTCTGCCGACGCTCGAAGATCTCGCCACCGCAATGCGTCTGCTGCCGCGTTCGGCGACCGGGCAGACCATTTCCAATTACTTCTCACTGCTGACCGGCCCCCGCGCGACGGGCGAGCGGGACGGGCCCGAGCATATGTATTTCGTGCTCGTCGATGGCGGGCGCACCGGGCTTATCGGCGGCGAGTTTCAGGAGATGCTGCGGTGTATTCGCTGTGGCGCGTGCATGAATCACTGCCCGGTGTATCAAAAGATCGGCGGTCATGCGTATGGCTGGGTTTATCCCGGACCGATGGGTTCGGTGTTGACGCCGGCTTATGTGGGCATCGACAAGGCGCTCGATCTGCCGCAAGCCGCAACGCTATGCGGCGAATGCAACAGCGTGTGCCCGGTGGGTATTCCGCTGTCCGACCTGCTGCGCAAACTGCGCGAAAAGCAGACCGAACGCCATCTGCGCCCCTGGACCGAACGCGCGGCGCTCGCCGTGTGGGGTTACTTCGCGCTTCGGCCAGTCGCTTATGCGCTTTTTACGAAACTCGCGGTGCGCGTGCTTGAAGTCATGGGCGGAAAGAGAAAGACGATATCGCGCATGCCATTCGGCGCCGGATGGACCGAAACACGCGATATGCCCGCGCCGGTCGGGCGCACCTTCCGCGAACTATATAAGGCGAAAGGCACGCATCTCGGGTAAGCGTGTTTCCACGAAAGCGATGTGAAAAAGCCGCGCCGGTTCGACCCGGCACGGCTTTTTAGCGCTCCGCGCAATCGACGCGTTATCCGCCGATTGGCCCGAGCGAGCTTCGCTGGTTGCCGCCGTGTCCGCCACCGCCACCGGCGCCACCACCTTGATCGCCACCGCGATGGTAGCCGCCATTGCCGCCACCGTTTCCGCCAGGATTCGCGGCGGGCGCCTGCGGACGTCCCGGCGGGACGCCGCCGACGGCTCGCGGCAACGGCGCGCCTCCGCCTGCCTGTTGAGGCGGCGGTCCGCCCACCGGACGGCCTCCACCGGCTTGCGGTGGCTGACCACCACCCGGCTGATGTCCGCCACCCGCTTGTTGCGGCTGATTATTTCCTTGCGGCGGGCGCCCACGCGGATAGTCCCCGCGATTCCAGTTGCCCGATGGCGGACGACGCCAGCCTGGACCGTCATCCCAATAGCGGCCGGGGCCAGGACCGTAGTAAGCGGGGCCAGGACCGGAGTAGTAGCCGCCGCCCACCGCTACGCCGGGCTGAACGACCACCGGCGCGCCGTACGCGTCGTAGCCATAGCCGGGATCGGCGTAGCCCGCGGCGGGATATCCGCCACCGTAGGATGATCCATCGGGATAAACCGCGCAGCCGCCTAGTACCAAAGCCGATGACGCGATCAAAAGTCCAGCAACTGCGGATTTCATGTCGTTGATTAGTTCGTTGCAGTGATAACAATGAGACACCCGGCGTGCTCCGATGTCCCCAAGAACTTTGTAAGGTTTTATGACGATTGGCCCGTTTTTGTTGCAATTTCAAAGCCGTGGGTTGACTACCTTTCGTTGTCCGCCACGCAACGAAGCTTTGCTTTTCAGCGTCTTTTTAAGATGTCGGCGATTCCGTAAGATTCGACAGTCGCTTAGTGGGCATCATTCATGCGCTTAATGCGACGACGAACAGAGGTAATTCCATGAAAAAGACAATATCGACCTATTGGCCCGCCGCGATCCTGTTGCCGCTTGTACTGACGTTCTGCATGCACGCGGGCGAGCCCCGGTTAGCCGTCGAACGTCACGGGCGTTCGGGCGTGGCAAGCGTGAGCGCGGAATTGGCGCGCGCGATTTCCTACGGCTTAGTCGATGACGACGACGCAAGACCCAACGCGCCGGCACGTCCCGAATCGATATAGACGCCGGCGAAACGCCGCGCACAGGCCACAAAAAATGGCGCCCTTCATGAGAAGGACGCCATTTTCTTTTTCAGCAAACGCGCGTGCAATGCCTTACTTCAGCACGCTTGCCACTGCGTTGGCGACGACATCGATATTGCGCAGATTCAGCGCAGCCACGCAGATGCGCCCCGTGCTGACCGCATAGATGCCGAATTCTTCCCGCAGACGGTCCACTTGCGGCGCGGTCAGGCCCGAGTACGAGAACATGCCGCGCTGACGGTCGACGAAGGAAAAGTCGCGATCCACGCCCGCGCCCTTCAGACGCTCGACGAGGCCATTACGCATGGCGCGGATACGATCGCGCATCTCGCCCAGTTCCTGTTCCCACAGCGCACGCAGTTCCGGCGATGCCAGCACGGCCGCGACCACCGAGCCACCGTGCGTCGGCGGGTTCGAGTAGTTGGTACGAATCACGCGCTTCAATTGCGACAGCACGCGCGACGACTCTTCCTTGCTCGACGTGATGATGGACAGCGCGCCAACGCGCTCGCCATACAGCGAGAACGACTTCGAGAACGACGACGACACGAACACGTTCAGATCGGACGCGGCGAAGAGGCGCACGGCGGCGGCATCGGCTTCGATGTTTTCGCCGAAGCCTTGATACGCGATGTCGAGGAACGGCACGAGGTTGCGCGCCTTCACGACTTCGACGATCTGCGCCCACTGCGCGTCCGTCAGATCCACGCCGGTCGGGTTGTGGCAGCACGCGTGCAGCACGACGATGGTGCCGGCCGCGTAGCCGTTCAGCGCGTCGAGCATGGCCGCGAAGTTCACGCCATGCGTCGCCGCTTCGTAATACGGATAGTTGACGACCTCGAAGCCCGCACCTTCGAAGAGCGCGCGATGGTTTTCCCAGCTCGGGTCGCTGATCGCGACTTTCGCGCCCGGATTCACGCGCTTCAGAAAGTCCGCCCCGATTTTGAGCGCGCCCGTGCCGCCCAGCGCCTGCGCCGTGACGATACGGCCCGAAGCGATCAGCGGCGAGTCGCGGCCGACGAGCAGCGTCTGGACGGCCGAGTCGTACGCGGCGATGCCGTCGATAGGCAGATAGCCGCGCGGCAGCGCTGCATCGACGCGTGCTTTTTCAGCTTCGCGAACGGCGCGCAGAAGCGGAATCTTGCCTTCTTCGTTGGTGTAGACACCAACGCCCAGATTGACCTTGGTCGGGCGCGGGTCGGCGTTGAAGGCTTCGTTGAGGCCCAGAATCGGGTCGCGGGGAGCGAGTTCGACGGCAGAGAAAAGAGACATGATCTATCGGCAGTGGAAGGAAGACGTGCGGCGGGAAGAACGATGCTTGGGCGCTCGAAAAAACGGCGCGTGACGTCGTTGGCGGCGCGGTCGTGCGGGGCGCCCCCTCGAAGCCCAGTCGCATATTGTATCGAATCCGGCGCTGCATTTCGGATCGAGCCTTATTCTATGTACGCGCTTTTTTCTCGCGAGCATGAATAAGCGCATGGGCTTCGGCCGGTTGAACGCCTTGTCCGGCATGCGCGCAAGCCTCGATTGGACGGCATCGACGGAACAGCGCGCCGCCTCGCGCGCCACTGCTTGACTTCCACCCAACGGTCCCAACCTGCTCGATTCCGCCTCCCGTGAGGCCGCCCGCGCCACTTTCGCCGCAGCCGCTAGAATAGGTGTTTGCTCCGGCGCCGACTTAGAAGATTCCCCTCTCCATGTCCGATACCCTTATCGAAACGCCCGACGCACTGGACGAATCGAAGTTCGCCACGTTCGAAGGCTCGCCGTTTCAGCTCTATCAGCCGTATCCGCCCGCGGGCGATCAGCCCGAGGCCATCAAGACGCTCGTCGAGGGCGTGGACGACGGTCTCTCGTTCCAGACGCTGCTCGGCGTGACCGGCTCGGGCAAGACCTTCACGATGGCCAACGTCATCGCGCGTCTGGGCCGGCCCGCCATCGTTTTCGCGCCCAACAAGACGCTCGCCGCGCAGCTCTACGCCGAGTTCCGCGAGTTTTTCCCGCGCAACGCGGTCGAGTACTTCGTCTCGTACTACGACTATTACCAGCCGGAAGCGTATGTGCCGCAGCGCGATCTCTTCATCGAGAAGGATTCGTCGATCAACGAGCATATCGAGCAGATGCGGCTCTCGGCGACCAAGAGCCTGCTCGAACGCCGCGACGTGGTGATCGTGGCGACGGTGTCGGCCATTTACGGTATCGGCAATCCGTCCGAGTATCACAAGATGATCCTCACGCTGCGCGTAGGCGACAAGCTCGGCCAGCGCGATGTCATCGCGCGGCTGATCGCCATGCAATACACGCGCAACGAGGCGGATTTTCAGCGCGGCTCGTTCCGTGTGCGAGGCGACACCATCGACATCTTTCCGGCGGAACACGCGGAAATGGCGGTGCGAGTCGAATTGTTCGACGACGAAATCGAGTCGATGCAGCTTTTCGATCCGCTCACCGGCCGCGTGCGCAACAAGATTCCGCGCTTCACGGTGTATCCGTCGTCGCATTACGTGACGCCGCGCGACACCGTCATGCGCGCGATCGAAACCATCAAGCTGGAACTGCGCGAGCGGCTGGAGTTTTTCCATAGCCAGGGCAAGCTCGTCGAGGCGCAGCGGCTCGAACAGCGCACGCGCTTCGACCTGGAAATGCTGCAGGAACTGGGTTTCTGCAAGGGCATCGAGAATTACTCGCGGCATTTCTCGGGCTCGGCGCCCGGCGAACCGCCGCCGACGCTCGTCGACTACCTGCCGCCCGACGCCATCATGTTGCTCGACGAGTCGCACGTGCTGATCGGCCAGTTGAACGGCATGTATAACGGCGACCGCGCGCGCAAGGAAAATCTCGTCGATTACGGTTTCCGCATGCCGTCCGCGCTCGACAACCGGCCGCTCAAGTTCAACGAATTCGAGCGCAAGATGCGCCAGGCCGTGTTCGTTTCCGCGACGCCCGCCGACTACGAACAGAAGAAAGCGGGGCAAGTGGCCGAGCAACTCGTGCGGCCGACGGGTCTCGTCGATCCCGAAATCGAGGTGCGGCCCGCGCGCTCGCAGGTCGACGACGTGCTCTCCGAGATCAACGCGCGCGTCGCGGTGCACGAACGCGTGCTCGTTACCGTGCTCACCAAGCGCATGGCCGAACAGCTGACCGAATTTCTCGCCGATCACGGCGTGAAGGTGCGCTATTTGCACAGCGATATCGACACGGTCGAGCGCGTGGAAATCATCCGCGATCTGCGGCTCGGCACGTTCGATGTGCTCGTCGGCATCAACTTGTTGCGCGAGGGTCTGGATATTCCTGAAGTGTCGCTCGTCGCCATTCTCGACGCGGACAAGGAAGGCTTCCTGCGCGCCGAGCGCTCGCTGATCCAGACAATCGGACGGGCGGCGCGCAACGTGAACGGCAAGGCGATCCTCTACGGCGACAACATGACGGACTCGATGAAGCGCGCCATCGACGAAACCGAGCGGCGCCGCGCCAAGCAGGTTGCGCATAACCTCGAGCGGGGCATCACGCCGCGCGGAGTGGAAAAGCGCATCAAGGACATCATCGATGGCGTCTACAACGCCGACGACGCGCGCGCCGAACTGAAGGAAGCCCAGACGCGCGCGAAGTTCGAGGACATGACCGAGAAGCAGCTCGCGAAGGAAATCAAGCGGCTGGAAAAGCAAATGATGGATCACGCCAAGAATCTCGAATTCGAAAAGGCGGCGCAGACCCGCGACCAATTGGCGCTGTTACGTCAACGCGTGTTCGGCGCGAACGTGGGCGATCACATCACCGGCATCGGCGGAAAGTAAGGCGAAAGAAAGCAAGTTTTCATCGTTCTGTCTCAAGCGACGCGGCGAGCCGGAAGGCGCACCGCGTTTTTTTATCGGCCGCGAATGGACCGCGAGTTGGCTGCAAAGCCCGCCGGAGCCTTGCCGCAGCAGGCTTTTGTAAGCCCGCGCTAATTTGTCCCGAGTGGTGAAGGGTGCTAAACTGACGAACATTGAGAATGGTTCGTATTAACGTTTTCCAGATTCTGGAAGCGGTTTTCCGTTTCGCGCTAACGAACCGGCACCACAGTCATTTTTTTGCGCCGGCGCGCCTTTTTAGAGCGCCGGAGTTCGGTGGAAAGGGCGCGCCAATGTCACGCGCGCCATCGATAACAACAGGAGTGTTTGATGGGTTCAACGTTGATGCGCGGCCTCGTTGCCGCCGCAGGCCTCACGGCGATGATGGCGGCTTCCGCTGCTGAGTATCCGATCGGCAAGCAGCATATCGAAGGCGGCATGGAAACGGGCGCCGTCTATCTGCAGCCAATCACGATGGCGCCGGAAGGCATCATGCGCAAGGCATCGGATTCGGACATCCACCTCGAAGCGGATATTCACGCGGTCAAGAACAACCCGACCGGTTTCGCCGAAGGCGACTGGATGCCCTATCTGAACGTGACGTATGAACTCACGAAAACCGGCTCGACGCAGTCGGTCAAGGGCGACCTGATGGCGATGGTCGCAAGCGACGGCCCGCACTACGGCGACAACGTCAAGCTCTTCGGTCCGGGCAAATATCACCTCAAGCTGCATATCTCGCCGCCTTCCGAAACCGGCCACATGGCGTTCGGCCGTCACGTCGACAAGGAAACCGGCGTGGGTCCGTGGTTCAAGCCGTTCACGATCGAATACGACTTCCCGTTCGCGGGCATCGGCAAGAAGGGCGGGTACTAAGCTCGCGCACGGCGTTCGCGCGTTCCGGCAGGCGTTTGCAGTTCGCTGCGCCGCCGGACGCGTACCAATCAGGAAGTCCGCATGAAATTGAAAAGCCAGCTGATGGCGATGTTGCTCTCGGTCGCAGCGGGTCTTGGCGCGGCGCACGCCGCCGATCTGCCGACCTTCAAGCTCGAAATGAACGACGGCAAGCTGAACCCGGCGCGCATCGAAGTACCGGCGGGGCAGCGCATCAAGATCGAAGTGCATAACGTTGGCAAGGGCGCGGCCGAGTTCGAAAGCGTGCAGTTGCGCAAGGAGAAGGTGCTCGCGCCGGGTGCCGATTCGTTCGTGGTGATCGCGCCGCTCGATCCGGGCGAATACAAGTTCTTCGACGACTTTCATCAGACCGCGCAAGGCGTGATCGTCGCCAAGTAAATGTCTGTGCCGCGCGCGTGTTTCGGTGCGTCCGCGCGGGCAAGTGAAGCAACGCAAAGGGGTTCAAATGGGGCAGGTACTTTTCATCGTCTGGCGTGAGAGCGTCGAAGCTTTGCTGGTCGTCGGCATTCTGTACGCATGGCTGAAGAACGGCGACCAGCAGGCGCGTCGCGGCCTGCCTTATCTGTGGTTCGGCGTGGCTGCGGGGCTGGTTGCCGCCATCGCGCTGGGCGCCGCGCTCATCGGCTTCACGGAAGTGCTGTCCGGCAACGCGCAGGATTACTTCCAGACCGGCATGGTGCTGATCGCCTGCGTGCTCATTGTGCAGATGGTCCTGTGGATGAAGCGTCACGGCCGCACGCTCAAGCGCGACATGGAAAGCTCGCTGCAAAAGAGCACGCAGGACGGACAGTTCTGGGGCATCGCGGTGCTGGTTGCGCTGGCTATCGCGCGTGAAGGCAGCGAGACGGCCGTGTTTCTGTATGGCGTCGGCTTCGGGCAATCGGGACACGTCGATGCTTCGCAGTATCTCGCGATCATCCTCGGCTTCGCGCTCGCGCTCCTGACGTTCTACGTGCTGCAACTCGGCGGCAAGATCTTCTCGTGGCGCTCGTTCTTTCGCGTGACCGAAATCATGCTGCTGTTCCTCGCCGCCGGCCTCTTCGAGACGGGCGTCGACAAACTGATCGACATGGAAGTGCTGCCGGTCATCGTCAATCAGGTGTGGAACTCGTCCGCGCTGCTCGACGACTCGAGCACCTTCGGTTCGCTCGTTGCCACTCTCACGGGTTATCGCGCGCATCCGGCGGGCATGAACCTGGTTGCCTACGCGGTCTACTGGATCGTGATCTATCTTCTCCTGCGCCGTTCCAATCATCAGATGGCGCAAAAACAAAAGGCGGCGAGCCGTCCAGCATGAGCTCTGTTCTGCAACGACCCGGCCGGCTGCAACAGGCCGGTCAATGGATGCAACGGCACGGCAACGCGATCCGCGGAATTCAGTGGGTCGTGGTTGCCGTGTACGCGTTTCTGATTCTCGTGCCGGCTGTCATGCCGCTGCCCGATGGCTCGGCGCATTTGTGGAATAACCTCACGCTTGCCGCGCAGTTCGTGTTCTGGGGCATCTGGTGGCCGTTCGTGCTGCTGTCGATGGTCATGCTCGGCCGAGTGTGGTGCGGTGTGCTGTGTCCGGAAGGCGCGCTCACCGAGTTCGCGAGCAAGTTCGGCCGCGGCTGGGCGATTCCGCGCTGGATGCGCTGGGGCGGCTGGCCGTTCGTCGCATTCGGACTCACGACCATCTACGGACAGATGGTCAGCGTCTATCAATATCCGAAAGCGGTGCTGCTCGTGCTCGGCGGCTCGACCGTGGGCGCGATGATCGTCGGCGTGCTGTATGGCCGCGAAAAGCGCGTGTGGTGCAAGTACCTCTGCCCGGTAAACGGCGTGTTCTCGCTGCTCGCACGGCTTGCGCCGTTTCACTACAAAGTCAGCGAAGACGCGTGGCGCCGTTCGTACAAGGAAGGCGAGCACGGGCATCGGGTGATTCCGATCAACTGCGCGCCGCTCGTGCCCCTGCGCAAGATGGAAGGCGCCGCCGACTGCCACATGTGCGGCCGATGCAGCGGCCATCGCGATGCCATCGCGCTCACGTGGCGCTCGCCGTCGGAGGAAGTGGTCGAGCTCGGCAACAAGGCGGCGAATCCGTGGGACACGGCGCTAATTCTGTACGGCTTGCTCGGCATCGCGATCGGTGCGTTCCACTGGACCGTGAGCACATGGTTCGTCGATCTCAAGCAGATCTTCGCGAGCTGGCTGATCGATCACAATATCCTCTGGCCGCTCGATACCAACGCGCCGTGGTTCCTCTTCACGCATTATCCCGAGCAGAACGACGTGTTCTCCTGGCTCGACGGCACGATGGTGATCGGCTATATCGTCGCGACGGGTCTCGTCTACGGCACGGCGCTGCTCGCGCTGCTGGCGCTCGGCACGCGCATGCTCGGCAAGATGAACGCGGCGCGGCTGCATCACCTGACGCTCTCGCTGATTCCGCTCGCGGGATGCGGCGTGTTTCTCGGCTTGTCGGCGACCACGGTCTCGCTCCTGCGCGCGGAGCATCTGCCGCTGTGGTGGGTGACGGACCTGCGCCTCGGGCTGCTTGGCGTCGCCAACTTGTGGAGCGCCTGGCTCGCGTGGCGCGTCACGGCTCGTTATTCCTCGACGCTTGTTCCGCGCGCACTCACGATGGTATGGTTTGTCGCGGCGCTCGCCGTCGCGGATAGCGCCTGGTATCTGATGTTCTGGGGCTTCAGCCGATAACGCCATTAGGTGAGAATCAAGTGAGAACCAAACCCGTACTGACCGACGAAGACGTCCTGCTGATGGCCGCCGCCGCCGAGGCGCACGCAAAGGCGCACAACTGGAACGTGACCATCGCCATCGTCGATGACGGCGGGCATCTGCTGCATCTGCATCGGCTCGAAGGGACGGGCGCGAGCACGGTCGAGATGGCGACTGGCAAGGCGCGCACCGCCGTGCTCGGCCGGCGCGAAACGAAGGTGTACGAAGACACGATCAAGCAGGGCCGCACTGCGTTTCTGAGCGCGCCCATGACGGCCATGCTCGAAGGCGGCGTGCCGATCTTCGTTGGAACGGATATCGTCGGCGCGGTGGGCGTGTCGGGCGTGAAATCGGATCAGGATGCATCGATCGCGCGGGCGGGCATTGCGGCGCTTGGCATCGAAAACGTCTGAAGCGAGAACGTCCGAAACAATAAAAACGGCACGCCTTCGCATTGAAGGCGTGCCGTTCGATCGAACAAAATGCATGGCCTCGTTCGGGCACATGACATCGGTGGGAACCAAAAAAAGCGGCTTCGCTTGCTATCGACGACTGGCTGGTGTTTGCACGAAGGGGTCTAAATTCTCGCGTGCAAGTCGTCCTCGCTGGCTAAGGCCAAACACCTCTTTGGCGAGGTGGTCCCCACAATACACGGTACTGCTGTTCTGCCTTACCTCTTTGCCGCTTACTTCGTCAGGATCAGCTTGCCCAAACGCGTCGCGCGCAACTGATAGGTCTCCCCGTTATGCACGATCGCGATATGACTGCGTCCCTGCAGTAACGTATCGCTGCGCAACGAACGATCGCCGGTTGCATCGGCTGAATCGGTCGATGTCGTCGATGCCCGCACCGACGTCACGGCAGCCGTCTTTGGGCGCGTGATGGCTGCATCGCGAACTGCCGGACGGCGAAGCCTGAGCGTGGTGGATCGCAGCGTGTCGGTCATGTCGTTTGAGTGCGTTCGTTGATTCGATGGGTCTATAGTAAATGATAACTATTCCTATTTGCAACTAGAGTTTCCTATGGATGCGCGGCCGTCATAGCCGCGCTTCATGCAGTACTTGAACTTTCTAGTGCAGCGGCGTTTCGTCGTGGCGACCGTGCGCATACTGGCGAATCAGCCGCACCGTGTCGATATCCGATTCCCGATAAGCCGACTTGACGATCTCTTTGGTCTGGCGCTCGTCAGGCGTCGCGTCGTCGTTTTCGGGCAGGGTGGTGCTGTACGTGAATCGCAGAAACAGTTGCAACTCGTCGGGCTGCTCGATCGCCATGGTCAACGAGCCGCCGACATGTTCGGCAGTCGGCAGGATGTCGTAACGCACGCTGCTATCCGGTGTGAGCGTGACGCGGTCCCGCACCACGGCCTGACCGTAGTGCAACTCGCGCTCCATGACGTCGCCTTCGCGCGAGAGGATGTCGCAGCTATCGAGGCCGAGCACGAAAAGTTGCGGCTGCTCGGCGCGCAGCACGAGTCCTTCCCACAGTTGTTCGCGCGTGAGCGACTCGACGAGCGGATTGGTCGGATCGTTGATCTGGATGAGATGTTCGAAATTCAAAACGACGTTTCCCTGGATAGTTCGATGTACCCGTGCGGGCTGTTTTCAGGAAGTCAGGAAGCGAGCCCCGAGTCGATGCGCACCGCTCCGGACAGAACCTTGTGCATCGGACACGCATTGGCGATTTGCAAGAGGCGTTCCCGCTGTTCGGCATCGAGCGCGCCCGTGAGCGCGATCTGCCTGTCGATGATCGTGCCGTCTGCCGTGCTCTTCATCGACAATTCGACGTGCACCGCTTCGAGCGGCCAACCCTTGCGCTTCGCGTACATGCGAAGCGTGATCGAGGTGCACGCACCCAGGCTCGATAGCAGCAGCGACGCGGGCTCCGGACCGGTGTCCGCGCCGCCGAGGCTCGCGGGCTCATCGGCGACCCAGCCATGCGTGCCGTCGCGCAATTGCACCTGATAGTCGGCAGCGCCGATGCTGGCGGTCACGGAAGATCCGGAAGACATGCGTCGCTCCTATGAATGGCGATGTACGGCAAGAATAGCGGCGCGAATAAGAGCGGCGCGGCACGAACGGTCATTGTGACGCAATGCGCCCGTTCGTGCCGCGCCGTTTCATCGTGCCGATACGGTTCAGCGATGAATACCGCTCGGTGTGCCTAGTGCGTGATCGCGCCCATGCGGCCTGTCTGATAGTCGGTCACGGCCTGGCGAATTTCATCTTCCGTGTTCATGACGAACGGACCGTAGCGCACCACAGGTTCCTTGAGCGGCACGCCGCCGATGAGCAACACTTCGACGGGTTCATCGCCGGCGGCGAGGATGATCGTGTCGCCATCGTCCTTGAACGAGATCATCTGCTGTTTGCGTACCGGTTGACCCTGCGGCCCATAGAGACCGACGCCCGACAACGGATACGCGAACACGCGAAAATCGCGCGGCACGTGATGCTCGACTCTTGCGCCAGGTTGCAGCGAAAAGTGTTGATAAAGAATCGGCGTACGTGTTTCGATGGCGGCTTTCACGCCGAGCGCTTCGCCCGCGATGACCTTCACGCGCACCTTGCCGTCTTCGCTCATCGCGACGGGAATCTGCGCCGACGCGATCTCTTGATAATGCGGCGTCGTCATCTTGTCGCGCTTCGGCAAGTTCACCCACAATTGCAGGCCGTGCACGCGGCCACCGCGTCGCGTGAATTCCTCGCCAGGCATCTCGCTATGAATGACGCCCGCGCCGGCGGTCATCCACTGCACGTCGCCCGGACGTAATGTGCCGGAATGGCCGGCCGAATCCTTGTGACCGAACTCGCCTTCGAGCATGTAGGTGACCGTTTCGAAGCCCCGATGCGGATGATCCGGCGCGCCCTTGGCTTCGCCCGGAGCGTAATCGGTCGGGCCCATTTCATCGAGGAGAAGGAACGGGTCGAAGTCCATGAGAAGACGCGTCGGAAACGGGCGATGCACGACGAATCCGCCGCCTTCAACCGTGCGCGTTGCGGGAATGATGCTGGAAATGGTACGGCTCATGATCGGAATGCCTCGCGTCACCAAAAGGGAAATAGCGATATTTGTAGAACGTGGGGATATTATATGTGCCGGATTTAGCGATAAAAGACCTCGTGGCGCAATGGATTGTCCCGCCACGGATAACGAACTCGAACGAACCGAACGTCCCATGAAAGTCGATTCGCACGATCTGAACGATCTGATGTACTTTTCGCACGTCGTCGAACACGGCGGTTTTTCGGCGGCCGAGCGCGTGCTGGGCATCTCCAAGTCGCGCTTGTCGCGGCGCGTGTCGGAGCTGGAGGCGTCGCTAGGCGTGCGCCTTTTGCAGCGCTCCACGCGCAAGCTTGCGCTGACCGAGGCGGGGCAGCTTTTCTATCAACACTGTCAGGCAATGCTCGTGGAGGCGCAGGCCGCCGTCAACGTGGTGCAAAGCCTGCGTGACTCACCGCGTGGCACGGTGCGCGTGAGCGTCCCGGTGACCATCGCGCAGACGTTTCTGTCGGCGGTGATGCCCGACTTCATGCATCGATTCCCTGAAGTGCGGGTCGTGCTGCGCGTGACCAATCGTGTGGTGGATCTGTTCGAAGACGCGATCGATGTCGCCTTGCGCGTGCGCTCCGAGCCGCCCGTGAGTTCGAACGTGGTCGCGCGTCCGCTGTGGCGC
The DNA here is from genome assembly GCF_022878925.1 of Caballeronia sp. TF1N1. Taxonomy (NCBI): domain Bacteria; kingdom Pseudomonadati; phylum Pseudomonadota; class Betaproteobacteria; order Burkholderiales; family Burkholderiaceae; genus Caballeronia; species Caballeronia sp. TF1N1. The sequence continues at coordinate 1,120,699 of NZ_CP084626.1, forward strand.
ACCGAGCAGATGCTCGTCGCCGCGCCTTCGCTTCTCAAATCGAACGCGCCGCCGATGACCGCCGCCGAACTCGCGCAATACGACACGCTCGATGTGCCATCGGCGGATGGCCGCCATGTGTATCGACTGATCGCGCCCGATGGCACGCGTCACGAGTTCGAGCACGAGCCGCGTCTCGTCACCGCCGATCTCTCGATGATCCGCGAAGCCGTCATGCGCGGCGTCGGCATCGCGGCGCTGCCCGAGATGATGTACGGCGCGCCGCTCAGAACCGGCCAGCTTTCGCCCGTGATGCCCGGCTGGACATTTCCGTCGCCGCAACTCTATGCGGTTTTCCTGACGCGGCAGGGCATGGTCCCGGCCGTACGGGCGTTCGTCGATTTTCTGGTGGAGTCGATCGAAGGCGGCAAACGCTTCCCCGGAGAATGTCCTGTCATCGAACAGCCGGAACGCGAAACGGTTTGATCGCAATCGGCGCGCGGCATCATTTATGTCATTGAAGCGCGCGCTTGCGATGGACAGATTCAATCGCCGAAACCTTGTTTGCGGGAATGGCCGGCGTTATATTGAAATTCCTTTCGCTAAGGAGCTTCTTATGCGGAAACTGACGGCTACTCTGATAGTTAGCCTGATAGGGCTGATCGCGCTGTCCGTGTCAACGACGGCTGCCGCATGTGGCGATTCTTCCGGCTCGGGCTATTCGAGTCCCAAGTAATTGCCTTGCCCGAATGCGCCGAGTGCGCAATAAAAAAGGCCTTCATCCGACGATGAAGGCCTTTTACTTTTTGCGGCTGTGTTGCGCGCTGCTTTAATTGCCGCCGGCTTTCGGTTCGGTCACGAAACCGATCTTCGTGAGTCCTCCCGCCTGGGCCGCGGACATGAGATCGGCCACGCGTTCGTACGCCACCTTGCGATCCGCGCGCAGATGAATCTCCGGCTGCGGGTTTTGCTGCGAAGCCTGCGCAATGCGCGCCTTGAGCGTCGCGTCGTCGATCTTCTGCTCGTCCCAGACGATCGTGCCATCGGCTTGAATCGCGACGTCCACATGCGACGGCTTTTCGTCTTGCGGCTGGCTGCTTGCGTGCGGCAGGTCGATCTTCACGGCGTGATGCATCGCGGGGATGGTCACGAGGAAAATGATGAGGAGCACCAGCATGACGTCGACGAGCGGCGTCATGTTGATCTCGCTCATCATGCCGTCGTCTTCATCGCCGGCGAAAGGGCTCATGGCCATCTTGAACCTCCGCTTACGATGCGCGCGTCGCGAGACGCAGGCTTTCGGACGTGGCGTCCTTGGTGCGCTTGGACGACGACAGCTTCGAGCCGGTCACGAAGAAGGCATGCAAGCCGTGCGCGAAGCGGTTCAGCTTCGTCACGACGCTCTTGTTCGCGCGCGTGAGGGCGTTGTAGCCGAGCACGGCAGGGATCGCGACGAAGAGACCGAAGGCCGTCATGATGAGCGACTCGCCCACCGGACCCGCCACTTGGTCGATCGACGTCTGGCCCGTCGCGCCAATTGTCAGGAGCGCGTGATAAATGCCCCAGACAGTACCGAACAGCCCGACGAACGGCGCCGTACTGCCGATCGATGCCAGCACGGCGAGCCCTGCCTGCATGCGGCCGACGCTTTCATCCATGACGTCTTTCAGGCATCGCGTGATCCACTCCGACACATCCATGCGGTCGTGCAGATGCGGCTGCGTCTGATGATGATGCTCGGACGCTTCCTGACCGGCCAGCGCCAGCGCGAGGTACGGGTTGTCAGCCGGATTCGACGACTGGCTGCTGATTTTCTTGATGCCGTCGTTGAAGTCGTCGGAATGCCAGAAGGCCTGATCGGCGTTCTTCGTGAGGCGTTTGAGACGCAGCACATTCCATCCCTTGACGACGATCACGGTCCACGAAAGCACCGACATGATGACGAGCGCCAGCGCGATACCGCGTGTGACGAAGTCGCCTTGCGCCCAGACGTGCGCAATCCCGTAGTTGTTCATTTCCAGTTCCTGTTTCTAAAAAAAGCCGGTCAGTCGTTCAGACTGAATACGAATGGCACCGTGGCGGTTGCCCGAATGGCTTCGCCATTCTCTTTGTAAGGACTGCACGCGCTGCTGCGCACGGCGTCGAGCGCCGCGTCGTCGAGGCGCTGCGAGCCGCTGCTCTTTTGCAGCGTCACATTCTCGATTTTGCCCGTAATACCGACCGTCAGCTTGACGAGCGAGGTGCCGGTTTCACCGCGACGCCGCGACATCGCCGGATAATCCGGCTGCGCGATGTTGCAGCTCAGACGCGCGACGTTCTTTGGCGCGGCCAGATCCATCGTCGGTTTTCCGATCGCGGGCGCGGCCGGCGCGGCGGGCGCTGGCGCGGGCGGTGTCGGGGCCGGCGGTGTGGGATCGGGTGCGGGCGCGGCGATTTGCGAGGGCGTTTCGCGCACCGGCATCGGCGTGGGCTTCGGCTCGACCTTGGGTTTGACCTTCGGTTTGGGCTGCGGCTTTGGAACCGGTTTCGGCGGCTCGGGAGTCGGTGGCGACTGCACGGCGACAGGCTGCGGCGCGGGCGCCGGCGTTTCGCTGATCAGCTGCGCGGTGATTGTCTTCGCTTCGACGGGGCGCGGCAGCGGCTCGCGATGCATGGTGAGCGCCACGCCGAAGAGCGCGGCGTGAATCGCCAGCACGGCGACGCATGCGGCCACCACGCGCGGGTTCAAATTGCTCGGCGTCGTCGTGTCGAATACAGCGGGAGAAGTTGTCGGGGACTGCATTCTTATTCGCTGCTTGCGGTGTTGCCAGTAGCGCGGCCATCGAAGTTACGTACGTTCGCTGGTTCGGCGCGGAAGAAACCAAACGACATCATTTTCTGAAAATAATGAGGGATATGAATAGAGTAGCCACGAAACCAATCAGCAATTCCATCTTTCCCTCCTTAAGGGCAAAGAGTTGCGTGGCTGGCGTAGGTGATCGGAACCTGGCTTGCGATAAGCGATCAAGAAACCAAGCGGCGCGCTTCGCCGACAGCGGGGCGCCGAGCGCTATCTCGGTCGCGCCCCGCGCAACTTCAGGCAGCCTGGCGTTCGTAGAACGTGAGCGGCGCGACTTGCGCATGTTCGCGCTGTTCCATTCCACAGCGCGACGCGCAGACTCCGCTCGTCGCCATGACGTCGCGCACGCTTGCTTCGCACTTCCCGCAGCATAGCGCGACCCCAAGCTCGAACTGGAGCTCGTCGAAGGATTCCATTCCATCGGCGATAGCGGAGCGGATCTTACGGTCGGAAACTGCTTTGCAGACACAGACGATCATGGTCGTTCGCGATAGCTTGCGTTAATGCGAATTATTATCATTCAGTAAGACGTTCTTGGCAAGCCGGGTTCTGTGTTTTTTGTAACACAGCGCGTGTGTTAGCCGATTTATTGCTTAGGAGCGTTTGCTGGTGGGGCTCCGACGGCTATGACGCCCCGGAAAAACCCTTAGACGATGTCGGGTTCGGCAAGGCGCGTGCGTCGCGAAGGGATCAGCACGTGTTCGACGCTGGCGTCGAGATGCAGAAGCGATGCCGCGAGCTGACGCTGGGATTCGCCGTCGGCAGTCGAGCAGAAGCGCGGCATGGATTCCACCGCAGCCGATGAGTTTTTTAGAGCGTTCGTTTCCAGCAGACGGTCGAGCTGGCGCGCGATGGCGACGCTGGTATCGACGAGTTGCAGCCGTTCGCCGGCGATCTCGCGAATGGCGCGGTCGAGAAACGGATAGTGCGTGCAGCCGAGCACCAGAGTATCCGCGCCGGCTTCGAGCATAGGCGCGAGATAGCCTTCGAGCAGCGCCATGAGTTCCGGCGACGACGTATCGCAGCGTTCGACGGCCTGCACGAGACCGTGTCCCGGCTGGCAGATGAAGCGGCAATCGCCCGCGTAACGTTCGAGCAGCAACTGGAAGCGCGCGCTGCGCAAGGTCACCGCAGTTGCCAACACGCCGACGACGCGCGTCTTGGAAACGGCGGCGGCGGGCTTCACGCCCGGTTCGACGCCCACGAGCGGAATGGAAAGCCGCTCGCGCACGAGCGCGATCGATTGCGCGGTTGCCGTATTGCATGCGACGACGAGCGCTTTGGCGCCTTGCGCGACAAGCCATTCGCCGATAGCCATGGTGCGGTCGACGATGAAATCGTCATCGCGCTCGCCGTAGGGCGCGTACAACGAGTCCGCGACATAGACGAGCCGCTCGTGCGGAAGCAACGCCCGCACCGCACGCAGCACCGACAAGCCGCCGAGACCGGAATCGAAAATGCCGACCGGCGCGCTCGCGTTTGTCGGAGCACGCGCGTTCGGCATGATTGTGGGTACGACAACTACTGACATTGCGGACAGATATTTACTCGCCTTCGCCCATCATAGTCTGCTGGTAGTTCTGGATGCCAACCTTGTCGATCAGATCCAGTTGCGTTTCCAGCCAGTCGATGTGTTCCTCGGTGTCGTTCAGGATCTTGTCGAAGATATCGCGCGAGACGAAATCGCGCACCGATTCGCAATAGGCAATCGCCTCCTTGCACGTGGACTGCGAAATCTGTTCGAGCTTCAGGTCGCACTCGAGGATTTCCTTGGTCTCTTCGCCGATAAGTAGCTTGTGCAGGTCTTGCAGGTTCGGCAGACCGTCGAGCATGAACACGCGCTGGATGAGCCAGTCGGCGTGTTTCATTTCGCCGATTGATTCGTCGTACTCATGCTTGCCGAGCTTTTCCAGGCCCCAGTGCTTGTACATCCGCGCGTGCAGGAAGTATTGATTGATCGCGGTCAGTTCATTTTTCAACTGCGCATTCAGATATTCGATGACTTTAGCGTCGCCTTTCATGAGTGTTCCTTTTCGTAGCGTGGGGCATCCCGCAAAGATAAACGTTCTTAACGGCTCTGCCAAGGATGAGTGAATCTTTTTTAATTGCGATAAAACTGAGAATGAAAATCCTTCTCGATACCGCTTCTCCAAAACAAAAGAGCCGGACGCGCGGTCCGGCTCTTCATTGGCCGCGATCCGTGCGGCCTCGATCGATCAGACCGTCGCGACGGGAATCTTGCCGATCTTCGCCTGCCATTCGGCGGGACCCGTTTTGTGTACCGACGTGCCTTGCGAATCGACGGCGACCGTCACCGGCATGTCCCGCACGTCGAATTCGTAGATGGCTTCCATGCCGAGGTCTTCGAACGCCAGCACCTTCGCTTCGCGGATGGCCTTGGAGACGAGATATGCCGCGCCGCCCACGGCCATCAGATACGCCGCGTTGTGCTTCTTGATGGCCTCGATGGCGACAGGCCCGCGTTCGGCCTTGCCGATCATCGAGATGAGGCCGGTTTGCGCGAGCATCATCTCCGTGAACTTGTCCATGCGCGTGGCCGTGGTCGGGCCGGCGGGACCGACGGCTTCGTCGCGCACCGGGTCGACCGGGCCGACGTAATAGATCACGCGGTTGGTGAAATCGACCGGCAGCTTTTCGCCCTTGGCGAGCATGTCGGCAATGCGCTTGTGCGCCGCGTCGCGGCCCGTGAGCATCTTGCCCGACAAGAGCAACGTCTGGCCCGGCTTCCAGGAAGCCACTTCTTCCGGCGTCAGTGTGTTCAGATCGACGCGCTTGCTGGTTTCCGTATTCGGCGCCCAGGTCACGTCCGGCCACGCGTCGAGCGGCGGCGCTTCGAGCTTCGCCGCGCCCGAGCCGTCGAGCGTGAAGTGAGCGTGACGCGTGGCCGCGCAGTTCGGAATGATCGCGATGGGCTTGGACGCCGCGTGCGTCGGCGCCGCCATGATCTTCACGTCGAGCACGGTGGCAAGCCCGCCCAAACCTTGCGCGCCGATACCAAGCGCATTCACCTTCTCGTGCAGTTCCACGCGCAGTTCTTCGATCCAGTCCCGCGGTCCGCGCGCGATGACGTCCTGAATGTCGATGGGGTCCATGAGCGATTCCTTGGCCATCAGCATCGCCTTTTCCGCCGTGCCGCCGATGCCGATACCGAGCATGCCTGGCGGACACCAGCCCGCGCCCATCGTCGGCACGGTCTTGATGATCCAGTCGACGATGGAATCCGACGGATTCAGCATCGCGAACTTAGACTTGTTTTCCGAGCCGCCGCCCTTGGCCGCGACCTGCACGTCGACCTTGTCGCCCGGCACGATCTCGTAGTGGATCACGGCGGGCGTGTTGTCCTTCGTGTTCTTGCGCGCGCCTTCGGGCGGGCTCACGATGGACGCGCGCAGCACGTTGTCCGGGTTCAGGTAACCGCGGCGCACGCCTTCGTTGATCATGTCGGTGACGCTCATCGTCGCGCCGTCCCAACGCACGTCCATGCCAACCTTGACGAACACGGTCACGATGCCCGTGTCCTGGCAGATCGGACGCTTGCCTTCCGCGCACATGCGGCTATTGGTCAGGATCTGCGCGATGGCGTCCTTCGCGGCCGGGCTTTCCTCTAGCTCGTAGGCGCGGCCGAGCGCCTGAATGTAGTCGAGCGGATGGTAATAGCTGATGTATTGCAGCGAGTCGGCAATACTCTGGATCAGGTCTTCCTGCTTGATGACGGTCATGGCTTGGGCTTTTCGGGGACGAATATATTTGTGCGTTCTGATGACGCCTGAGGCTCAGTCGAGCGCGCTTCGGGGCGCGACTTCGCTGTGAAAATGTGCGGGATGCGTATGCGTGGTCAGCTTGTCGACGTACGCCATGATGAGCGCCGAGAACAGGAAGGCCATATGGATGATCACCTGCCACAGCACCGTATGAAACGTATGCTGGTCCGGGTTGATGAAGGTTTTGAGAAGATGGATCGACGAGATGCTGATGAGCGCCATCGAGAGCTTGACCTTCAGCACGCCCGCGTTGACGTGGTCGAGCCATTCGGGCTCGTCGGGATGACCTTCCACGCCCAGACGCGACACGAAGGTTTCGTAGCCGCCGACGATCACCATGATCAGCAGGTTCGAGATCATCACCACGTCGATGAGGCCGAGCACGACCAGCATGATGTTGGTTTCATCGAGCGTCATTGCGTGCGTGACGAGATGCCAGACTTCCCTCAGGAACAGCACGACGTACACGCCTTGCGCGACGATCAAGCCCAGATACAGCGGCACCTGCAGCCAGCGGCTCATGAAGATGATTTTCGGCAGCGCCTTCATCGAGCCGGGTTGGACGCGCGAGTCGGGTGTGTGCTTGGAAGCGGGCATGGGCGGCTTGTCGGTCGGCTGTCGGACGAGGAAAGGGAAGAAACAACGAACAGGAAACGCGCGCGGGTCGTGGACCCGCGCTCAGGAAGCCCGCCATTGTAGCAAGTTGTATGTGACGATCCGCCCGGCTTTCAAAATGCGTTCGTGTCGGCGCGACTACTCGGCAACCGATACCGCCGCGCGCGTCTTCATGCTCGCGAGCCCGATGCCCGCGACCACGCAGGCGAGTGCGATGCCATGCGCGAAACTCGGCCGCTCCCCGAGAAACGCGATGCCATAGATCGCGGCGGCAATCGGCAGCACCGCGCAGAACACGCCGGCGAGACTGCCGTCGACATGGCGGATGCCTTTCATCCACAGCCAGAACGAGAAGATGCTCGCCGAGAGTCCATACCAGAGTACGAGCGCCCAGGTGAGCGGTTCGACGCCGCGCCAGTCGAAAGCAACAAACGAAGCCGCGCCGAACGGCAGCATCAGCACGAAGCCTATGCCATGCGTATAAGCGCAGATGTCGATGGCCGGCAGCGTTTGCGTCAGACGCCGCGACAGGATCACATAGAGCGACTCGCAGCACACCGCGCCGAGCACCATCAGATTGCCCGTGAGCGAGCCCGCGCTGCCGTCGGCGTAGGCATCGCCACTTTGCGCGACGTTGATGACGAGCACGCCCGCAATCGCAAGCGCGATCGATGCGAACGCGCGTCCGCTCGGCTTCTCCTTGAGAAAGAGCCACGAGAAGAGCGCGACGACAGCCGGAATCGTGCTCGTGATGACGCCCGCCGCGACCGCGCTCGTGCGTGCGACGCCATTCAACATCAGAAGCGTGAAGCCGAATGTGCCGAAGAATGCCTGCAGAAAGAGGTTGATCCATTCGCCGCGCGCGACCTGCCTCATCTTGGCGAGCCGGAAGAGCGGCCAAAGGACCAAGAGGGCGATCACGAAGCGCAGAAGCGCGAAGAGCGGAACGGGAACGGACGCGACGATGGACTTGCCGATACCGACGTTGCTTCCGACGAGCAGCATGGCTGCGATGAGTAAAAGGGCGTAGCGATTCAAGCTGGAATCCGCACTGCGAGTTCAGTTACGATTGTGGGGACGCATTGTAATTGAAGCCGCCGCGACTCCGCGTATACCCCGTGCCTCTTGACCGGCGCGCGTAAGAAGCGGGTAAGTTGAACGGCATATCTTGGAGTACATGCGGGATGGCAGCGCTTTACGAGCGAAGCCGTTCCTGGAAAGGAGACAAGGTTCGGCCGGGAACGAAGCACGCTTTCCGGCTTTCGAACTTCATAACATGCGGCACGCGGTAGCAACGAAGCGCGCCGCCGGCTTTTGGAATCACCATCAGAGAGGTTGTCGATGTCTGCGATCGAATCGGTTCTTCAGGAAAAACGCGTGTTCCCGCCGTCTGCGAAGGCATCGGCGGGCGCGGCCATCTCCGGCATGCAGGCTTACAAGGCGCTCGTCGCCGAAGCCGAACGCGATTACGAAGGTTTCTGGGCGCGGCTCGCGCGCGAAACGCTGTCATGGCACAAGCCCTTCACCCGCGTGCTCGACGAATCCAAGGCGCCGTTCTACAAGTGGTTCGAAGACGGCGAGCTGAACGCTTCGTATAACTGTCTCGATCGCCATGTCGAAGCGGGCCGCGGCGGCGACAACGCCATCATCTTCGAAGCCGACGACGGCACGGTCACCAACGTCACGTATCAGGACTTGCTCGACCGCGTATGCCGTCTGGCCAATGCACTCAAAAAGCGCGGCGTGAAGAAGGGCGATCGCGTGGTGATCTATCTGCCGATGTCGGTGGAAGGCGTGGTCGCCATGCAGGCTTGCGTGCGGATCGGCGCGACGCATTCGGTCGTGTTCGGCGGCTTCTCGTCGAAGTCGCTCAACGAACGTCTCGTCGATGTCGGCGCGGTCGCGCTCATCACCGCCGACGAGCAAATGCGCGGCGGCAAGGCGTTGCCGCTCAAGAGCATCGCCGATGAAGCGCTCGCGGCCGGCGGCTGCGAGGCGGTGAAGAACGTCATCGTGTATCGCCGCACGGGCGGTAAGGTGCAATGGACCGAAGGACGCGACTCCTGGCTGCACGACGTAGTCGAGAATGAATCGGCGACGTGCGAGCCGGAATGGGTGAGCGCGGAGCATCCGCTCTTCATTCTGTACACGTCGGGTTCCACGGGCAAGCCGAAGGGCGTGCAGCACAGCACGGCGGGCGTGTTGCTGTGGGCCGCGCAGACCATGAAGTGGACCTTCGACATGAAGCCGGGCGATGTCTTCTGGTGCACGGCGGACATCGGCTGGATCACGGGACATAGTTACATTGCGTACGGGCCGCTCGCCATTGGAGCGACGCAAGTCATGTTCGAAGGCGTGCCCACGTATCCGCACGCGGGCCGTTTCTGGGAGATGATCGCGCGCCACAAGGTCACGATCTTCTATACGGCGCCGACTGCGATCCGCTCGCTCATCAAGGTCTCGGAAGCGGATCCGAAGGTCCATCCGAAGCGTTTCGATTTGTCGAGCCTGCGCATTCTCGGCACCGTCGGCGAGCCGATCAATCCCGAAGCGTGGATGTGGTATCACGAGAACGTGGGCGGCGGGCAGTGTCCTATCGTCGACACCTGGTGGCAGACCGAAACCGGCGGCCACATGATCACGCCGCTGCCGGGCGCGACGCCGCTCGTGCCGGGGTCGTGCACGTTGCCGTTGCCGGGCATCATGGCCGCTATCGTCGATGAAACCGGCCAGGACGTGCCGAATGGACAAGGCGGCATTCTGGTGGTCAAGCGTCCGTGGCCGTCCATGCTGCGCAACGTCTGGGGCGACCCGGACCGCTACAAGTCGAGCTACTTTCCCGAGGAACTCGGCGGCAAGCTGTATCTCGCGGGCGATGGCGCCGTGCGCGACAAGGACACCGGTTATTTCACGATCATGGGCCGTATCGACGACGTGCTGAACGTCTCCGGTCATAGGCTCGGGACGATGGAGATCGAATCGGCGCTGGTTGCGAATCCGATGGTCGCGGAGGCGGCAGTCGTCGGCCGTCCGGACGACACGACCGGTGAAGCCGTCGTGGCGTTCGTCGTGCTCAAGCGCGATCGTCCTGAGGGCGATGAAGCGAAGCAGATTGCCAACGAGCTGCGCAATTGGGTTGGCAAGGAGATCGGACCGATCGCCAAGCCGAAGGACATTCGCTTCGGTGAGAATTTGCCGAAGACGCGTTCGGGCAAGATCATGCGGCGTCTGCTGCGTTCGCTCGCGAAGGGCGAGCAGATCACGCAGGATGTTTCGACGCTCGAGAATCCGGCGATTCTGGATCAGCTCGGCGAGGCGCGTTGAGGGACGGTTTGCGATGTGTCGCGCACGTCAAGGCGCGCGCCGCATCGCGTTTAGTGCATGCCGTGATTGCGGTTTAGCTCGATCGACGAGGGCAGGTACGTGAGCCTCTCCGTCTCCTTGCCATTCCATTCGGTCGTCTCGGCAGGGGACTTGTCCAGCCAGGGCAAACGCAGTCGGATTCGAACTCCATCCGCGTCCGCCCATCCCATCCCGCTGTAGTCCCCGATTGCCGATACCATGCGGTTTTGGTAAATAACCGCATGGTCATGCCGCCGCCCGCCGATTCCGCGCCACCCACGCTTCCCGCTCCGCCGCTCGTGCCGGCGGCAATGGCGCGCGCGCATCGGGCGTATTGGCGCTTTAATATCGCGTTGATCGGCGTGCTGCTCACGATCGGTTTCGTCGTCTCGTTCGGCGTGCCGCTTTTCGCGCAGCGTCTCGCGCACGTGCGCGTCGCGGGCTTTCCGCTGCCGTTCTACTTCGGGGCGCAAGGCGCCATACTCGTCTATGTCGCGTTGATCCTCGTCTATATCGTGCTGATGCAGATTGCCGATGCGCGTCTTTCGCGCGCGGCCGCGTTATCGGCGAGACAAGACGCAATGGACGCGGCCGCGCGATGAAGCTCACGAACCGGCTGATCCTCGCCTACGCGCTCTATACGCTCGGGTTTTTGCTCTTTATCTTTCTGATGGAGCGCATCGAGCGCACGACCGGGCCGGGCATGTGGATAGGCTACGTGTTTCTGTTCGTGCCGATCGCGGTGTATGCGGTCATCGGACTGCTTTCGCGCACGTCCGATCTCGTCGAATACTATGTCGCGGGCCGGCGCGTGCCGTCGGCGTTCAATGGCATGGCGACCGCGGCGGACTGGCTGTCGGCGGCGTCGTTCATCGGACTCGCGGGATCGATCTATGCAAGCGGCTATGACGGCCTCGCCTACGTGATGGGCTGGACCGGCGGCTACTGCCTCGTCGCGTTCCTGCTCGCGCCGTACGTGCGCAAACTCGCGCGCTACACCATTCCCGACTTCCTCGGCACGCGCTTTTCCAGCAACCTCGTGCGCGCGCTCGCGGCCATCGCGGCGATACTCTGCTCGTTCGTCTATCTCGTCGCGCAGATTCAGGGCATCGGGTTGATCGCGTCGCGCTTTATCGGCATCGAGTTTTCCATCGGCATCTTTTGCGGGCTCGCGGGCATTCTCGTGTGCTCCTTTCTGGGCGGCATGCGCGCGGTGACGTGGACGCAGGTCGCGCAGTACATCATTCTGATCAGCGCGATGCTGATTCCCGTGTCGATGATCGCGCATCGCGAAGGCCTCGGCTGGCTGCCGCAACTCAACTATGGCCGCGTGATGGAGCGAGTCGAAGCGCTCGAGCGTGAAGTCGCGGCGTCACCCGACGAAGCGCGCGTGCGGATGGATTATCGGCGTCAGGCGGCGCGAATGCAGCAGCGTATCGACGCGCTGCCGAAGTCGTTCTTCGACGAACACGGCCGTCTCCTCAACGAAGTCGCGGACCTGCGCCGGCACAACGGACCGCTGCGCGAAATCAACGAGCGCGAGCGCGAACTGGCTTCGTTCCCCCGCGATCCCGCAGATGCGAAAGTCAAGTGGGCGCGCGAACGCGATGCCCTGACCGAGCGCGTCGCGGCTCCGGTTTCGATGGTCAAAGCCTTCGCGCCGGACTCCGCGAGCGATGAGACGCCACGCTCGCATCAACTCAATTTCTTGTCGCTGCTGCTGTGCCTGTCGATCGGCACGGCCAGTCTGCCGCACATCCTCACGCGCTATAACACGACCACATCGGTGGCATCGGCGCGGCGCTCGGTTGGCTGGACCTTGTTCTTCGTGGCGCTGTTCTATCTGACCGTGCCGGTGCTCGCGGTGCTCATCAAGCACGAGATTCTGACGGGCATTGTCGGCCACCGGTTCGCGGACCTGCCGCAGTGGGTCACGCAATGGCGGCGCGTGGAGCCGTATCTCATCCATATCAGCGATGTGAATGGCGATGGCATCGTGCGTTGGGCGGGAATCCAGATGCAGCCCGACATGGTCGTGCTCGCCGCGCCGGAAATCGCGGGCTTGCCGTACGTGATATCGGGATTGATCGCGGCGGGCGCGCTGGCGGCCGCGCTCTCGACGGCGGATGGCTTGCTGCTGACCATCGCGAATGCGCTTTCGCACGATGTCTATTACTGCATGGTCGATAAGAACGCGACGAGTCAGCGGCGCGTCACCATTTCCAAGATCTTGTTGCTGGGCGTGGCGTTGCTGGCATCGTGGGTGGCGTCGCTCAATACGGGAAATATTCTCTTTCTGGTGGGAGCCGCGTTTTCGCTGGCGGCGTCAAGTTTGTTTCCAGCGCTGGTGCTCGGTGTGTTCTGGAAGCGCACCACGCAGCGCGGCGTGGTCGCCGGGATGATTGCCGGGCTTGTCGTGTGCGTGTATTACATCGTGTCGACGTATCCGTTCTTCGTGCAACTGACCGGCTTCGCTGGGCATCGCTGGCTTGGCATCGAGCCGATCAGTTCTGGCGTCTTCGGTGTGCCGGCCGGTTTTGCGGTGGCGATCGTCGTGAGTCTTCTCGACCGGAAGCCGGATGCTTACACGCGCGCGCTCGTCGATTACATTCGACATCCGTAGGGGGTGGCGGGGCGGCGGGAAGTTGGTATAATCGCGGTCTTCCGGAGAGATGGATGAGCGGTTTAAGTCGCACGCCTGGAAAGCGTGTATAGGGTAAAACCTATCGGGGGTTCGAATCCCCCTCTCTCCGCCAGAAGAATGCATAAAAGCCCCGTTAACTCAATGCGTTACGGGGCTTTATTTTTTTGGGCCCGTCATTTGGCCCATCACTGGCACACTTTTCCTCGGCCTTGGCGCCTCAGCGAGCGTATTAAAGAGTGCGGACAGTTCCCAATGGTCCAGAACTCTGTATATGGCTTTGGTGGCTTGTTCTTCATCAGATAACAAGCGCAGGAGTGAGACGAGCCCCGTAAGGGCAAACGTTGCGCGTGCCTGATAATCGACGCCTGCCGTCATCATGTAGTGCGGTCCGCAATGGCCGGGTTTGCCACTGCGTTCGAATATCGACATCCATCCGGGATACTCTGCGTTGCGTCTGTTCGGCGAAGGCGAGTCTATTGGATCGCGGGTTGCCTTGCTGGCCGTTGCCTTCCTCTTTTCTTTCATGCTGTCTAGCTCCTGTATGAAGCCCGGAGCCGCGCCCTTCGAAGGAAAGGGCGGGCGGGAACAGTGACAAGGTTAGTAGACCGGGTGAGTACAACCATTATCTGCAACCCTTTCGGGTTCCCTGCCACGTCCCGCCCATAGGCGTGACAAAGCACCATGCGCGAGCGGTCTGTCGCGCTCGGGTTCTATCGCTTCGCTGCATTGTGCGAGCGTCGCGGGTTGCAAACTCACTACAGGCTGCCAAGCCTGTCCCAGCGCAACCACGCGCCAGACTTTTGCAGAATACGATACAAATCCGCAGCGTTGATTCTACGACGCCGTAAAAATTAGTTAAATTTGACGTGTGTCCGTTTGAATCTTGTTATGCGCCGTCGCGCCGCTCGTATGCTGACGATGCCGCTCAAGCCGAGCGAGCATACGAGACAGAAATGAATTACATGCCAAAAATCAAGCATAACGAAACACATCGCGAGGCTCGGTCATGATGCGTCGTATAGCGGTTGTCGGAGACAAGCTCGACAACGATGGCGAAATTTGCTCTTACGAAGGACCGCAATTTCTCGTTCACGGGCATCAAGCCGCTCTCATTGGCGGGGCGGCATACTGCCCCGTCTGCAAAACGACCGGATACATCGCTAAGGTTGGCGGGCCGCGTCGTATGAATTTCTTCATCAGCGAGATTGCAGCCCATGACGACGTGGTTGTATGCGGTTGCTCCGAGCATCCGCGCATCTTCGCCATGCTTGCGGGCGAAGCTTGGTACGACGACATGGCCGAGAGCCTTGGAGTCATCAAACAGCAACTTGCAGCGAACTCGGGCATCCCAGCGGAAATCGCAGAGACTGTCGAACAAATTGGCAGTAAGGACAAGTATGCGAGCTGGTTCTATGTGCAGGACAGCATTACGGGCGAGGCGCTGCGTAACCAAAGTTTCGTCGCTCGAGTCGCTGGAGCTAAACAATCCGGCAAAACGGACGCGAGCGGGTACGCAAAGATTTAAACAGACGGGGAAAGTACTATCGATTTACACGTCGTTTTCTCGTCACCGAAACGCGAACTCAAACCGGGTACAGGGACGTAGGGATATGACCGCAGATTACAACATTGAACACTGGACATCGACTCGTTCGGCGGCGGGACATAGCAGAGCCAGCGCAATATCTATATCTGTGAATAATCGAGCCGCAACTCGGCAGGCGATTATCATGCAATTGAAGCAAAAGGGCTACCCGTTACTAGAAAGATCGTCTTGGAGTGCAAAGCCGCCCAAGAACACGCTGACGCCGTCACGCTGGGATTACCGAGATATCGTGATTCACCACGCAGGGCGTAGTTATTCGTGCGCAGTAGGTGAGCACGGGGCGATCGAACAAATGAAGAAGGTTCAGTCCTATGATATGGGCGAGCAAGCATTTGATGACGTTGGTTATCACTATGCCGTTTCATGCCCCGGCGAGGTGATTGAAGCCCGTGACATTCGTTTTACCGGTTCCCATGTGAAAGGGGACAACACAGGCCAGCTTGGCATTGTCCTGCTCGAAAATCTGGCCGAAGCCGGCGAAGCGGCAGCAGGAGTACAGCCGGAAATCGCTTTGGCATAAGTTGAAAGGATCGATGGACATAGCGAAAGATTCCGTGGCCTTTGACCACGCGATACCGACGAAGGTGCAGATTGATGCCCTGTCAGCGTTGATAGCAACATTGAACGATATTTTCAACATCACGGCGTTAGGGGGGCATCGCGAATATCAGCTTCTAGCACCCGGTAACGAGGGGCGGGCATGTCCGGGTAAGTATGGGATGCAGGTAGTCGAGGCAATGCGGGCGAAATTCGGGCTTGGCGCACCTTCAAAGTGAGATTGCCCAGCCAAGCTGTTCGTTAATGATGTAGCTTCGACGCGCAAGCTGGTCTTGAATTAGCTGGCAGCGTTGCTGTTTCGGAAGACGATTCGTCACGGGCAGCTTGGCTTTTTCCTCAAATGCGTCGAACCACTCGCTGTTGCCCATGTCCGGACCGTGTCCGTCGCTATCTGAAATGTCGAAGTAGTGGTTGTCCAGATATGAAAACCACTCTTGCGTACACGGCTGGGCGACTGGGGCGCGCGGTAGGCTCGTAGTAATGGAAAGCCATGCGAGAACGACAACGAAACAGATGCCGATGAGGATTTTCATTTGCGCTATTTAAAAATAATTGTTCATCTTTGGCTGCTTTCGGCGGCGGGGCTAGTTTCTGTGGGTTTGTTTTCCCTGCAGCGCCCGGCGGACGTCGCCATCGTGCTGGGAAACACGGTAGATGCCGATGGTAGTCCGTCAGCACGGTTGGCGGCAAGGCTTGAACGAGCTTTCCAGTGCTATCAGCAACAACAATGCAAACTCGTCTTTGTGAGTGGTGGCATTGAAGCGTCGGGTAATGACGAAGCGCTTGTCATGTATCGCTACCTTGTGCGTCGTGGCGTTCCGTCTCGCAACATCGTGATTGATCGTGCGGGAAACGACACTTGGGCTACTGCGCGTAACGCTAGCGCTTTTATGCGAAATCGAGGACTATCAAGTGCGTTGGTAGTGACGCAGTATTTTCATCTTCCAAGAACGATGCTTACGCTTAGGCGTTTTGGTGTGAGCAACGTTAGTGGTGCATATCCGCGATTCTGGGAGGCGCGGGACGCCTATTCCGTCTTGCGCGAAGTGCCAGCTCTAGTTTGGTATGTCATCCGCCCGATCTAGTATCAGTCCAGCCGGTGTCTGGCGGCACAGTTAAGCAGGTTTGCTAGCAGTCGGACCGGTTGGCGCAACCAGCCGGCGTGGCGCAAACGTGTCTTGCCCACGCTTCCATCATTGGGCGGCGCAACTCTAGCAAATCGGTTCGGTGATAAGCCGCTTGAACCTTGTTCGCAACGGTATGAGCCAGCGCGCGTTCCGCGAGGTCACGGGCGTGGCCGTTGTCGCTGGCCCGATCGCGGAAGCTGCTGCGGAATCCGTGCGCCGTGGCGATACGTCCAGGCGTGTCGCTCTTCGCACTGACGCGGCGCAGGAAGGACGTGAGAACAATATCGCTTAGAACCTTGCCGCGTGGCGAAGGGAATACAAGCATTACATGGAGCTTCTGCTCCTTCAACCGCTTGACGCGCTCCAGCGTCTGGAACGCGGACGTTGTCGTGATGAGAATCGAGCAAGGCGAACATAACGGCTGCAAAAGAAAAAGCCCTCAAACAATCAAGGGCTTGAAATTGTGGCGGAGAGGGACCGCCTGTATGCAGGCCAGCATGTTCCGACGAATTCCGCAATCCTTTATGAAAATCAAAGGGTTGTCTTCATTTTCCCCAAGCGATGCACTTCACGCAACGCAAGCGATCGCCATTTCTCACGCGCGATCCAACCGAATACTCATCCGCGGGGAAAAGCCGCACTCCTAAGCGTACGTCCTTGAAAAATTTAGTCAAATTCGCATCACTCGATGCTGGAAAGACTAACCATCGACGGTACTCCGCGCTAAGGTTCACGCGCTGCAACTCCCTATCAACTCAAGGAATTGAAACATGAGCATCTTCGGTGACATCGTCAACAAGATTTTCCACAAGGCAAAGCCCGCCGAGCAAGCGCCCGCAGTCGAAGCGCAACCGGTCCCGGCTGATGTCGCACAAGCCGACGCGGCGCCGGCTCCTGCCGCACTGTCCGACATCGACGTGGCCGCCGTCATGGACAGCTTGGCGCGCGAAAGCGGCCAGACGCTCAACTGGCGCGTATCGATCGTCGATCTGATGAAACTTCTGCAAGTAGACAGCAGCCTCGACCATCGCAAGCAGTTGGCCGCCGAGCTGAAGTACAGCGGCGACACCAACGACTCGGCGACGATGAACATCTGGTTGCACAAGCAACTGATGCAGGCATTGGCTGCCAATGGCGGCAAGCTGCCGTCGGATATGCTCGCTTAACGCAAGCAAAAGACAGTCAGCAGAACAAGCCCGCTATTGGAGTCATTTCCGATAGCGGGCTTTCTTTTAGGACAGGCACGGGGAAAAGGAGGCGCCGTAAGAACGATGGCTACGACGGCAAGGCCAGGCCTCTAATAATGCTCGATTGAATCGCGCACATGGCAGGGCGGGGCCAACCGTGTATCCATCTCTTACGACATCCAGAAGAATAGTCGATCCTGCTCCGGTGTCGATATCGGATTAATCGTGTTTCTGCAAACGTTTCACCGCCAAATTGCCGAAGAAACGTACGCTCCGTGCTTACCGTTGCCGCGGCGCGGTCGCGAAAGCCTCGATCGGATCGCGCGACGCGGCCGCTTTTTCCTCGCGTTTCCTGGCTGATGACTCCGGTCGCGCGAACGCGGCGATAGGATCGGACTGGTTTGCGGTATCGACGTGTTGTGACGTATCCGCCACTTTTCGTTTTGGTGACATCGTCTTCGCCGCATGTTGCGGCGTGCTTTGTCGCGCGCCCGCCGTATTGCTAACCCATTCTTCGCTGTAGGTCGCGAAGGCCGACGATGCACAGGTCAACGCCAGGAATCCGAATGAAACAATAAGAGCGCTAAGTGTTCGCATGATTTCGTGATTGTTTTCCAATTGGCGGATGCACCATGACGCTGCCTGGTACGTGGACATGGGCGCGTAACGGTCGAAATCGTTGCAGTGAGAAGCCCCGCGCGTGCGGGGCTGTGAGTCGCTCGACTCGATACCGCGTGCTTTTTGCTCGCGGTCAAGTCGTTTAGTGAGCGATCATTGCTTGCGCAGCCTGCTCTGCGTCGAAATGCAATGCGGCGTTTGCCGCCTGTTCCTGCGCCATGAATTCACGCGCCGTCTGAACGCCCTTTTCAAAGGACGCGCGAGCCGTGTGATCTTCGAGTGCGGCGATCAACGGCATCTGTTCTTCTGCGACGGAGTGGAGCAGGCTCAGGATGTCGCGACGCATGGTTTCCGGGTACGAGCAAAAGTGTTCGAAGCCGCCCGGCGCTGCGACGATGTTGACGAGCGATGACAGCAGGCGCGCACGATTGGCGCAATGCTCGCCGATAGCCATGGAGTGGGAAGTGGTGACGCGGCCGTTGGAGTCGACGGAAACTTGCAGGTCCTTCATTATTGTGAGCCTCTTTATGGTCTGTAGGAGGTATGCATTTAAGCGACTCACGCTGCAAAAAACCTTCGGACAATTCTTAATCGTTGTGATGGAGACGATAATTAACGTTTCGTAGGTCCGATGGCGACCACGTCAGACCGTTCGCGAGTGTCGCGCCCAAGCCGCCAACAGTTATGGACGCTTTGTCCGGAAACGCGCGTGTCAGCGCGCCGCACGAATACGCGGCGCGCGGCGCTGCTTTGCGCACGACTACTGCTTCATCGTCCCAGTAGAATTCGCGCCCTTTGCGGGCGCCTGCGTCGCATCGGGCGCCATGCCCTTCTCGCGCTGTTGCATGAGCGTGCCGCTCCCCGCTGTGCCCGACGGCACGCCGCCCTGAGCCGAGTCGTTCATGTTCTTGCCCGGCGAGACGCCAGGTTGCACCTGCTGCATTTGGGAAGGACGCTGATTCAACTGATCGCGCGACATCTCCTGCGCCAGCGTGGCGGTGCTGACTAAGGCGATGAGAGCGCCGGCAACCAATGCGGTGGATTTCATGTTTGTCTCCTTGAAGTCCGGCGCGAGAGGTGCGCCGTGTGCCGACTTCGTAAGCATCGCGCGTGCCGCGTCGAAACGGCGGCTTTCTTGTCTTAAATCATTCGCAAAGACTAGGATTTATGGACGGGCAAAAGCCGCTGTTGGTTCGTTACAATTCGTGGTCCAGAAGATCTGGAACGGATCGAAATCCGTTTCAATCAACAGAATGTTACGGAGTTTTCCATGTCGATTTCCCTGAACGAATTAATGGCATGGAGCGCACGCATGCCCGATCCATCGAGCGAAGAAGCGCGAATGCTTCAAGCCATGATTGCGCGCCGCGATAGCGAATTGCGCTTGCGCATTGCCGATCTCATCTCGAAAATAAGTGAGCGTGAAAATTGGCGCTTGCATGTGTGCGCCGCGACTGCGCGACGTGTCGAGCAAACGCCTGCCGATGGTCTGGAAGCGGTTTATCAGTTTTTCGTCGGCCGAAATGAAGGCACCATCCGTGCCGATATACCGGCGCCCGAGTCGCTTCCCGAACCGCCGGTGAATACGCCGGTCGTCGTCGAAAACGTCAGTCGTCTGTCCGCGTCCACGCACGCTGCGCCGCCTTCGCGGGTACATGGCGTTGCGCCTATCGAACATTTGTATCGCCACATGTCCACGCTTGAGGCCAGCGTCGCCAAGACGCCCGGCATTACATGCGGCGTACAGGGCATTCGAATCATGCGCATGGTTGCTTTGATGTCCAAGGCACGGTCCGCGCAATTAGCTAAGTTGCGCATGAGTGGAACTCAGGCAATCTACCGCCATATGTGATTAGCGTTGCCGGAAGAGTCACGGCGTTTCACGGAATTGCATTCACGGAAACGTCGCGAGTCACTCCTACTAGATACATGAGAAGCCTCGGCCTTTTCAAGGCGTCGATTGAATCTACCGACGCCTCGGCTATACTAAGTTTTCCGCAGTTCAATCGTATTGAAGATTAAAGCGTCACTGAGCGATGCATATTAGTGGCGTTTCAATCTTCAAGCTCGCAATTCATCGCGAAGCAATTTCAAGTCGCGAACTTCGAATACGGATCGCGTGACATCTGGCGATCGGAGCGAGGGGCAGCCGGGGAGTCAATGTGAAGAGTCTGCTCAGCAGAAGAGGCACCTTACTCGATAATGCGCCATCGTTTCTCTTAAGGCCAAAAGCGCCTGATTCCTTTCGAATGCACGCCCCTCAGCCGCATGACGATGACGATGACACTGGTGCCGAGCCGCCTACCGTCGCCACACCCGCTGCGCAAGCAACGCGCGTCACGCCGCTTCGGCCGATAGGCGCATCGGCGCAGCAAGTCAATTCGCAAGCGTTGCAGGCTGCTCAAATAGCTGAAGTCGAATGGCTGATTCAGCAATCATCGTTATCGACGTTTCGCGCTTTTCAAAGTTTTGCGTTTTCGACCACTCTCCTGTTTTACCCGCGTGACCTGACGTACTATTCGGTGCTTTTCCACGACGACGCTGTGTGGCGAGTCCTGAAAGCAGAAGATGCCGATGCCGCTGAAGCCGCGTTCCGTCACTTCGTCGAGCAAGCCATGCGACTCGCCGAAGCCGAAATGCGGCGCGCATACCTGGAAGCACAGAACGAACAGTACACACGGTTGATTGCAGAATCCGAAGCGCAAGTCGAGCGTGTGCGGGTCGATCTGCAGCGTGGCAATAGTCAGGATCAGCAAGTCGCAGCCAGGCAGCAGGAAATACGTCGCGAGCTTGCCCAACTAGAAGGCCGGCGAGTCTCGGCACAGGTGCAGCTCAGCAAACTTCAACGTCAGCTTCATCAACTCGAAACGACCTGCAACGAAGTCGTCCCGCACCTTCCGTCGCGTCGTTGAGTTGTTCCATAGTGGGGCAAAAAAAGAGTGCTGGCGGCAATAAGCTAAAATGGCGGTTTTGGCGGCTAGCTAATTTTTTCGGCATACTCGCCGCCGTATCGCGAAATGTAGGTGCTCAGCCCGCGTCCAGTGCTAGCTAGCCGTTTCATTTTCTCGACTGTCGTACGCCCCGGCGTGCAATAGTCGTATAAATAGGTCCCGCCGTTGACGAAGCGTATTTTTATGCCGTCGTGCAGGATTTCGAAAGCCGCAATGCCCGATTTGCCCGAAAGATTTGCATAAGGCTGCATGAGTAGTTTCCCGCATGCTGGATATGGCGCGGCCGTGTGGCCGTGTAATGCGAGTCCGACAGCGCGCGTGATCCTAAAGTATTGCTGGCGTCAGCCGTTATCGATTTCATGCAACCGCCGCGGCCGGGGCCGACAGAGTGTCATGGATAAAGATCAGATACCGTTTCTGGATTCGAGCGATCCACACTTCGAACACGCTCGTGCGTTGAGCCTGTCGGTCGGAGCCATCCGGCGTGCACAAGGCAAATGCAATCCCAACGATTTCGCCGTGGGCTCGCTGGAATGGCATTTCGCCATCGAAGACTTCGCCGGCGACGTCCTGAAGGCGCTGATGGGTGAGACCGAAGGTGTCGACGTTCAAGTCGGCGAGCGCCGCCGCGACTAGGCGGCTCGCCGAAATCCGTCCGCCCGTCAGAGCTTGACGCCGCCCGCCTCGGGCGCGTCGACGCCGGATGGCGGGATCGCGCCCGTCGGACTTACATCGTCCGGCCGCGTCTCATTGGTCCAATAAGGCTCTCGTCCGTAGTGCTGATGCACCGTGGTCGCCCAGACGCGGTCGGCCATGGAAGGCCACGCATCCTTGTCGAAACCGGGCGAGCTGCGCACTTCCTCGGCAGTCGCGGTTAGCCGAAAGCAGCGATTGTCGGTATCCAGCGTCAGCGCGCTCCAGGGAATGGCCAGCAGCTTGTTGCCGATGCCAAGAAAGCCCCCGCTCGACAGCACCGCATACGCAATACGTCCGCTGCTTACATCCAGCATGATTTCCTTCAGCGAGCCGACGTCGTGACCGTCGCTCGACAACACCGAATTTCCATCGAGCGTACTCGCGGCCATCACGTCCGGGCCAGGTCCGGCGGCGGTCGCGGCGCCTTTGCCTATGATCGTCGCGCCGCCCGAGGCGGGTTCCATCGGTTGGTTCATGATTCGCTCCTTACGCGTGAAAAACGTTGCGCGGTGTCGGTTTTCAAAGGTGAATGAGCCGCTCTTTTTCTTCAACTAAGCAGCAACGTTCGTTCCCATCGATGCCTGTTTGAATGCGCGCTAATGGCGTCTGCTAAGCTCGGGCTTCTTTTTCCCCGATGCCTCCTTAGTCCATGATCGATGTCGAGGAACTGCTTGCGGTTGCCTATAAGAAGGAACGTGAACGGAGCCGCCGGCTGTCCAAACGCGCTTCGTTGTCCGAGCACGAAGCGCTCATCAGGACGATGACGAAAGTCGCCGGTTCGCAAAGCCTCGCCGATTTGATCGCGACCCGACGTGCAACGCAGCGGAAGTTTGCCGATGCCGTACGAACGCGCGAGGCCGAGCGTGCGAGCCGCGCGAGCCGAAAACCCGTGGTAACCGATGCGCCCGCCTGGCGCGGCTGGTTCGACGGCTCCGCGCTGCCGAATCCGGGGCGCGTCGGCATTGGCGCGGTATTGCAGAGCCCGCAAGGCGAAGTCGTCGAAATCAGCGCGGAAGCGGGACGCGGCGACAGCAGCGTTGCCGAATATCGCGCGCTCATCGCGCTATTGGAAGCCGCCTTGCGCGAAGGCGCGACGGAGATCGCGATTCACGGCGACAGCCGCGTCGTGATCGACGATATGCACGCCAGCGAAGGCGAGGGCATTCGCTCCCTGACTCATTTTGCGCGCGAGGCGCGGGCGCTCATCGCCCGGATCGGCGCGGTCCGCCTCACGTGGATTCCGCGCGAACGGAATGCGAGCGCGGACGTGCTGTCGCGTCGGGCGCTCGACGGAGCGTCGATTCAAATGGACACGCACGACGCTCAGCCGAGCTCGCGCACGTCCGCTATGGCCGCGCTGCCGAACGCATCGCTCAACAAGTAGGCGATCAGCTTCTCAGCCGATTGCCGCGGCGTCGCGAGCTGACCGTCGCGCTTGAGGGCATCGAAACGTTCCCGCAGCGGAAAGCGTTCGAGTCCGGTCGAGCGGATTTCAGCCTGCATGTCCGTATCGACGACACCCGGCGCGACGCTGCAAATGCGCAGCGTGCGATCCCCGGCTTGCTCCGAATCCAGTGCGACCGCGCGCGCGTGGTGGTCGAGCGCGGCCTTGGTCGCGCAGTACACGCTCCAACCGGGATAGGCGTTGCGCGCCGCGCCGCTCGAAATATGCGCAATGCGTTTGTCCGTAACGCGCGCAGCCTGTGCGGCGAAGGCTGCGGCGAACATCAGCGGAGCGGCAACGTTGACGCTGACCGCGCGCGCGATGGTCGCGGCGTTCTGATCCGCGAGCGCGCCGATCGGTGCCAGCATGCCCGCATTGTTGACGAGGAGCGCCTGGTCCGCGTCGCCGATGAACGCGCGCAATGCGTCGCCTTCCAGCCAGCGGCCGAGGGCATCCAAGTCGGTCAAATCCAGTTCCACCTCTTCGAACTTGCCGGAATAGCGCGCGGCGAGCGCGGCGTTTGTGTTGCGCGAGAGGGCGAGAAGCCGAATGTCTCGCGCGAGCAGCGTTTCGGCGAGCGCCGCGCCAAGGCCGCGCGTGTGGCCCGTCACGATTGCGATGGTTTTTTTCGACATGGGCGTATTCCGGTTGTCCGTGAGCGCCTCGATTCTAGCGGCAAGCAACACGGGTCGCTGACTATGCTGAAGAGGGCGAAATCCGCAACCTCAATAAAGCAGAAAAAAACGCGTTCGTTGGTTCAAGGTCACAGAGGGCTTTGCTGACGCTTTTCGACCTGACAACCTCGATTGCAGAATCGACAATCGCTCTCAGAACCAAAACGAACTATCGGAGCTATTCATGCCAATCCGTCCGCGAAACTGCCGCGATACTTCTTCGGCCGTCGATGCTGGCCTCACGCCATCGAGCGCGCTGTTCGGCGTCCAGGCGGCGGTGGCAACCATCATCGCAGTCGTCGGGACGCCGTCGGCGGCCTGGGCGCAAAGTTCGGTGCAGCTCTATGGCGAAATCGACACCGGCGTGGCTTATGTCAGCAACGTGGGCGGGAAGTCGCAGTATCGGCTGACGAGCGGCACGATCGATGGCAGCTATTGGGGGCTGCAAGGCTCGGAGGACCTCGGCGGCGGCGCGCGCGCCATCTTCCGGCTGGAGCGCGGGTTCTCGTCGGTATCGGGAGAGGGCTTGAACGATCATCCGATGTACGTCGGACTCGGCACCGACACGCTCGGCACGGTGACGTTCGGGCATCAATACGATTCTATCCACGATTACCTCGCGCCATTCACGTTGACAGGTGGCACTGGCGGCACCGCGTTCGCCCATTTGCTCGATAACGACAACGCCAACAACTCGTACCTTGCCGCGAATTCCGTGAAGTACACGAGCGCTTCCTATGGCGGCCTGAGCTTTGGCGGCTTGTACGCGTTCTCTAATGCCGCCGGCCAGTTTGCGGAGAATCGCGCGTACAGCATCGGCGCGAACTATTCGCTCGGATCGTTCAGCGCGGGCGCTGCCTATCTGCATAACAACGGACGCGGCGACACCACGAGCGGCGCGTACGACGCATTGGCGCTTCCCGGCGCGGCCAGCACGGTCTACTCGGCGAACGTTCAGCAGCAGAATACGTTTGGCGTGGGCGCAAGCTATGAACTCGGTGCGGTCACGCTGGGCGGCGCGTTTTCACGCACCGTCAATTCTGGCGTGACCGATGCCGACACCGGCAACGTCATGCCATCGCTCGGGTTGAACAACTACGAGATCAACGGCATTTACAAGCTCACGCAGTCCATCGCGATAGCGGGCATGTATGTCTATACCAGCGGCGGCGGTGCGCACTGGCATGAGGGCGTGCTGCAGGTGGATTATCTGCTGTCGAAACGCACCGATGTTTATCTCGAATCGATTTACCAGAGATCATCGTCGCAGGCGCCAGCGGTGGTTTATGGCAATGATCCGTCGAGCGGCCGAAATCAGTTGATGTTCACGACTGGAATTCAGCATCGTTTTTAAATGTGGTGCTGCACATTTTCACGTAATTCGAACGATTATTACGCTCGTAATTGCGATGCTGTTTATCGCATCGCAAAGTCTTGTTTCCCAAAGATTCATGGTGATATGCGCAATTAACATCGCGGCGATTGTCGTCCGCCGCGAGATCGGCAAGAGATTTCGTGCAATCCGTTGTTGTCTGCCATGCAATACCGGCGCGTCGGATTTTTGTCGACATCCGCTGCGGCGACTCGCGCAATAGCCTGTTTCTCAATTTCCCCCATGATCCACATCGCGGATTTGCGATAATCACCCATTTTCCCGCTCGAACTCGCCTTACAGTTATTTGACTTTTTCCTGATCACCCTTTGAAGCGACGTTTCTCGCGCCGCTGATTCGCCCATCGTTGTGCAAGGATTTATCGATGATTACTCGCCCGCCCGGCACGTCTGAGACGCGCTCGTTCACCACGGTTTTTCTGATCGAGATGTGGGAGCGTTTTGGTTATTACGGCATGGCTGCGTTGCTCGTACTGTTCATGATTGACAAGATCGGTTTCGCCGACGAGCACGCCAATCTCACATGGGGCGCATTTACCGCGCTGGTTTTCTCCGCGCCGTCCATAGGCGGCTGGATTGGCGATAAAGTGCTCGGCGCGCGGCGCACGATGACGCTTGGCGCAATCGTGCTTGCGCTCGGTTATTTCATGCTGGCGCTGCCATACGACGCGCTCGGGTTCATGTATGCGTCGCTTGGCGTGATCGTCGTCGGTAATGGGCTTTTCAAGTCGAATGCGGCGAATCTCGTGCGACGTATTTACGAAGGCGATATCGCACGTATCGACAGTGCGTTCACCATTTACTACATGGCGGTGAATATCGGGTCGACCTTTTCGATGCTCGCCACGCCGTGGATCAAAGATCACTGGGGCTGGCACGCGGCCTTTGCGGTGTGCTGCGGCGGCATGCTGCTCGGACTTCTGAATTTTGCGCTGATGCGACGCACGCTCGCGCATATCGGCTCGGCGCCCGACGAAGCGCCTTTGAACTGGAGGCGTTTGTTCGCGGTTATCGGCGGCGGCGTGATGTTGGCGCTGGCAACGGTGTTCATCCTGCAGCACAAGGCCGTGGCCGTGACGTGCGTGTATGGCGCGGGCGTCGCGATTCTCGCGATCTTCGGCTACATGCTGAGCGTGTGCGATCGTAGCGAGCGCGCGGGACTCGTCGCCGCGCTGATTCTCGTATTTCAGGTCATCCTGTTCTTCGTGTTCTATCAGCAGATGTCGACGTCGCTCACGCTGTTCGCCCTGCGCAATGTCGATCCTTCGTTCTCCATTGCAGGCCGGCATCTCTTGAGTTGGAGCGCGGCGCAGTTTCAGGCGCTCAATCCGATCTGGATCATGCTGCTGAGTCCTATGCTCGCGCTGGCCTATACACGCCTCGGGCGTAGCGGCCGCGACATTTCCGTTGCGGCGAAGTACGCCCTTGGCTTTGTCGTCGTGGCGATTGGCTTTTTCGTCTTCGGATTGAGCGGGCGCTACGCGGTGGAAGGGCGCGTGTCGTCGTGGTTCATGGTGGCGGGGTACGGACTCTACTCGCTCGGCGAGTTGCTGGTGTCGGGCCTTGGTCTCGCGATGATCGCGCGTTACGTGCCGGCGCGCATGAGCGGCTTCATGATGGGCGCGTATTTCGTGGCGACGGGCGTGTCGCAGTATCTTGGCAGCTTGGTCGCCAATCTGGCGCGCATGCCGAACGGCAGTCTCGATGCGGTGCAGTCGTTGCCGCTTTATACGCATCTGTTCTTCGGGCTGGGATGGCTTGCGACGGCCGGCGCGGCCATCGCATTCATCTTGCTGCCGTTGCTCAATAAACTTTCGCGGGAGCACCATCGAGCGTTGCAGTCTGGCGAAGAAACGCACGCCAGCGAAACACTTCTGCGTGTTTCATCGACTTGATGAAAACTCCGTTGACGTAGCAAGCAAGTTGCGCCTATAATTCAATTCTTCAGACGCGGGGTGGAGCAGTCTGGCAGCTCGTCGGGCTCATAACCCGAAGGTCGTAGGTTCAAATCCTACCCCCGCAACCATTCTTATAGACACGTTTCCAGTCACGGTCGCAACCAGCCGCTCGGAAACGTCGTCAAAGCTAGCATAGTAAGCCTCGTCGCGTTTCTCAACGATGATTGGCCCGAACAGGGTGGCAATAATTTGCCGGGCTTCACCTGTGCTTCCAGCTAACACCTTCCCTAGCTCTGCCGTTTTCCGACGCACGCGCTGTGCAATATCTGCGTACTGGTCGCTGCCGATTTTCCTTTTCGCTAGCACTTGCTGTAACGCTTCGCGTTCGGCCTCTGTGCGCTTGAAGCGCTCAATCAGCGCCGCCGACATGCCCAGTTCCGCGATCGCCTGACTCAAGTTTTCCATTTCCTTGGTGAGCGTGTCAATTTTTGACTTGGCTAGCTTGGCCGCCTCTCGTTCGGTGTCGTCGCTTCCAAAGTAACGCCGAACAACTGCGTCGATGTCCGCCTGAGCGGCTTCCGAGCACAGTTCGTCGCGCAGCACGCCGAGTAGTCGTTCGTCGGTCTGCTCCCGAAGCACCGAGATGCCCTCGCACGCGTGCTTGCCACGCTCCTTGCGCGTGACGCAACCGTAATTGCGCTGATTGATTGAGGTGAGGGCGCCGCCGCAGTGCGCGCAGCGCAGCACGCCTGCGAACAACGTTCTCGGGGGCGCGCTTCTTCCCTTTGTGCCGGAGTTCAGGCGGTCGGTGCCCATGCGTGCCCGCACGGCAAACCAAAGTTCGTCGGGCAGCATGCGATAGTGCGCCCGTTGTTCGGTTTTCCACTCGCTTGGTGGTCGGTTTTCCCGCACGCGCTTGCCGCTGTCGGGATCCTTAAGCCATTGCGACCGGTTCCAGATGTATTCGCCGATGTAGGCAGAGTTGTTGAGAATCCCCGAACCCTTGTTTGGGCTGCCATAAATCGCCGAGCGCATCCATGTCCCGCCGCGTGGCGAGGGAATGTTGCGACCGTTCAGATCGTCGCAAATCTGCAAGGTGGACCAGCCTGCGGCGAACTTCTCGAAGATGAAGCGCACGATCGCTGCTTCCTCTCGATTTACCTGGTAATCGCTGCCACGCTCGGTTCTCACCACGTCGTAGCCGTAGCTCTTGCCGCCCGCAATGAACCCGCGTTCGACCTGACCGGTTTGGCCGCGAATGGTCTTGCAACGCAGGTCGTCGATGTACAGTTCATTCACTAGTCCGCGCACGGCACGCTGCACCTTGCGGCTGCTTGAAGTCGAGTCATAGCCATCGGCCACGCCCATCACGCGGATGCCGCGATATTCGAGACGACGGATAATGGTCTCTTGCTCTACCTGATCGCGCGAGAGACGGTCGAGGGCTTCGACGACCAGCACGTCGAACCGGTCGGCCATGGCGTCGGCCATGAGTCGTCGACCGCCGGCGCGCGTTTCGACCCGTGTCGAACCCGAGATGCTTTCGTCCGAGTAGCGCGCGACGACTTCGTTATCGGTCAGCCCTTGAGCGAAGCGCTCACAGACGCTCATTTGATCCGTGATTGAGGTTTCCTTTTGTTTGTCGGTGGAAAACCGACCATATAGCGCGACGCGTAGTACGGGTCGTTCGATGAGGGACATGCTTGGTTCTCTCTCTGGTGTTCGACAATGGGCTCGCCATTTCGCAGATCGCACGCCACCTGCCGCACAATCATTTCGACGAGTGCTTGCCATGCTTCGGGATGCTTATCGCGTAACAAGTCTACCTCTCATGTTCGGTTGATTGCGGGTACCAGACCGTTCTTGACACATCTAAAAGGCGTCATCCGAGGTTGAGTCTCCTGCAGCCATGTGTTGCTTCCCATGAGCCTACTGCGTGAACGCGTCGCGTCGGCCGTGGGCGATGTCGAGCAGCTCTTCGCGATGTTCTTGATTTTGCACAGCAGGGATACGGACCATGGCGTCGTCCAGCGCTTCCAGCGATGGCGCGTGCTCGATCTGATCGCGCACTTGCGCGTAACTCAAGGCGGCGCTCGACGTCTCGGCCGGCTGGTCGTGTTCGTCGGTCGGCGCCGGCTCGGACACGTTGAGCGCGGCCTTCTTCTGTCTGTACGCGTCGCGCGCCACCCGCTTTGCCCCCTCACTGCGCATCTGTGCAGCAAGCTCGCCCGCTGCTGAGATTTCTTGGCTGTCGCGCGCGTTATCGATGCGCTGCAGTACCTCTTCAAGCGTCGGCTCGCGTTCGATTGTGGGCGCGTCCTTGTTGACGCGCCGCGGTCGTGCTTTCGCCTCATTCGCGGCAGGCTGGCGGGTGACGCTCTCGGTGGGACGCTGAGGAATGACGAAGTCGAGCGTGGGCGAAGGATCGTTCGTCAACGCCGCAGTCGGTTTGGCCAGCGGCGCGGCGCGTCCTTCGAGAATCGTGCGGTTGATCGCTTGCAGCGGATCATCCGGCACCGTATCAAACAGCACGGCTTCGCGTGCGTCGTCGCGGGCGAGAGCGGCCCGCGCGTGGGTGGTCATGGGCAAGCGCTTGCACAGGCGTTTTAATGGCCGCACCTTCGCCATTTCGTCGGGCCACTTCGACCAGGGCGTATCGTCTGCCTTAGCTTTGCTGAGTTCGCGAAAGCGCTCGATCTCGCTCCAGTTCATCGGCTCAAAGTACCAGCCGCCATTCGCCAGACGCGCGAAGGCGTACACCAGCACGGGCGGACTGTTTGTCCGGAGATAGTCGGGGCGGTGCATGAAGTGTTCTCCCTTCTCGTCCACCCAATGATCGAAAGCATCGGCCTGACGCACGATATGCGCGACGATATCGAGTAGCTGCTCGGACTGCCTGACGAGCTTGACCAGTCCCCAGACCATCGGCTGCCATTGCGCCACGAAACGAGTGCTGTTGCGATGACGGAACGGAACGATCGCGCCTTCGCGACCATCGGGCAACAGGCCATCCTGCGCTGCTTCGAGGCACGCACGCATGAGCGAGTTCCGATCCGCGTCGTAAAGCTTAGGTTCGGACTCGACGGCATGGATCACGATGCGGGCAAAGCTCTCGACGTCAACGTGCTTGGGCAGGGCGAGTTGAAGCTTGCGGCGATTGTCTTCTCGCTCGAGATCATGGAAGAATGCGTTCAGGTTCGGGTGTGCGCTCACGGGTAATCCTGTTCGATGTCGTCGGATGGAAGTGCCCACTTGGGCAGGGGAAGTGGGTCGACAGTCTCGGGATAGCCGGGCCACTGTCCGGTTCGAACCGCCTCGGCATAGATCCATGCGGCCTGCTCGGCTAGCTTTCTGCCGAGCGTGAGTCCGGCGTCATCCGTCGAATAACACCGCACGCCATAAGGTGGATCGGTTTCAACCGCGACCCAAGCGAAAAAGGGCGAGGGCGCATTCAACACCCGCGCGCATCCCTCGCGGTAATGGGCCGCCTGCACATACAGTTGACCGTTCGCGGCCTTGCGCGCAAACACGGCAGGTGTGACATCGCTTGTCGTCTTCAGGTCGACGATGCCGCCGTCGTCGCGCAGTCGATCAATACGCGCCTTGTTGAGCGTGTCCTGTTCGTCGTCATGCCACAACAAGGTGACTTCCGACTGGCCGCTGGCATCAAGCAGGGTACGGGCGCCCGCGTGGGCAAAGACCGCATCACGCACGCGCCGCGCACGATCGAAATCGGCCTGTTTCATCGCGATACGTCCATCCAACTGCGCCTCGAACGCCGCCCACGTTGCCTTGTCCGCATTTGAGCGACGTTCGACGGTGGGCGCGAGGGCGACGATGTCACGCTCGGGCTCGAGCACCAGACCATGCACAACAGTGCCGAATTGCATCGCAGGCGTAGCCGGGCTTGGGGTATCGCGCCACGCTCGATAGTGCGCCGCCGAGCGAAGCAATTTGGCGATACCCGATGCGCTTAGGGCCTCGAGCGCGTAATAGCGTTCACTCGGGAAGTCATCGTAGCGGCCGGGACGGAAATCGGTAGTTGCGGAAACCATGATTTTGAAGAGACAAAAGCGCAGCCGCGTCGAGGTAATCGAAACTTAATCGGTACTACGTGAGAGTTGAAATGAACGATAGCGCGCGAGAAGAACTTCGCAAGCAGATTTTATTTTCCGGCCTAGTCAAATAACGATCGGCTGTAAGCATGCGATTTTCAAATAATGGTCGTGCCGTCCACGCTGGAAAAGGGCTTCGAGAAGGCCGCCTGGCTTGGTTCTCTTACGGACACGACAAATCGCACGACATTTGTCTTGTGGGCTAGGTGAAAATCACCATCCGTTGAGCGGCTATTTCCGGCTTTACCTGCGCATTCATTCCCGGGTTGAAACTCCTGTGATTGACGGCGGCTTATCGAGCGACTAGCTTTGCATCGTCATTCCATTTTCTTTGAGCCACGATCATGAAAAGCTCGGATTACAAAGGTCCGGCCTTCGATGGGCTGATGCTGGCGGTGTCGTTGTGTGGCACGCAAACGGAATTGGCGCGGCGGCTGGGCAAAAGGCCGCCGCTCGTCTGGCAGTGGCTGCACCGGGACGGAGGGGTGCCAATCGAATACGTCGCACGCGTGGTGCACGCGGTGAACGATCCGCGCATCACACCCTTTACCCTGCGCCCGGACTATCCGTACTGGCGACTGCTGGCGGTGCAACTGGTGTGTGCGCAAATGGATCGTGATCCGCGCGTCGTGATCTACGGCGCTCGTCCTGCGTCACCCGCCATAGCCGCAACCGCCTGAGGCTGTCTGGCGGTTTACGGCACAAAAGGCCGCACGGGAAAGTGCGGCGGCTGACCCACGGGGCGTTCGCTTGACGATGGAGTGATCAAAATGATCCAAATCAAAGATAGGAGTACGAAGCAACGATCGGCGATAAAACTTATTCGTGTGTTGCTGGCTCAAGAGAGTCGCGTACCGCCCATGCAGGATGTCAGCTTTGACGAACCGGACCCGCACGCGCAGGCGTTGCAGCGCGACGCCTCGGGCATGCGTCCGGGTGACGTGCTGATCGAGCACATGCAGGGGCAGGAGCAATCGGAGTAAGGCGGCACCGACCATTGTGCCGAGCTGATCAACTGTCATGCGAGAAATCACGAAGCACTTGAAGCCGGTCGTTGCTGCGGCGCCGACAAACGAGGGTGCGCTTGACGCGCGCTACACGGACATGTGTCGCGCGATTGCGGAATGTTATCGAGTCGACGAAGTGAAGCAGATCCGCGACAAGGCACTGGCGCTGTAGGTCTACAGCAAGCAGGCGCGTAACACGGAGGCAGAACGCACAGCCGCCGATATTCGCCTGCGTGCCGAACGTCGCGCGGGCGTGCTGTTGCAGGAACTGGCGCAAACGGAAATGCGCGAAACACGAGGAGGCGATCGGAAATCAAAGTCGACGCGTGCGACTTTGATCGAACCGCTGGTCGCGCCGACACTCGCAGACCTCGGTCTCACGCGCGATCAGTCGTCAAAGTGGCAGAAGCTCGCGCAGATTCCGGAGGCCGAGTTCGAAGCGGCACTGCGCGATCCGGACAAAAAACCGAGCACCGCAGCACTCATTCGTGAAATTCGTGATCCCATCGCCGCGAGAGTGCAAAGACTTCCGGATGATGCGCTGTGGTTGTGGGGGCGCCTGTGCGACTTCGAGCGCGACGGCTTCGCTGCGAAAAAGCCGCGCCCGGTGCTCAACACGATGACCGACGCTATGCAAGCCGACGTGCGACGCATTGCGCCGATGGCGATTGCGTTTTTATCCGCAATGATCGGAGAAACCGATGATGACGCTTGAATCGAAAGAAAGCGGCGTGCGCGATGCCATCATGCGCGCCGTGCGCCAGACAATCATCGCGCTGGAAAGCGAGGACATTGAGCGCGTCGAATGCCATACCGTGGCTTCGCGCGCGCGGCTGACGCTTGAAAGCGGTTACGAATCGACGTGCGCGCGATACGGCTTCACGCAATTCCTTCTGGACGTGACGCGGCGCGAGCTCGCGCGCAACTATCACGCCGATTCGGAGGAAACGAGCGCCATTCAACGCGAGCTGTTCACGGGCGTCTTGCAGCGTCGCTATCCGATTCCGCACAAGCGCGCAGAGAACCCGCAGTACCTGCTGCTGGAGGTGCTCAGCGCCAATCAGGTGCGCTGGAATGCGGGACAACATCGCAAGGTGGGTCGCGCGCATATGAAGCATGCCGACGCGCTGGACAGCTACGCGAATCAGCGTGAAGCCAACAAGTGCGAGTGCTGAATGCGATCGGGATGTTGCCGGCCCCGTGTCTCGATCTGTGCTATCGCGCGGTACGTCTTTTCGAGGCGCGCAGAATCGTCCCTCGCCGTCTTGGCGGCGAGTTCTTTCGCGGTCCACCGCAGCGCGCGGCGAACGCGGATGACGTTGCGGCCCAAGCTCATGCCGAAGCTGGAACGCCTCCCAAAAAAAGAAGCGCCCGCACAGTGGCGGGCGCTTCATCGGTTGCGATACGTCTGGAATGCCCAGACCTGTCGCGCACCTTCTAAAGAGTGGCATGGTCATGTCATTCCAGACGACACAAACGGACAGCAATCCGCACGTCTTATTCGCAAGGTGTTCATGTCTGCAAAGTCCTCATTCGGGAAAGTTCGGTTCTCCCCATTGCGGGAAGACACTGCTGGGAGATAAGCCATTTTTGGCCGCACTGCTCGAATTGAGGTTCTTCGCCGCTTGGTCCGGATGCCGCGTGAACGTGGCTGATTCGGCTTGAAGAAGGCGAAGAGCTCTTTGATAAATGAGAAAAGGTGTTCGCGATTCATAGGGCCGCCGTTACGTTCCGTGACGCGCGCAATGCGCGGCATCATTAGCCGATGCGACGCGCATGTCGGCCGGGGGTAGGAGCTGCGCCGGCTTGCAGCCGAATACGGCCGCGAGCTTCTCGCGCGTGCGGGCCGAGTGTGCATCAAGCGATTTGAAGGAAGATTCGGGAATGCCGTAGCGATCGGCGCATTGACCAACACTCAGTCCGCGATGGAGGCGCCAGGCCGTGAGAGCGGACTTTCCCGCGCGAATATGGTTGAGAACCCCGGTGGGGTAGGACGTGCCGTGCGGGGCAAAAAGCTGGGTCACGCCATGGCCTGACTGACTGAGCATGGATGCATGCGTTTCGCTGGCGGCGGCGATCGAGGCAACCGCGATCAGTTGCTCAAGTTGGCAGTCGTACACTTCGGCGAACCGGGCCAAGGTTGCGCGTCTTGGAACGTTCGATCCGCGCTCGTGATACTCGATGGCACCGACGCTGACGCCATTTAGTTCTGCGGCATCCTCGACAGTCAGTTCACGATATTGGCGCCACGCGGCGAGAAAGTGGATCCCATCCGTGATAAGTCTCGATACTTCTTCAGGGATGGGGGCCAAGAAAGTCTGCGGGAGAAAGCGCGGACGCGTGGCGCTGTGAGGACTTGTTTCGGCTGGCCCCGGAACACCGCCCGCAGTTGCCTCCGTCTCAGTCTCAACCACCGCTGCATGTTCATTAGCATCGATGGCTGCGGCTTCCTGGTGGGTCATGAACAATCCAGCCAGACGGGCGCGGGCTGTCGTCGCAGGCTTCGCGGGGGTCGTCCCGTTCAAGCTGGTCGGATTACGCGGCGCGGGACCGCCGAGGTTTCCGAGCGAACTGGGGATGCGTCCACCGCGTGCCTCGAGCGCGCGGGTTTGCGCGTCGCGCGCGGCCAGGTACACCGTTGTAAGGGTTCCATATACAGCAGCGGTCAGTTCGACGCTTTGAAGCGTGCCATGTTGATCGTGAACAAAACGGCATCCGAACATGTCCGGCAACCTCGGGTCACATTTCATTACTTCATCGCCTTCAAATAGGTAAGCGACAGTCCTTGCCCAATGTTGAACCGTGATTCTTCACTTTGTGTCGTAAGGTTTGCCGTAGTGCACGAGCATCAGCATGCAGGCGAATAGTTAGCTCTGAACAGCGCCAGTGAAATAATTACCGCAATGGTCGCTGAAGCACGAACGCCGATCTCCAACAACTTTCACGCTCGGCATGCCTCCGGGGGACAGTCGTTGCCGAACCCAGGAGGGCCACTGAGGGAGGCAGGCGCATTCTTTTTCAAACATTCGCCGGTATTGCGCGCGCTGGTCTTACGCGACCTTGGGGCGGTTGAGCCGTCGGCCGGGTCGGGCGGCGGCATGTAACCAAAATCTCGTCTCTTAGAGACAGATACGGCTCCTGCAACCAAGTTTTAAAGCGAAGAGTCCGGTTAAAGCCGGGCTCTTCGCTTTTGCGCGTTTGTTTAGCCTTTGCGCGCCGACATCCTAATCGCAAGTCAAAACCAAAACACAAGGCCGCGTCGAAAAAATTCATCCCCGACAAGCACGAAAAGCCTGCATGAGCATTCACTCATGCAGGCTTTGTGCATTCTTGCCAGCCGTTGTCCGAAGGACGCACGTCGAGTGCGCGTACCACCCGCGAGCTTTCGCACCGATGACCAGACGGCCACTCAAGAGCGAAACCGCGACTAATCAGACTCAGGCTATGACCGGCTATCGGGCCGCTGTACCAGACAACTCAAACGACTCCGAACAGCTTTGATGCAGGCGAGGGCTCGAGCCCCGCGTCGATCAATAGAATTTCTTCGGCAATTGCGCGCGACGGATCTGCTTGCGCAGGCGAGCGACAGCAGCAGCTTTCTTGCGCTTGCGCTCGGTGGTCGGCTTTTCATACGCCATGCGCGACTTGAGTTCTTGAATCAGGCCCGTGCGCTCGACGGTACGGCGAAAACGGCGCATGGCGACGTCGAAAGGCTCATTCTCTTTCAGCAGTACTTTTGTCATTGAATTCTCGGTTGATCTGGCCCTGCCAGAATTTAGGGCAAAGCGCAATTGTACACTTTTTGAGAGCCGGCCTGCATCCTCTTTCCACTCGGACATGCTTGGTGGCGACTCGGGATGTTCATCGTAGGTCGTTGAATCGAGACGACAATCCCGGAATACCCGGGTTCGCGGCGTCAAAATCCGCGCGAGCGTGAAGGGCGCGGCGAAGGCACGATTTCACGCGCTTCGGGCTGCTCGATCACCACATCCGACGTCGCAAGCGCCACGCACGGCAGAACCCAGCGTTCGGCTTTTTCTTCCGCAGTCAGCCCTGGCCACTCTATTCGATACCGCACGTCGCCTTCGATCAGGCGGCACATGCACGCGCGGCACGTGCCGTTACGGCAGGAACTCGGCAGCGCCACGCGTGCCTTTTGCGCGGCTTCGAGCAGCGAGACGCCTTCATCGACCGGGACGACGAACCCGGCCGGCTCGACGCGCATTACGAACGCGCTCAAGTGCGCACCTCGACATTCGCGCGGCCATGGGTGAGGTCGCGTAATTCGGCGGCAGCGGGTTCGCGGGCGACGGCCGCCATCTTGACGACGAGCCGCACGCGCATGCCGTAGGCGCTTTCCACGAGTTCGGCGGCGTTCTGTTCGATCCAGCGTCGCACGCGCGCTTCATCGGCGTAATCGATGTCAATCTCGACGACTCCTTGCTCGATGCGCTCCACACGCTCGGCCAGTTGCATGGCGCTGGCGATGGCATCGGTGTAGGCGCGCACGAGCCCGCCCGCGCCGAGCTTGATGCCGCCGTAATAGCGCACGACGGCGGCGAGCACGCCATCGACTTCGTGATGGCGCAGCACTTCGAGAATCGGGCGGCCTGCCGTGCCGGATGGCTCGCCGTCGTCGGACATGCCCGACTGGCCGCCCGCCAAGAGCGCCCAGCAGACATGCGTCGCCGATGGGTGCTCCGCGCGCAGCCGTTCGAGTTCGCGCATGGCCGCGTCGCGGTTGGCGACGGGAATCGCGAGCGCGATGAAGCGGCTTTTGCGGATATCGATTTCAGCGCTGACGGCGGAGGCGAGTGTGTAGGTCGGCAAGGCGTGCTCAACTCTTCCCGTCGATGACCGGCGCCGCCGCATCGAGCGCACGTTGCATCAGCACGGAATCGACCCATCGGCCATGCTTGAAGCCGACATCGCGCAGCACGCCCACATGTCCGAAGCCGAGCCGCGTATGCAGCGCAATCGACGCCGCGTTGCCGCTGTTGCCGATGACCGCGACCATCTGACGCCAGGGCCCGGCCTCGCATCGGTCGATCAGCGCGCTGAGAAGCGTGTAGCCCAGACCGCGGCCATGAAAGCCCTCGGCGATATAGATGGAGTCTTCGATCGTATGCCGATACGCCGAGCGCGCCCGATACGCCGACGCATAGGCATATCCGGCCACTTCGCCATCGATCTCGGCGACGAGATAAGGCAAGCCCGCAGCCACGATGGCCGCCTGACGCGAACGCATTTCATCGGGCGACGGCGGGACTTCCTCGAAGGTGGCGAGCGCATGGTCGACGTAATGCGCATAGATGCGCGCGATGGCGTCGAAATCGCCGGATGCGGCGTCGCGAATGATCGGCGCGGTGGCGCTCTGTGCGTTCATCGTCGTTTCTGGAGCAAAAGTGATAGGCGGATTCTCGCACGACCGGCCGAGGCAAAAAAAGGGCCTGCGGGCCGTGCGCCAACCCACCAAGCCGGCGACTTAAAGGTTAAAGAAAGCGTTGAACCGGGCGGGCGCTGCCCCCTACACTTAGTCGTCTGTCCGGGACGGCGGACGGCGCTGCCCTGCGCGCGCCCCGCCGAGTCGAGCATCCGAACGAAAAACGCGCTCAAAGCGCGTGCGGCGTAAGACCAGTATCACCCAACGCGCCGCGGACCATAACATGCAATGAACAAATTCCAACGTGGGGCGCTGGCGGCGCTTCTGATCGTCATCGTGGTGACTGCGGCGCTCGCACCGGCGGGCATCGGCTTTTTATTGGCGGAGCGCAGCCGCCGGCAGGAGCGAGTCGAATTGCTGAACACCGCCGCCGCCGCCGCGCTGTTTCGGGCGGAAGACGTGACGCGCCGTCTGTCGGGCGCGCTCGGCGAAATCGGCAAGGTGAGCGCCACGCCATGCTCGACGATCTATCTCCACGAACTCAGGCGCATTGCGCTGACACATACACAAGTGCGCGATGCGGGCGCCTACGATCACGACGGCCGCTGGCAATGCTCGTCGCTTCTGGGCGCGGTGTCGGCGGGCACGCTCGAAGGGCTCACGCTGCCGGCTCCGGACTGGCGTTCGCGCGACGGCGTGAGCGCCTGGTATGCGCTCTCGCGTTTGCCGGGCGGCAAGGAGTCGCTCGTCATGGGCCGCGACGGTTTCTACGTCGCCGCCGATCCTTCGCTTTATCTCGATGGTCGCGACAACGCGAGCGCGCCCGCGAGTCTCGCGGTCATCAACACCGAAGCGAGCCGCGTGATCGCGCGCACGCCCGCCACCGATACCGCCGCCATCCTCGCCGTTTATCGCACGCCATCGCCCGGGCCCGATTGCGCGTCGTGGGTCGTGCGCCGGTCCGTGTCGCTGCCGCTCGCGGTGGTCGTGAGCGCGCCGCATCAGACCTTCAGGCAGCGTGTCTCCACCTTGCCGTGGGGATGGCTGCTCGGCGGCATGGGCGCGGGTCTTGCGTGCGCGGCCTGGGCCGCATGGTTCATCGTGAGAAGGCTCTCGCCGCGCGGTCAGTTGAGCGACGCGGTGCGGCGGCATCAGTTCATCGTCGCGTATCAGCCTATCGTCGATCTCACCACGCGGCGTTGCGTCGGCGCGGAAGCACTCGTGCGCTGGAAGCATCATGACCGGATCGTGCGGCCGGATCACTTCATTCCGCTCGCGGAGCATGGCGGGCTGATCCAGGCCATCACCGATCAGGTGCTCGACACCGTGCTCTTCGAACTCGGCGAGTTTCTCAAGCGCTATCGCGACTACTACGTGTCCGTGAATCTGTCCGTGCCGGATCTCACGACGCACCGTTTTCTCGACGTGCTGCGCCCGGCGGTGGCGCGGGTCGGCGTGCGGCCGCAGCAGATTCGCATCGAAGCGACCGAGCGCAGTTTCCTCGATGCCGCCGCCGCGAAGGAAGTCATCAGCGCGTTCCGCGATGCGGGGCACGCGGTCTATCTCGACGATTTCGGCACCGGTTATTCGAGCCTGTCGCACTTGCAGAACTTTCGCGTGGATGGCCTGAAGATCGACAAATCGTTCGTCGATACCATCGGTCAGGACGCGGCATCGAGCAGCGTGGCCTCGCATATCGTCGACATGGCCGAGACGCTCGACGTGCAGGTGATCGCCGAGGGCATCGAGCGCGAGGAACAGGCCGCGTATCTGCAAGCGCGGGGCGCGAAGTTCGGTCAGGGCTGGCTCTTCTCGCCGCCGCTCTCGGCTGCCGAGTTCATTCGCTATGCAAGCAGGACACGCGGACACTGAGCGGGTTGGAATCGCCGGTATCGTCCTCATCTGGTGGGCTGACCTCAAGGAGCCACGACCATGAACGACCAGACAGCAAGCGCTTTTCTTCGCGATGTCCGTCATCCGCTGCTCACGCTTCATCGCAGCGTGCTCGCGCACATGCGCGCGCGCCACGAGGCCGAGTTCGGCGCGGTGTCGCCCGGCGAGTTCCTGCAGATCGTGATCAACGGTTCGGCTTATAAATGGCTCTCGCCCTTGTCGGCCGTGATCGCCGCCATCGACGACGTCCTCGACGACCGTGAAGCCACGCCCGAGGCGCGCATCGAGCACGCGAAAGCGGTGGCCGCGATGTTCCGCGCCGAAACCCGCGACGCCGCCTTCGCCGAACGTTTCCTGCCGCTGCTGCAGGAAAGCGCCGATATCGCGGTGGCCAACGGCCAGGTCGCGCAACTCGTGCGCGCGCTGCCAGCGGATTGAGCGCGACGCGGCCACGATAGGTCATCGTCTGGACGCCGACGCGTCTATCGAAAATGCGACCTGAAAGCGCGATTTTTCAACCTCATGCGTGCGCGGGTTCCGATCCGCGCTCGCGTACGCAGCGGCGTCTCGACTGCCTTCACACACGGATGCTGCATCGCAATACAAGCCAGCTTGCGCTTTGAGCGATTATTTTTAGCTTGCGAGGATCGCCGCCAATCGAAGAACGAATTGGAGGCGCTCCTTGTCTTTACACGGTTTCGGTCCGCTCCTCTGGGCGGGCGCCAGGGAAACGCTCGCGCTCGCGGTGTTGTCGCTTCTCGTGGCGGTGCTGCTCGGTCTTGCGGGCGCGACGGCCAAGTTATCGCGGCATGGCGCGCTGCGCGCTATCGCCACCGCCTACACGACACTCATCCGCTCCGTTCCCGATCTCGTCCTCATGCTGCTCTTGTTCTACAGCATTCAGATCGCGATCAATCGCGTTACCGATGCCTTCGGCTGGGACCAGTTCGACATGGACCCCTTCACGGCCGGCGTGCTGACGCTCGGCTTCATCTACGGCGCGTACTTCACCGAGACCTTTCGCGGCGCGTTCCTCGCCGTGCCGCGCGGCCAGCTCGAAGCGGGTAGCGCCTACGGCATGAGCGGCATGCGCGTGTTCGGCCGCATTCTGTTTCCGCAGATGATGCGCTTTGCGTTACCGGGCATCGGCAACAACTGGCAGGTGCTGGTGAAGGCGACCGCGCTCGTGTCGATCATCGGGCTCGCGGATGTCGTCAAGGCGGCGCAGGATGCGGGCAAGAGCACCTTCGACATGTTCTTCTTCATCCTCGTCGCGGCGCTCATCTATCTCGCGATCACGAGCGCTTCGAATCTGGTGCTGATGGCGCTGGAACGCCGCTATTCCATTGGCGTGCGGCACGCCGAACTTTGACCACTCACGCTCGCCATGATCCAGATCCTTGCCGAATACTGGCGCCCGTTCCTGTACTCCGACGGCATGCGCGCGTCGGGTCTCGTCGTCACGTTGTGGCTGCTGGCGGCATCGATCGCGACGGGCTTTTGCGCCGCCGTGCCGCTCGCCTGCGCGCGCGTGTCGAAGCGCCGCTGGCTCTCGACGCCCGTGCGTCTCTACACCTACGTGTTTCGCGGCACGCCGCTCTACGTGCAGTTACTACTGCTCTACACGGGCATGTACAGCCTCGAATTCGTGCGCTCGCAGTCGCTTCTCGAAGCGTTCTTCAAAAGCGGCTTCAATTGCGCGATCCTCGCCTTCGCGCTCAATACCTGCGCCTACACGACCGAGATCTTCGCGGGCGCGATTCGCGCGATTCCGCACGGCGAAGTGGAAGCGGCGCGCGCCTACGGCATGAGCGGCTTCACGATGTATCGCCGCGTGATCCTGCCATCCGCGCTGCGCCGCGCCTTGCCTTTGTACAGCAACGAGGTGATCCTGATGCTGCATGCCACGACGGTCGCGTTCACCGCCACCGTGCCCGATATCCTGAAGGTCGCGCGAGACGCCAACTCCGCCACGTACCAGTCGTTCGAATCGTTCGGCATTGCGGCGCTGTTGTATCTCGCGATTTCGTTCGCGCTCGTGGCCGCGTTCCGGCGCGCGGAGCGGCGCTGGCTCGGCTATTTGAGACCGGCGAGCCGTTGACGAGCGGTAAAATCCGAAGCCATGCATCACGACAAGCCATCATCCGAGGAGAAAGCGTTGGAGCCTACCGCCAAAGACGTCGCGACCAAGCTCGTCGCCAGTGACATTCACAAGCGCTACGGCGACAACGAAGTGCTGAAGGGCGTGTCGCTCTCGGCGCGCGCGGGCGATGTCATCAGCATCATCGGCGCGAGCGGTTCGGGCAAGAGCACGTTCCTGCGCTGCATCAACTTTCTGGAGAAGCCCAACGCGGGGCAGATCGTCGTCGACGGCGAACCCGTGCGCACGAAGGCGGACAAGGCCGGCAATCTCGATGTCGCCGATCACAAGCAGTTGCAGCGCGTGCGCACCAAACTCGCAATGGTGTTTCAGCACTTCAATTTGTGGTCGCACATGACCGCCATCGAAAACGTGATGGAAGCGCCTATCCACGTACTCGGATTGTCGAAGAAGGAAGCCGAGGACCGCGCGCGTACGTATCTGGAGAAAGTGGGTTTGCCGCCGCGCGTGGAGAAGCAGTATCCGTCGCATTTGTCGGGCGGCATGCAGCAGCGCGTGGCGATTGCGCGCGCGCTTGCCATGCATCCCGATGTCATGCTCTTCGACGAACCTACGTCCGCGCTCGATCCCGAACTCGTTGGCGAAGTGCTGAAGGTCATGCAGAAGCTCGCGGAGGAAGGCCGCACGATGATCGTCGTCACGCACGAGATGGGCTTCGCGCGCAACGTGTCGAATCACGTGATGTTTCTGCATCAGGGACGCACCGAGGAAGAGGGCGCACCCGCCGATGTGCTGAGCGCGCCGAAAAGCGACCGCCTGCGTCAATTCCTGTCCGGCAGTCTCAAGTAAGGTGGGGCTGTCGCCGCCGGGTTCCGCGGGCTCGTCCGGGCCGTTGCAGGTCGTGATCGTGGCGCTGCCGCCGGTATCCATGAGCGGCATCGCGCCGATCATCGACAGTCTTCTGCTCGCCAACGAGATCGACGGGCACAGGCTTTACGAATGGCGTATCTGTTCGTGGGACGGCCGGCCGGTGCCGCTCTCGGGCGGCGCGCACATGCCCGCCGATTGCGCCTTCAACGACGCGGTGCAGTGCGACTGGCTCATCGTGATCTCGGAGCGCTACCAGCAGTTCGCCGACTACCGCCTCTTTCTGGCAAGTCTCGCGCGCGTGGCGCCCCGCACGCCGCTCGTTTCCGGCATCCATCACGGTGTCTGGTGGCTCGCCATGGCGGGACAACTCGCGCAGTATCGCGTCGCGGTGAACTGGGAAACGTATCAGCAATTCACCGAGCAGTTCGAGCGCGCCATCGTCTCGCAGCAGATCTTCGAGATCGACCGGAATCGCGCGACCTGCGCGGGCGGGCAAGCGAGCATCGACTTCATGCTGGCGATGATCGCGCGCGATCACGGCCAGGATCTTGCCGAACGCATTGCCGATTCGCTCGGCGTCGGCGTGTTGCGCGCGGGCACGGAGCGGCAGCGCATTCCGTTCGTGACCGCGCCGGGCGAGCGTCATCCGCGTCTGAACGACGCCTTGCAGCTCATGGAAGCGAATATCGAAGACCCGCTCGCCACCGATGAAATCGCAAACCTCATCGGCATTTCGCGGCGGCAGCTAGAACGGCTGTTCCGCCAATACCTCGGCGCGATGCCATCGAAGTACTACCTCAATCTGCGGCTCACCAAGGCGCGCACGCAATTGCAGCGCACGAGCAAGTCGGTCGTGCAGATCAGTCTCGCATGCGGCTTTTCTTCGGCGGCGCATTTTTCGAATGCTTATCGCGACCGTTTCGGCGTGACGCCGCGCGAGGAGCGCCGCAACTGGATCGAGAAGCAGCGCGGCGGCGTGGTCGACGAACCGCGCGGCGGCGCGCTCATCGAACCGCCCGATGACAGCGGCCAGCGCAATTGATGAGGTCCCTCGCGGCGCACGCCATCGACCGAAACGGAGCCTGTCCGCCGGTCGATGGACGCATCGAGCGAATCACGAAATTTTGCACCGGCGCTTCTTTTATGAAGTCGCCTCCGGCAAGGTATAGACGCTCGTTTTTCTCATTTGCATCGTGTACTTGGTCGTCATTCCGTCCGGTCCCGACTTGGGATCGCTCAACGTTCCTTTTTCCGCCAAGACGCGGACCGAGACGGTGCCGTTCATGTCCTTGGAGATGACCGCTTCTCCAGTGCCTACCACGCTCTTCGAGTTGTCGGGTTCGAAGTAGTCGAACATCGACATTCGTTCGACGGAGTTGCCAGTGCTCGGATTCGTCAGGCTTCCGGATTTGCCGTTATAGACGATCACCGAGAATGGATACTTCTTGCCGACGCTCATCAGGTCTTGACCGCCG
This sequence comes from Caballeronia sp. TF1N1, assembly GCF_022878925.1. Taxonomy (NCBI): domain Bacteria; kingdom Pseudomonadati; phylum Pseudomonadota; class Betaproteobacteria; order Burkholderiales; family Burkholderiaceae; genus Caballeronia; species Caballeronia sp. TF1N1. Next base: position 1,164,895 of record NZ_CP084626.1, read on the forward strand.
GGCGAAGCAGAAGCAACGACCGGGCTATCCGGGCGCATTGCGTTGTGCGCCCGGACGATTTCCGCGGCGCCGTCCTCGGAGGTCGTCCATCCTGGACCCGCGCGATTGGTGCCGGCGTGGTAAGCATAAAAGTTCCGTCCGTCCGATGCCATCACCACGGAACATCCGGACAGAGTGCCTGTGGTCACGAGGACGGTTCCCCCGCGCGGAATCTTCGAGTACGGCACCGCGATGGCACCGACTCCCTCCCGGCCGTTGTCGATACTGATGATCTGATCGGTTTTCTTGAGCGAGATGCCTTTCTTGTCCCAATAAGTACCGGTGAACATCTTCATTTTGCTGTCGTACGAGGTCGCATCCTTCGTCTCGCCTACGTTCAGCACGTCGCGGCGCTGATCGTATCGCGCTTCAGTGGCGTCCATCGGCGCGGTCATGTCCGTGACGTCTCTGTCGTGCCGATAGTATTCGAACCGGACGCGTATCGAATCCATTCGTTGCTGTTCGGCCGCCTGATCGGTGGGCGCACGTAATTTGAGCGGACCTTTTCCGGCCAATTTCTCGACATCGCGCTGGCCGAGGCGGCTGGCAGGCGGCCGCGTCGTGCTGCCGCTCCCGGCTGCCGAACCGCTGGAGGTACTTGGCTCCTCCGGCGGGCGCATGCGAGGTGGTTTGGTCGGCCCGGACAGGTATCCGACGCGCCCGTCCTCGAGCCGTACAGGCGGCTTGAAGGACGGCGCCGGAGGTTTTACCGGCGGCGTCACGGTTCGTGCGCTTTGCACGGCTCCCAGGTCCGGCCGCACGTTCAGCACGTCGAGCAACTCGTGCGCCAATGCTGCCGTGAGTGGCTTTCCTTCTTGCACTTGACTCAAGCCGCCAGTCAACGTACCGGCGGCTTTCATGACCCTGCCAGTACGCGTCAACGCCATGAACTGGTCTGCCACGCCGGCATACTGTTCAATGGTCGATGCCTCTTCAGGAGTAAGCGCTTCTCCTCTTGCCAGCTTCTTACCGGTGTCCTGCGCGCTTTTTATAAAGGACGTGAAGGGACTTTTGAGAGCGTCGGACGTAATTCGTAGAACTTCTGCTCCCGTATAGTTTGTCCGGATGGTCGGGCCGCCTACATAGCTGATTTGCACTTCGTCTTGAGTATGGGTGGACGGTGCATCCAGCATGCTCTTGAGCGCGGGATCGATACGCGCAAGATATTCCGTTGCGACAGCGAACCGCCTCAGAGAGACGACCTCGTCCGCCGTGAGATCCTGATGAGCCTGCAATTTGCGTTCTATCGCGAGAACGTTATTTCCCAGCATGCCGAATCGATTGGTGATTGTCTGCGCGACCAAGTCGGGGCGAAGCGTGATCCAGCTTCCTCCCTTCGCGGAGACAGAATATCCGTTTGGCGTATAGCGCGTGAATACGTCCTGCCCGTGAAACTTGGGTGGCGTTGTTGACGGCGTTTGCGGGCCTCCCGTCGTGCTTGCGCCCCCAGGCGAAGTATTTGCGCTTCCCACACGGGGCGGCGGGGCCGCCAGCGCTCTCGTACCGGCCGGCATCAGCGATTCCGGCGGCAAGCCGCTCGTATCTTGCGTCAGTGCATCATTCGATACGCCGTACATATACCCAGTTTGCGAATTTACTTGCATACGGACCTCCTCAACGAGTTGTGGTCAATCCTTTTGTTACAGCTCGAGCGTACGAGATGAGGTCCGGCAGGGGTGATACGCGATCAATGCGCCGGATAAATCGCGCAATCCTGCGATAGGGAAGCGTGCTCCAAGGCATTGCGCTGCGGTCTTGCACGCGCCGTTCCGCGAAAAGCCCTCGAAGCATGTCGCGAACGCGCAAGACGGATGGCGCGCGATTGCCTAATATCGGAGACATTGCAATGGCAGACGAGGAGCACAGCATGAGCGAGATCAAGGTAAGCCGCGATACGTTCGACGAAGTCATGGTGCCGGTGTTTTCGCCGGCGAGTTTCGTGCCGGAAAAAGGCCGCGGCTCGCGCGTGTGGGATACCGAAGGAAAAGACTACATCGACTTCGCGGGCGGCATAGCGGTCACGGCGCTCGGTCATGCGCATCCCGAACTGCTCAAGGTCTTGCACGAGCAGGGCGAAAAGCTCTGGCATATCGGCAACGGCTACACCAACGCGCCGGTGTTGCGCCTCGCGAAACGCCTCACGGACCTCACTTTCGCGGATCGCGCGTTCTTCGCCAACTCGGGCGCCGAAGCCAACGAAGCCGCGCTCAAGCTCGCGCGCCGTTATGCCATCGACACATTCGGTCCGGAGAAGATCGGCATCGTCTCGTTCACGCAATCGTTTCATGGCCGCACTTTCTTCACGGTGAGCGTGGGCGGCCAGCCGAAATACGCGGAAGGCTTCGGGCCGCAACCGCAAGGCATTCGGCATTTGCCGTATAACGATCTCGCGAAGGCCGTCGAAGCCATCGGTCCGGACACGTGCGCGGTGATCGTCGAGCCGGTGCAAGGCGAAGGCGGCGTGCTGCCCGCCGATCCCGCGTTCCTCGAGGGTCTGCGCCGAGCCTGCGACAAGCACGGCGCACTCCTGATTTTCGATGAAGTGCAGACGGGCGTCGGCCGCACGGGCACGTTCTACGCATACATGCAGTATGGCGTGACGCCCGACATTCTCACGAGCGCGAAGGCGCTGGGCAACGGTTTTCCCATCGGCGTGATGCTGACCACCGAAGCGATCGCAAACCATTTCTCGGTCGGCGTGCACGGCACGACGTATGGCGGCAATCCGCTTGGCGCATCGATTGCGGAAAGGGTCGTCGAACTGATCAGCGATCCAACGGTGCTCGCAGGCGTGGAAGCGCGCAGCCGCGCGATCAAGGCGCATCTGCAGCGGATTGGCGAGCGCTTTAACATGTTCAGGGAGATTCGCGGTCGCGGTCTTCTGATCGGCGCGGAACTCAACGACACTTACAAGGACCGCGCGAAGGACGTGCTCAATGCGGCAGCGGCGAATGGCGTGATCATGCTGATCGCCGGCCCCAACGTGCTGCGTTTCGCGCCGTCGCTCATCATGCCGATGGCCGATCTCGACGAAGGCTTCGCGCGTATCGAGCAGGCAATCGGCCAGCTCGTGGGCGCGTCCGCCGTCACTCGCTAATAGGACCCGATGATGCTATTCGTTCGTCCCGCAAGACTCTCCGATCTCGACGAGCTCGAACGGATGGCGCGTGCGGCGCAACCCGTGCTGCATTCGCTGCCGCGCGACCGCCGCGCGCTCGAAACGCGCGTTGCGCTCTCGGAAGATTCGTTTCGCGCCAAGGTGGATTTGCCCGGCGAGGAGTTCTATCTCTTTGTGATGCAGGATTCGGCGACGGGCAAGCTGCTCGGGACATCGAGCATCGTCGCGTCGGCAGGGTACTCGGAGCCGTTCTACGCGTTTCGTAACGACGCGCTGATCCACGCATCGCGCGAACTCAAAGTGAATCGCAAGATTCACGCGCTCACGATGTCGCACGAACTCACGGGCAAGAGCCGTCTCACGGGCTTTTATATCGATCCGTCGCTGCGCACGCCCGAAGGCGAAGCGGCGGCGCATTTGCTGTCGCGTTCGCGCATGTTGTATATCGCCGCGAACCGCAAGCGCTTTTCGAGCGAAGTCTTCTCGCTGATGCTCGGCGTCAGCGACGACACCGGCGCGTCGCCGTTCTGGGAAGCAGTGGGACGCAAGTTCTTCAGCCGCGACTTCGAGCAGGTGGAACTCGAATCGGGTGGACGCAGCCGCACGTTCATCGCCGAAGTCATGCCGAGTTATCCCATCTATGTACCGCTCCTGCCGGGCGAAGCGCAGCGCGTCCTCGGCGAGCCGAACGAAAGCACGCTCCTTGCATACGACATCCATCTGGAAGAGGGCTTCGAGCCCGACCGTTTCGTCGATATCTTCGACGCCGGCCCGGTGTTGACGATAGCCGTGGACAAGAGCGCATCGGCGAGTTCGAGCGAATTGCGCACGGTGCGCGATGGCGCGCTTGCCGGTTCACGCGCCGCGCCGTATCTCGTGGCCGCGGGCGGCGCGCACGAATTTCGCGCGATCGTCGCACCATTGGCGGGCACGCGGTCCGACGGCGCGGCCTTGAGCGCCGACGCGCGCGCGGCGCTCGGCGTGCAGGAGAAAGAGACGGTGCGCGCCGTGCCCTTGCATCAGGCTTCGGGAGAATTGCAATGATCGTCGTGCGCTCTGTGCGGCCGGGAGATGTCGACGCACTCGTCGCGCTGGCCCTCGAAACGGGTCCGGGCCTGACCACCTTCAAGCCGGATCGCGAGGCGCTCGTCGCGCGCGTCGAACGCGCGCGGCGCACGCTTGCGGATGCCGCCGAGGCTTTCGAGGCAGGCTATCTCTTCGTGATGGAAGACACCGCGACGGGCGATATCGCGGGCGTTTGCGGCATCGAAACGGAAGTCGGACTGGAGCAGCCGTTCTACAACTATCGCGTGGCAACGGTCGTGCATGCAAGCAAGGATCTGGGCGTATGGACGCGTATGTCGCTGCTCAACATCTCGCACGACCTCACCGGTTACGCGGAAGTGTGCTCGCTGTTTTTGAGCCCGCGTTATCGCACGGCGGGTGTCGGCGGTTTGCTGTCGCGCTCGCGCTTCATGTTCATCGCGCAATTCACTTCGCGATTTCCGCAGCGTCTGTGCGCCGAGTTGCGCGGTCATTTCGATGACAACGGCGAGTCGCCATTCTGGAACGCGGTCGGCTCGCATTTTTATCAGATCGATTTCAACGAAGCGGACTATCTCAGCTCGCATGGCAAGAAGTCGTTCGTGGCGGAATTGATGCCGCGTTATCCCGTGTACCTCGACTTGTTGCCCGATGCCGCGCGCGATGCGGTCGGCATCACGCATCGCGATACCGCGCCCGCGCGCAAGATGCTCGAAGCCGAAGGGCTGCGCTACGAGAATCACGTCGATATCTTCGATGCCGGTCCCGTGCTCGAATGTCACGTCGCGGATTTGCGCACGGTGCGTGAAAGCGTGCTGGCCGAAGTGAGGATCGGCGTGCGCGATGCCGCCATCGAAAGCGATGCGCGCAGTCTCGTATCGAACACGCTGCTCGAAGGGTTCCGCTGCGGCGCGACCGTTGGCGCGGCCGATGACGGCGAGTTCCTGCTGACTCAGGAAGAAGCCGATGCCCTGCGCGTAACCGCAGGCGATGCCGTGCGCGTGCTCACGTCTTATCCGCGCGCCAAGTAAAGAGAAACGACATGACTATCCAAAATCAGTTGTATATCGGCGGCGAGTGGCTCGAAGGCAAGGGTGCGGCGTTCGCCTCGCGCAACCCGGCGACGGACTCGGTCGTCTGGCAAGGCAACAGTGCTTCGGCCGACGATGTCGAGCGCGCGGTTTCATCGGCGCGGCGCGCGTTTGCGTCGTGGTCGGCGGTGAGTTTCGATGAACGCGTCGCCATTGCGCGCCGCTTCGCCGCGTCGTTGAACGAGAACAAGGAAGCGCTCGCCGACGCCATCGGCCGCGAGACCGGCAAGCCGTTGTGGGAAGCGCGCACCGAGGTGGCTGCGATGGCCGCCAAGGTCGATATCTCCGTGCAGGCCTATCACGAGCGCACCGGCGAGAAGCGCGCACCCATGGCCGATGGCGTCGCCGTGTTGCGGCATCGGCCGCATGGCGTCGTTGCCGTGTTCGGGCCGTACAACTTTCCGGGGCATCTGCCCAATGGTCATATCGTGCCGGCGCTCATCGCGGGCAACGCGGTCGTGTTCAAGCCTTCGGAACTCGCGCCGGGCGTGGCTGCAGCGACGGTCGCTTTGTGGAGCGAAGCAGGCTTGCCCGCCGGCGTGTTGAATCTCGTGCAGGGCGAGAAGGACACGGGCGTGGCGCTGGCGAATCATCGGCAAATCGACGGGCTTTTTTTCACCGGCAGTTCGGATACGGGCACGCTGTTGCATCGCCAGTTCGGTGGGCGGCCGGAGATCGTGCTCGCGCTGGAAATGGGCGGCAACAATCCGCTCGTCGTCGCGCATACGGACGACGTGGACGCCGCCGTGCATCACACCATTCAATCGGCGTTCTTGTCGGCGGGACAGCGCTGCACGTGCGCGCGCCGTCTCTTCGTTCCCGACGATGCCTTCGGCGAGCGCTTCATGCAGCGCTTCGCCGAAGTGAGTGCGAACATTCGCGTTGGCGCTTACGACCAAGATCCGCAGCCGTTCATGGGCGCGGTGATCTCGGCGCGCGCGGCGGCGCGGCTCGTCAAGGCGCAGGCGCATCTGATCGAAGCGGGCGCGGCGCCCGTGCTCGAGATGAAGCAGCGCGCGGCGCATCTGGGCTTCGTCACGCCGGCTATCCTGGATGTGACCCACGCGGCCGACGTTCCCGACGAAGAGCATTTCGGGCCGCTCGTGCAGGTCACGCGCTACCGGACTTTCGACGAGGCCATCGAACGCGCGAACGATACGGCCTACGGTCTCTCGGCGGGCTTGCTCGCCGACGACGAAGCCGCGTGGACGCGCTTTCAGCGCACCATTCGCGCGGGCATCGTCAACTGGAACCGGCCGACCAACGGCGCTTCGTCGGCGGCGCCGTTCGGCGGCATCGGGCGCTCGGGCAATCAGCGGCCGAGCGCGTACTATGCGGCGGATTACTGTTCGTACCCGATGGCATCGGTGGAAAGCGCGCAACTGCAGATGCCCGCGAGCGTGTCGCCGGGACTCACGTTCTAAAGAACCGCGAAGGATCAAGGATGTCTTCATTCGAAGCAAACTTCGACGGGCTGGTCGGCCCGACGCACAACTACGCGGGGCTGTCGTTCGGCAACGTCGCGTCGCGCAGCAACGAGAAGTCGGTGGCGAACCCGAAGGCTGCCGCGAAGCAGGGCTTGCGCAAGATGAAGCGGCTGGCGGACCTCGGCTTCAAGCAAGGCGTCTTGCCACCGCTCGAACGGCCTTCCGTGCGTCTTCTGCGCGACGTCGGCTTTTCCGGCGACGATGCCACGGTCATCGCGCGCGCCGCTCGCGAAGCGCCCGAACTGCTGGCGGCGGCCAGTTCCGCATCGGCGATGTGGACCGCCAACGCCGCGACCGTCAGCCCTTCCGCCGACACCGCCGATGGCCGCGTCCACTTCACGCCCGCGAATCTCGCCGCGAAGCTGCATCGCGCGATCGAGCATGGCGAAACGCGCCGTTCGCTCGCCGCGATCTTCGTCGACGAAGCGCGCTTTCGCATTCATCACGCGCTGCCCGGCACGCCCGCGCTCGGCGACGAAGGCGCGGCGAATCACACGCGTTTTGCGCGCGAGTATGGGGAGAAGGGCGTCGAGTTCTTTGTCTACGGACGCAGCGAATATGCGCAGGGACCGCAGCCGCAACGCTATCCCGCGCGGCAGACGCTGGAGGCGAGCCGGGCCGTCGCGCGTCTGCATGAACTCGATGAGTCGGCGACCGTTTTCGCGCAGCAATCGCCCGATGTGATCGATGCCGGCGTGTTCCACAACGATGTCATCGCGGTCGGCAATCGCACGACGCTGTTTTGCCATCAGCGCGCGTTCGTCGATCAACACAGCGTGTACGACGAACTGAGCGCGAAGCTCGCGGCGCGTGGCGCGGTCTTCACGGCGCTCGAAGTGCCGGAGAGCGAAGTGAGCGTCGCGGATGCGGTCTCGTCGTATCTTTTCAACAGTCAGTTGCTGTCGAACGTTCAGGGCAAGCAAGTGCTCGTCGTGCCGCAGGAATGCCGCGAGAACGAGCGCGTGGCCGCGTATCTGGATTCGCTGGGCGAGCGATCCACGCCGATCGACAAAGTGCTCGTCTTCGATCTGCGCGAGAGCATGAAAAACGGCGGCGGCCCGGCGTGTCTGCGCTTGCGCGTCGTGCTGAACGACGTGGAGCACGCGGCCGTCAATCGCGATGTCTGGATGAACGACGCGCTCTTCACCCGCCTCGATGCGTGGATCGACACACATTATCGCGATCGCCTCGCGCCCGCCGATCTCGCCGATCCGCAATTGCTCGATCAGTCGCGCACCGCGCTCGATGAATTGACGGCCATTCTCTCGCTCGGATCGATCTATGACTTCCAGCGCTGATGCCTTGCTGCTGAACGATTTCTTGCGCTTCACGCTGTCGGGCGCGCAGCCGTCGCAAACCTTCGGCGTCGCGCCTTCGGGCGTGCGCTGGACCTGGCAGGACGATGGCGTGCTGCTGCTCGAACCCGCGGCGAACGAGGCATCGCCAAGCGTGATGGCATCGGCGGGCATTCATGGCGATGAAACCGCGCCCATCGAAATGCTGTCGCGGCTCGTTGCCGATATCGCGAGCGGCGCGGCGCCACTTGCCGCGCGCATGCTGGTGATTCTCGGCAACATCGAGGCGATGCGCGCGGGTGAGCGGTATATCGACGACGATCTGAACCGGCTTTTTAGCGGCCGCCATGCGAAGTTCACGCAGAGCCGGGAAGCGCCGCGCGCGGCGTCGCTCGAAGCGAGTGCGTTGGCGTTCTTCGAGGGCGTCACGCATGCGCGATGGCATATCGACATGCACACGGCGATACGCGCCTCGGTATTCGAGCAGTTCGCCTTGCTGCCGCACACCGGCGCACCGCTCGCACGCGCGATGTTCGACTGGCTGCGCGATGCGCGCTTGCAGGCGGTGCTTTTGCATCGCGAGAAGAACAATACGTTTTCATACTTCACGGCGCAGGCTTGCAACGCGCTTGCCTGCACGCTGGAGCTCGGCAAGGTGCGTCCGTTCGGCGCGAACGATCTCACGCGTTTTGCGGCATCGGATGCGGCGTTGCGTCGTCTGATAGGCGGTGAGCGGCCGGACGCGGATGCGCCGTTGCGCGTGTTTTCCGTGGTCGCGCAGATCGACAAGCAAAGCGATGCGTTCGTGCTGAACGTAGCTGGCGACGTGCCGAATTTCACGGCGTTTCCGGCGGGCACCGAGCTCGCGCATGATGGGGATTACCGGTATCGCGTATCGCACGATGAAGAGCGGATCGTGTTTCCCAATGCTCGGGTCAAGGCGGGATTGCGCGCGGGGCTGATGGTCGTCGATACGACCGAGGCTACGCTAGCGGCGCTCGATTGAGCGCTGGCGTTTGCGGTGGCGCTTGCACGTTTGTCCGAGCGTCGAGTCGTGCTTGTGGCCACACATCGGTCGCGATTATTGGGCGGCACATCGCCGAGATGTCTATCGAGGTGGGTGGCACGCCTTCGCGATCTGTCGCGTGTTTGCACTTGTGCGTGGGCTTGCCCGTGCGTTTGCGTTTGGGCTCTAGCTTGAGCTTGCAGCACGCACCTGCCCGCGCACCCGGCCGTCCATTTGCACTTGCATGAACGCGACCGCCACTTGCAACTTTCCCGTCCACGTTATCTCCACAGTCTGTTGCCGCGACCGCGCTACAATCGCGGCCCTGTGTTTGATGCGGCGCAGCGATCATCGCCGAGACGTTTGAGCATGGCTTTCCGTGCCGCGATGCTTCGGACGCCGGCGGCATGCGGCATCTGACAGAGACGAACGAATCGAACTTGGAAGGAGATGGACTTGATTAAACTGCAATGGCTCAATCGCAGGTTTGCCGCGTTCGCGCTCGTGAGCGTTTCCGCGGCGGCAGGCATGGCAACGCTCGACGCGCATGCCGCCGACAGCATGAAGGAACTGCGCTTCGGCGTGGAGGCGTCTTACGCGCCGTTCGAATCCAAGACGCCGTCGGGTGAACTGACGGGCTTCGATATCGACATCGGCAACGCGGTGTGCGCGAAGCTGAAGACGAAATGCGTGTGGGTCGAAAATTCGTTCGACGGCCTGATTCCGGCCTTGCAGGCGCGCAAGTTCGACGCCATCAACTCCGACATGACGATCACGGACAAGCGGCGCGTCGCGATCGACTTCACCGATCCCATTTATACGATTCCCAACCAGCTCGTCGCGAAGAAGGGCAGCACGATCCTGCCGAGCGTCGTTGGTCTGAAGGGCAAGCGCGTGGGCGTGCTGCAAGGCTCGATTCAAGAGACATACGCGAAGGCGAAGTGGGCGCCGGCGGGGATAGATGTCGAGTCGTATCAGGCGCAGGATCAGATCTACGCGGATCTCGCGACGAGCCGTCTGGATGCCGCGTTCCAAGATGCCGAGGCGGCATCGAAGGGCTTTTTGAAGCAGCCGCAAGGCGCGGGTTTCGCGTTCGCGGGACCGGCTGTGTCGGATGACAAGCTGCTCGGATCAGGCGTCGGCTTCGGCGTGCGCAAGAACGATAAGGCGCTGAAGGATGCGCTCAATCGCGCGCTGAAGGAGTTGAAGGACGATGGGAGCATCGACCGGTTCGCGGCTAAGTATTTCGATGTGAAAGTGGTTTTGAAGTAAGGCTTGGTCTTGCTTGAGAAAGCCCGTTTCTGGCGAAAGCGGAACGGGCTTTCGTACCTCACATCGCCCCAATCACCACCGTACAAGTCGTTCCCGCCGCGAGCAGCACGCCTTCCGGCACATCATCGATCTTCACGCGCACCGGCACGCGTTGCGCAAGCCGCACCCAGTTGAACGTCGGGTTCACATCCGCGAGCAACTCACGGCTTTGCGGATTGTCGCGATCGTAAATGCCGCGCGAAATGCTCTCGACGTGACCCGTGAGCTCGCCGCCGCTCATCAAACGAATCTGCGCCTTGTCGCCGATCTTCACATGCGGCAGCTTGGTCTCTTCGAAATAGCCATAGACCCAGAACGAATGACTATCGACGATGGCGAGCTTCGCCGCGCCCGCCGTCGCGTAATCGCCGCGATACACATTCAGATTCGTCACGTAGCCGTCCACCGGGGAAAACACCTTGGTGCGTTCCAGATTGAGCTTCGCGGCATCCAGCGCGGCGTTCGCCTGCTGCAACTGCGCCTCGGCAGTCGATGCCGTCTGCATGGAGTTCTCGCGTGCTTCCTTCGAGACGACCAGCGCGTCCATGTCCGCGCGACGCGCCGCATCGGCCCGGCGCATGCGCAACTCGGCCGCGCGCGCCGCGACGTTCGCCTGCGCCTGCTCGACGGCGATCTGGTAATGCGACGGGTCGATCTCCAGCAGCAAGTCGCCTTTCTTCACGAACTGATTGTCGTGCAACGGCATCTGCACGACCGCGCCTGACACGTCCGGCGCCACGTTGACCACATCGGCGCGCACCCGTCCATCGCGCGTCCACGGATCGTTCATGTAATGCACCCACAGCATGCGGCCGATGACGAGCGCCGCGGCGAAGATGGCTATCGTCATGACGAAGCCGACGAGTTTTCTGATCAGCATGATGCAACTCTCTTGAATATGTTGTTGGCGACGAAGCGGTCGAGAATCATCGATACACCGCGAGACCCAGCACGCCGCACACGCAGACGAGCAGGCTCGCGCGAAACAGCGCCGGATGCCAGACCACGCGATACAGTCCGGCCAGCGCCAGCACGCGGTCGATGATCCAGGTGACGAGCCCGCCCGCGAGGCACAGCAAAAGCAGCGTTGGCACGTAAGCTTCGAGAATCGCGGTATCACGCGGCATGGGACGCTCCTTCAGGCGAAATCGGTTGGAACGCTGCGAACGGCGATTCCGGGTCGAGCAGCGCGGTACGAATGAAATGCAGATGACTCACGATGCGTTGCAGCCGATGCCGCTCTTCACGCGGCGTATCCGAATCCGAAGCCTGCGAAGCAAGCCTGGCCTGCATCTCGTCGATGGCGTGTTCCGTCGCGACGAGCGCGCCATCGAAACGCGCTTGCCGTGGCCGATCGAAGAGCCGCGCCACCGCATCGAGCGTCGGGTTCACGACGCGTTCGAAGCCCGCCATTTCGCGTCGCAAATCGATCACCGCATTGCCGAATTCGAGCACCGCGAAGAGCCACTGCAAGGCCTCGCGTTGCAGCGCGGGCTTGTCGGAAGCGAGCGCGTTGATCTGCGAAAGCAGGTCGCGCGTGCGGCTTTCGAAATGCGTCGTCAGTTGCGCGAGACGTCCGCGCCGCGCGCTCACTACTTCGCGGCGCAGGTCCGCGAGCAGCAGACGGCGCAGCCACGGCGCATCGGTCGGCAGGAGCACGGCGAAGGCGATCGCGGAGACGATCATCGACAAGACGAGCGCGATGGCGTCGTTCATGAAGCCGGTCGGATCGTAATGCACGAGGTTGTCCGGCCCCGCGAGAAAGCAGAAGAAGATGCAGTAGCCGATGCCCACGCCCGCGAGCGAGCGACGCGTCGTCAAGAACGCGCCGAGCATGAGCGCGGGCACGAGCGCCGCGCACATCAGCACGAAGCCGTCGATATGCGGAAACACGCCGAACACGACGATCATGCCCGTGATGCTCGCGAGCGTCGTGCCGATAGCCATTTGCGCGGCCATCTGCGTCGGCCGTGGCGACGACGACGCCAGCGCGCATACGGCAGCGGCGTTGAGCACCATCGTGCCGCCGCTCGGCCACGCGCTCGCGATCCAGAACGCGCTCAGGACGAACATCACGACCGCGCCGCGCAGGCCGGAAACCGCGGCCGCGAGCAGATTGGTCTTGGGCACGTAACGCGCGACCCAGCGCTCGCGTTCATGCGACGGCGCCGCGAGCGACGCGTAGGTGTCGGCATACGCGAGCATGTCGTCGACGAAACGATAAAGCAGCTCGGTCGCGGTATCGAATTCGAGTGCGGTGAAGCCGGGCGCGGCTTCGAGCGAGATACGCGTCGCGCGCACGCGCTTGGGCAACGCGGCCTTGTAGTCGCGCAATTGCGCGGCGGCGTGCGCGGCGTCGGCAGCGTTGCGCACCGGCTCGCCCGCAATCAGCAACAGCGGCGGCACTTCGTGGATGAACGGTTCGAGCGCATCGATGGTCGTGCCCGACGCGTTTGCGCGCAGCCGGTTCATCAACTGATGCAGCGCGTGAAAACGCGTGGATGCACTCATGAATTCACTATTCAGCCGCGCGAGCCGCCCGCCGCGCCGCCGCGATTCGGGATGCTCGAAAATCGCGACACTGCGCGCCGCCTCGAAGCCGACGATATCCGCGACGAAGCTCAGATTGGTGCGTTCGATCTGCGCGCGCTCGAGCTTGCCGGACATCGCGTGACAGACGTAATCGACGAATTGCGTGAAGCGCCGTCGCACCGTGGTGCGGATCTGCTCGCCCGCGAGTTGCGGAAACACGAGCGCGCTCACGGCGCCCGCGCACACGATGCCGAGCGACACTTCGCCCACCCGCGTCAGGGCCGACAGATACGCGCCATCCGGATGCTGCGCCGCCGGTATGCCGATCAGCGCCGCCGTGTATCCCGCAAGCACGAAGCCATACGAGCGGAAGTTGCGATTGCGCGCCGCGCCCGCCGTGCAGATGCCGACCCAGAGCGCCGTCGCCGAGAGAAACAGCACCGGCTGCTGCGAGAACAGGCTGATGAATGCGAGCATGACGACGAGACCGACCATCGTGCCGCAGAAACGGTAGAAGCTCTTCGCGAGCACCATGCCGCTTTGCGGCTGCATCACGACGAAGACCGTAGTCATCGCGGTGCGCGGCTGCTGCATGTCGAGCCGCATGGCGATCCATAGCGCGATCAGCGCCGCCAGCACCGCCTTGAAGATGTAGATCCACGCGAGGCCGTCGGTGCGCGCCCAATCCGCGAAGGCGTTCACGAGCGATGCGCGCTTGTCGATGAGAACAGTGGCCATGAACGTTCTCCTCACTTCACCGAGGACGACGCGCCGAGCGACGAACCGAACGGGCCGATATGCTTCGCGGGCGCGAGCGCCGTTTCTTGCGGACCATTCGAAGGATCGTCGATACCGCCGCCGAGCGCGGAGGTGAGCGTTGCATAGGCTGCGAGCCGTTGCGCCCGCACGCGTGCTTCGCCGTCCTGCGCGCGCAGCAATTGCGCTTGCGCGATCAGCACGTTGACGTAATCGGTCAGGCCGCGCTTATAACCGGCGTTGGCGAGGTCGTAGTTCTTGCGTGCGGCGGCGACCGAGCGCCCCGACGCTTCCAGCTGCGTGTCGAGCGAACGCACGCGCACGACTTGATCGGCGATGTCCTTTAGCGCGGCGACGAGCGCCGCGTTGTAGTGATCGACGGCCACGTAGTATTGCGCCGATACCGCGCCGAGTTGCGAGCGCAGCCGTCCGCCTTCGAAGATAGGCAACGACAGCGCCGGGCCGAATGTATAACCCGTCGCCTTGCTCGTGAGGAAACTGAGCAGCGCGCCGCCCGCGAAAGTCTGCGTGAGCGACGCCGCGAGATTGATGTTCGGATAGAACTCGGCCTTCGCGACATCGATACCGCGCGCTTGCGCCGCCACCATCCAGCGCGCCGCGACGATATCGGGCCGATGACCCACAAGTTTGGCGGGCAGCGACGAGGGCAAGGGCAGCGGCGTCGCGAGCGCGAGCGTGGGACGCGTGAGCGCATCGCCCGCGCCGGGACCTTCGCCTGCAAGCGCGGCGAGCTGATGGCGCGCGAGCTCAATCTCTTCCTGATAGATATCGACCTGACGCTCGTACTCGGGCAACGGCGTTTCGGCCTGACTCACTTCGAGCTGTGTGCCGATGCCGCCTTTCAAACGCCGCTCTGCGAGATCCGCGATGCGCTGCTGCTGCGCGAGCGTCTGTTGCGCGATATCGAGCAGCGCGAACGCCTGCGAAAAGCCGATGTAGGCGCGCACCACGTTGGTTTCGAGTTCGAGCTGGGCGGCGCGGGCATCGGCGGCGCGCACGTGGGCGACATCGAGCGCGCGTTCGGCGGCGTTATCGTCGCGGCCCCAGAGATCGAGGTCATAGGAGAGCGAAAGGCCGGCGGTGTCGTCCCACGTAGTCGTGCCGCCGTAGTAGCCGGGGCCGTAGAAGTCGTTCTCCGGCCAGTGCTTGCGTTGCAGGCTCATCGCGCCATCGACGTGCGGCAAAAGCGCCGAGCGCGCCACGCCGGCTTCCTCGCGCGCCTCGCGAACGCGTGCGGCGGCCATCGCCAGTGTCGGGTTGCCGCCGGTTGCGCGGGTAATCCAGGCATCGAGCTGCGGATCGCGATACGAGCGCCACCATTCCTGGCCGGGCCACGCGGCGTCCGCATTGGCGGCGCGAATGGCGTTGCCGACATCGAGCGTTGCCGGGTCTTTCAGCGGATCCTGCGGCGTGACCTTGCCCGTACTTGCGCATCCGGCGATTATTAAAAATGCCGTAAGAACCGCGGCATAAGCGGCGTGACTGAACGACCGGCTCCGCACGATTCCCTCCCAAAATTGAATAGAATTTGAGAGTGAATTATATTTTTGCAGGGATTGTCGAATAACTAGTAACGATGTAAAGCATTCTTACTGAGATTGCGATAATCGCTTTTACTGGTCGTGTAACAATTCGGTCTACATAAACGCCGATATACGGGAAAGCGTCATGGATACGCTCCAAAACATGCGCGTGTTCGCGCGCGTCGTCGAGGCGGGCAGTTTCACCGCCGCCGCGCAGCATCTCAATACGACCACCGCCTACGCGTCGCGCGCCGTGTCCGACCTCGAAGCGCATCTGCGCACGCGGCTGCTCAATCGCACGACGCGCCGAATCGCGCTAACCGAGGCGGGCGAGCGCTACTTGCAACGCTGCGAGCAAATTCTCGCTTACGTCGATCAGGCCGAAGCCGAAGCCAGCGACGCCCACGCGCGTCCGGCCGGCAAACTCAAGGTGCATTCGATGACGAGCTTCGGCGTGCACTATGTCGTGCCGATGATCTCGCGCTATCAGCAGCGTCATCCGTCCGTGCAGGTCGAGCTGACTTTGGCGCAACGCGTGCCGGATCTACTGGACGAGGGTTACGACGTGTCGGTGGTGCTGGCTTCTGAGTTGCCGGATTCCGCATTGGTGTCGGCGCGGCTCGGCACGGTGTTCAGCATTGCATGTGCGTCACCGGCGTATATCGAGAAGCACGGCACGCCGCATGTGTTGTCCGACCTGGTGCGCCACACCTGTCTGCAATTGATGACGCCCGTGTTTCCGCCCGACCGCTGGGTCTTCGACGGTCCGAACGGGCAGGAAACGGTCAGTCTCGGCGCTTCGCCCTTCACGGTGAACGTGGCCGACGCCATGGTGACGGCGATCCGGGAAAACATGGGCATCGGCGTATTGCCGACGTCCTCCGCGCTGCCCGCCTTGCGCGCGGGCACTTTGGTGCGTGTGCTGCCGCAATACACGATGCAGGAACTGACGGTCTACGCCCTGTATCCGTCGCGCCAGTATCTGGACGCCAAGATCCGCACGTGGGTGGAGTTTCTGCGCGAGGCGCTGCCCGACACGCTCGCCGCCGATTCCGAGTCGCTCAAGGAGTTCGTAGTAGGCTGAATATGCTTGCCGTCAGTGCTGTCGGCTCCGACGCGCTGACCGAAGTCCGGTTACGAAATAAGCTGCGGCGCAACACTTGCTTACTCCTGATTCACCCGCATTTGCTACTGTCTGTCCACGTTCACTGCATTTATCTTGGGGACTCGTCTGATGAGCACGCCACTTATGTTCGCTCTTGCCGCGCTTGTGTCGTTGATCGCCGTTCCGGCGTCGCGCGAGCTTTTCAATGCCATGCGTGCCCAGTCGGAAGAAGAGGCAAGAAAGCGCCTGATCCCGATTCGCGTCGAAAGCAACCGCGACCGGCGCACCCGCTGAATCTAAAAAAGCGCTTCCAGCGGCTCGATGAGCCGCGCTTCGTCCGTGGTGGCGCGGTTCACATCGGTTGAAACGCGGTGCCAGACGAAGTGCGAAGCCGGCACGCCGTCGGACTTCACGAGCCGCGCCAAATCTTCCGCTGATGCGTCCGGGTCCAGCCAGCGCCGAGCCGTGGCTGCGGAAAAAACCAGCGGGCGGCGGTCGTGGACGTCGACGAGGCCTTCGTCGGCTGCTGCCGTGACGATCACGAAGCCCGCGCCGGGCTGCGCGGTGTCCTCCTCGCGCATGATGCTCGTGAGCGCGGCGAGGAACATGGGCTCACCGTCGGCGCGTCGAATGTAATACGGTTGCTTGAAGGGCTTCGCGGCGGCGGGGTTTGTCGCCAATTCGCCCGGACGCGGCTCGATTCGCCATTCGAACCAGCCATCCGCCGGCACCAGAATGCGCGCTTTTTTCCACAGATTGCGAAAATAGGCACTGGTCGACGCCGTCTCGACGCGCGCGTTGATGGTCTGCGGCAACTTCTTTTGTATCGCCCACGGCGGGCAATATCCCCAATGCACGGCGCGAATCGATTCGTCGGGATAGACGGCGAGCGGATGCGTGCCCGGCGACAGGTTATAGCCGGGCCGCCGGTCGGCGGCATCGACGAGTACGAACGGGTTCTTCAGATGCAGACGTTGCGCGTAATGCATCGGCAGTCGGTACTGGCTGATTCGGCCGCACATGGCTTGGCTCCCGTTATTCGCGTTGCTCCGTCAGATTTCGACGACCTTGTCCCAGGCGAACTGTTCGTTTTCCCAGCGCCCGGAGCGACGGTCGAAGTAGCCGCGCGGATTGCAGACCACGCGCGTCCCATTCGCCGTGTAGTCGAACGAGGTATGCGTGTGGCCGTGAATCCAAAGCGCGGCGGGCGTGCGGGCGAGCGTCGGCAGATGATTGACGAAGCCCGCCGACACGATATCCGTCGCGTACCGCTCGGACAGACTTTCGCGCAACGGCGCGTGATGCGTGACGACGATCGTCTGGCCCGCGAACGGTCTGGCCAATTCGTTTTCGAGCCATGCGCGCGCTTGCTCGTGCAGCGCGAGGGAATCTTCCGGCGCGAACGCGCGGGGTTCGCCGTCTTGCTCCGGCCACGCGAGCTGGATCAGCCCTCGATAATCCAGCATGACCTTGATGCACGCTTCCTGCGCGCGGCCGATTTCTTCGTCGCTCGACCCGAACAGCGCGAAGTCGGTCCAGAGCGTCGTGCCGAGAACGCGCCACGCGCCGCGCCGGTCGACGAGCGCCGCGTTGTTCAGGTAATGCACGTTGTCCACGCTTTGCGCCGCGTCGAGCATGGCGACTTCCATCGCGCCGAATTCGGCGTCGTAGTACTCGTGATTGCCCGGCACATAGACGATAGGCACATCCGAACCGAAATTCTCCACCGCCCAACGCACGCCTTCAGCGTGATTGTGAATATCGCCCGCCAGCACGACGAGATCGGCTTCGGCATAAGGAATCGCGAGCGGCTCGTCGTTTTCCAGATGCAGGTCCGACAGCACGCGTATCTTCATGCGATGTTCTCCTTCCGTGTCTCGGCTTGCGCCCAGCGTACGACCTTGCCCGGATTCATGCGATTCTCGGGATCGAGCGCGGCCTTGATGCTTTGCATGAGGCGCACCTCGACGGCCGATTTATAGTGCATCGCTTCGTCCACCTTCAGTTGCCCGAGACCGTGCTCCGCGCTGATACTGCCGCGATGCGCATGCACCTGGTCGTAGACAAGTGCGTTGATCGGCGTCTGGAACGCTTCGAGAAATTGCTTCTGATCGACGCCTTCGGGCGCCTGCACGTTGTAATGCAGATTGCCGTCGCCAAGATGTCCGAAGGTCACCATGCGCGCGCCGGGCGTGGCTCGAGCGATGATCGCGTCGGTTTCCTCGATAAAGCGGCCGATGCTCGAGATCGGCACCGCAATGTCATGTTTGATGTTCAGCCCTTCCTCCGCCTGCGCGAGCGGGATATGCTCGCGCAAATCCCAGAATGCCTGCGACTGCGCGAGGCTTTCCGCGACCACGGCATCTTCGACGATACCTTCTTCCATAGCCTGTTCCATTAGCCTTTCGAACAGCGCGCGGGCGTGTTCGTCACTTTCACTGTCGGAGAGTTCGAGCAGCACGGTTTGCGCGTGCGGTTCGCCGAACGGATAACGCAGTTGCGGAAAATGCCGGCCGACGAGGCGCATCGAGAAGTCGGACATGAGCTCGAAGCCGGTCAAGAGCGCACCTGCGTGACGTTGCGCCATTGCCAGGAAATCGAGTGCGGCGTGCGGCGAGGCTAGACCCGCGAGCGCCGTCACGCGCGCGACCGGCGCGGGATGCAGTTTCATCACCGCCGCCGTGATGATTCCGAGCGTGCCTTCCGCGCCGATGTACAGATCGCGCAGATCGTAGCCGGTGTTGTCCTTGCGCAAGCCGCGCAGGCCGTCCCAAATATCGCCTTGCGGCGTCACGACTTCGAGGCCCAGGCACAACTCGCGCGTGTTGCCGTAACGCAGAACGCCCGTGCCGCCCGCGTTGGTCGAGAGGTTGCCGCCGATCGTGCAACTGCCTTCGGCCGCGAGACTCAGCGCGAAGAGACGTTGTGCGCTTTTGGCGCGCGCCTGGACTTCGGCGAGCACGACGCCTGCTTCGACGGTAATGGTGTTGTTATGCGGATCGATACCGCGAATGCGGTTCAGGCGGCGCAGGCTCAACACCGCTTGCGCGCCGCTCTCGTCGGGGGTTGCGCCGCCCGCGAGTCCCGTGTTGCCGCCTTGCGGCACGATGGCCACGCCGTGTTCATGCGCGAGTCTGACGACGGCGGCGACTTCCGCGGTATCGGCGGGAAGCAGCACGGCGCACGCATTGCCGCGATAGCGCTTGCGCCAGTCGACGAGAAACGGCTCGGTGTCGTGATCGTGCGTGAGAACGTGGGACGCGCCGAGCAGTTCGGTGCAGGCGGCGATGAACAGGGCGTGAGAGGCAGTCATGGATGAGGGCAGATTGGACCGTGTAGCGTAGTCGACAGTATCGCGCAGCGGGGCGCGGCTTGCGCCTCGGCCGAATGGCATAGGCCGCGCGCAGCGTTTCGATCCGTGCTAAAAAGCATCACGTCCGTATGGAAAAAAGCGAACGATTCAGCGTTTTCTTGCACGCGCCGCACGTTTGAAGGGGGCGACGAAGCCGAGCGCGCAGACGAAGAATGCGAACGCAAGCAAAGTTTCGAGCCAGGCGAGGCGCGCGGAGAGGCCGGTATCGGTCATGCCGCGCACGATGCCTTCGGCGAAGTAGAGCAAAACGAGCATCGAAGCCCATTGCAAGGTATAGACGTTGCGCTTGATGACACCGGGCAGCGCGCATGCAAGTGGCAGTGCTTTCAACGCGAGTACCCATGCGCCGGGACGCAGCGGCGCGAGCCACAGCTCCCAGAGAAGCGAGAGCACGATGAGCGCGGCAAGACTCGTCAGCGCACCGATGGCAAGCGGCGCGTTCATTCGCGGCTCGGTCAATGAAGGTGCGGTCATGGCGGGCTTAAGCGGCCTCAAGCAGACTTAAGCGGCCTTCGCGCCACGCACGAGGTCGAGCGCGGTGCGCGCGAGCCTTGCGCCGAGCGCGACGGCGAGCGCTTTCTCGTCGGCGGTGATGCCGTGCTGGCTGGCGTCGCCCGTGCGCGCATGATGCGATGCGCCGTAAGGCGTGCCGCCGCTTTGCGTGGTAGTCAGGCGCGACTCGGTGTAAGGAATGCCGACGATCAGCATGCCGTGATGCAGAAGCGGCAGCATCATCGAGAGCAGCGTGGTTTCCTGGCCGCCGTGCAGGCTGCCGGTGGAGGTGAAGACACTTGCTGGCTTGCCCGCGAGCGCGCCGGACAGCCACTGCGGCGTGGTGCCGTCGAGGAAATATTTTAGCGGTGCGGCCATGTTGCCGAAGCGCGTGGGCGAACCGAGCGCAAGACCCGCGCATTCCTCCAGATCGCGCAGCTCGGCGTAAGGCGGGCCGTCGGCGGGAATGTCGGGCTGCGTGGCTTCGCAGACGGTGGAAACCGGCGGCACCGTGCGCACCCGCGCGGCCATGCCAGGAACGCTGTCGACGCCCTGGGCGATGGCGAGCGCAAGCTCGCGGGTCGCGCCGTGGCGGCTGTAGTAGAGCACGAGGATGTCGTTCATAAGGCTTTTTTAGTGAACGGCTATTATAGGGATTAGCCTGTTTTTAGGGGCGCGCAGGGCAATAGCCTCACGCGGCCTCGCTTGGGAGAATGCGTTTGCGGCACGTTTTCATCGATCTCGCGGCAGTCAAGCGTCTCGCCGGTTTCGTCGCGCGGCGTCTTGGCGAGGATCGCGTCGCGCAGGTGGCGGGCAGTCTCACGTTCACGAGCGTGCTGTCCGTCGTTCCGCTCGCAACCGTCGCGTTCGCGCTCTTCACCGCGTTTCCCATTTTCGGTTCGTTCCAGTCGTCGTTGCAGGACTTCCTGGCGGCGCACCTGATGCCGACGCAGATCAACACGCAGATCTTCAATTATCTGAACCAGTTTGCCGCGAAAGCGAAGGGCCTGACCACGGTCGGCCTCATTATCCTGTTCGTCACCTCGGTGATGACCATGATGACGATCGAATCGGCGCTCAACGTCATCTGGCGCGTGAAGAAGGCGCGCCCGTTCGCGCAACGCGTCATGGTCTATTGGGCCATCATTACACTCGGGCCTATTCTCTTCGGCTGCAGTCTTTCCATCTCGTCCTACGTGTTCGCGCATTCGATCGCGTTCGCGGGGTCGCACAATCTCATGCCGCCTATCGTCGAATGGGCGCTCACGGGCGTTTCGTTGCCGCTCACGGTGTTCGCCTTCACCATCATTTACGTGTTCATGCCGAACTGCAAGGTCGAATGGCGCGATGCCGTCATCGGCGGGCTGATCGCGGCGGTGGCGTTCGAACTGGGCAAGCGCGGCTTCGGCTACTACGTGCGGCGTATTCCGACTTACACCGCCGTGTATGGCGCGTTCGCCGCGCTGCCGGTGTTCTTGCTGTGGGTTTATCTCTGCTGGATGATCGCGCTCGTCGGTGCAATGGTGACGTCCGCGTTGCCGGCCATTCGCATCGGGCAATATCATCGGCGCGAGTTTCCGGGCAGCGACTTGCTTTACGCGCTCGAAATACTCGCGCGACTCGTCGAATTGCGCGACGAAGGCAAGCCTGGCTACACGGCGATGGAACTCGCCAAGATGGCGCGTTGCGATCTGGATACCTCCACGCGCCTGATCACGCGGCTCGATGCGCTCGGCTGGATCGGCCGGCTCGAAGACTCGAAGATGCCGCGTTTCGTGTTGATCGCCAACCCGGCGCACATCACCATGACCATGCTGTTCGACCAGTTCGTGATCGACCGGGAGGAACTGGATTATCAATTGCGTCTCGATGCCACGCATCTCGATCGCACGGCGCTGATGGAAGCGCTCGAAAACGACAGGCTCGAAGCCACGCTCAACTCGCTCGTCGCGGCGCGCGCGGCTGCGCTCACGAACCCGCGCCTGCTCGAAACACCGCGTTCTTCCATGCCGCAACAACCGGCCTGAGTGCACGGTTCAGAGCGAGATCCTGCCGATGCAGATGTCCTTGAACATTACCCAGTCGCCCATCAGGCTATAGACCGGATGGCGAAAGGTGGCAGGGCGGTTCTTTTCGAAAAAGAAGTGGCCGATCCACGCAAAGCCGTAGCCGCAGATCACGGCGGCCGGCAGCCAGAGCCAGTCGCCGGTGGCGATGGCCATGGCAATGCAGCCGATCACGCCAAGTGAGCCTAAAAAGTGCAGCCTGCGCGATGTCAGATTGCGATGCTCGTCCAGATAGTACGGATAGAACTCGGCGAAGTTCGCGAAGTGTTCTCCGTGTGTCGTCTGCGCCATGATCGCCTCCCGGTCGATGCGGTGCCTTCCACCTGACGAATGCGCCAGCAAGATTCATTCTGCGACGGCGCGCGTGGTGGTGCAAGCGATGCAAGGCTTTGATGCGCGTGAGGCGTTCAACTATTGCAAACCACGCGCTAACCGGATTTCCATGCACTTCGGCGCCGAGACGAACGACGCGTCCGGTTACTCGGCTATCTGCGCAAAATCGTCACTCGGACCTAAAGCGCTTACCGCTTCCCCACACATTTCGGCGCCAAGACAAACGACGCGTCCGGTTCCTCGGCCATCAGCGCAGGATCATCCTCAATTCGAAAGCGCTTACCGTTCCCCCGCACACTTCAGCGCAAACGCAAATAAAGTATCCAGCACGGCATCCGGTTGCTCGGCCATCAGCGCATGACCGCCGTCCAATTCGACCGCGCTCACCGTTGCGCTCGCACGCTTCATCGCGTCAACGAGCGGGCGGGAGGCGCGCGGCGGCGTCATCACATCGCGCTTGCCGCTCAGTACGAGTACCGGACACTGCACCGTTGCAGCGCGTTCGAGCGCATCCGCGTAACCGTTGCACGCGCTGAAATCGGTGTGAAAAAGCTGCGCCTCGCCTTGAGCGCTGACGCGTTCCATCAGGCGCTGGTTGACGCCTCGCAACCAGAATCCGGGCGCCGGAGCCGACGGTTTTGCGGCGATGGTCGAATGCGACCATTGGTTGACCATATCGATCGCTTCCGGCTCGTGTTCGCGCGCGGCATCGAGAAGCGTGTCGGAAACGGCCATCGGTGCGGCCGTGCTGACGAGCGCCAGTCCGAGCGCGCGGGCTGGATGGCGCGCGGCGGCATCGAGCGCGACTAGCGAACCCATGCTGTGCCCGACGAAAATGGCCTTGTCCGTTTGGGCTGCATCGAGAAGGTGAATCGTCCAGTCGGCGAGCGCGGCGACGGTGCTCAACGCGGGCCCGGCGCTACGGCCATGCGCGGGCAGGTCGGGCGCGAGCACGCCGAAACCGTGATGCGCGAAGTAACGCGTCTGCAAGCCCCAAACGCTGTGATCGTGTTGCGCGCCGTGCAGGAAGACGATCGTTGGCCTGGCGGCATCGAACGGTTTGCCGCCGGTGTAGGCATAGGCCGGGCGCCCGGCGATATCGAACATCATGCGCGGCTCCCAAGCGGCGCGGCGCGTGAGCCTTCGCTGCTTTTGCCGCTCTCTGCGCTTTCGGCCGCCTTTTGCGCTGCCTTGAGCCCGCGCTTGAGATCGTCGATGAGATCGTCCGCATCTTCCAGTCCGATAGACAAACGAATACGTCCCGGACCGATACCCGCCGCGGCGAGCGCCGCCGCGTCCATTCGAAAGTGCGTGGTCGAGGCGGGATGGATGACGAGCGAGCGCGCATCGCCGACATTGGCGAGATGCGAAAACAGCGTCAGCGACTCGATGAACTTGCGCGCCGCCGGCACGCCGCCACGCAGATCGAAGCTGAACACCGCGCCCGCACCGCGCGGCAGAAGCCTCTTGGCGAGCGCATGGTCGCGATGCGTCGGCAGTTCGGGATAAGCCACGCCTTCGACTGCCGGTGAACTCAGCAGGAATTCGATCACCTTGCGCGTATTCGCAACGTGCCTATCCATGCGTAACGGCAAGGTTTCGATGCCTTGAAGCAACTGCCACGCAGCCTGCGGATGCAGACACGCGCCGAAGTCGCGCAGCCCTTCGCGCCGTGCGCGCAACAGGAACGGCGCAACCGTGCTTTCCTCGGCGAAGACCATGCCGTGAAAGCCGTCGTAAGGCTGGGTGAATTCGGGGAAGCGTCCGCTCGCCGCGAAGTCGAACGTGCCGCCATCCACCAGTACGCCGCCGATGGTCGTGCCATGACCGCCCAGAAACTTGGTCGCGGAGTGGTAGACCAGGTCGGCGCCGTGTTCGAACGGTCGCAGCAAGTAAGGCGTGGTGAAGGTCGAATCCACGAGCAGCGGCGCGCCGTGTTCATGCGCGACCTCCGCGACGCCCGCGATATCGAGCACGTCGAGTCCCGGATTGCCGAGCGTTTCGCCGAAGAAGAGGCGCGTTTCCGGACGCGCCGCTTGACGCCACGCATCGAGATCGTGCGGAGCGACGAAGGTGGTCTCTATTCCGAAGCGCCGCAGCGTGTAGTGCAGCAGATTGTGCGAGCCACCATACAGCGCGCTCGATGCCACGACGTGCGAGCCCGCGCCCATCAGTGTGGCAATGGCCAGATGCAGCGCCGCCTGGCCGCTCGCCGTGCCGATTGCACCGGCGCCGCCTTCCAGCGCCGCCACGCGTTCCTCGAAAACCGCCACCGTCGGGTTCGAGATGCGGGAATAGACATGTCCCGAGCGCTCCATGTTGAAGAGCGCGGCGGCGTGATCGGTATCGCGGAAAGTGAACGACGTGGTCTGATAGATCGGCGTGGCGCGCGCCCCGGTCACGGGGTCGGGTGCGGCGCCCGCGTGCAGCGCGAGCGTGTCGAAGCGGTTGGCGGGCATGGTTGGCGGCCTGTGTGGAGCAGGTCAGGAAAATAGCGGTCGATCATCGTAACATCCGCCTCGCGCGGGAAAACCTAGGGCGAACACGCGCGCATCGAATGGGAGATCGGCCCGCAAAGCCTTATCCGAATGGCCAGACAAGGCTGCTTTGCTTTCTTTTTGCGGGCCTTTCCGATAGCATCGAAACATGGTTTCAAGAACGTTCGGCAATTGAACAGGCATTTCGCGAGGAGACAGTCATGCGAGTCAGCGACATTCTGAAAGTAAAGGGCAACGCGCTATTCACGGTCACGCCCGACACGCCGCTCGCCGAAGCAATCGACGCCATGGCGGCGCATGACATCGGCTCGCTCGTCGTCATGGAATACGGCGATCTGGCCGGCATGCTTACCTTCCGCGAAATCATCGTCACCTTGCGCGACAACGGCGGCAGCGTCGGCACAACGAGCATCCGCAAGATCATGGACGACCATCCGCTCACCTGCACGCCCGAAACGGACGTCAACGAAGTGCGGCGCATGATGCTCGAGCATCACGTGCGTTACTTGCCGGTCATGGAGAATCGCGCGCTGATGGGCGTGATCTCGTTTTATGATGTCGCGCGCGCGGTCGTCGAGGAACAAGGCTTCGAGAATCGCATGCTGAAAGCGTATATACGCGACTGGCCTGAGCAACAGGAAGAAGCGCGCTGAGCACCTGCCCGATCCAACGCTTCGACGCTTCGCGTGACACCCCATGGAAGCGCGCCCCGGTGGCGCGCTTTTTTTCGTCCGGCTCGAACGCCTTTGCAGGCTTCGAGCTTCTTTTCCCGTGACATCCGCATTCGATCGCGCGGCGCCATCCAAGCCCGGTTCGCGATCAACTCCGGATCAATTTTTGTAGATAGCCATGAGTAGTGAAAATCCGTCGCGTGCCTCGTCGCGCGCATCCCGCGCCGCACGCCACGAAGAGAAAGGCCAGTTCGGTCTTTTGCGCGAACGCCGTTTCGCGCCGTTTTTCTGGACGCAGTTTCTAGGCGCGATGAACGACAACGTCTTCAAGGTCGGCTTCACGTCGCTCGTCACGTTTCAGGCGGCGCGCTTTTCCGGCGTCGATCCGGGCACGGCCGCGTTCCTCATCTCGGCCATCTTTATCGTGCCGTTCGTGCTGTTCTCCGCGACCTCCGGCCAGATCGCCGACAAATACGACAAGGCCACGCTCGCGCGCCTGGTCAAGAGCTTCGAGATTCTCGTCATGTTGATTGGCGGCGCCGGCTTCGTGCTGCATAGCGCGCCGCTTTTATACGTCTGCACATTTCTGATGGGCGTGCACTCCACGGTGTTCGGGCCGGTGAAGTATGCGTATCTGCCGCAGCATCTGGAGGCTTCCGAACTCGTCGGCGGCAACGGGCTCGTGGAAATGGGCACATTCGTCGCGATTCTCATCGGCACGATCGTCGGCGGGGCGGCGGCGGGTGCGGTCGAACACGGGGCGATGGTGCTCGCGGCGGCGTGTCTCGCGTTCGCGATCATCGGGCGCGTCGTATCGAGCTTCATTCCGAAGTCCAACGCGTCGCAGCCGGATTTGCGCATCAACTGGAATCCGGTCTCGGAGACGTGGCGCAATCTCAAGCTCGCGAAAGCCGACCGTACCGTGTTCCTGAGCCTGCTCGGCATTTCGTGGCTGTGGTTCGTCGGCGCGACTTTTCTCACGTCGTTCTTCAACTTCGCGAAGGACGTGCTCTCCGCGAACCCCGATGTCGTCACCATTCTCCTCGCGACGTTTTCGCTCGGCATCGGCACGGGTTCGCTCTTGTGCGAGAAGCTGTCGAAGCGGCGCGTCGAGATCGGACTGGTGCCGCTCGGGTCCATCGGCATCAGCGTGTTCGCCATCGATCTGTTCTTTGCCAGTCATCGGATTGCGCCGGCGGGGCATCTGCTCGGCGTTGCGGAGTTTCTGCTCGCGTTGCCGCACTGGCGCATTCTCGCGGACCTCTTTCTCCTTGCCATGTTCGGCGGCTTCTACAGCGTGCCGCTCTACGCGCTGATCCAGGCGCGCAGCCAGCCGACGCATCGGGCGCGCATCATCGCCGCGAACAATATCCTGAACTCGTTCTTCATGATCGTCTCGGCGTTGATGGCGCTCGGGCTCACGGCGCTCGGCGTCGGCATTCCCGGGCTCTTTCTCGCGACCGCGCTGCTCAACGTGGTTGTCGCCGTGTACATCTATTCGCTCGTGCCGGAGTTTTTGCTGCGCTTCATGGCCTGGGTGCTGGTGCATACGTTCTACCGCATTCGTCTCGTGGATGCCGAGCGCATTCCATCGCGCGGCGCGGCGGTGCTGGTGTGCAATCACGTCAGTTTCGTCGATGCCATCGTCATCATGGCCGAAAGTCCGCGCCCAATCCGCTTCGTGATGGATCACCGCATCTTTCGCTCGCCGGTGATCGGCTGGCTGTTCCGCCATGTGAAGGCGATTCCGATCGCGCCCGCGCACGAAGACGCGGAATTGCTCGAACGCGCATACCAGAAATGCGCCGAAGCGCTCGAAGAGGGCGAGCTCGTGTGCATCTTTCCCGAAGGCAAACTCACGCGTACGGGCGAGATCAATCCGTTCAGGCACGGCATTTCGCAGATCCTGCGGCGGCATCCGGCGCCGGTCGTGCCGGTCGCGCTGCGAGGCTTGTGGGGCAGCGTGTTTTCGCGTCATGAAGATGCGCGCTGGCCGCGGCCTATCCAACGCGGCGTCATGACCCGCCTGACGCTGGCGGTAGGCGAACCGATCGCGCCGGACGAGGCGACGCCGGAACGTTTGCAGCAGATCGTGACGGCGTTGCGCGGGGCGCGGCGCTAGATGCCACTGGCATAATGTCGGTTTCCCCGGCACTTTTCTAAGGTCGACGCTCATGTCCGGCAATACCCTTGGCACGCTTTTCACCGTCACCAACTTCGGCGAGTCGCACGGACCGGCGATCGGCTGCGTGATCGACGGCTGCCCGCCCGGCATGGCCCTGACCGAGGCCGATATCCAGGTCGAACTGGACCGCCGCCGTCCCGGCACGTCGCGCCACGTGACGCAGCGCCAGGAAGCGGATCAGGTCGAGATTCTCTCGGGCGTGTTCGAAGGCGTGACCACCGGCACGCCCATCGCGCTGCTTATCCGCAATACGGATCAGCGCAGCAAGGACTACGGCAATATCGTCGAAACCTTCCGCCCCGGTCACGCCGATTACACCTACTGGCAGAAATACGGCGTGCGCGACTATCGCGGCGGTGGCCGTTCGTCGGCGCGTCTGACGGCGCCGACAGTCGCGGCAGGTGCGGTCGCGAAGAAATGGTTGCGCGAAAAGTTCGGCGTGGAAACGCGCGGCTACATGAGCGCGCTCGGCGAGATTCCCATTCCGTTCGTCGGTTGGGAACATGTGCGCGAGAATCCGTTCTTCGCGCCGAATGCCGACGTGGTGCCGCAACTCGAGGCGTACATGGACAACTTGCGGCGCGACGGCGACTCGGTCGGCGCGCGCATCGAAGTGGTCGCGAGCGGCGTGCCGGTCGGCTTGGGCGAGCCGCTTTACGATCGACTCGATGCGGACATCGCCAAGGCGATGATGGGCCTGAATGCAGCGAAGGGCGTCGAGATCGGCGCGGGCTTCGCGAGCGTGGCGCAACGCGGTTCGCAGCATGGCGACGAGATGACGCCCGAAGGTTTCGCGACCAACAACGCGGGCGGCATTCTCGGCGGCATTTCGAGCGGGCAGGACATCACCGTGTCGATTGCGATCAAGCCGACATCGAGCATTCGGACGGCGCGTCAGTCGATCGACAAATCGGGCGCGCCCGCGACTGTCGAGACCTTCGGCCGTCACGATCCGTGCGTGGGGATCCGCGCGACGCCTATCGCCGAGGCCCTGCTTGCGCTCGTGCTAATGGACCACGCGCTGAGGCATCGTGCGCAGAACGGCGATGTCGTCGTCGGCACGCCGAAGATTGCAGCGCATACGCCGGCTAATTGATTGCGCTTTGATTGCGCTTTCCTGAACGGGAGGCTTGCCCGCGACGGCATTATCCTCGCCGATAAAAGCACGACGCCGGTTCAACCGGCGCCGTACGACAGCCGCGCCCACGCGCGGCCCACCATCTCACCCGATTACATATTCGGGTAGTTCGGCCCACCGCCGCCTTCAGGCGTCACCCACACGATATTCTGCGTCGGGTCCTTGATATCGCATGTCTTGCAATGCACGCAGTTTTGCGCGTTGATCTGCAGACGTTCGCCGCCATCGTCCGTCTTCACGAACTCGTACACCGCTGCCGGGCAATAACGTCCTTCCGGACCTGCATAGGTCCGCAAATTCACGTTCACCGGCACGCTCGGGTCTTTCAGCGTCAGATGCGCCGGCTGATTCTCTTCGTGATTCGTGTTCGAAATGAATACCGACGAAAGCCTGTCGAACGTCAGCTTGCCATCCGGCTTCGGATAAACGATCGGCTTGCTCTGCGACGCGGGCTTCAGCATCTCGTGATCCCAATGCTGATGATGCAGCGTCCACGGCACGTTGCCGCCCATGACCTTCTGTTCCAGCCCGACCATGAACGTGCCGAGGTACAGGCCCTTGCTCATCCACTGCTTGAAATTGCGCGCGCGATGCAGTTCGGTCTTGAGCCAGGAAGTATCGAAGGCTTCTGGATACGCGCTCAACTCGTCGCTCTGACGGCCCGCCTGCACCGCGTCGAAGGCGGCTTCGGCGGCCATCTTGCCGGACTTGATCGCCGCGTGGCTGCCCTTGATGCGCGATGCGTTCAAAAAGCCCGCGTCGTCGCCGGCCAGCGCGCCGCCCGGAAACACGAGCTTTGGCAACGACATCAGGCCGCCCGCGGTAATGGCGCGCGCGCCGTAGGAAATGCGCTTGCCGCCTTCGAGGAACGGGCGAATGGCCGGATGCGTTTTGTAGCGCTGAAACTCTTCGAACGGCGAAAGATACGGGTTTGAATAGCCGAGCCCGACCACGAAGCCCACCATCACCTGATTGTTGTCCATGTGATAAAGGAACGAGCCGCCGTACGTGTCGGGATCGAGCGGCCAGCCCGCCGTGTGGATAACGAGCCCCGGCTTGTGCTTGACGGGATCGGTCTCCCACAATTCCTTGATGCCGATGCCATATACCTGCGGATCGGCATTCTGATTGAGCTTGAACTTGTCCATCAACTGACGGCCGAGATGCCCGCGCGCGCCTTCGCAGAATAACGTGTACTTCGCGTGCAATTCCATGCCGAGCTGGAAGTTCTCGGTCGGCTCGCCATCCTTGCCGATGCCCAGATTGCCGGTGACGACGCCTTTCACCGCGCCACTGTCGCTGTACAGCACTTCGGCGGCCGGAAAGCCCGGGAAGATCTCGACGCCCAGTTCCTCCGCCTGCGCGCCCAACCAGCGCGTGACGTTGGCGAGACTCACGACGTAGTTGCCGTGATTCTTGAAGTTGTCGGGAAGCAGCCAGTTCGGCACCTGCTTCGCGCTGTCCTGCGTGAGAAAGAGGAAGCGGTCTTCGGTCACTTCGACGTCAAGCGGTGCGTTTCTTTCCTTCCAGTCGGGGATGAGTTCGGACAGACCGCGCGGGTCCATGACCGCGCCCGACAAAATGTGCGCGCCGATCTCCGAGCCTTTTTCCAGCACGCACACGCCGATTTCGACGCCTTTTTCCTGCGCAAGCTGTTTTAACCGGATAGCCGCCGACAAACCGGCTGGCCCGCCGCCGACGATGACGACGTCGTATTCCATCGATTCGCGGGGACCGTACTGCTCGATAAGGCTCGCCGGGGTCATCAATGCTCCTCTGTACCGTTAGAATGGCCTTTTAAGATCGCGTATTGTCAGCGAACGTCAGGCAGGCTGCAACCGACCTTGTCTGATCGAGTACGATCGTACTATTCTAGACGGCGCCGCGAAATCGGTGTCGATGCCACTAGCGGACTGGCGCATGCCGCGTGCCGCGTAAGGCCGAATCAACCGTAAAAGAAGGAAGCACAATGGGCCGTTCGATCAATCTGGAAGGCAAGGTCGCGCTGATTACCGGCGCGTCCAGTGGACTTGGAAAGCGTTTTGCGCAAGTACTGTCGCAAGCCGGCGCGAAAGTGGTGCTGGCGAGCCGTCGCACCGAGCGTCTCAAGGAATTGCGCGCGGAAATCGAGGCATCGGGCGGCGCGGCGCATGTCGTGTCGCTGGACGTGACCGACTATCAGAGCATCAAGTCCGCGGTCGCGCATGCGGAGACGGAAGCCGGTACCATCGACATCCTCGTGAATAATTCGGGTGTTTCGACGACGCAGAAGCTGACCGACGTCACGCCCTCCGACTACGAATACGTCTTCGGCACCAATGTGCGCGGCGCGTTCTTCGTGGCGCAGGAAGTGGCCAAGCGCATGATCATGCGCGGCAGCGGCGCGGCCAAGCCGGCGTATCGCATCATCAACGTGGCTTCGGTGGCGGGACTGCGCGTGTTTCCGCAGATCGGCCTCTACGCCATGAGTAAGGCGTCGGTCGTGCAGATGACCAAGGCCATGGCGCTCGAATGGGGCCGCCACGGCATCAATGTGAACGCCATCTGCCCGGGTTATATCGACACCGAAATCAATCACCATCACTGGAAAACCGAGCAAGGCCAGAAGCTCGTGTCGATGCTGCCGCGCCGCCGCGTGGGTTCGCCCGGCGACCTCGACGGCCTTCTGCTCTTGCTCGCCGCCGACGAATCGCAGTTCATGAACGGCGCGGTCATCTCGGCGGACGACGGTTTTTCGCTCTGAGCGCGCGCTTTCTCGAACAGGCAAACATGAGCAACAACCCTTTTCACACCGTCTTCGAACTTTCCATGCCTATCCGTTGGGGTGACATGGACGCCTTCGGGCACGTCAACAACACCGTCTACTTCCGCTACATGGAGCAGGTGCGAATTTCGTGGTTCGAAGAGCTCGGCATCGTCGGATCGAACGCCGAGGGACAAGGGCCGGTGATCGTCAATGCGTCGATGGAATTCCTGCGGCAACTACATTATCCGGGCAACGTGATCGGCCGCATGTCGGTCGGCAAGCCTGGACGCAGCAGCCTGGAAACGCACTTCGAGCTGTATCGCGACGACGCGCCTGGTGAGCTCTTTGCAAAGGGCGCGGCCAAGATCGTGTGGGTGGATTACAAGGCGGGCAAGTCCGTGCCGCTGCCGGACTTGCTTCGTCAGATCATCGAGACGGCTGCGCCCGCACTATGAGCGTGCGCGCTCAGTTGCCGAGCAGGCGCTGCAGCAACTCCGTCGCGTTGCCCGTATCGTATTTGCGCATGAGCCGCGCGCGGTAGATATCGACCGTGCGCGGGCTGATGTCGAGCACGCGGCCAATTTGTTTGCTCGTCTTGCCGGTCACGAGTTGCGCGGCGATCTCCCTTTCGCGCGGCGTCAGTTCTATGGCCACACGCCGCGTCGCGCTCAAATCCTCGAAAGTCCAGACGCCCGCCGCATGCGGTGCGTCGCGCTCCAGCGCGCGGCCGGTGACGTGGCACCAGAACATTTCCCCATCCGAGCGCTTCATGATGCGATCGTCGCTGTAGGTGCCTTGCGTGCTGATATGCGCGGCAATACGCTCGCCGATGCGCGCAAACTCGTCCGGACTCGGATAAAGCACCCGAAACGACTCGCCGATGAGCGCCGCGCGCTCGAAGCCGAACATGGCGCAGACCTGCTCGTTGCAGTCCTCGATGATGCGCTCGCGCGAAAGCACGAGGCCAACGGGCGCGAGATGAAACGCGGTTTGGTAGTCCAGTTCAGGCATGAGGAAAAGGTGCGCCCGTGCTTCGCTCCCGGACGGAACCAAAGGGCGCGGGCAAAGACTTATGTATTTTTGCGTATTGTGCCGGATGGATCGCTAAGCGTAATCTTTGCCCAAGTCTAAACGCCGCCTTGCTTGCCACGGCGGCCAAGAAAAGCCAGTTTTCAGTCGGGTTCACAAATGGAAGGGACAATCAGATGAACAAGGTCTATCCCAGCGCGAAGGCGGCGCTCGATGGCATCGTCAAGGACGGGCAGACATTCGCCGTCGGCGGTTTCGGGCTGTGCGGCATTCCCGAAGCGCTGATCGCGGCGTTGCGCGACTCGGGCGTGAAGGACATCACCTGCATCAGCAACAACGCGGGTGTCGACGGCTTCGGGCTCGGCCTCCTGCTCGAAACACGTCAGGTCAAGAAAATGATTTCGTCTTACGTGGGCGAAAACAAGGAATTCGAGCGGCAATATTTGGCCGGCGAACTCGAACTCGAATTCACGCCGCAAGGCACGCTCGCCGAAAAACTGCGCGCGGGCGGCGCGGGCATCCCGGCGTTCTTCACGAACACGGGCTTCGGCACCGTGATCGCGGACGGCAAGGAAACGCGTCAGTTCGGCGAAAACCATTACGTGCTCGAGCATTCGCTGACAGCGGACGTCGGTATCGTGAAGGCATGGAAAGCCGACAAATCGGGCAATCTCATCTATCGCCGCACGGCGCGCAACTTCAATCCGATGTGCGCCATGGCCGGCAAGATCACCGTGGCCGAAGTGGAAGAGATCGTCGAAGTGGGCGAGCTCGACCCCGATCACATCCATACGCCGGGCATCTTCGTGCAGCGGCTCGTCCTGAATGCGCACCCTGAAAAGCGCATTGAGCAACGTATCGTCCGCGCGAAAGGAGAATGACCATGGCTTGGACTCGTGACCAGATGGCCGCGCGCGCGGCGAAGGAATTGCAGGACGGCTTCTATGTGAACCTCGGCATCGGCTTGCCGACGCTCGTTGCCAACCATGTGCCGGACGGCATGGAAGTATGGCTGCAATCGGAGAACGGCCTGCTCGGCATCGGCCCGTCGCCGACCGAAGAAGAAGTGGACGCCGATCTCATCAACGCCGGCAAGCAGACGGTGACCACGCTGCCGGGCTCGTCGATCTTTTCGTCGGCGGATTCATTCGCGATGATCCGCGGCGGCCACATCAACCTGGCGATTCTCGGCGCCATGCAGATCAGCAAGACGGGCGACCTCGCCAACTGGATGATTCCCGGCAAGATGATCAAGGGCATGGGCGGCGCGATGGACCTCGTAGCAGGCGTGAAGAAGGTCGTCGTGCTGATGGAACACGTCGCGAAGGGCGACCAGCACAAGATTCTCGAAGAATGCTCGCTGCCGCTGACGGGCGTGGGCGTGGTGGATCGCATCATTACGGACCTCGGCGTGATCGACGTGACCGAGAATGGTCTCAAGCTCGTCGAACTGGCCGATGGCGTCAGTGCCGAGGAGATTCAGCAAAAGACCGGCGCGCCGTTGGATGTCAGCGGCGTGAAGTAATCGGCTTGAGTAAAGCGGCGTCTTTCGACGAGGAAAGGCGGGCGGGGCTGCGAGGCTTCGCCCGCTTTGTTTTTGATCACCGTGGTCAAGGGGTCGTCCGTTCGGCCGATGTTCAGTCGGTTTCGCGCGCGGCGCTTACAATCGATTCGACATCTTCCTGCGAGGAATACCCATGAGCACATCCATCGTCGTCGAAGCGCCACATCCGGCGGCCGCCGTGCCGCGCCAGCGTTTCGTGCAGTGTGCGAGCCCGGCCGGTCTGCATCGCACGGCCTACACCGAATGGGGCGATCCGGCCAATCCGCGCGTGCTGATGTGCGTGCACGGCCTGACGCGCTCGGGCCGCGACTTCGACAAGGTGGCGCAGGCGCTCGCAAACGAGTATCGCGTGGTGTGTCCGGATGTCGTCGGGCGCGGTCTGTCGGACTGGCTCGCCGACCCGCGCCATTACGGCGTGCCGCAGTACGTCGCGGACATGGTGACGCTCATCGCGCGTCTGAACGTGGAAACGGTGGACTGGTTCGGCACCTCGATGGGCGGACTCATTGGCATGGCGCTCGGCGGCTTGCCGAATACGCCGATTCGCAAGATGCTCATCAACGACGTGGGACCGCATATCGAACCCATCGCGCTCACGCGTATCGGCGAATATCTCGGCAAGCCCACGCGCTTCGCCTCGCTCGATGAAGGCGTGCGGCACGCCGCCGCGCTTGCGGCTTCGTTTGGCAATCTCACGGACGAGGAGTGGGCAAGCATCAATACGCCGCTTTTGCACGAGAAGGGCGGCGCGTGGCGCTTCCGCTACGACCCGGACATCGCGAAGCCGTTCAAGGCGTCGACGCCCGAACAGAACGCGGCGGGTGAAGCGTACTTGTGGCATGCGCTGGCCTCGTTCAAGACGCCGGTGCTCGTCGTGAGAGGAGAGCATTCGGACTTGCTGTCACGCGAGACGGTCAAGCGAATGGTGTCGAAAGGGCAGGCGGTCACGAGCGTCGAAGTGGCGGATACCGGACACGCGCCGGCCTTCCTCGCGGCGGACCAGATCGCCACCGCGCGCGCCTTCTTTCTCGGAAATGACGCGGGCGCGGCATAATATCGGGCTGAGCGCCTGGCGCTTTATCCCAATTTGCATCTCATCGAACAGGAACGCATATGGCAGTTACTCGTCATCACGTCGGCGCACGGCTTTCGGAAATCGCCATCCACAACGGCACCGTGTATCTCGCGGGCCAGATCGCCGAGGACACCGACCAGGACATCACCGGCCAGACGCGCGAAGTGCTCGGCCATATCGACCGTCTGCTCGAAGAAGCGAACAGCGACAAGTCGCATCTGTTGTCGGTGCAAATCTACGTCTCCGACATGGTGCACTTCGCCGCGATGAACGCCGTGTGGGACTCGTGGGTCGCCGCGGGCAACACGCCGCCGCGCGCTACCGTCGAAGCGAAGCTCGCGAACCCCGCGTGCCTGGTGGAAGTCGTCGTCGTGGCGGCGCAGCGCTAAGCAGGTTCGCCGAAGAGCAGTCATTCGCGCA
This sequence comes from Caballeronia sp. TF1N1, assembly GCF_022878925.1. Classification (NCBI taxonomy): domain Bacteria; kingdom Pseudomonadati; phylum Pseudomonadota; class Betaproteobacteria; order Burkholderiales; family Burkholderiaceae; genus Caballeronia; species Caballeronia sp. TF1N1. Next base: position 1,200,813 of record NZ_CP084626.1, read on the forward strand.
TGACCGAGTCCGCCGTTATCGCCGACACCTTGCCGGAGCCATCCATCGACGATGCGCTCGCGTTCATCCGCGAGCACGCGAAGGATGCGCGCGTCTCGACGGGCGAACTGCTCACCGAGCACGCGGAAGGCACGGCGCGCATCATGCAGACGCTCAACGTCGACGCTCACGCGATCGCCGCTGCGGCGCTCTTCGTATTGACGCCGCATCTGGACGACCCGGAGAAGGTCATCGAGGAGCGCTTCGGCGCGGAAGTGCAGCGGCTCGTCGGCGATGTGCGCAAGCTCTTGCGTCTCGGCTCCGTCAGTTCGCGCGCCACGCTCGCGGACTTGCCCGAGAACACGCGCGACGCACAGGCCGCGCGGCGCGCGCAAGTCGAATCATTGCGCAAGATGTTGCTTGCTTTCGCGCAGGATATTCGCGTGGTGCTGATTCGCCTCGCGTCGCGCCTGCAAACCTTGCGCTATCACGCGGCCAACAAGATCGATCCCTCGCCCGATGTGCCGCGCCAGACCATGGAAATCTACGCGCCGCTCGCGAACCGTCTCGGCATCTGGCAACTCAAGTGGGAGCTCGAAGACCTGTCGTTCCGCTTCGAGGACCCGGTCACGTACAAGCGCATCGCGAAGTTGCTCGACGAGAAGCGCGTGGAGCGCCAGTCCTATGTCACGGACGCCATCGCGCGGCTGCAGACTGAACTCGATACCGCGCAGATCAAGGCCGAAGTCAGCGGCCGGCCAAAGCACATCTACAGCATCTGGAAGAAGATGCGCGGCAAGCATCTCGATTTCTCCGAACTGAACGATGTGCGCGCGTTTCGCGTGATCGTCGGGGACATCAAGGACTGCTATACCGTGCTCGGCATCGTGCACAACTTGTGGCAACCGGTGCCGCGCGAGTTCGACGACTACATCTCGCGGCCCAAGCCGAATGGCTACAAGTCGCTGCATACGGTCGTGATCGGCGACGACGGGCGCGCGTTCGAAGTGCAGATCCGTACCTACGAGATGCATCAGTTCGCCGAGTATGGCGTGGCGGCGCACTGGCGCTACAAGGAAGCGGGCACGCGCGGCTACGCGGGCCAGGTCACGGCAAGCGAGAAGTACGACGAAAAAATCGCCTTTCTGCGCCAGTTGCTTGCCTGGAAGGACGATGTCGAAGGCGAGCAGCCCGGTTGGCAGCAGTTGCGCGACGCCACGCTCGACGACGACCACATCTATGTGCTGACGCCCCAGGCGCGCGTGATCGCGTTGCCGCACGGCGCGACAGCGGTCGACTTCGCGTATCACCTGCATAGCGAGCTTGGGCATCGCTGTCGCGGCGCACGTGTCGATGGCGTCATGGTGCCGCTCAACACGCCGCTGCAGAACGGGCAGACGATCGAGATCGTCGCGGTGAAGGAGGGCGGCCCGTCGCGCGACTGGCTCAATCCGCAGCTCGGCTATCTGCACAGCCCGCGCGCGCGGCAGAAGGTGCGCGCGTGGTTCAACACGATCGATGCGGCGGAGAACATCGCGGAAGGTCGCGCGATCGTCGAAAAGACGCTGCAGCGCGAAGGGAAGACCTCGGTCAATCTCGATCAGCTCGCGAGCAAGCTCGGCTTCAAGGCGCCCGAGGATCTCTACTCGGTCGTCGGCAAGGACGAATTCAGCCTGCGCAATATCGAACAGGCCTTGAGCGATACGCCGCCCCCCGAGCCCGAACTCGAAACGCCCGAGCAGTTCGAAAAGCGCAGCAGCGGACAGAGCGTGGCGCTCGGGGCGTCGACGGGCGTGCTGGTCGTCGGCGTCGATGCGCTGCTCACGCAGCTCGCGCGTTGCTGCCGCCCGGCGCCGCCGGACCCTATCGCGGGGTTCGTCACGCGCGGCAAGGGCATGTCCATTCATCGGTCCGATTGCGCAACGTTCCAGCGCATGGCGCAGCGTTCGCCCGAGCGCGTGCTGCATACGACGTGGTCGGCGCAGGTGATGAACGGGCGCGGGTCGTCGGTGTATCCGGTGGATTTGTCGGTCGAGTCGGCGGATCGGCAGGGACTGTTGCGCGACATCACTGAAGTCTTCGCGCGCGAGAAGATCAACGTGATAGGCGTGAAGACGCAAAGCCGGCGCAACGTGGCCTACATGCAGTTCACCGTGGAAGTGTCCAACGCGATGCAGATTCAACGCGCGTGCACCTTGCTCGGGGAAGTCGTGGGCGTGATCCGCGCGGCGCGCCGAGCCTGAACGCAAGCTACGGCCGGGAGCGTCACTGCGCGAAAAGTTGAACGGATCGACGAATAATTTTTCGATTCATCGCACAGATGCACTTGCCAAAAATCGAAACGCTCCATATAATCTCACTTCTTTCAGGCTCGTAGCTCAGCTGGTTAGAGCACCACCTTGACATGGTGGGGGTCGTTGGTTCGAGTCCAATCGAGCCTACCAACGAAAACGAAGCCTCGGTCCGCCGAGTCTTCAATCCGCAAGAAGCGCATTGCGCACAAGGCGAAAAAATATGGCACGTCGAACGTTGACCGAAACAACTTCGGAGCGACGCTAGTCGAGGACCTAATTCGCCTTCTGCCAATCTGTTTGCGGTATGTGTGAAAAGTGAATGCGGCCCCTCGATAGCGGGGCCGCATTTTTTTTGTCTCTCGGGTTTTGCACGGTATCGAGCGGCATGTTTTAGTCGAACTCGCCTGGCGTGAGCTGGCGTCTTGGAGAACGAAATGGTTTCGGTACGTTTGCCTGATGGGTCGGTCCGTCAATACGACCACCCGGTGACCGTCGCGGAAGTCGCGGCATCGATCGGCGCGGGTCTCGCCAAGGCCGCGCTTGCCGGCAAGCTCAACGGCGAGCTCGTCGACACGTCGTTTGTCATCGACCAGGATTCGTCGCTCGCCATCGTCACGGACAAAGACCCGGAAGGCGTCGATGTCGTTCGTCACTCTGCCGCGCACTTGCTGGCCTACGCGGTCAAGGACTTGTTCCCCGAGGCGCAGGTGACCATCGGACCGGTCATCGACAACGGCTTCTATTACGACTTCGCGTACAGCCGTCCCTTCACGCCCGAAGACCTCGAGAAGATCGAAAAGCGCATGCAGGACCTCGTCAAGAAAGACGAGCCCGTGTCGCGGCGCGTGGTGTCGCGCGACGAAGCGGTCGAGTACTTCAAGAGCATCGGCGAGAAGTACAAGGCGGAGATCATCGAATCGATCCCGGCTTCGGACGAAATCAAGCTCTATTCGCACGGCGGTTTCACCGACCTGTGCCGTGGTCCGCACGTGCCGTCCACCGGCAAGCTGAAGGTTTTCAAGCTCATGAAGGTCGCGGGCGCGTACTGGCGCGGCGACTCGAAGAACGAGCAGTTGCAGCGCATCTACGGCACCGCCTGGACCAAGAAGGAAGACCAGGAAGCGTATCTCCACATGCTCGAAGAAGCCGAGAAGCGCGATCACCGCAAGCTCGGCAAGCAGCTCGACCTGTTCCATTTGCAGGACGAAGCGCCGGGCATGGTGTTCTGGCATCCGAAGGGCTGGTCGCTGTGGCAGCAGGTCGAGCAGTACATGCGCCGTCGGATCAATGAGGCCGGCTATCTCGAGATCAAGACCCCGATGGTCATGGACCGCTCGCTGTGGGAAGCGTCCGGCCATTGGCAGAACTATCGCGAGAACATGTTCACGACCGAGTCCGAGAAGCGCGACTACGCCATCAAGCCGATGAACTGCCCGGGCCACGTGCAGGTGTTCAATCACGGGCTGAGGTCGTATCGCGATCTGCCGCTGCGCTACGCGGAGTTCGGATCGTGCCATCGCAACGAGCCGTCGGGCGCGTTGCATGGTCTCATGCGCGTGCGCGGTTTCGTTCAGGACGACGCGCACATCTTCTGCACGGAAGATCAGTTCATCGCCGAATCGATCGCGTTCAATACGCTCGCGATGAGCGTGTACAAGGACTTCGGCTTCGATCACATCGACATCAAGTTGTCGCTGCGTCCGGAGCAGCGCGCCGGTACCGACGAAACCTGGGATCGCGCGGAGCAAGGCCTGCGTGACGCGCTGACCGCGTGCGGCCTGCAGTGGCAGGAACTCGCGGGCGAGGGCGCGTTTTATGGTCCGAAGATCGAGTACCACATCAAGGACGCGCTCGGCCGGTCCTGGCAATGCGGCACGCTGCAGCTCGACATGGTGTTGCCGGAGCGTCTCGGCGCGGAGTACGTCGGCGAGGACAACAGCCGCCGCCGTCCGGTCATGCTTCACCGCGCGATCGTCGGGTCGATGGAGCGTTTCCTCGGCATCCTGATCGAGCACCATGCCGGTGCAATGCCGCCGTGGCTCGCGCCTGTGCAGGCAGTCGTGCTGAATATTGCCGAAAGTCAGGCCGAATATGCGGCTTCTCTGGCCCAATCGTTGCAAAAACAAGGGCTTAGAGTTGAGAGCGATTTGCGCAATGAGAAGATTAGCTATAAAATACGCGAGCACACGCTGCAAAAGGTTCCGTATTTGCTGGTCGTCGGAGACAAAGAGCGTGATGCACAAACCGTAGCCGTGCGTGCTCGTGGCGGTGTCGATCTGGGCGTGATGCCGGTCGACGCATTCCTCGAACGTCTGCAGCAGGAAGTGCGGGCGTTCAAGTAAGTCACTCGCAGCGCGGCTAGTCTTTTTATTTTTAGAGGAAACGTAACATCGCTACTGATAAGTCGTCACATCGCATCAACGGTGAAATCACTGCGCCGGAAGTGCGCTTGGTCGGAGTGGACAACGAGCCGCTCGGAATCGTGAAACTGGCCGAGGCTTTCCGTCAATCGGAACAGCTCGACGTGGATCTGGTCGAAATCGCGCCGCAGGCTTCACCGCCTGTCTGCCGTTTGATGGATTACGGCAAGTTCAAGTACTCGGAAGCGAAGAAGCAGCACGAGGCGAAGCTTAAGCAGAAGATCGTGCAGGTGAAGGAAGTCAAATTCCGCCCCGGCACGGACGACGGTGATTACAACGTCAAGCTGCGTAACCTCACGCGCTTCCTCGAAGACGGCGACAAGACGAAAATCACGTTGCGTTTCCGCGGTCGGGAAATGGCGCACCAGGAAATCGGCATGCGCATGCTCGAACGTCTGAAGACGGATCTGGACGAATACGGCCAGGTCGAGCAAATGCCGAAGATGGAAGGGCGTCAGATGATCATGGTGCTTGCCCCGAAGAAAAAGGGTAAGTAACGAGCGTCGTAAAGCGTTGGATCGCGCGCCGTTGAAAAGCGTGAGCGCGGCATCGCAAGTGGTTTCAGGGCTGGCGTCACTTTGGTGACGCCGCTCATGAAAAGCGGTAGCCACAAAAGGCTGTCCGCACATAAGTGGAGCGTGGGTTTCGAAGGGCGGCAAGGGGTCCGATGTTTGTTTGACGGATCATCCGCACACCCATGACCATCTAATAAACTGGAGTAGTTTCATGCCGAAGATGAAGACCAAGAAGAGTGCTGCAAAGCGCTTCGTGGTGCGTCCGGGCGGTACCGTCAAGCGCGGTCAGGCCTTCAAGCGCCACATTCTTACCAAGAAAACCACCAAGAACAAACGCCATTTGCGTGGCACGACGGCCGTTCATGAGTCAAATCTGAACTCCGTCCGCGCAATGTTGCCGTTCGCTTAACCCTTAACCGACACTCATAGGAGCGCAACATGCCTCGAGTAAAACGTGGGGTTACCGCACGGGCCCGTCACAAGAAGATCATCCGTCTGGCCAAGGGTTACCGCGGCCGTCGCAATAACGTCTATCGCATCGCCAAGCAAGCGGTCATGCGCGCAGGGCAATACGCCTATCGCGATCGCCGCAACAAGAAGCGTGTGTTCCGCGCATTGTGGATCACGCGTATCAACGCGGCGGTGCGTCAGCACGACATGACGTACAGCGTGTTCATCAACGGCCTGAAGAAGGCTTCGATCGAACTCGACCGTAAGGTGCTGGCCGACATGGCTGTGTTCGACAAGGCTGCTTTTGCTGCGATCGTGAATCAGGTGAAAGCCGCCGTTGCAGCCTAATTGCGAAATTAGTACTGCGTGGTTCGCCTGAGCGTCGTCCGGTTGTTCAGGGTGGCGCGAAGGTAGAAAACGGGGCTCTCACCGAGCCCCGTTTTTGTTGGTCGGACGGTTTTGCTTATCGCATGTGAGGCGTACGAACCAATCGTGCGCATAAGCCAAACCGTAATTCAGTTAGAACTTCGACGTTGAAAAGATGGGATCAATGGATCTGGACCAGATTGTCGCCGACGCAAAAAGCGCCTTTGAAGAAGCCTCCGACGCCGCCGCGCTCGAAAACGCGAAGGCCCGCTTTCTCGGCAAATCCGGCGCGCTGACCGAACTGCTGAAGGGTCTCGGCAAGCTCGATCCGGAGGCGAAGAAGACCGAAGGCGCGCGGATCAACGTGGCCAAGCAGCAAGTCGAAGCGGCGCTCAACGCGCGTCGTCAGGCGCTGGCCGACGCGCTCCTCAACCAGCGACTCGCTGCCGAAGCTATCGACGTTACCTTGCCCGGACGCGGCGCGAGCACGGGCACGTTGCATCCGGTCATGCGCACGTGGGAGCGCGTGGAGCGCATCTTCGGCACGATCGGCTTCGATGTCGCGGACGGTCCCGAGATCGAAACCGACTGGTACAACTTCACGGCGCTCAATAGCCCTGAGAACCATCCGGCGCGCTCGATGCAGGACACCTTCTACGTCGACGGTAAAGATGCCGAAGGCCGTCCGCTGTTGCTGCGCACGCACACGAGCCCGATGCAAGTGCGCTACGCGCGCATGAACAAGCCGCCGATCAAGGTGATCGTGCCGGGCCGCACGTATCGCGTGGACAGCGACGCCACGCATTCGCCCATGTTCAACCAGGTCGAAGGCCTGTGGATCGAAGAGAACATCAGTTTTGCGGACCTGAAGGGCGTCTATACCGATTTCCTCAAGAAGTTTTTCGAGCGCGACGACATTCTCGTGCGTTTCCGCCCGTCGTATTTTCCGTTCACGGAGCCGTCGGCCGAGATCGACATGATGTTCGAACACGGCAAGAACGCGGGCAAGTGGCTGGAAATCTCCGGCTCGGGTCAAGTACATCCGACCGTCATCCGCAACATGGGGCTCGACCCGGAGCGCTATATCGGTTTTGCGTTCGGTAGCGGCCTCGAGCGTCTCGCCATGCTGCGTTACGGCGTGCAGGACTTGCGTCTGTTCTTCGAGAACGACCTGCGTTTTCTGCGCCAGTTCGCTTAAACGCCGCACGGCCCGCGGAGCCCGGTTTGGCAACAGCAACCGGGCGAGAGACACCACCTCATTCGAACGTAGACACACATGCAATTCCCAGAATCCTGGCTCCGAAGCTTCGTCGATCCCGCACTCACGACCGACGAACTTGCGCACGCACTCACGATGGCCGGTCTCGAAGTCGAAGACCTGCGGCCGGTCGCGCCGCCGACCAAGAAGATCGTCGTCGGACAAGTGCTGGAAGTGGCGAAGCATCCGGACGCCGACAAGCTCAACGTCTGTCAGGTCGATGCCGGCACGGGCGAGCAGTTGAACATCGTGTGCGGCGCGCCGAACGTGACGCCCGGCATCAAGGTGCCAGTCGCGCTGGTCGGCGCGGAGTTGCCGCCTGCCGAAGCCGGTGGCGCGCCTTTCGCAATCAAGCTCTCGAAGCTGCGCGGTGTCGAAAGCCAGGGCATGCTGTGCTCGGCGCGCGAACTGAAGCTCTCGGAAGACCATAGCGGCTTGCTGATCCTTCCGGCCGATACGCCGATCGGAGAAGACATTCGCGAAGCGCTCAATCTCGACGACACCGTCTTCGAGATCAAGCTCACGCCGAACAAGGCGGACTGCCTTTCGGTTTTTGGCGTCGCGCGCGAAACCGCCGCGATCACGGGCGCGACGTTGAAGTCGCTCGACATGCCGCCGGTCGAGGTCAAGCTCGACGAGAAGCTGCCGGTGAAGATCCTCGCGCCGGATCTGTGCGGACGCTTTTCAGGTCGCGTGATTCGCGGTGTGAACGCGCGCGCGAAGACGCCGCAATGGATGGTCGAGCGCCTTGAACGCGCCGGTCAACGTGGCATCTCGGCGCTCGTCGATATCTCGAATTTCGTGATGCTTGAACTCGGCCGTCCCTCGCACGTGTTCGATCTCGACAAGATTCACGGCGGTATCGAAGTGCGTTGGGGCAAGAAGGGCGAATCGCTCAAGCTGCTCAACGGCAACACTGTCGAACTGGATGAAACCGTCGGCGTGATCGCGGACGGCGCGCAGGTCGAAAGCCTCGCGGGCATCATGGGCGGCGACAGCACGGCTGTCACGCTCGATACCACCAACATCTATCTCGAAGCCGCCTTCTGGTGGCCGGACGCCATTCGCGGCCGTGCGCGCAAATACAACTTCTCGACGGACGCCGCGCATCGCTTCGAACGCGGTGTCGATTACTCGACCACTGTCGAGCATATCGAACGCATTTCGCAACTGATCCTCGACATCTGCGGCGGCGAAGCCGGCCCGGTGGACGATCGGACCGTCAACGTGCCCGAGCGTCATCCGGTGACCATGCGCGTGTCGCGCGCGCACCGCATTATCGGCGTGGACATTAGCGTGGACATTAGCGTGGACGAGATCGCACAGATTTTCACGCGTCTGAATCTCGCTTTCGAGCGCGACGGCGATACCTTCAGCGTGACGCCGCCGGCTTATCGCTTCGATATCGAGATCGAGGAGGATCTGATCGAGGAAGTCGCGCGCATCTATGGTTTCGAGAAAATTCCCGCGCGCCCGCCGGTTGCTGCCAGCGAAATGCGGCGCACGAACGAAACGAAGCGCTCGATTCACACATTGCGTCATGCCGTGGCCGCGCGCGACTATTCGGAGACCGTGAACTTCAGTTTCGTCGATGCCGACTGGGAGAAGGATTTGGCCGGCAACGACAATCCGGTGAAGCTCATCAATCCGATCGCGAGTCAGCTTTCGGTCATGCGCACGACGCTGTTCGGCAGTCTGATCGACGTACTGCGCTACAACCTGAACCGGCGCGCGGACCGTATTCGCGTGTTCGAAGCAGGGCGTGTGTTTCTGCGCGATGCATCGGTTACGGCGGGCGAATTGGCTGTCGAAGGTTTCGCGCAACCGAAGATGATCGGCGGTCTCGCCTACGGTCCCGCGCTCGACGAGCAATGGGGCGCGCCGTCGCGCAGCGTCGACTTCTTCGACGTGAAGAGCGACGTCGAAGCGCTGTTCGCTCCCGTCGTGCCGCGCTTCGTGAAGGCGGAGCATCCGGCGCTGCATCCGGGACGCAGCGCGCGTGTCGAAGTGGCGGGCCGGGCGGTGGGCTGGATCGGCGAACTGCATCCGCGCTGGCAGCAAAAGTACGACCTGCCGCATGCGCCGATCCTCTTCGAAATCGAAGCGGACGCGTTGATGGATCGCGCGCTGCCGGCGCCTTCGGAAGTGTCGAAATTCCCGCCTGTGCGGCGTGATATCGCCGTCGTCGTGGATCAGAAAGTACCGCTCCAGGCGTTGCTCGACGAGCTTGAAAATGCCCGTTCGGAACCTGCCTGCAAGCACGTCACAAGGGTTGCGCTTTTCGACGAATTTCGTCCAAAATCAAATACTTCCGGTGGGTTGGCGGAGCACGAGAAAAGTCTTGCCTTCCGTGTTACGTTGCAAGATACTGGCGGCACGCTTCAGGATGAAACGGTCGATACGGCCATCAAAACGCTGGTGGATCGCCTGGCTCGAGTACACGGCGCGCGGTTGCGCGGATAGCCTGCGGTTGGGCATGTAGTTGGCCTGCAGTTGGCTTAGTCCGTCTTCATCGTCGTCCGCCGTTTTACCGATATGAACCAAATGAACTCGAGTGATTTCGAAGCCCTTCTCTCGGCGCAGCGTAGCGCCATGACCCGAGATATCCCGACTTCGGGCGCCGTGTCCAATGACACGCCCACGCTCACGAAAGCCGAACTGGCCGAGATGCTGTTCGACCACGTCGGCTTGAACAAGCGCGAAGCGAAAGACATGGTCGAAGCCTTCTTCGAAGTCATTCGCGACGCGCTCGAAAGCGGCGATAGCGTCAAACTCTCCGGCTTCGGCAACTTCCAGTTGCGCGACAAGCCGCAGCGTCCGGGACGCAATCCGAAGACTGGCGAAGCCATTCCTATCGCGGCACGGCGGGTCGTCACATTTCATGCAAGTCAGAAGTTGAAGGCGCTGGTGGAAACGGGAGCGGAGTCAGGTCTCACGCGTTGAATTCGCTCATGCGCTGAACATCGCGCGAATCGCTTTTGCTTGCCGTGCTTCATCGACATCACTCACCAAGATGGTTGATCGACGATGGAAAAAGTCGTCTTGCCTCCGATCCCGGCCAAGCGTTATTTCACGATTGGCGAAGTCAGCGAGCTGTGCGGTGTCAAGCCGCACGTGCTGCGCTATTGGGAGCAGGAGTTTACGCAGCTGAGGCCGGTCAAGCGGCGCGGCAATCGGCGCTACTATCAGCATCATGAAGTGCTGCTGATCCGGCGGATTCGCGAACTGCTATACGAGCAGGGATTCACCATCAACGGCGCGCGTAATCGGCTTGATTCGCAAGGCCGCCCGATCAGCGATGACGCCGAAGCCGAAGATATCGAGGGCGTAGCGGCTGCGCCTTCAGCGGGCGTCGATGTCGATCAGTTGCGCAAGGAGATCACGCAGGTGATCGATTTGCTCGGTGGCTGAATGCCGCTTGTCTTGTAGGAATGACCAATGCCGCGACGGATTCGCGGCATTTTTTTGGTCTGTGTGCATTGCGTTCCGAGTGCGACTGCGCGAAGAACATGGGCTGTATGGTGCCGGTCTACCCGCACAATGGCGAATCACAAAGCATGGGTTGGATCTATCAACCGACGGTCAGGTTCGCGCTTGGCGCCTCTACACCAACCGACCAGTACACAAGGCTCGGCCCCATACCCATAGGCGGATAGATACGCCAGTCATCAGGTCCGTGATGGAAGAAGTACAGCGCAAAGCGCCCGCCATTCTTGTATGCGCTCACACATACATAGCGGCTCCCGCCCAGATAGATGCGGCCGAACCGTGTAACGCGCGCGGATGACACCGAAACGAACCATCTCGCGACTTCGAGACGTAAACTGGAAGTTCGGGCTGAAAGCGGTTGCCTTTGAACGACAGGCGCGAGAGCAAGCGAAGGCATCAGGCGGCGTTCCTTATACGTCACTTTAAGATTAGAGCTTAAGGGCCTGACTTACAAGTGGTTTTTGTGCCTTTTAAGTCTGAGTAAAAGCGGGCGATTGCTTTAGGGAGACGATGCTTTCTTGTTTCCGATCTGCAGTGGAAACCGATGAATCAATCGCTTCGGAACAAACTACAGACGGTTTCGGCGAGCATACCGCAAACGTTTGCTCTACGAGCTACTTTTCAGCGTGCAAAGTCATGCGCAATTGAGAAAAGCAGCGATTAGCTTTCACGTGCTTTGAAGCAAGCGGTGCCATAGCGCTTCGGAAAGTTTGATTAGGGCGACAGTATTGTCAAATGCGTCGACTGTTCTTCGTTATCCATACGCCGCAGAAATTGCGATGCATCGACCGGACAAAATAGCGCTTCTGTGCGGACTAACGGCGGATTAGTCCGTCGAGCTTCTACCCGCTGGTTCGGTGCCTTGCTTTTTTTATGCGGTGAGCGGGTCGTTGAGCGTCGCGTCAAAATCGCGTTAAGGCAGGCACGGCCAATCATCGCGAACGCCGCGAGTTCAGTGTTTTTTGCATTGCATGCAGCGCGCAAACCTATCTGAACGTTTTAGCGCGCCCATTTTCGCGTATGAACTTCGGCGTGGCGACTGCCGCCCATTTTTCTGCACACGTGCGGGAGAGCATGGTCAGAAGAGGATAAGCAACTCTCGGATTTCGCACGACGAGTCGGCCCATCTCGAGCAGCACGGCAATTCTCTGGCGGCGATGCATTCGTAAAGTCCAGGATGTGCGACGGTGGTCCCTGTCCGACGGTCGATTGACAAAGGACGGTATTCGCGGAGCAAGAGGCATCATCACTACAGGCGCCTGGCGCCGAGTGACCATTGCATTACGACAACGCTTGCAATCGCTAGATCAGCTCTGTTGAGCAAGACGGCACTGTCGACTGACCACCTGATGTGCGGCGTCGATAGCTTCCAGGAACTGTTGCATGCCTGCCTGACGTGCCTCGCCATTGGCGATGAATTGCAAGGCTTCAAGAGCATCCACTTGCAGCAGATGGCCGGACGTGTTTGCCAGGTCTTTGATTTCAGCGTGCTTGCGTTCTAGTTCCTCAAGCACGGCCTTGGGCCAAGGCCGTTCAGGATCAGTCTGATACATGACTCGGAACACAACGCCCGAAAGCTCGGCGAGCGTGCCGAGCACTTCACGATAGACATGTGCGAGTGCATCCGCTGTCACCTCCGGCTTCTTGTCTCGACGCCCGAGATAGTGGAGGCTGGCGGTGGCACCGCGGACGACAACTGAGAGAATGGCTGACACGGCACGCCCCGATTTTTTATTTAATGATCATGATCGGAATATGAGGCAGTCTGGTTAGAAGTTGAGTGCGCCACTTAACGAAACGCCGCAATCAGCGTCAGGCCTGTCGAAAGTTTGGCGTGATTTGCATGACACTCGCGTGCCTTGCGGCTTTTCAGGTGGCGATCAGTGGTGCAACGGCAAATACTGCGTGTGCCTAACAGTCGCGGCCGCTCGAAGTGATCCGATGATTTGTCGATAGATTGCGCGAAGAAGCGGTTGTCCGCATAGAAGCGCATGGGTCAAATGATTTTTGGCAGTAGGCTCTGCTCGGTGATAACGGGCAAGGCGATTCCGCACAAGAGAGTACAGCTAGGATCGGCAACGCGTCGATGCCGCAAGCGGAGCCGGCATCGGACACGCCTACAGGAGCTCTGTAGAGAGGGCAGTGCGGCTTCATCACCCGTGGTCCTTCAGAGACGCATTCCTCATCGTTGAACGAGAAGCGAATGAACAAGACGCCAAACGAATCCGCCATCCGTCAAACCGAATTCTCAAACAGCATCAGAAAATCATTTATATCTGTGCTTTTCATCAAGAGCGGATTCAACGTCTCCGGATTGTGTTCCCACCAACGTGAGTCGAGTAATCGGGCTATCACGTCTGGCTCGAAGCGATAACGCAGAACGCGCTGCGGATTACCGACGACTATCGCGTAAGCAGGAACATCTTTGCTGATCGTGGCGCCCGCCCCGATGATCGCTCCGGTGTGGATCGTAACGCCTGAAAGGATGGTGGTGTTTGCGCCGACCCAGACATCGTTGCCAATGACGACGTCTCCCTTCCATCTATTGGAAGCGTTTATTTGATGCAGCGTCGTGTTCGTAGACAACGAAAGCTTCGGATGCTCGCCGCCTAGCACGAATGTTGCTCCCTGAGCAATTGAGCAGTAATGCCCAACCTCAAATGCACACGGAGCCCCCCAGTAATAAACGGTTGGTCGGTTTATATGACTGTGGTTACCGACCGCGACTTTGATTTCCTGAACTGGGAAAAAGAACCGTCCGTCAGTCACTTCCGGTGGCGGTAACGGAACCTCGACTGCCGGTTGCGGAGCCTTTCTCGAAAAAAATTTAGATAGCGGCTTCATGCTTCATCACCTGTCTCGCGCGCTGGGGCCGTTGTGAAAGTCGTCGTTGTCAAGCCGATTAGCCGGACGGCGCTGTGCACACGAGTCCTTCGTATCCACACTGTTGGCCCGTGCTAGAAGACACTTGAGCTTGGCTCGTGGCGCTACTACGAGCCGCCGTCACGCAGGCAGGCATGATAGCAAGCGGGGCGAAATGACTTTGAATTCGTTGATGTGCGAGACAGAGCCGATCTTCCTCTCGCCATGACGAAGCCCGCGGCAAAGTGTGACGCTTCCTCGCTATTGCGGGCGAAAGTATCTGACGGTCGGTGGCGCAAAAAACGATGCTGCGGAAGCGGCGCGGCGGAAGGTAAAGAGGCGTCTCACGCCTGGCTGGACGCGGACGTGCGCAGGCATCCGACTATGAAACCGCTCATTCCGCTGCTAGTTATCCAATATGAGTTCTTCGAGGTTGATGGCTATCAGCCAGCTCGGGGGAGACTACGAACGCAGCGACTTGCTGATCTTCCGTCGCCCAACACAACGACTAGCCTTAAAGTTCGGAGGCCCGGGCCAGTGCAAGCGTGTCGATGTACTCGCGAATGCTCGCGACTTTGCCATTGCGAACGATGATGGCAAAGATCCAGTGGTCTTCGAAGGTCTTGTTCGTGGCTTTGATTCGGCCCGTCGCGAAGCCGACGACCAGAACCCGGTCACCCTGAGCAACGAATTCGGGCGGGGCGGGGTAGGACGTATCCACCATCTCGGACGCCTTCTGCAACAGGTTCGCCAAGTCCGCGTGTCCACGGTGGGTGCCGGCCAGCGCCCACTCGCCCGGAACGATCCACTCGATGTCTTCTGCGGAAATGGCCAGCAAAGCTTGCTTATCGCCGCTGCCCAGCGCGGCAAAGAAATCCTTCACGACCTGGACGTTCGCTTGTGCGTTCATCGGTATCTCTCCACGTTTGTGACACAAGCCCGCAACAGGAACAGGTCGCGCTCTTACGTCGGACGGCCGCTGCTCCATCGATGTGCCGCGCGTTTTGCAGTCCAACACGCGGCACTTAGGACCCACGCTTTTCGCCGTCGACCAACAAGCCCACTGAAGGGGCACTGCGAGCGACGTTAGCCAGAGCCGCCACAACACATCAAAGTTGCGCCAAGCCGCCGTCGACGGCCACCTCGCTGGCGGTCATGAAGCTGCTGTCCGACGACGCGAGAAAGGCAGCCACCGCTCCGACCTCGGCCGGATCGGCCATGCGCTGAAGCGGAGTCATCGAGGCGAAAATCTTCTGGCCTTCCTCGCCCAGCGCTTCCTTCGCGAGTTCGGTTGCCGTCGCCCCGGGTGACAACACGTTCACACGGATGCCGGTGCCTTTCAGGTCCTCCGCCCACGTTCGCGCGAGGTTGCGCACGGCCGCCTTGCTCGCGCTGTAGGCGCTCATTCCGGGAGCGCCCGTAGTGCCGGCGCTCGATCCGGTCAGGATGATCGAACCGCCATCGCGCATCAGCGGCAACGCCTTCTGGACCGTGAAGATCGAACCCTTCACATTGGTGTCGAAGGCTTCGTCGATGTGCTCGGCGGTGATCTTGCCGAGCGCTAGCTGGCTTCCCGCGCCGGCATTCGCAAAGACGATATCGAGGGTCCCGCGCTCGTCCTTCACCGCAGCATAAAGTCGGTCGAGGTCGGCCTCATCCGAGACCGAGCCCTTTACCGCGCGGGCATTGGGCCCGAGGTCGGCCACGGCATCGTCGAGTGCGTCTTGCCGACGGCCGAAGATGAAGACGAAAGCGCCTTCCTCGATGAAGCGCTTCGCTGCCGCGCGGCCAATGCCCGTGGCGCCACCGGTGATGACAGCCGTCTTTCCGTTAAGTCTGGTCATGTCGTGCATCCTTCTTTCAAGTTGTACGGAAGCAGGAATTGCTTGCTTGAAACAAGTATGCAGTTGGACTAACCTAAGAACAAGTATGCACCTTTTGGTAACCACGAAAATGACCGACTGTTCTCCTACCTGCGGTGGCTGCTACTCTTACGGGCTAGCCGCGACCCTCAGCATCATCGCGGGCAAATGGAAGCCACTGATCTTGTACTTCCTGCTCGACGGCCCGAAGCGCTACGGCGAACTCAAGCGCAATGTCCACGGCGTCAGCGCCAAGGTGCTGATCCAACAATTGAAGGAACTCGAAGCCGATCGCGTCCTCGCGCGGACCGACTATCAGGAGGTGCCACCGCGCGTGGACTACACGCTGACGCCGCTCGGTCGAAGCCTGGCCGACAAGATCGTCCCGCTGTGCACTTGGGGAACCGAGAATATGGCCGAAATGGTGAACATGCTCGCTGAGCGCGACAGGTTGAAATAAAAGACAGCCGACATCCACGTTCAACGCGCTATCAAAACGTGCCCGCGCCGTTTTCGCCACTCAAAGAGCAGGGAAGTAGTGGCCATTGTCGAGGTCCTCGATCAGGCCGGGCTGGGCAGGCTTCCAGCCGAGAGCCTGACGCGTGATGAGATTGGACGCCGGAAGGTCCAGCGTGACCAGGTTTGTCAGGAAGCCAAAATATCCCGGCAGCATCAGCACGTCGATGGGAATGCTCACGGCCGGCAGGCCCAGGCGGCTGCCGATGGCCTCGGCGATCTCGCGCAAAGCGATGCCCTCGCCCTCGATGCCGTGCCAACTTTTGCCAGCCGGACCTTTCTCCAGCGCGAGACGGAACAAGGTGGCGAGGTCGCGGCCATGCACGGCCGGCCACAAGTTTGCGCCGTCTCCCGGATAACCGATGGCGCCCTTGTCCTTTGCGAGCGCAATCAGCAACGGGAGGAAGCCTGCATCGCTTGTGCTGTGCGCGATGGGAGGAATCCGCACGACCGAAGACCGCACGCCCCGCTGCGCGAGTGCGATGACGGCGAGCTCCACAACGTTACGAACTCGCAGCGTTCCTTTGTATGCATCGCCGGCCGGAAGGGCAGGGTCGTCCTCGCTGACGGGCCGGCCGAGGCTTTCCCATCCGGGTGAGCCGATGCTCGCCGACACGACCAGCGGCTTGCCGGTTCCGGCCAGTGCGTCGCCATACGCGAGCATGATCCGGAGTTCCGCGGCGGCCACGGCATCGAGCCCGCCAGAGGGAAGCAGGTCTTGTCTATGCGCGACATGGATGACACCGTCTGACTCCGACGCCGCGGCCTTCAGTTCACTAAGATCGGAGATATCGCCGCGACGCACCTTTGCGCCGAGCGCGGACACCGCCGCCGCTGATTTGTCCGACCTGGCGAGGCCGGTTACCTCGTGGCCGGCGGCGATGAGCTCGGGAATGATGTATGAACCGATATGGCCGGTCCCGCCCGTGACGAAAACGTGCATGTTATTGCTCCCTCCAGAAGATGTGATGCGAGATGTCGTGGCACCGATGCAATCAGCCGAGCAGGCTGACGCCGATTGAGAAGTTGGCGTGCTTGACGGAGTGAGTGAGGAGTCCCAGCGACAGCAGGCTGACGTGCTCCAGCGTCTTCGCCATGAGCAGCGGCCCGGTATCCATCGGGCGCAGTCCGAGGCTCGCGACGAATCCCGAGACGCGTGCTTTCGCCTGTGCGTCGTCCCCGGCGATGAATACGTCCAATAGGCGGCCCTCTACTGGACCGGCAGCCAGGACGTGAGAAAACAGGGTGTTGAACGCCTTGACGATTTTCGCGTCGGTAGGCGCGAACCTGTCCGCATTTTTGTGTGCGAGGCGGTTAGCGGAGTCACCCGCGTGCGTTGGTAAAACGCTCTCCAAACAGGATGGCAAACTGGTTCATCGCGGACGACCAGTCGAACGCCGCGCGTACTGACTTTGCCAGCACGTTGCGCAATGCCAGCCACAGCAGCTTGATGGCGGCCTCGTCATTGGGGAAGTGGCCGCGTGTCTTGATGATCTTGCGTAGTTGCATGTTCAGACTCTCAATGGCGTTGGTGGTGTAGACGACACGGCGTATGTCCGGCGGAAACACGAAAAACGGTGTGACGTTCTCCCACGCCCGTCGCCACGACTGCACGATAGTCGGATACTTCGCACCCCACGGGCCTTCGGCAAAGGCCTCCAGGGCCTGCTGAGCGGCCTGTTCACTCGCGGCGGCATAGACCGGCCGCAGCGCTGCGGCCACGCTCTTGCGGTCCTTGTAGCTGGCGTACTCCAGACTGTTGCGGATCAGATGCACGATGCAGGTCTGCACGGCCGTGCGCGGGTACGCCGTGCCAATCGCCTCAGCCAGTCCCTTCAGGCCGTCGACCACCGCGATCAGGATGTCCTGGCAGCCCCGGGTCTTCAGTTCGTTGAACACTTTCAGCCAGAACTTCGCCCCTTCGGTCTGTTCGATCCACAGGCCGAGCACATCGCGCTGGCCGTCGGCCTGAATGCCCAGCGCCAGATACACCGCCTTGTTGCTCACCACGCCGTCGCCACGGATCTTCACACGCAACGCGTCGAAGAACACCACCGGGTACATCGGCTCAAGCGGACGGCTTTGCCAGGCGAGCGCTTCAGCCATGACTTCGTCGGTGACCGAGCTGATGAAATCGGGCGAAACCTCGGTGCCATAGGCTTCGGCCAGAAACGCCTGGATCTCGCGCACACTCATGCCGCGCGCGTACATGGCGATGATGCGCTCGTCGAAACCGGTAAAACGGCGCTCGTGTTTCGGAATCAGGATGGGTTCAAAACTGCCGTCACGATCACGCGGCAGATCGACCCTGAGCGGGCCATAATCGGTGATGAGCGTCTTGCCGCTGGCGCCGTTACGTTCGTTGTCCTGGCCGTCGGGTTTCGGCTGCCCCGCCAGGTAGCCCAGATGCATCTTCATCTCGGCGCCCATCGCGCGCTCGATGAGTGCCTTGTTGAACGCCAGCATCAGGTCCTGGACCTCGGTGGGCGTCATCGGGCCTTTGACCAGGTCATCCAGCAGACCTTCCGGAAGGGCGGGCAGCGGCCCTCGGGCCGCTGCCTGAGAAGCGACGGTGCGTTTCTTCTTCATCGGCATATCCATAACTTTTACCTCACCTCTCATAATATGCCTCGCCCACAGAATTACGGATAGGTCCGTAGGCGCGGCCTTGGCGATCTCCCGCGCGCCGAAGCTGTCGCCCGGAGTCACGAAGCTCACGTGATCGGAGGCGATGGGATTGGTGATGTCCACGAGAACCTTGCCTGCAAGCTCGTTCCCGTATTGCTTCACCACGTCGAGAACGGCTGGGTAGGGAAGCGCCAGGATGACCATGTCCCCGGCCGGGGCGACGCCGAACGTTCCTGTCGTCGCGTTGGCTCCAAATTTTTCGGCAAGCGCCCGCGCCTTGGCAGCGTCGCGACTCATTACCTCGACTATGTGACCCGCATTGGCGGCAAGGCCGCCGATCGCTGCGGCCATGCCGCCTGTGCCAATGATGCTGATCGTGCTCATGCAGTCTCCTGGTGAGTTGGGTGGTGCTCGTAACCACTAGCAACCATCCTATTCACATAACTTGCAAAAAACAAGTAAACGAGGAAATTTACTTGCTTCATGCAAGCGATGTTAATATTCGGCCATGAAGACGACATCCAAAGAAGACCTTCGATCCCATTGCGCGGTGAACTACGGCGTGGAGATCTTTGGCGACCGGTGGTCGCTCTTGATCATTCGCGACATCGTCTTTGTTGGCAAGAAGACGTATGGCGAGTTTCTGAGATCGGAAGAGGGAATCGCGACCAATGTCCTTGCGTCCCGCCTTGCGTTTCTTGAGGAACAAGGAATTCTCTCGAGGGCGCCCAGCCCCGACGATGGGCGCCGTGACTTCTACACGCTGACCGAGAAGGGCTTGGACCTCATCCCTGTCGTGCTGAACATCGTCCTATGGAGCGCGAAGTACGATTCAAAGTCGTACGTTCGGCGAAGTAAGGCTTTCATTGCCCGATTAAGACAAAGCCCCCTGCTGGTGAGCGAAGAGGTGAAGACGCTGGTTCGGAATGGCGGATGTATGTTTCCGGAGAGCAAGGAATAGACAGGATGGCAAGAAAGCCGTGCTACGTCGATAAACGATGCGCGCATGGCTAGCCGAGAGGTGCGGCGAATAGCGGCCCGATGTCGAGAACGGTTCTGGAGACCGTGACTGAGGCTCAGCGGCCTGAGCGGGCGAAAAGTCGCGCCGGCTTCAGCTCCATTTCGTACGCGATCTAAGACATTACGGCGAGCGCGATAACGGATGCAGAGAAAGCGCGACCACTACATCGACGTCCTTCAGTCCGCCGTAGCACACGCCACGCGCGCGCAGGACGGAGATGAAGATTCAGCCGCGCAGGAGTTTCATCTTGACTGTACGCAATGCGCTTCGGCGGCGTTCTTTTTGGAAGCCGTCAGAATCGCTACTTCCGCCATGGACATACAAATGAGAAAGCCCGCGTAATCAAAAGATTACGCGGGCTTAATTTGGTCGGGGCGAGAGGATTTGAACCTCCGACCACCTGCACCCCATGCAGGTACGCTACCAGGCTGCGCTACGCCCCGAAAGAGCGAAAGTATATCAGAGCGAAACGAATAGTAGAACTGCTTCGACGAAATTCGTGTTCGGACTCGTCGAATCTACTCGAAAATGCTCACAGCCTGAGTTCAGACTGCGTGTAAGGGGAAGTCTTGATCGAAACAGGCGCGTCATTGTTACGAAGCGTCGGCACGCGCCGCTTGCGCGCAAGCGCTGCGCGCTGACGCTTGCGAAAGCGCTGTGCCAACAACGCCGACACGACACAAGGAATCAGGTAACTCAGCACGCGTTCGCTCCACTTGCTCCGCGTCGCGATGCTTTCATACTGCGTGTGATCATGAAAACTCGCGGACGCAAAGACCATCGTCAGTACGAAGTCGAGAGCCATTGCCAGAAAGCAGAAGATAAAGAACACGAGTGCGCCATTCCACAGCAGCTTGCCGTGACTTGCGTTGATCGTGCGGCAGACGAACATCACCGCGCACAGAAGCAAGAGGTTGAACAACAAGGGGAGCCAGGGAAAGAAGTCCATGTGCGCTATGCCAATGATGATGCGTGAAAGAGCCAGCCTCCCCAGCGGCGATCGTCACAATCTGTGATAACCAGATCGTGGTAGGCCAAATCGGGAATTGGGCGCGATATTCACACACGGCAAGCAGCGCTTGAATACGAGTATTCTTAATCTACGACTAATCCGAATTCTGTCGTGATTCGGTCACTTCCTTGGTTTTTGATCGCTCAGCGAGTCCGACAAGAAATCGATGAAGGTTCTGACCTTCGTCGTCATGTACTTGCGGCTCGTGTACACCGCATATACCGACGGCGCGAACGCTTCGTAGCCCGGCAGCACGCGCAGCAAGTTGCCCGCGCCCAGTTCGGGATCGACGATCCACGCCGGCAGATACGCCAGGCCCATCCCGGCGCGCACGAGTTGGAGCGCCATCGACGTATCGTTGGTCTTCAGCACCGGCTGATTCCTGACCGTGAACGCGCCGTCCGCGCCCGTCAGCGTAACCGTCTCGATATTGGTGTAAGTCGGCAGCACGACGCGATGCCGCGCCATGTCGTTGGGATGCCGCACCGGCCCATGCCGTTCGATATACGCAGGCGATGCCGCCAGCACGAACGGCATCCGGCACAACGGCCGTACGATGAGCGAGGGCGACGGCTCGGACGTCGCGCGCAAGGCCATGTCGTAGCCTTCCTCGACCAGATCGACGAAGCGGTTCTCAAGGCGCAGATCGACGAGCACAT
Source organism: Caballeronia sp. TF1N1 (assembly GCF_022878925.1). NCBI lineage: Bacteria > Pseudomonadati > Pseudomonadota > Betaproteobacteria > Burkholderiales > Burkholderiaceae > Caballeronia > Caballeronia sp. TF1N1. The sequence continues at coordinate 1,222,144 of NZ_CP084626.1, forward strand.
CCGGATAACGCGCCTGATAAGCCACCAACAAATCCGCGAACTTACGATTGGCGAACCAGCCCGGCGCGGTCACCTTGAGCACGCCATGCGGCTGCGCCGTCTGCGTGCCGACCGCGGCTTCTGCCGCGCGCAGGATGTCGAGCGCCTCGCTGCACTGTTCGTAATAAACGTTGCCGGCTTCGGTCAGGCTGAGATGCCGCGTCGTTCGATTCAGCAACCGCACGTTCAAATGGCGTTCGAGGTTGGCGACGTGTTTGCTCGTCATCGCGGTCGAGATGTCTAGCCGTTCGGCCGCCTTCACGAAACTTTCAGCTTCGACGACCTCGCGGAATACGCGAAGACTGGTGAGCGCATCCATCGATCATTTCCTTCGAGGAAACAAAACGCCAATGTTAGCCGGATTTATCCGCGGATGAGGGCAACTCGGACGCAAGCCGGAGCGGGCGTTAGACATCGCCGCACGTCGAGGAAAAGCTGCCCGTCACTTCGGCCATTCGTCGAGTGCGTCGTTGAAGAGCGAGGCGACGACGCCACGCAGCCAACTCGTGCGTGGATCGTTATGAAACTTGCGATGCCAATGCTGCCGCAGATCGAACCTCGGCAGCGCGAGCGGCGGCTCGGCGAGCGTGATCGACGCGTGTTCGGCCACATACGCGAAGCCGATCGCATGCGGCACCGTCGCGATGAGATCCGTACGCGACAAAATGAACGGCAAGCTCATGAAGTGCGGCGTTTCCAGCACGGCGCGGCGCCGCACGCGTTCCTTGTCGAGATGATTTTCGAGGATCTCCTGACTGCGTCCCTCGGCGCGCACGACCGCGTGGCCGCATGCGCAGAAGCGTTCGAGCGTGAGAGGCTCGCGCGCGAAGGGATGATCGCGCCGCATGAGACAGATGAACCGGTGCGAAAAGAGCCGCTGCTGGAAGAAGTTGTTGCCGCGCAGATCGGGAAAATAGCCGACCGCCAGATCGATCGAGCCGGCTTCGAGTCCGCGCTCGACATCGCCGTGTGAAGCCGACACAGACCGCAGATTCGCTTGCGGCGCCTCGGTTGCGAACGCCTGCAACAAGCGCGGCAGAAACACGATCTCGCCGACATCCGACAGCGCTATCGAGAACGTGTCGGTGCTCGACGAGGGATCGAAGTGCTGCGTATCGAGCAAACCGCGTTCGATCCGCCCGAGCGCCTCGCGCGCCGCCGGCACGAGCGCCAGGGCGCGCGGCGTCGGCTCCATGCCGCGCGAGGTCCGCACGAACAGCGGGTCGTTGAAATATTCGCGCAACCGTCCGAGCGCCGTCGACACGCGCGGCTGACTCACGCCGAGTCGCTCGGCGGCGCGGCTCACGTTGCGCGTCTCCTCTATCGCGACGAGGAACGGGATCAGATTCAGGTCGAGGTCGGTCATGCGGCCGTCGTTATCGTCCGGCGAAATAGTGCGTCATGCGGCATTCGCCTCGCGGATAGTAGAGTGTCTCGCGGATCATCCACGCCGCGCAACCATGTCCGACACGCGCAGCGCCGCTTCCTGCAGCGGCGTCAGGAACGACTTCACCATTTGCTTCGCGCTCTTGCGCTGCGCGTTGCCGGAGAGGTTCAGCGCGGCGATCACGCGGCCTTGCCGGTCGCGAATGGGCGCCGATAGCGAGATCAATCCTTCTTCCAGTTCTTGATCGACGATAGCCCAGCCCTGGCGCCGCACGAGCGCGATCGATTCCCTGAGCGCAGTCTTGTCGACGATGGTGTGCGGCGTGCGCGCGACGAGTTCGCTGGCATCGAGTGCTTCGTCGAGTTGCGCGTCGTCGAGCGCGGCGAAAAGCACGCGGCCCATCGACGTGCAGAACGCGGGCAGACGGCTGCCGATCGACAGATTTTGCGTGATGATCTTGTGGGTCGGCACGCGCAGCACGTAGACGATCTCCGCGCCGTTCAACACCGCCGCCGAGCAGCTTTCGTGAACTTGCGCGACGAGTTCTTCCATGACCGGCTCGGCGAGATTCCAGAACGGCATCGACGTGAGATAGGCGAAGCCCAGGTCGAGTATCTTCGGTGTGAGCTGGAAGAGGCGGCCATCGGCTTCGACATAACCGAGCGCCTGCAACGTAAGGAGAATGCGCCGCGCGCCCGCGCGCGTTAAGCCGGTCGCGGCGGCGACATCGGTGAGCGTCTGCGCCGGGCGGTTCGCGTCGAACGAGCGGATGACCGAAAGCCCGCGCGCGAACGATTGCACGTAGGCGTCGCCGGGACGCGCGGGGTTATCGGATGAATCCGCGTCGGCATTCGTTGGAGTGGACATTGAAAGCGTGAAGACCCGTACAAACCCGCACTTCGCGCATGTTTCGTTGACACGACAAAGAACCGGGGACTAACATGCCGATGTTCGCTTAACGAATCCATGTTCGCATATCGAACATTTCGAAGCAAGCTTGTCGGCGCACAGGTAAACCCCGAGATGCGTTTGCTTCAAGCAGCCGCTGACACGCAAGTCGGTTCGACACAGGAGAAAGTACGGCAATGATCAACAAGATTTTCGACTCGCTCGCGTCGGCGGTGGCGGATGTGCAAGACGGCGCGACCATCATGATCGGCGGTTTCGGCACGGCGGGCATGCCCTCGGAACTGATCGACGCGCTCATCGAACAGGGCGCGCGCAATCTCACCATCGTCAACAACAACGCGGGCAATGGCGACACGGGTCTCGCCGCCTTGCTGAAGGCGAAGCGCGTCAGCAAGATCATCTGTTCGTTTCCGCGTCAGACCGACTCGCACGTCTTCGACGCGCTCTACCGCGCGGGCGAAATCGAACTCGAACTCGTGCCGCAGGGTAATCTCGCGGAGCGCATTCGAGCGGCGGGCGCGGGCATCGGCGGATTCTTCACGCCGACCGGCTACGGCACGAAGCTCGCCGAAGGCAAGGAAACTCGCGTGATCGACGGCAAGCATTACGTGCTCGAAGCGCCGCTACACGCCGACTTCGCGCTCGTGAAGGCCTATAAGGGCGACCGCTGGGGCAATCTGGTCTATCGTAAGACGGCGCGCAACTTCGGGCCGATCATGGCGAGCGCCGCGAAGACCGCCATCGTGCAGGTGTCGAAGGTCGTGCCGCTCGGCGAGCTTGACCCCGAAAACATCGTGACGCCGGGCATCTTCGTGCAACGTGTCGTCGAAGTGCCGCAGGCGGTGCATGCCGCCGAACTCGAAGCTGAACTTGCATCCTGAAGGATCGAAGCCATGAAGAAACTTTCCCGTGACGAAATGGCCCGCCGCGTGGCCGCGGACATTCCCGAAGGCGCGTATGTGAACCTCGGTATCGGCGTGCCGACGCTCGTCGCCAATCATCTCGCGGCGGATCGCGAAATCTTCCTCCATAGCGAAAACGGCCTGCTCGGCATGGGTCCCGCGCCCGCGAAGGGCGAAGAGGACGACGAACTCATCAACGCCGGTAAGCAGCACGTCACGCTCTTGACGGGCGGCGCGTTCTTCCATCACGCCGATTCCTTCGCGATGATGCGCGGCGGCCATCTCGACTTCTGCGTGCTCGGCGCGTTCCAGGTCTCGGCGACGGGCGACCTCGCCAACTGGCACACCGGCGCACCCGATGCGATTCCCGCCGTCGGCGGCGCAATGGACCTGGCCATCGGCGCCAAGCAGGTGTACGTGATGATGGAACTGCTCACGAAGCAAGGCGAGAGCAAGCTCGTGGCCGAGTGTTCTTATCCGGTGACGGGCGTACAGTGCGTGGATCGCGTATATACGGACCTCGCCGTGTTCGACGTGACGCCGGAAGGCTTCGTCGTGCGCGAGATGGTGGAAGGTCTGTCGTTCGACGAACTGCAAAAGCTGGCCCAGGTGCCGCTGCAATACGTGCCGCTGTCCGAGGCTGCATAAACGCTTCGCCTGAGAGATAACTGGAGTTGACCGATGAAAGAAGCTTTCGTATGTGATGCCATCCGCACGCCGATCGGCCGTTACGGCGGTTCGCTGTCTTCCGTGCGTGCCGACGACCTGGGCGCCGTGCCGCTGCGCGCGCTCGTCGAACGCAACAAGGAAGTGGACTGGGAAGCCGTCGAGGAAGTGATCTACGGCTGCGCGAATCAGGCGGGCGAAGACAATCGCAACGTCGCGCGCATGTCGGCGTTGCTTGCCGGCTTGCCCGTGGGCACGCCCGGTTCGACGGTCAACCGCCTGTGCGGTTCGGGCATGGATGCGGTCGGCATCGCGGCGCGCGCCATCAAGTCGGGCGAGGCGAGCCTTTTGATCGCGGGCGGCGTCGAGAGCATGAGCCGCGCGCCGTTCGTGATGGGCAAGGCGACGAGCGCGTTCTCGCGTCAGGCCGAGATTCACGACACGACCATCGGCTGGCGCTTCGTCAATCCGCTGATGAAGAAGCTCTATGGCGTCGACTCGATGCCCGAAACCGCCGAGAACGTCGCCGACGACTACAAGGTGAGCCGCGCCGATCAGGACGCGTTCGCGCTGCGCAGTCAGCAGAGGGCATCGCGCGCGCAGAAGGACGGCACGCTTGCGCAGGAAATCGCGCCGGTCAGCATCGCGCAGAAGAAGGGCGACGCGCTCGTCGTGTCGCAGGACGAGCATCCGCGTGAGACGAGTCTCGAAACGCTCGCGAAGCTGAAGGGCGTGGTGCGTCCGGACGGCTCGGTGACGGCGGGCAACGCGTCGGGCGTGAACGATGGCGCCGTCGCCATGCTGATCGCCGACGAAGAAAGCGCGAAGCGTCATGGCCTCACGCCGCGCGCGCGCATTCTCGGCATCGCGACCGCGGGTGTCGAACCGCGCGTGATGGGTATTGGACCGGCGCCCGCATCGCAGAAGCTGTTGGCGCGCCTTGGCATGACGATCGACCAGTTCGATGTGATCGAGCTGAACGAAGCCTTCGCCTCGCAAGGGCTCGCCGTGCTGCGCATGCTCGGCATTGCCGACGACGATCCTCGCGTCAACCCGAACGGCGGTGCGATCGCGCTCGGACATCCGCTCGGCGCGTCCGGCGCGCGGCTCGTGACGGCCGCGAGCTATCAGTTGCAGCGCACGGGCGGGCGCTTCGCGCTCTGCACCATGTGCATCGGCGTGGGCCAGGGCATTGCGATGGTCATCGAGCGTGTCTAAGGACATGTTCGCCTCGACCGGTCGTCTCACGGATCTCATCTGCGGCAACGAGGCCGCCAACGCGCTATGGTCGGCGCGCGCGACGGTGCAGGCCATGCTCGATGTCGAAGCGGCGCTCGCGCGTGCGTCGGCGGAGCATGGCGTGATTCCGGCGAGCGCGGTCGATGCGATCGTCGCCGCGTGCAATGCCGACAACATCGACGCCGGCGCGTTGATGACCGGCGCGGCCGCCGGCGGCAATCTCGCGATTCCGCTCGTCAAGCAATTGACCGCCGTGGTGAAGGCCGGCGACGCCGAGGCCGCGAAGTACGTGCATTGGGGCGCGACGAGTCAGGACATCATCGACACGGGCGTCATGCTGCAACTGCGCGCCGCATTCGAACTGATCGATGCCGATCTGCGCGAACTCGCGGCATCGCTCGCGCAGCAGGCGCAGAAGCATCACGCGACGCCGATGATCGGCCGCACATGGTTGCAACAGGCGCTGCCAATCACGCTCGGTCTCAAGTTCGCGCAATGGCTGGACGCAGTGACGCGTCATCGCGGGCGTCTGTACGAACTGAAATCGCGCGTGTTCGTGCTGCAATTCGGCGGCGCGGCGGGCACGCTGGCGAGTCTGCGCGACAAGGCCTTGCCGGTGGCGCAGTCGCTCGCCGATGAACTTCAGCTCGCCCTGCCCGCGCTGCCTTGGCATACGCAACGCGATCGCATCGCGGAGGCGGCGGCGTTTCTCGGCATGCTCACGGGCACGCTTGGCAAGATCGCGCGCGACATCTCGCTCATGATGCAGACCGAACTCGGCGAACTCGCCGAGCCGGCCGCCGCAGGCAAGGGCGGGTCGTCCACCATGCCGCACAAGCGCAATCCCGTGGGTTGCGCGGCGGTGCTTACTGCCGCGACGCGCGCGCCCAATCTCGTCGCGACGGTTTTCGCGGGCATGGTGCAGGAACACGAACGCGCGCTCGGCGGCTGGCAGGCGGAATGGGAAGCGCTGCCCGATCTCGCGCGGCTTACGGCGGGCGCGTTGTCGAATATCAAGGGCATCGTGCCGGGTCTCGAAGTGAACGTCGCGCGGCTCGCGCGGAATCTCGACGCGACCAACGGTCTCGTGCTCGGCGAAGCGGTCATGCTCGCGCTCGGCGACGCCATCGGCCGGCTGGATGCGCACAAGCTCGTCGAGCAGTCGTCGAAGGCGGCGGTGGCAAGCGGCCAGTCTCTCTTCGATGTGCTCGCCGCGAACGAAACCGTCACGCAGCATCTTTCGCAACAACAGTTGAAATCCTTGCTCGATCCGGCGAACTACGCCGGTCAGGCACAGGCCTTCGTCGACGCCGCGCTCGAGCTACATCGCGCGAACGCATGAGCGCACAAGATTCAGGAGCGATACAGCATGCCCCTTGCCGCTATCAACGGTACCCGGATTCACTATCGAGTCGATGCCCGCGCGGGCAATGACGCCCCGTGGCTCGTGCTGTCGAATTCGCTCGGCGCCGATGTCTCCATGTGGACGCCGCAAGTCGAAGCGTTCGCCGAGCACTACCGCGTGGTGCGTTACGACACGCGCGGCCACGGCCATTCGGACGCACCAGCGGGGCCGTACACCATCGATCAGTTGATCGGCGATGTCGTCGGGCTGCTCGATCATCTCGGTATCGAGCGCGCGCATTACTGCGGTCTGTCGATGGGCGGGCTCACGGGCATCGGGCTCGCCGCGCGTCATCCCGAACGTTTCTCGCGCGTGGTGCTGTCGAACACGGCGGCGCTCATCGGCTCGGATGCGGTGTGGACGCCGCGCGCCGCGAAAGCGCGTGAAGCAGGCGGCATGTCGTCGCTGACCGACGCCGTGATCGCGCGCTGGTTCACCGCGCCGTTCATCGACCGCGAACAGCTCGTGCTCGCCAACATCCGCGATGTCTTCCGGCATACGGAGGGCGAAGGCTACGCGTCGAATTGCGAAGCGATCCGCGACGCCGACCTGCGCGCCGAAGCGAAGACCATCGCGCTGCCGGTGCTCGTGATCGCAGGCACGCACGATCTGTCGACGACAGCCGAGCAGGGCCGCGAACTGGCGGGTTATATCGAAGGCGCGCGCTACGTCGAACTGGACGCGGCGCATTTGTCGAACATCGAGAAGCGCGACGATTACACGCGCGCCGTGCTCGACTTTCTCGGAGAACAACCATGACTGATGACGAACGTTACGAAGCCGGCATGAAGGTGCGCCGCGCGGTGCTGTCCGATGCGCACGTGGACCGCTCGCTTGCCAACCGCACCGATCTCACCACGGATTTCCAGAACTTCATCACGCGCTATGCGTGGGGCGAAATCTGGACGCGCGATGGCTTGCCGCGTCATACGCGCAGCCTTCTCACCATCGCGATGATGGTCGCGCTCAATCGTGGCGAGGAACTCGCGTTGCATCTGCGCGCCGCGAAGAACAACGGCGTGACGCAGGACGAGATCAAGGAAGTGCTGCTGCAGACGGCCGTGTATTGCGGCGTGCCGGCCGCGAACTCGGCGTTCCATCTGGCGCAGAAGATCTTCGAGGAAGAGGCGCAGAAGAAGTAAGTAGCTTTCCGCCTGTTGCGGCATGTCAAGCCGAGGGCCGTTCATCGCGAACGGCCCTCGCTTTTTAGAACGCGTAATACGGCCCGTTTCCTGCGGGCGTCGCGCGTCCTTCGAGCGCCGTGAACACGCGTCTACCAAAGAAGAATGGCAAGCCCCAGTCGAAGTATCCGCTCGACGGTCCGGCGAGATTGCTGAACGCAAAATTGCCGCTTGCGATCAACGTGGTCGATTGCGCGACGCTGAACGAGACGTCTGTCGTGATGCCGCTCGTCGAACGCACGGTCGCGCTCAAGGCTTGCGTCGCCGCCGGGCAATACCACGCGCCGCATGTCGTGATGCTCGTCGAAGGGAAGAACAGCCCATTCGATCCGCTGTCGATGAAGCTCGTCCCATACTGACTGCCGCCGAAGCTCGTCGACACATAGCCGGAAGACGAACTCGATTTCAACACCGTCGCCGAGCCAAGCAGATTGTTCACCTGCGAACCGATGCCGAAGGTCATCGTCCCCGTGACCGCGGATGCGCCTGCGGCTGGAATGGCGGGGAGTTCGATCAGCACGCCGTTGTTGTCGGCGGCGAAGTTGGCGACCGGATTGGTCACCTGCTGCGCAACCGGCAAGCTGCTCGCCGTGCAACCGCCGCCCGCGTTGCAGGTGTAGTACCAGCGCGGCATGGCGGAGGCGGCGCAGCCCGCGCCGCAATCGGCGGTGAACGGACCGACGCCGAGAATGCCGTTGCCGCGCAGCTTCGATGCGTCGAGCATCGGCAGGCCGGACTGTGCGCAATCGGCGGGCGCCGTGGGCGTCGACGCATCGGCGATCAACTGCACGGAGGTTGCCCCCGCGACTTGGCCGGCGAGCCGCACATCGGCGGTGCGCACGGCGCCCCATGTGTAGCCGGTGCCAAACACCGAGCATTCGGCGACGATCCCGTTCGAACCGCTTGCCGCGACGAGCGGCAGCGCGATTTGCGAGTTCAGTGCCGACGCCAGCACGCGCAGCCCGTGCGAGCCGGTATCGACCTGGATGTTGTCGATGGTCTGGCAAGTATTCGTGCCCGGCACGCAGATAGTGACGCTCGTCTGCAGCATGTTGCGCGTGCGAGTTGGCGTGCTGGTGACGGTGATGGTCTGCACGTTCGGCGTGGTCGATTGCACGACGGTGGTGGAGTCGGCGCTCGGTGCGGATGCCGCACTGGCGCTGCTGGCGGCGCTTGCCGCGGCCGGGACGCTTGCCGTGCCCGGCGCGCTGCCCGTCGCGGGCGCGCTGGCTTGTGCAGGTGCCGCAGGTGCCGGCGTGGCGCTGTCGGAACTGCCGCCACCGCCGCATGCGGTCAAGGCCAGTGCGGTGACGATAAGAAGCGTGAGATGCGTGCGAATAGGCATGCGTGCCTCCATCGTCATTGAATATCGGCGGTGGATACGCCAACTGGAAGCGCGCTCACGAGCCATGCGCGGCCACTGAACTCACGCAGCCGCACGTGATTTTCGACGACGAGATCGCCATTCGCGATGCGCGTCGCGTGCAGACCGGCATCGCCCGACGAAGCGTTCGCGCCGTCCTTGAAGCGCTGAAAGTACGCGCCGAGCAGCGCTTCGGTGTCGGGCATGGCCGGTCCGCGCCAGGAGATTGCGTACACGGCGCCGCTGGCCGCGACGTATTCGCGCACGACGATGCCGTTCGCGTCCGTCGTTTCGACGTAATCGAGCAGGCCGTGCGTCGATCGATGCGCGACGACCCCTGGCGAAAATACGGCGCTGCGCGCTATCGCGCCGAGTTGCGCTTGTGCAGGCGCGGCCATCGATCCGCCGAGCGCGATGCAAGCCGCCGCGAGGTAATGAGGATTTCTTAGCGTATGTCTTGGCGTAGTCACGTGTTCCTCTCTCAGTTTCACTCAGATAATTCTTAATTTGGAGAGCGATTCTAGAGGGAAGAAGGGGATGGGCGATACCGTCGCCCGAGGCACTCGAAAGCCGCGAAAAGCCTTCGAAAGAAGGGCGTGGTGCCTTGAAAATCAGTACGTTACGAAGCTCGAAAAGCCAAATTGCCTATTTTTGAGACTGTCATAAATTGTCATTTCGAGGCGAAGACGATCTAATGGCATGGGTGCATCCATGCCTTTTGACCGCAACAAAAGCGCATTCGCTGCCGATGGCGAATTGCCAACAAATCTCGGCGACAAAAAGCATCCAGTTTCCGTGGATCAATATCGCGACGAGCGTCGCGGAAAACGAAACCGGCCTCTTTTTGCCAGAGACACCGCCAGACCGGTAAAATGCTGGGTTGATCCACGGAAGAACCCGTGGCGTTGCGGAAGGACTTTCCAGACATGACAGATTTTCGTGTAACCAGGCGGGTTGCTGCGGTCGTCGCAGTGGCAGGAATCGTGGCGGGTTGCGGCACGTCTTCACCTAACGCGATCAACTACAAGAGCGATCAGCGCTCCAAGCAGGAAACCCTCGCGAATCCGCCGAACCTGCTCGACGAAGCCGTCGATCAGCGTTCGCTGCCGCCACAGGGCGGGCAGACATCCCTTTCCGATCTGCAGCAAGTCCAGAAGGTCGCGCCCACCGCACCCACGGTGGTGCCGCCAATCACGGGCATGCGCATTCAGCGCGATGGCGCCGAGCGCTGGCTCGTCGTCGACGACCGCGCGCCCGATCAGGTCTGGCCGCAGATCCGCCGGTTCTGGCAAGAGCAGGGCTTCCTGCTCGTCGTCGATCAACGCGATAAAGGCGTGATGGAAACCGACTGGAACGAAACGCATCCGCAAATTTCAGATGGCCTGATTCGCGACACGCTCTCCAAGGCCACGGGCAATTCCTATGTCACGGCCGAGCGCAACAAATACCGCACGCGTCTCGAAGCGGCGCCCAACGGAGGCACGTACGTGTTCATCAGCCAGAAGGGCATGCGTGAAGCGTTGACCGGCGTAAACAACGACACGAGCCAGTGGCAGGCGCGTCCGAACGACCCCGCGCTCGAAAACGAATACCTGCGCCGTTTGATGACTTCGCTTACCAACGCGGACACGCGTCAAGCGGGCGGCACGTCTTTGCCGGGCGCGACCGCCGCGGCGGCGAGCGCCAAGGCTGGCGACAAGAAGGCTGCATCGGTTGCCGCGCAGAACGCGGCCAACGCAGGCAACAGCCCCATTCGCAACGAAGCCGTACCCGAAGCCACGACATCGGAGCTGACCCTGCCCGAAGCCTACGACCGCGCGTGGCTGCGCGTGGGCATCGCGCTGGATCGGGCGAACTTCACCGTGGACGATCGCGACCGTGGGCGTGGCGTCTACTACGTGCGTTACGTCGATCCGAACGACAAGACATCGGCCGAGCAGGGCTTTTGGAGCCAAGTGTTCCACGGCCGCAAGGAGATGGTCGCGAAGCAATATCAGGTCAACGTGCGCGCGGTCACCGAACAGCAAACACGCGTCGCAATCGTCGACGACAAAGGTCAACTCGATTCTTCGCCGCAAGCGCGTCAGATCATGGCCTTGTTGGCCGGTCAGATCGGCTGATCATCGCGTTCGCAGCCTTCGGGCTCTCATCGTGTGCAAACCGCCTCGTCATCGAGGCGGTTTTTTTTCGTCAACCTTTCTCGGCGCGACAAGTTAAGCCGATAGCGAAAAAATCGGTCGTGCGATTGAACGCATATGCGAGCGTTCCGCGCTTATTGCGCAGAGGATTCTTTCTATCGCGCTATGTGCGCAAAAGCTTATAGAAAACGACCGAGTGGACAGTACATTACGTCATCAGCGAACACGGTACAGCGAAGCGCCGATACAGGACAAACGAATAATGGTTCGCGTTCTCGCGAACCCCGATGGCCCCGTCGCCTATCCTCGTAGGGCGACGGTTTTTACCCGCGTTTCATTCGGAACGCGGGTTTTTTCTTTGTGGATCGAAAACGGCAAAGTGCGCCGCGCGCAGTTATGCTTCGCGTTCCATCCCAACATTGAAACGAGGAGAACGCTTATGTCGGAAGTCGCAGTCGTCGCTATTTTTGTCGCGAAGCCAGGCAAGGAAGAGGAACTCAGGAAAGTGCTCGAAGCGAATGTCGAGCCGACTCGCAAGGAACGCGGCGCGTTGCAATACGACTTGCATCGCGATGTAAAGGAACCGCGCCGCTTCATCTTCGTCGAGCGTTGGGAAAGCGAAGAGGCGCTCGCCGAGCACGGCAAGTCCGCGCATATCCAGGCGTTTCGCGCCAAGTCGCCGGAACTGGCCGAGCACGGCGAGGTTCACGTCGCAGGCAAGATTCTCTGAACTGCGGCGTGAATGAACGGCGCGGATGCCGTTGGGTCGTTAGTGCGTTTCGTGCGGGACGTCGAGGATCAGAATGATGGTCCAGTCCGCATCGCCGTCGTGATGATATTGACGCTCGGCCACGATAAACGGTTGCTGCTTGCCCGACGGCCCGAGGAAAAGCACATCGCCTTCCATCGGCAGACATTCGACCGGCGGCAGCGCCAGATAGGCGTCCTTGCTGGCGTTGCGCGGCATCAGTTTCTCGATTTTGCGCGATGCCGCCTCGGTCCATTCGATATCGAGCTGGATATTGCTCATGCTGTCGTTCGCACGGTCAGTGCGCTCCACGGTTGAATCGTTAAAAAGACGATGCGCAATGTAGCACACGCCATGCGCGATTCGTTCGCCACGTCTCAATGAACAAACGGCCCGCAGGCCGTTTGTTCGCAATGCACGTTTCGCGATGAACGACTCAACCTTCGCGGGTCAGATCGCCTCGTAAAGCGGCAGGGTCAAAAATTCGGTGAACTGCGCCGAAGTCGACATCTCTTCGAAGATCTTGGCCGCGCGTTCGTAAGGCTTGGTATCGCTGCCCGCGCCGCCGACCGACTGCTTGACCTTCTCGAGTTCGTCGATGGTGATCTCCCGCACCATCGCTGCCGTGACCTTGCGGCCATCGTCGAGTTTGCCCTTCGGCGAACGAATCCACTGCCACACTTGCGAACGCGAAATCTCGGCGGTCGCGGCATCTTCCATCAGGTTATGGATCGGCACGCAGCCATTGCCCGCGAGCCACGAACCGAGATAGTGGATGCCCACGTTCACGTTATTGCGCAAACCGGCTTCGGTGATCGGTTCTTCGGGACGGAAATCGAGCAGATCGTGTGAGCTCACCTGTACGTCGTCACGCTGCTTCGCGATCTGATTCGGCTTGTCGCCGAGCACTTTCACGAATTCTTCCATCGCAATGGGCACGAGTCCCGGATGCGCGACCCAGCCGCCGTCGTAACCGTCGGTGGCATCGCGCGCCTTGTCGGAACGTACGCCGCCCATCGCTTTTTCGTTCGCGGCGGGATCGTTCTTGATCGGAATCAGCGCCGCCATGCCGCCGATAGCCGGCGCATTGCGCTTGTGGCACGTCTTCAGCAATTCGAGCGCATATGCGCGCATGAAGGGCACGGTCATCGTGATCTTGGCGCGATCGGCGAGGCAGAAGTTTGGATCGTTCTTGAACTTCTTGATCGCGGAAAAGATGTAATCCCAGCGGCCTGCGTTCAGGCCGGAGCTATGTTCGCGCAGTTCGTACAGAATCTCGTCCATTTCGAAGGCCGCGAGAATGGTTTCGACCAGCACGGTCGCGCGAATCGTCCCGCGCGCAATGCCCACGCTTTCCTGCGCCGCGATGAAGATGTCGTTCCACAGACGCGCTTCGAGATGGCTCTCCATCTTCGGCAGATAGAAGTAAGGGCCGCTGCCGCGCGCGATCAGTTCCTTCGCGTTGTGGAACAGGAACAGCGCGAAGTCGAAGATGCCGCCCGAGACGCGCTCGCCATCGACCGTCACGTGTTTCTCATCCAGATGCCAGCCGCGCGGACGCACGATCAACGTGGCGACCTGGTCGTTGAGCTTGTATGACTTGCCGTTCTGTTCGAGCGAGATGGTGCGGCGCACGGCCTCCATCAGATTGAGCTGGCCGGTGATCTGGTTGTCCCAACTCGGCGCGTTTGAATCCTCGAAGTCGGTCATGTACGAATCCGCGCCGGAGTTGAGCGCGTTGATGATCATCTTGCGCTCGACCGGACCGGTGATCTCCACACGACGGCATTGCAGGTCCTTCGGCAACGGCGCCACTTTCCAGTCGCCTGCGCGAATCGATTCGGTCGATGCGAGGAAGTCGGGACGCTCGCCTGCATCGAGCCGCCGGGTACGGTCGATACGCGCGGCGAGCAGTTCGCGGCGACGCGGCTCGAAACGGCGATGCAGCGATGCAACGAGCGCGAGCGCCTCGGGCGTGAGGACGGTTTCGAAGCCCGGCTTGATCTCAGCCGCGATGCGCATGCCTTCGGGCAACGAGAGCGGATGCGATTGCGATGTCTGCGTCATGTTGAAATCTCCTTGGTCGGTCAGACGGTTTTGCTTGTAGCGGTGAGGCGGTAAATCAGTTGCGCGGCGCCCGGCGCGCACCACGTAAGGGGATGTCCTGTGGCTTGCATCCACCTTCGATGAATTCGATCAGTTCGGCCATGCCGCGTCCCGTTGCACGTGGCGCGAGCCCGAGTTCTTCAACCGGCAAGCCGGCGCGATTGATCCAGAACGTCGTGTAGCCGAACCAGGTCGCGCCCGCGATATCCCAGCCGTTCGACGACACGAACACGATCTCGCGCGCCGCCGCGCCGAAAGCGCGCGTGCCGAGTTCGTACGCGGCGGCGGCGGGCTTGTAGGCGCGCACCGCATCGACGGAAAGCACGTGGTCGAAGAGTCCCGTCATGCCCGCGCTTTTGATGGCGATATCGAGCATCGGCGGATTGCCGTTGGACAGGATCGCGAGGGGAATGCCTGCGCGCTCGCGCCATTGTTTGAGCGCGGTCACGGTATCGGGGAACGCGGACAGGCAGGCGTATTCGTCCATCAGACGCTTCTCGGCGGCGCTGGTGAGCGCATCGGCAAGACCGAGGCGGGCGGCGGCGTGGCGCAGGGCATCGATCGTGATGTCCCAGAACGGCGCGTAATGGCTACCCGACGGATCGGCGAGCGTGCGCAACTGCGTGTATTCGATCTGCTTTTGCCGCCAGAGCTGCGAGAGCGGCTCGCCCTTGCCGGGAAACAGTTGCTCGGCCACCGAGACGACCGAGTGAACGTCGAAGAGCGTGCCGTAGGCGTCGAAAATCACTGCGCGAGGAGATGGGTGTGTCGTTATGGCCGACATAGCCGTGCGCTCCATGTAGAGGTCGGGTTGGATTGTATTGGTGATCGTAGTGAAGGAAAAAGCATCGCCGGATCACTTGATCTTTTACTTTTTAATACCTAATCTGAGCGCGAGTCCCGCATTTGACGAAAAAAACGCATGGATCGATTCAAGCAGATTGAGACGTTCGCGGCCGTCGCGGCAAAAGGCAGCTTGTCGGCGGCGGCGCAGGCGGAAGGCATCGCGCCCGCGGTGATCGGCAGGCGGCTCGACGCGCTCGAAGAACGGCTCGGCGTCAAGCTGCTCGTGCGCACGACGCGCAAGATCACGCTGACGTTCGAAGGCTCGGCGTTTCTCGAAGACTGCCAGCGCATCATCAACGACATGCAGAACGCGGAATCGAGCGTGTCGGCGGGCGGCGTGAAGGCGAGCGGGCATCTGCGCGTGTCGGCGCCGGCGGGCTTCGGGCGGCGTCACGTCGCGCCGCTCGTGCCGAAATTCACGACGCTGCATCCGGACGTTTCCGTGAGTCTCGATCTCACCGACCGCATGGTCGATCTCGTCAACGAAGGCTTCGACTGCGCCGTGCGTCTCGGCGAGTTGCCGGATTCGTCGCTCGTGTCGCTCAAACTCGGCGAGAACCGGCGCGTGTGCGTGGCGTCGCCCGACTATCTCGCGAAATTCGGCGAACCCGCGGACCTCGCGGCGCTTGCGCATCACAACTGTCTCGCGCTTGGGGCATCGGCGAATCAGCAGCGCGGCTGGGTGTTTCAGCAAGATGGCAAGGTAGTGACGATCAAAGTCTCCGGCACGATGGAGTGCTCGGACGGCGCCGTGCTGCACGAGTGGTGCATGGAAGGGCGCGGGCTCGCGTGGCGGTCGTGGTGGGAGGTGGGCGACGATATCGGCGCGGGACGCCTCGAGAGCGTGCTCGATGCGTTCGCCGCGCCGCCTATCGGCATTCACGCCGTTTTTCCGCAACGCCGGCACTTGCCGTTGCGCGTGCGTCTTTTTCTCGATCTGCTCAAGCATACGTATAACGCTTCGGGATACTGGGGATGAACCGCCCTTGATCGCGCGTTTGCGGCACTAGAATGAAAGCACGCACCGACGCCCGAAGGAGGACGCCATGTTCAAACACATCCTTGTGCCGACGGACGGTTCCGAACTGTCGCAAAAGGCCATCGACGGCGCGATCGACCTCGCGCAATCCGTTGGCGCACGCATCACGGCTTACGCGTGCCTGCCGCAATACCCTTATTCGCCTTTCGCCGATGTCGCCGTCGAACCACCCGACGACTTCCACACGCGCGCCGAACGCGAAGCCCGCGATCATCTGCGCGCCGTCGAACGCGCGGCGATCGCGGCAGGCGTGGCGTGCGACAGCGTGACGAGCATCGACGCGGCGCCGTATATCGGCATCATCGAGGCGGCGGAGGGCAACGGCTGCGACGTGATTCTGATGGCCTCGCACGGCAGACGCGGGCTCGGCAGTCTCCTGATCGGCAGCGAGACACAGCGCGTGCTCACGCATACCAAGATTCCGGTCATCGTCTATCGGTGACAGGTCACGGTGAAATGAAAAACGGCGGCCATGTCGCCACGGCCGCCGTCGGTTTCACTGCGCTCCCTGATTCAGCCTGGCGCTTTTACGCGACCTTTTTGTCGAAGAACTGCTCGTCTTCCGTCGATCCATGCAGCGCGGTCGTCGATGCGTCGCGTTCGACCGTTTGCGTGACGGCATCGAAATAGCCGGTGCCCACTTCGCGTTGATGCTTGACCGCCGTGAAACCCTTGTCAGCGGCAGCGAATTCGGCTTGCTGCAGTTCGACGAATGCGCTCATCTGCGAGCGGGCGTAGCCGTGCGCGAGGTTGAACATCGAGTAGTTCAGCGCGTGGAAACCCGCGAGCGTGATGAACTGGAACTTGTAGCCCATTGCGCCGAGTTCGCGCTGGAACTTGGCGATGGTCGCGTCGTCCAGATTCTTCTTCCAGTTGAACGACGGCGAGCAGTTGTACGAGAGCATCTTGCCCGGGAACTGCTTGTGGATGGCTTCGGCGAATTTCTTCGCGTATTCCAGGTCCGGCTTGCCGGTTTCGCACCATACGAGGTCCGCATACGGCGCGTAGGCGAGGCCGCGCGACACTGCCTGATCCAGCCCCGGACGCGTGCGATAGAAGCCCTCCACGGTGCGCTCGCCGGTCAGGAACGGCTTGTCGTTGTCGTCGATGTCGGACGTGACGAGATCGGCGGCTTCGGCATCCGTGCGCGCAATGACGAGCGTCGGCGTGCCGCAGACGTCGGCGGCGAGACGCGCGGCGGTCAGCTTCGCGACGTTCTCACGCGTGGGCACCAGCACCTTGCCGCCCATGTGGCCGCACTTTTTCACCGACGCCAACTGGTCCTCGAAGTGCACGCCCGCTGCGCCGGCTTCGATCATCGCCTTCATCAGTTCGAAGGCGTTGAGCACGCCGCCGAAACCGGCTTCGGCATCCGCGACGATCGGCGCGAAGTAATCGACGTAGCCGGCATCGCCCGGATTTTTGCCTTCGGACCATTGAATCTGATCGGCGCGCGTAAGCGTGTTGTTGATGCGCTTCACGACGAGGGGCACCGAGTTCGCCGGATACAACGACTGATCCGGATACATCTCGCCCGCGACATTGGCATCGCCCGCGACTTGCCAGCCGGACAGGTAGATGGCCTTGAGGCCGGCTTTCACCTGCTGCATCGCCTGATTGCCAGTCAATGCGCCAAGCGCGTTGACGAACGGCTCTTCATGAATCGACGCCCACAGCTTTTCAGCGCCACGCCGCGCGAGCGTGTGCTCGACCGGCACGGAGCCGCGCAGACGCACCACGTCCTCCGCCGAATAGCTGCGCTTGACACCTTTCCAGCGCGAATCCGTTTCCCATTCCTGATGGAGTTGTTGGGCTTGCTGTTGACGTGAGGTCATGGCGTTTCTCCTTGAGATTGAACTGAGTTCCTTGGCGATTTGAGCTTCGTGCGCCGACGTCGGCGGTTTCGTTTGCTCAACTCTTATATAAGAGTCTAGGCAAATTGCCGCGCGCAACACAGTCCCTGCAGAGAGATTTTCGGATAATAATTTTCTTTAGAATACAATGAGATGGAGCAATGTTTCCACGATGCGGAATACGATTTTCCATCTTGCAACGCCCGACGTTGTGCCGCGCAGCACATCTTTTGCGACGCAAAAGATCATTGCACATCGTGAAATATGGCGAGCGGACAAAAAAAACCGACGCGCGAGGCATCGGTTTTTTTGTGCTATCGGGCAAAGTGGCTCGAAGGCCGCCTTGCCGTTTAAGCGATCGGGGCTTAGCTGCCGCGGCGCGGGGCGCGCGGACCATCGCTGCGGCGGGCGAAACCGTCACGCTGGCCACCGAAACCGCCATCGCGCGAACCGCCACGATAACCGCCTTCGCTGCCGCCAGCGTTGGCGCCGCGATAGCCGCCGCCTTCACCGCGATAACCGCCTTCGCGCGAACCGGTGCTCGGCTTGTTACCGTAGCCGCTGGCGTTGGACGCGCCGTAGCCGCGGCCACCGCCGTTACCGCTGCCGCCATTGCCACCGCCGCTGCCGAAGCGACGACCGCCGCCATTGCCGCCGCCCGGACGACCACGGCCGCCAGCGCCGCCACCGAAACCACCCTTAGGCGGCGACTTGCGCGGCTCGAAGCCGACCACGACGTTCACCGGCAGCGGCGAACGCACGAAGCGCTCGATACGCTTCAGCGCGCCGATTTCAGCGTAATGCACGAGGCTCACCGCGATGCCGCTGCGGCCCGCGCGACCCGTGCGGCCGATACGGTGCACGTAGTCTTCCGCAAACTTCGGCAGATCGTAGTTGAACACGTGCGTAATGCCGGGAATGTCGATACCGCGTGCAGCCACGTCGGTCGCGACCAGTACGCGAACGCGCTTTTCGCGCAGCGCGCGAATCGTGCGATTGCGTGCACCTTGCGGCAGGTCGCCGTGCAATGCGGCGGAATCGAAGCCAGCGTCCGACAGACGGTTGGCGATCAGGTCCGCGTCGCTCTTGGTCGCCGTGAAGACGATTGCCTGATCGAGGCCTTCGTCGCGCAGCAGATGGTCGAGCAGACGATCCTTGTGATCGCGGTCATCGACGTAATGCACGTGTTGCGCGATGTTGTCGCGCGCTTCGAGCTTCTGAACGATCTCGATGCGCTCCGGGTCCTTCAACAGACGGCCGGTGAGCGAAGCGATCTTGCCGTCGATGGTGGCCGAGAACAGCAGCGTCTGACGCGAAGCTGGCGTGGCGGCAACGATCGTTTCGATGTCGTCGATGAAGCCCATGTCCAGCATGCGGTCGGCCTCGTCGAGCACGAGCATGTCGAGAGTCGACAGGTCGATACGGCCACGTTCGAGGTGATCGATCAAGCGACCCGGCGTGGCGACGAGAATCTCAGGGTTCTTCGCAAGCAGCATCAATTGCTGGCCGTAAGCCACGCCGCCGAGAATGCTGACCGTGCGCAGACGCTTCAGATGACGGCCATAGGTCGTCGCGGCAGCGGAAACCTGCATGGCAAGTTCGCGGGTCGGCGTGAGCACGAGCAGACGCGGGCGCGCGACGGGTTGCTGACGGCGCACCGGCTTGGCATTCGGGTCACGCGGGGCGCGCGGTTGCTGCGCCTGGAGCTTTTCCATTTGCGCGAATTTTTCGATGGCGGGCAGCATGAACGCGGCCGTCTTGCCCGAACCGGTCGGGCTGGAGACGAGCAGATCGCGGCCGGCGAGCGCTGCGGGAATCGCGCGCTGCTGAACCGGCGTCGGCGACTGATAGCCTGCGGCGGTCAGCGCGGAAACGATGTCGGCGGACAGGCCAAGCGACTCGAACGTCGGGCCTTCGGGTTGTGCCACGGCTTGTACTGCGGGTGCTGCGGGGAGGTCTAGTGCTTGTGCTGCAATGTTGTCCAACGGGCTGGGGGTAATGCTCGAAGTCATGTCGATCCTTGAAACGGGAAATGAGGCGTCGGCGCCAATCGGCATACCCAGGTCGTTGGATTCAGCGAGCGAAGAAACAGCGAGCAAATCGAAAAACGGGGGCCACTCGCACGCATACGCGGCGAGAATCTTTTTAGAAGCTGTATAGGATACGGCAGACCCGAGGGGCGCTGACGTCAGCCTGATGCATGACGGGCCGATAGATGCGAACAACACAACGCGCTAATACAACACGCAGACGGCCTGGCAGGGAGGGGACAGTTTCTAAACTGGATTGGGGCAAAACGCTACGAAACGCTTTGTTGCTCGGAGGATCACCGATCTTGCTTGGGTCTTTCTCGGGTGATGCAACTTACAGTCAAGCGCTGACCGCTAGTATATCGTAGTTTGTTGCACCGCGCCACATGAGGAAGCACCTGCGCGCCAATTTCGGGCATTGAAGCGCGCCGGCATACTTAGTTCGTGAATTAGTCAGCGTCGCCGCGTCTGAGCGAATCGACCAATTCCACGTAACGCCGCTTGGCGTCGTCGGCGGGTGTGCCTTTGAGCGCGGCCCAGGCTTCGTACTTGTACTTGCCGGCGATATCGGTGAAGCCTGGCTTGTCGCCTTGAACGTCGCCGAGACTGCCTTGCTTGAATAGCGCATACAGGCGCAGCAGCGTGAGATTGCCGGGGCGCTCGGTCAACTGCGTGACATCGTTCTGCGCCTGGGCGAATTGCTGATCGATCTCGGTCATGCGCGTTTCTCCTGCGAGTCTTTGGGCTGCCGATCTTAGCAAGCGCATTCTCCCGGATGGGCCGAGGTTTTCTTCGAACCGAGCGAAGCCTCCAGAGACCACGCATCGCCGAAAACGCGTCGCGCCGATTCAGATGGCGCGAAAGCGTCGCGGGTCCCGCATTACAATACCGGCTATGACACGCACCGTTCTGCTCGCCCTCGATACCTCGACGGAGTTCTGCTCCGTTGCGCTCTTGCTCGCCAATTCTTCTTCTCCTTCCGATATCGTCGCCCCGCAATACGTACACGATGATCTACGCGTCTGGTTTCGCCACGAGGCGACGGGCGCGGTATCCAGCACGCGGCTGCTGCCCGCGGTGCGCGAGTTGTGCGAGGACGCTGGCGTCACGCTTGCCGAATGTTCGGCGATCGCGTTCGGCGCGGGTCCGGGCTCCTTCACGGGATTGCGCACCGCGACAGGCGTCGCGCAGGGTTTGGCGTTCGGCTTGAACGTGCCGGTCGTGCCCGTGAGCACGCTCTTCGCATGCGCACAAGCGGCGCGCCTGCACGACGCAGCGCTGCCAGCGCGCGTGCTCGTCGCACTCGATGCACGCATGGACGAAGTCTACTGGGCCGACTTCGAGTTCGACGATGCAACGGGCGCATGGCGCACGCTGCATCCCGCATCGCTCGATGCACCGGCGGCCGTACCGCTTCCCGATGTCCCCTTTGCGCTCGCGGGCAACGCCGCAACGGCTTTTGGCGAGCGTTTTCCCGCGCTTGCAGCCGCGACGGTCGTCGATCGTCATGCCTTGCCGCACGCGCTTCCCGTCGCGCTGATCGCGCTTCGCGAATGGCGCGCGGGACGGGCGATTGCACCTGAACTGGCCGCGCCCGACTATATCCGCGACAAGGTGGCGCAAACGACGGCGGAGCGCATGCAGGCGCGCGCCGCATCGGGCGAGGGGGCGCTGCGGTGAGCGGCGTGCTGCTGGCAGACCGGTATTTGACGCCGATGACCGAGGCCGATCTCGACGAAGTCGCCGCCGTCGAAAAGATGGCGTACGAGTTTCCGTGGAGCCGCGGCAATTTTCAGGACTCGTTGCGCAATGGTTATTACGGCGTGTGCTTGCGGCATGTGACGGGCACGCTCATCGGCTATTGCGTGCTGATGCCGGTCGTCGATGAAATGCATCTGCTCAACCTGTGCGTCGCGCCGAGTGCGCAGCGCGCTGGAGCGGGGCTCACGCTGTTGCGCGAGGCGGTGCGCATCACGCGCACGGAAAAGCTCGAAGGCGTGTTGCTCGAAGTGCGGCCGTCGAACCCGCGTGCCATTCAGCTTTACGAGCGCTTTGGCTTCGTGGCCATCGGGCGCCGGAAAAATTATTATCCCGCGCGGCACCGTTCGCGCGAGGACGCAATCGTCATGCGTCTGTCGTTTCCGAAGGAGAGTGCGCATGGCGCTCGATGATCTGCTTGTGGAAGAACTCGGCTTCGGGCCGGTGTGGGTGCGGCGGCGGGTGAGCGACGCGGGTGGCGCGTCTTCGGCTTCCTTGACGTTGCCATCGGATGTTGCAGTCGAGGCGCGGCTTTCGCGTTCGTTGCGTGGCGAAGTGGCAAGTCCGGATGCGGATAAGGCGGCATCGTTGGCTTCGAAAACATCGGAGGCGCGGTTGACGCCTCTTCCGGCAGCCAATCCACACGATGCATCGGCGACGCGTCGGGGAGATGTGGCGAGCCCAACTTCTGGCGATGCGCTGCCGAATCAAGCGCCTGAGGGTCGTGCGCAAGACGCATCGCCTGAGGCTTCGGCCCACCAACCGCGCACACGCGAATCCGAAGCCGAAGCCGTCACTCGCGCCGATCGCGAACCAAGGCCGCCTCAAGACCACGAAGCCCCTTTCGAAGCCTACGACGATCTCCCGTGGACCGACGATGCGCCGTTTTACGCACCGTCGCCCGCCGCAGCCGACGCCCCGAGCGACATCCATACGCTCGATTGGGACACGCTCGCCGCGCGCGTTGCCGGTTGCGAACGTTGCCGCCTGTGCGAGCGCCGCACCAACACGGTGTTCGGCGTTGGCGACCGCGAAGCGGATTGGCTGCTCATCGGCGAGGCGCCCGGCGAGAACGAGGACAAGGAAGGCGAACCGTTCGTCGGCCAGGCCGGCAAGCTGCTCGACAACATGCTGCGCGCGCTCGAACTGTCGCGCGAGTCGAACGTCTTCATCACCAACGTGTTGAAGTGCCGTCCGCCCGGCAATCGCAATCCGGAACCCGAGGAAGTCGCGCGCTGCGAGCCTTATCTGCAACGTCAGGTCGAGCTCGTGAAGCCGAAAATCATCGTCGCGCTCGGGCGCTTCGCGGCGCAGAGTCTTCTCAAGACGGACGGCAGCATCGCGTCGATGCGCGGCCGCGTGCATGAATATCGCGGCGTGCCGGTGGTGGTCACGTATCACCCCGCGTATCTGCTGCGCAGCCTGCCCGACAAGGCCAAGGCCTGGGCGGATCTGTGCCTCGCGCGCGGCACGTATCGGGATGCGCTCGCCGCGCTCGGCGTCGAGGCGGGCGCGCAGGAAGGACGAAAGGGCGGCCGCTGATGTCGGCGCCATCGCCGGATTTCGCGCGCATCGTCGATGGTTTCGGCGACACGACGGTGCGGGATCTGGCGTGGCTGCTACTCTCGCCGGACCTGCTCGACGAGCATCATGCGGGCGCGCGGCTCGCTCATCCCTTCGACTCCGAAGCAATGCGGCGAACGACGCTCGCGTGGCTCGCCGAACTCGATGCCGCGCCCGACGCGCTCCACGCCCACACGCGCAATCCAAAGAGCACGCGGCTCGGCATCTATGCGGAAAGCCTGCTGGAATTCTTCCTTGCGCACGGGCCGGCGGCGCGCCTGATCGCCGCGAACGTGCAGATACGGCGTCAGCGTCGCACTATCGGCGAATGCGATTTTCTGCTCGAAACGGCGGACGGCGCGCGGCTGCATTGGGAACTCGCGGTGAAGTTTTATTTGCATATCGGCAAACCTGTCGCGCAAGGCGGTGGCGATATCGACGCGTCGTCCGGTGCGCGTCTGCCAGATCGCTTCGTCGGTGAACGCGCCGCGCAAGGCGGTGGCGATCTCGACGCGCCGTCAGGCGCGCGTCTGCCAGGCCGCATTGTCGGTGAACGCGCCGCGCAAGGTGGTGGCGAGATCGACGCGCCGTCCGGTGCGCGTCTGCCGGATCGCTTCGTCGGTGAACGCGCCGCGCAAAACGTCGGCGCTGACGCCGCGTCGCCAAGTTCACGACTTTCCGACTACGTGGGACCGAACTTGCAGGATCGCTTCGATCTGAAACATGCGCGCTTGCTGACGCATCAGTCCACGCTGACGGCGCGTCCTGAGTTCATCGCGCTGGGTTACGAAGGACCGTGGGAGCCGCGCTTGTTCATCAAGGGGCGTCTCTTTTATCGCGATGAAGGCGTCGCGAGCGCGCCTGAAATCGGCGAGCAGCATTTGCGCGGCTGGTGGATGACGGCATCCGACTGGCGCGAGAAGCGTGGCACGGCAAGCAATGCCCACGATGAGCGCGCGTGGATCGTGCAGCCACGACTCGCGTGGCTGGCTTCGCGGCGGCTCCGCGCAGACGATGCGAACGCGTTGTTGGCCGAGGCATCGGTGATTCATGCGCGTCTGCAAGAGATTGCCATGCCGACGATGATCGCGGCTTATCGACGCGATGAAGCGGGCAACTGGAGCGAGGAATCGCGCGGCTTTATCGTGCCGGACGACTGGCCGGAGCGCGCGCGGATCTTTGCGGCGGCGCGGTTATAGAGCGTTCAGGCGCGCGCCGACCGCTACCACCAGCGATAAAAATGATGCACCGGCCCGACGCCGTGCCCGACATCGAGCCGCGCGCTCGCTTCGATCGCTCCCGTGAGATAGCGCTTCGCTTCAGCCGCCGCGCTCGCGAGATCGTCCGTTTGTGGAATCAGCGCCGCAATCGCCGACGACAACGTGCATCCCGTCCCGTGCGTATTCTTGAGCGGCACGCGCACACCGTTAAGCCGCATCGAACCGCTTGCCTCGACGAGCCAGTCGGGACTATCGGCCGAAACAAGATGGCCGCCTTTCATCAGCACCGCGCGCGCGCCGAGCGAGCGCAGCGCTTCGCCCTGACGGACCATTTCGTCTTCGTCGACGGCTATCGTCGAGCCGAGCAGCGCCGCCGCCTCCGGCAGATTCGGCGTCACCAGCGTGGCAAGCGGAAGCAGTTCGTCACGCAACGCCGCCACCGCTTCCGGCGCGAGGAGCGCGTGATTGCTCTTGGAAATCATCACGGTATCCAGCACGACATGCGTCGGCTTATGCCGCCTGAGCGCATCGGCGACAGCGCGCACGATATCCGCGTTCGCCAGCATGCCGATCTTCACCGCGTCGATGCGAATGTCGTCGAACACGGCATCGAGTTGCGCGGTGATGAACGCCGCTTCCGGCGCATGCACGGCCGTGACGCCGCACGTGTTCTGCGCCGTGAGCGCCGTGATGACGCTTGCGCCGTACGCGCCGAGCGCGGAGAACGCTTTCAGATCGGCCTGGATACCCGCGCCGCCGCCCGAGTCGGAACCGGCGATGGTGAGCACGTTGGGGATGGTTTTCGTATCGGCCATAAGGTGACGGTGAGGTTCAGGCGCGTTCGATGATCTCGCGCAAGACGCGCGACGCGTCGCGGGGATCGGCCGCCTTGCAGATTGCGGAGACGACGGCAAGACCCGCGGGTTTCGCGCGCATGACATCCGCGGCATTGTGCGTCTGAATGCCGCCGATCGCCACCGTGGGCAAACACGCATCGGCGACGAGCGCAGCCAGGCCATCGATACCGCATGGCGCCGATGCATCGGTCTTCGTCGGCGTGGCGTACACCGGTCCCGCGCCGAGGTAATCGACGGTTCCTCGTAGCGCGTTCGCCGCGTCGAGTTCGGCGCGATCGGCCACCGACAAACCGATGATCGCATCCGCGCCCAGCAAGCGTCGCACGGCGTCGGCCGGCAGATCGCGCTGCCCGACATGCACGCCATCGGCGCCGACTGCGAGCGCGACATCCACCTGATCGTTGATGATGAGCGGCACGCCATGCGCATGCGTGAGCGGCAGCAGATCGCGCGCGAGCTCGTACCACGCGCGCTTGTGCCACTCGGGCGCGCGTAATTGCAAGATGGTCGCGCCGCCTTCGAGCGCCGCGCGCGCCACGGCAAGCGCCGCAGCGTGTCCGCCGCACTGCACGGGATCGAGCACGAGATAAAGCGAAAGATCGAAGGAAGGCCGCATTTGCCGAGCGATCAGGAAAGCGCGACGTCGCGCATGACGAGCGTCTGCCCGAACGCGTTCTCGTCGAGTGAGGCCAGCCGGTCGAGATACGCGACCGCGAAACTGCCGGGCAGGGCGGCATCGCGCGCGGCGAGTTCGCCCGCAATCGTCGTATAGGCGATGGCTGCGACCGTCGCCGCGAAGTGTTCATCGCGCGATGTCGCGGTGGCGATGAACGCCGCGACCGTCGCCGAGAGCGCGCAGCCCACGCCGGTTACGCGCGTCATCAGCGGCGAGCCGTTCGACAGCGCGACGACCTGCCGGCCATCGGTGATGTAGTCGGTGGCGCCCGTCACCGCGACGACTGCCTGCGTCCTGAGCGCGAGGATCTGGGCGGCGTCGAGCGCGGCGTCGGTGGCGGCGGTGCTGTCCACGCCGCGTCCGCTTGCAGCGCCGCCCGAGAGACTGATGATCTCGGATGCGTTGCCGCGTATGACCGCTGGCGTGAGATCGAGCAGTTCGAGCGCGAATTCCGTGCGGAACGTGAGCGGGCCGACCGCGACCGGGTCTAGCACCCACGGCTTGCCGGCGCCGTTGGCGGCATCGACGGCGGCACGAATCGCGCGGGACTGCGGGACGTCGAGCGTGCCGAGATTGACGGAGAGCGCGCCCGCGATCGGCGCGAATTCACCGACTTCCTCGCGCGCGACGACCATGGCCGGCGCGGCGCCGACGGCAAGCAGCACGTTGGCCGTGAAGTTGGTGACGACGAGATTCGTCAGGCAATGCACGAGCGGCGCATGACCGCGCACGCGCGTGACGAAGGAATAGAGATCGGCGGAAAGCATGATGGAAGAAGATTAGCCGATGCTACGAGCAAAGCGTGCCGCGCGCCTTCAATGCCGCGCTTCGCCGATCAGCGCGACGGAATCGAACGCGCGCTGATTCGCCTGATGCCGCCGCATGACGAAGTACATCATCAGGCACACGAAGGTGCCGAACAGCACGATCACGAACTGGATCGGCACGTCGAGCCACACCAGCACGGCGTAGAGGCACAGCATGACGAGCACGGAGAGATTCTCGTTGAAGTTCTGCACGGCGATCGAATGGCCCGCCGACAAGAGCACGTGCCCGCGATGCTGGAGCAGCGCGTTCATCGGCACGACGAAGAAGCCCGACAAGCCGCCGACGATCATCAGGAACAAATAGGCGACGAGCAGATACCCCGGAAAGTGCATCTTGCCGAAGTAGATGCCCCAGTGCGCGGGAAAGAGGTGACGCGTGTAGAACGCCATCAGCATGACGGCGATGCCCATCATGATGCCCACCGGCAACACCGACAGCGAGCGCTTGAGCGGCACGCGCGCCGCCGCGAGCACCGCGCCGACCGCGACGCCCACCGCGATCACCGCCTGCAAGATGGCGGCCTGCGAGAGCGTCATGCCGAGCGACACTTCGGCCCATTTCAGCACGATGAACTGCAAGGTCGCGCCCGCGCCCCAGAAGAGCGTGGTGACCGCGAGCGAAATTTGTCCGAGCTTGTCGTGCCAGAGCGTCACGAAGCAACCGGCGAAATCGGTGATGAGCTTGATCGGCCGCGTTTCCTGCTTCGGATAACGCGCGCCGGTGTCGGGAATGCGCAGGTTGAAGATCGCGGCGATCACATACATCAGCACGATCACGAGCATGGCGGCTTCGGCGGGCGTATTGACTTTCGGAATGTGCAGACTGAGCAGATGCCCGGCAATATGCGGACTGATGAGCGCGCCGCCCATGACCGTGCCCAGGATGATCGACCCGACCGTGGTGCCTTCTATCCAGCCATTGGCGGCAACGAGCCGGTCGGCGGGCAGCAGTTCGGTGAGAATTCCGTACTTCGCGGGCGAGTAGGCCGCCGCGCCGAAGCCCACGATGCCGTAGGCCAGTAGCGGATGCGCGCCCACCAGCATGGTGATGCAGCCGACGACCTTGATGGAATTGGTGACGAACATCACCCGGCCCTTGGGCCGCGAGTCCGCGAAAGCGCCGACGAAAGCCGCGAGTACCACGTAGGAGAGCACGAAGAACAGCTTCAGGAGCGGCGTCATCCAGTTCGGGGCGTGAAGGTCTTTCAGCAGTGCAATGGCAGCAATCAGGAGAGCGTTGTCAGCCAGCGATGAGAAAAACTGCGCGGCCATGATGGTGTAAAAACCTTTTTTCATCTGATCCGAAGCTTTCCTCACTGCGGGTGATCCGCCCCGCCCGCCGGACATGCCGCTTGTCTTGCGATCGGGCTTATGCCTTTCGAAATGGGTTGTGCGCACGGCTTTATAACACGAAAATAGGCGCATTCTGACTAGCAGTAATCTCGATGACGCTCGAAAAACAGACGATCGTCCGCGAGTTTGTTCTTAAGATACTGATTCGCAAGGCGTCTTTGAGACCCGCAGCACGCAATGCCACGCTGGCGTATGCTCGCCCTTCCGACTGCCCGAACCGCAATTCCACACACGCTCATGCCGCGCCCCCTTTCCGCCACCATTCACACCGCCGCACTCGCCAACAATCTCTCCGTCGCACGAAAGCACGCGCCGAAATCCAAAATCTGGGCTGTCGTCAAGGCCAATGCTTATGGCCACGGACTTGCGCGAGCGTTCCCCGGACTTCGGGCAACGGACGGCTTCGGGCTTCTGGACCTCGAAGAAGCCGTAAAGTTGCGTGAATTGGGTTGGGCCGGGCCGATTCTTCTGCTCGAAGGCTTCTTCCGGCCGACCGATATCGACGTGATCGACCGCTACAGCCTAACCACGGCCGTGCATTGCGACGAGCAATTGCGCATGCTGGAAATGGCGCGGCTGTCCAAGCCGATCAATATCCAGTTGAAGATGAATAGCGGCATGAACCGGCTCGGCTACGTGCCCGAGCGGTTCCGCGCCGCGTGGGAGCGGGCGCGGGCGGTGCAGGGCATCGGGCAGATCACGCTCATGACCCATTTTTCCGATGCCGACAGCGAACGCGGCGTCGCGCATCAGCTGGCGGCGTTCGAACGCGGCGCGGAAGGCATTGCGGGGGCGCGCAGCCTGTCGAACTCGGCGGCGGTCCTGTGGCATCCGGCCGCGCACTTCGACTGGGTGCGGCCCGGCATCATTTTGTATGGCGCGTCGCCGTCGGGCGTGACGGCCGATGTCGCGAATCTCGGGCTGCGTCCGGCCATGACGCTTTCGTCCGAGCTGATCGCCGTGCAGACGGTCGAGGCGGGCAGCAGCATCGGTTACGGTTCCACTTACACGGCGGGACAGGCCATTCGCATCGGCGTGGTGGCGTGCGGTTATGCGGACGGTTATCCGCGCGTGGCGCCGGAAGGCACGCCCGTTATCGTCGATGGCGTGAGGACGAAACTCGTCGGCCGCGTGTCCATGGACATGCTCACGGTCGATCTCACGCCGGTTCCGCATGCGGGCATCGGCTCGCGCGTCGAACTGTGGGGCCCGAATCTGCCTATCGACGATGTCGCCTCTTCGTGCGGCACCATCGGCTATGAATTGATGTGCGCGATCGCGCAACGCGTGCCGGTGCGCGCGGAATAATCCAGGCATCGAACTTCAACCGGACTTATAGCAAGGCAGCGCGTGGCAAAAGCAGCGAAAGCAAAGACGCTCTATATCTGTAGCGAATGCGGCGGACAAGCGCCGAAATGGACCGGCCAGTGTGCCGCGTGCGGGGCGTGGAATACGCTCGTGGAGTCGGTGGAGCAGGGCGCTTCGGCGCATCGCTTCCAGGCGCTCGCGAAGAGTTCGCCGGTGCAGCGGCTCGCCGACATCGAGGCCTCCGACGTGCCGCGTTTCACCACGGGCGTCGGCGAATTCGACCGGGTGCTCGGAGGCGGTCTCGTGCCCGGCGGCGTGGTGTTGATCGGCGGCGATCCGGGCATCGGCAAATCGACGTTGCTCTTGCAATCGCTTGCGGAAATCGCCCGCGAGCGGCGCGCGCTCTACGTGAGCGGCGAGGAATCCGGCGCGCAGATTGCGTTGCGCGCGGCGCGGCTCGGCCTGACGGGCGCGCGGGACAGCGCCGTCGGCGACCTCGGCTTGCTCGCGGAAATCCAGCTCGAAAAAATCCAGGCGACCATCGACGAGCAACGGCCGGAAGTCGCGGTCATCGATTCGATTCAGACCATCTATTCCGAAGCGCTCACCTCCGCGCCCGGCTCGGTCGCGCAGGTTCGCGAATGCGCGGCGCAGTTGACGCGCATCGCCAAGCAGACCGGCACCGCGATCATCATGGTCGGCCACGTGACCAAGGAAGGCAGCCTCGCGGGGCCGCGCGTGCTGGAACATATCGTCGATACGGTGCTGTACTTCGAAGGCGATACGCACTCGTCGTTCAGGCTCGTGCGCGCCTTCAAGAACCGCTTCGGCGCGGTCAACGAACTCGGCGTGTTCGCCATGACCGAGCGCGGCTTGCGCGGCGTGGCGAATCCGTCGGCGCTCTTTTTGTCGCAGCACGAGCAGAGCGTGCCGGGGTCGTGCGTCCTGGTGACGCAGGAAGGCTCGCGGCCCTTGCTCGTCGAGGTACAGGCGCTCGTCGACACCGCGCACGTGCCCAATCCGCGACGCCTTGCGGTCGGGCTCGAACAGAACCGGCTCGCGCTCTTGCTCGCGGTGCTGCATCGGCACGCGGGCATCGCGTGTTTCGATCAGGACGTGTTCCTGAACGCCGTCGGCGGCGTGAAGATCACCGAACCCGCGGCCGATCTCGCCGTGCTGCTCGCCATCCATTCGTCGATGCGCAACAAGCCGCTGCCGAAGGGCCTCATCACGTTCGGCGAAGTGGGACTCGCCGGCGAGATCCGGCCTTCGCCACGCGGACAAGACCGGCTCAAGGAAGCGGCCAAGCTGGGCTTTTCGGCCGCGCTGATTCCGAAGGCCAACGCGCCGAAGCAGCCTATCGACGGGCTGAACGTGATCGCGGTGGATCGGATCGAGGAAGCGATCGACCGCGTGCGCGACCTGGAGTGAGCTCCTGGCGCGCTTGGTCAGAGCTTCGTAATGCGGCGTAAAAATGTCGCGTCGATATGTAACCTGATTCGCGCGCGATCTTCTTATCCTTACAGGGCTACGGAACCGGCCGACTTCGTCTGCTGTCTCGACACAGGCGAAGTGATTGCAAGGATCGAGAGGACCACGCTTTGAACCACATCAAATCAACGCGGCCCAAGCCCGCGTTTCATCTGCGCGGGTGCCGTGTCTCCGCGCCGCTGCAGCAGCCTTTCGGTGGCGGATGCCGGATCGTCGAATGGATCGACGGTGAAGGGCAGATTTCGCGTCGTGTCGTCGCGGCCGATGCCACCGAGGACGAAGTCGTCGCGACTATCCGCCGCCATGTGACGGGGCGCAAGCACGTGCTCGTCGATGACGAACGGCAACCAAGGCAGACCTTGCCGCGAAGGTGAAATTCATGGCGGCGGCGTGGGTGAACGTGTTGCGTGTCGATCTGTGAAGGGTTGCGCTTCCTACGAAGCACGGTGGCGTTCGAAGGCTTGCGGCGCGCCAGGCACGCGAAGCTACGTGAGTCCGGCCGCTGGATCAGCGCGCCGCAAAGTCATCACCCGATCTGCTCAAGCTCTTCATGCGCTTCCAGCCACTCCATTTCGAGCGCCTCCAGCCGCGCGCCGACTTCGCCTTGCCGGCGAATGGTGTCGGTTAGCTTCGTCTTCATCGCGGCCTCGTAACTCGCGGGATCGGCGACGAACGCATCGAGCGTGGCTTTCTCCGCGTTCAGCGCATCCATTTCCTTTTCTATCTTCGCAATGCGCGACTGCAGCGGCTTCTTCAGATGCGCGAGCTTCTGCCGCTCCTGCGCCTCCAGACGGCGCTGTTCCTTGCGGTTCTGCGCGCTGTCCTGCGTGTCTGCGTTCGTGGACGACGCGCCATTGGCGTCCTTTGCCGCCGCGCGCGTTTCGGCGGCGTGTTGCAGCAGCCAGTCGCGATAATCGTCGAGATCGCCGTCGAACGGACTTAGACGATGCTTCGCCACCAGCATGAAGGTGTCGGTCGTCGCGCGCAGCAAGTGCCGGTCGTGCGACACGAGGATCAGCGTGCCTTCGAACTGCGCGAGCGCCATGGTGAGCGCGTGGCGGGTTTCGAGGTCGAGGTGATTGGTCGGCTCGTCCAGCAGCAGCAGATTCGGCTTCTGCCAAATGATGAGCGCCAGCGCGAGCCGCGCCTTTTCGCCACCGGAAAACGGCGCGATTTTCGCGGTCGCCATTTCGCCCGAAAAGTTGAAGCTGCCGAGAAAGTCGCGCAGTTCCTGCTCGCGCGTGTCGGGCGCAAGCCGCGCGAGATGCTGAATGGCGGAGTCGTCGGGACGCAGCGTTTCGAGCTGATGCTGCGCGAAGTAGCCAATCTTCAAGCCCTTGCCTTGCCGCACGCTGCCCGACAGCGCGGCAAGCGTGCCGGCGAGCGTCTTGATGAGCGTCGATTTACCCTGCCCGTTCGCGCCGAGCAAGCCGATGCGCTGACCGTTTTGAATCGACAGCGTCACGCCTTCGACAATTGGAATCTCGATGCCCTCGGTGCGATAGCCGCAGCGCACGTCTTCCATGACCATCATCGGATTGGGCGCGGCGTCGGGTGCGCGGAACTCGAACGTGAACGACGAGCTCGCATGCGCGGGCGCGATCAGCTCCATCTTCTCCAGCGCCTTGACGCGGCTTTGCGCCTGCTTCGCCTTGGTCGCCTTGGCCTTGAAGCGGTCGATGAAACTCTGCAGATGCGCCACCGTTCTCTGCTGCTTTTCGTAGGCGTTCTGCTGCAAGGCGAGCTGCTGCGCGCGCAGCACTTCGAACTGGCTGTAGTTGCCGCCGTAGCGCTTGATCTGACGATTCTCAAGATGCAGCGTGACATTGCAGACCGCATCAAGAAATTCGCGGTCGTGCGAAATCACGACGAGCGTGCCGGGATAACGGCCGAGCCAGTCTTCGAGCCAGATGATTGCATCGAGGTCCAGGTGATTCGTGGGTTCGTCGAGCAGCAAGAGGTCGGACGGACACATCAGCGCCTGCGCCAGATTCAGGCGCATGCGCCACCCGCCCGAGAAGCTCGTCACCGGTTCGCGTGTCTGCGCGAGCGTGAAGCCCAGGCCGAGCAACAGCGTTTCGGCGCGCGCGGGCGCGGTGTAGCCGTCGGCATCGGCGAAAGCGGCGTGGGCTTCGGCTTCGGCCGCGCCGTCATGCGCCGCCGAAGCCGCCGCGATGCGTGCCTCGATAGCCCGCAGTCGCGTGTCGCCGTCGAGCGTGTAGTCGAGCGCCGTGCGGTCCACGGCGGGCGTTTCTTGCGCGACATGCGCAATGCGCCACGAAGGCGGCAGCGCGAAATCGCCGCCGTCCGCGTGCAACTCGCCGCGCAACACGGAGAAGAGCGTGGATTTGCCCGCGCCGTTCGCGCCGACGAGACCGGCTTTCTCGCCCGGATTGAGCGTGAAACTGGTCTCTTCGAAAAGCGGCTTGGTGCCGCGGGAGAGGCTGAACTGGTTGAAGCGAATCACGGGAAATGGCGGCGCGGCATGAGGGAAACCGCTATTTTAGACTGCGGCCACGAAGCGCCGGGGGGTCGTCCGTTCGGCCAATGGCGGTAAGTGGCGCGCGGTAGTAGCATCGCCTTTCTTCGAATCTTTCCAGCGGGAGCAACTCATGAGTGCAGCAAGCGACGACATTTACGCGTTCAAGGCCGAGACGCTGGGCGGCGAGACGGTGGGCATCGACCAGTATCGCGGCAAGGTGCTTTTGATCGTGAACACCGCGAGCGAATGCGGCTTCACGCCGCAATACAAGGGTCTGCAGGAAGTCTATGAGCGCTTCGCGGCGCGCGGTTTCGAAGTGCTCGGTTTTCCCTGCAACCAGTTCGGCGCGCAGGAACCGGGCGATGCCACGCAGATCGGCAGCTTCTGCGAAAAGAACTACGGCGTCACGTTCCCGATGTTCGCGAAGATCGACGTCAAGGGGCCGCATGCGCATCCACTCTTCAAATATCTGACATCGAAGGAACCGGGCGTGCTCGGCACCGAGGTCATCAAGTGGAACTTCACGAAGTTTCTCGTGAACCGCAACGGCGACATCCTGAAGCGCTACGCGTCGCTGACGAAACCGGAGTCGATTGCCGAGGACATCGAAAAACTGCTGTAGCGCCTTAAAGGATAGGCGAGAAGAGGCGCGCCACGTGCATGGCCATGCGTCGCCAGGACGCCGCGCCGCGATAGTCCTCGCGGTCGATCTCATACGAAAGCGCGAAGTCGGCGAGCAGCATGCTTTCGACTTCACGCGCGAAAGCGTTGTCGACGGTCAGCACCATGACCTCGAAATTGAGGCGAAAGGAGCGGTTGTCGAGATTTGCGCTGCCGATGGCCGCGCCGACATCGTCGACGAGCACGACCTTTTGATGCAGAAAACCCGGCTTGTAGCGGAATATGCGCACGCCCGCCTGCAACAAATCGTAGGCATACAGCTTCGATGCCGCGAACACCACGCGATGATCGCGCCGGCTCGGAATCAGGATGCGTACATCGACGCCACGCATCACGGCAAGGCGCAGCGCGGAGAATACGGCTTCGTCGGGAATCAGATAGGGCGAGGTGATCCAGACACGTTGGCGCGCCGCGTTGATCGCCTCGACGAAGAAGAGCGAACAGGTTTCCTGTTTGTCGGCCGGGCCGCTCGACAACACCATGCAGTGCATGTTTTCGTCCGAATGCGGCGCGGGGCCGAGCTCGGGCAGGCGTTGCGTGGCCCAGTACCAATCTTCCGTGAAAACGAACTGGATGCTCGCCACGGCGGGGCCGCGCACCTCGACGTGGGTATCGCGCCAGGGCGTGAGGCGTGGATTGCCGCCGAGATACTCGACGCCCACGTTGTGTCCGCCGACGAACGCGCGCTTGCCGTCGACCACCACGATCTTCCGGTGATTGCGGAAGTTGATCTGGAAGCGGTGCACGAACTTGCGCTTGGCCGCGAACGGATGCGCCTGTACGCCGCTCGCACGCAGCGCATTCACGTAGCGATGCGGCAAGTCGAAGCTGCCGATGCTGTCGTAGAGAAAATAGACGCGCACGCCCGCTTTCGCCCGCGCGATGAGCATTTCCTTGAGCAACTCGCCGAGCGCATCGGCGCGCACGATGAAGAACTGCACGACGACATAGTGCTCGGCCGATTCGATGGCGGAGAGAATCGCGGAGAACGTGGCGTCGCCGTTGACGAGCACGCGCACCGAGTTGCCGCGCAGGAACGGCATGCCCGACAGGCGCTGCAAAGTGCGAATGGTCGGATTGCCGAGATAGCTCGCCGGTCCCGGCGCGATCTCGCCGCGCACGCCCGACGCGTCGAGCAGCGCGCCGGCTTCGTCGCGATGAATCGGGAGCGGCTGAGGCGCGTCGCTGCGATCCGTCGAGTCCCATTCGGCGGGTTTCGAGCGGCTGCGCAGAATCTCGATTTCGAGCCGACGCGCGTCGATATAACCCGCGAACTTGCTACGGCCGAGAAACAGATAAGGAATGAGCGTGAAGTAAGGCATGGCCACGAGCGACACCGCCCACGCCACCGCGCCCTGCGAGGTGCGCGTATTGATGATGGCGTGAATCGCCGCGATCACGCCGAGCACATGCGCGGCTATCACGAGCGTGCCGAGGTGTAGCCAGTCTGCTGCTTGCATGGAATGCCGTTGGTCCGATGACGACGCGTGCAGCCTGCACGGCGCGACAGCAAATGCGCTGCCGCGAGGATGCGTCATATTACCGAACCTTGGGCGCAAGTCGCGGCCCGGAAAGGACCGCGCTTGCGTTGAAACAACGCCGCTGAAGGCTCAGGCCGGCAGGTCGGCGGCCTGGATCAGGAACACGTTGTCGTCGCCAGCGCTGGTCGAGAGCCAGATTAGATCGAGACCGCCGAGCGCCGCTTCGACATTGGCGCGTTCGTTGCCGATCTCGACGACGAGCACGCCGTCTTCGGTCAGCCACTTGCTCGCCTCGTGCACGATACGCCGCACCACGTCCATGCCGTCCGCGCCGCCCGCGAGCGCGAGTGCCGGCTCGTGGCGATATTCCTCGGGCAGCGACTGCATGGCGGTGGCGTTGACGTATGGCGGGTTCGTGATGATCACTTCGTAGCGCGCGTCTTGCGGCAGCGGCGCATACAGGTCGCCTTCGTAAAGCGAGATGCGTTCGTCGAGTTCGTAGTCGTCGACGTTGCGGCGCGCGACCGCGAGCGCATCGGCGGAGATGTCGACGGCATCGATATCGGCGTTTTCGAACGCCTGCGCCGCGAGCACCGCGAGGCAGCCCGAACCGGTGCAGAGTTCGAGCACGCGCGTGACCTGGTCGGGGTCGGCCACGTAAGGTTGCAAGCCGTCCTGCAGCAATTCGCCGATGAACGAACGCGGCACGATCACGCGCTCATCGACGTAGAAACGGTGTCCGTGCATCCACGCTTCCTGCGTGATGTAGGCGGCGGGCACGCGTTCCTTCGCGCGGCGCTCGATTACTTTCATGACGGCGTCGATTTCGGTGTCGAGCAGGCGCGCGTCGAGAAACGGGTCGAGCGTGTCGAGCGGCAGATGCAGCGTATGCAGAATCAGATACGCGGCTTCGTCATAGGCGTTGGTCGAACCGTGGCCGAACGAGAGTCCGGCCTCTGTGAAGCGCGTAACGCCAAAGCGCAGCAAGTCGCGCAGGGTGGTGAAGGGCAGCGCCATCGAATGGCTCCTTGTGTGACGGGTAGAGGCTTTAAGCGACGAGTTGTTCGAGCACGCGGCGGTAGATGTTCTTCAGCGGCTCGATGAATCGCACTTCGACATGTTCGTCGATCTTATGGATGGTGCCGTTCGGCGGACCGAATTCGATCACCTGTTTGCAGATGCGCGCGATGAAGCGCCCGTCCGACGTGCCGCCCGTGGTCGACAGTTCCGTCGCCACGCCGGTTTCGTCGCGGATCGCTTTTTCGAGCGCCTCGGAGAGTTCGCCGCGCGGCGTCAAAAAGGGCAGGCCGCTCACGGTCCAGGTCAGGTCGTAATCGAGGCCGTGCTTGTCGAGAATGGCTTGCACGCGGCTTTGCAGACCTTCGACCGTGCTCGCGGTCGAGAAGCGGAAGTTGAACATCAGGTCCGCGTGGCCGGGAATGATGTTGGTCGCGCCCGTGCCGGAATGCAGGTTCGAGACTTGCCACGTGGTCGGCGGAAAGTATTCGTTGCCGTCGTCCCAGCGCTCCGCCACGAGTTCGGCAAGCGCCGGTGCGAGCGCATGCACCGGATTTTTCGCGAGATGCGGATACGCGATATGCCCTTGCACGCCCTTGACGAAGAGCTTGCCCGTCATCGAGCCGCGCCGGCCGTTCTTGACCATGTCGCCGAGCGTGGCGTTCGAAGTCGGCTCGCCGACGATGCAGTAATCGAGTCGCTCGCCGCGCGCCTTCAAGGCTTCGACAACCTTCACGGTGCCGTCGGTGGCGGGGCCTTCTTCGTCGCTCGTGATGAGAAAGGCGAGCGAGCCGCGATGCAGCGGATGGTTCGCGACGAACTCTTCGCTCGATACGACGAACGCCGCAAGCGAGGCCTTCATGTCCGCCGCGCCGCGCCCGTAGAGCTTGCCGTCGCGCTGCGCCGGGGCGAACGGCGGCGAGGTCCATTGTTCGAGCGGGCCGGTGGGCACGACATCGGTGTGGCCGGCGAAGGCAAGCAGCTTGCCTTGCGATCCGTCCGTGCCGCGCTTGACCGCCCACAGGTTCGTGACGCCGCCCGAGGCGATGGTTTCGCAGTGAAAGCCGATCGCGGCGAGGCGTTCGATCATCAGCGCCTGACAATGCTGGTCGTCGGGCGTGACGGACGCGCGTTCGATCAATGCTTCGGTGAGGGATAAGGTGCCGGACATGGTGTCTTGACGTTGATGCGATAAAAAATGCCGGCGCAGGGGGCCGGCACTCGTGGCGCGTCAGTGACTCGGAAGAGCGAAGTCACCGCACGGGATCATGCGAAGATCGTCTCGTACTGCTCGGCCGAAAAGCCGAGCGTCTTCACGCGCCCGTTCACGACGACGACCGGCCGCTTGATGATCGACGGCTTGTGGATCATGAGCGCAATGGCGCCCGAGGTGGTATCCGCTTCGGCCTTGTGCACGTCCGACAGCCCGCGCCAGGTCGTGCCGCGCTTGTTGATGAGCTGGTCGAGCGGCACGTCCTTCAGCCAGTCCTGCACCAGCGCGTTCGACACACCGGCTTTCTTGAAGTCGTGAAACTCGAACGGCACGCCATGTTCCTCCAGCCACACGCGTGCTTTCTTCACCGTGTCGCAATTGGGAATGCCGTACACGACCGTTGTCTTCGCCACGATCAGTCGCCTCGCAGCAGTTCGTTCAGGCCAACCTTGGCGCGCGTCTTGGCGTCGACCTTCTTGACGATGACCGCGCAATACAGGCTATGCGAACCGTCCTTCGAAGGCAGGTTGCCCGCGACCACCACCGAGCCCGCCGGAATGCGGCCGTAGCTCACCTGACCGGTTTCGCGGTCATAGATCTTGGTGCTCTGGCCGAGATACACGCCCATGGAAATGACCGAATTCTCCTCGACGATCACGCCTTCCACCACTTCCGAGCGCGCGCCGATGAAGCAGTTGTCCTCGATGATGACCGGATTCGCCTGTAACGGCTCCAGCACGCCGCCAATGCCTACGCCGCCCGACAGATGCACGTTCTTGCCGATCTGCGCGCACGAACCGACGGTGGCCCAGGTATCGACCATGGTGCCTTCATCGACGTAAGCGCCAATGTTGGTGTACGAGGGCATCAGCACTACGTTCTTCGCGATGAACGAGCCGCGCCGCGCGATGGCCGGCGGCACCACGCGGAAACCGCCTGCCGCGAAGTCTTCGGGCGTGTAGTTCGCGAACTTCGAGGGCACCTTGTCGTAGAACTGCGAGTAGCCGCCGGCGGGCATCGGCGCGTTGTCTTCGAGACGGAACGACAGCAGCACCGCCTTCTTCAGCCATTGATTCACGACCCAGTCGCCGTCGCGCTTTTCGGCGACACGCAACGCGCCCTTGTCCAGTTGTTCGATGGCATGGGCAACGGCTTCGCGGACTTCCGCGGGCGCGGCCTTGGGCGACAGTTCAGCGCGGTTTTCCCAGGCTTGATCGATGATGCTCTGAAGTTGTTGCGACATAGTTGGTATCGAGGATGATGGAGAGATGGACTGGCCGCGCCCGTCACGGCGAAGCGGGTGCCGTGACCGGCGACAGCGTGCGGCAGAATTCGACGATGCGGCGGGCGCCTTCGACACATTCCTCGACGCCGGCGACGAGCGCGATGCGCACGAAGCCTTCGCCCGGATTCGTGCCGTGCGCCGTGCGGGCGAGAAAGGACCCCGGCAGGACCGTCACATTATAGTCGGCGTACAGACGCGCGGCGAACTCGGTATCCGTGAGACCGGTCTTGGCGACGTTGGCCCACAAATAGAACGCGGCGTCGGGCAGACGCACGTCGAGCACCTCGGCGAGCATGGGCGTGACGGTTTCGAACTTCCGCAGATACTTCGCGCGATTGTCGCGAACGTGCGTTTCATCCTGCCACGCGACCACGCTCGCTTTCTGAAACACCGTCGAAAGCGCCGCGCCATGATAGGTGCGATACAGCAGGAAACTTTTGAGGATAGCGGCGTCGCCAGCGACGAAGCCCGAGCGCATGCCGGGCACGTTCGAGCGCTTCGACAAGCTCGACAGCATGACGAGACGCTCGAAACCGCGATTCAGCTTGTGCGCGGCTTCGAGGCCGCCGAGCGGCGGGTTGGCTTCGTCGAAATAGATTTCCGAATAGCACTCGTCGGAGGCAATCACGAAGCCGTGCTTGTCCGACAGCGCGAAGAGTTCGCGCCAGTTGTCGAGCGTGAGCACGGCGCCTGTCGGATTGCCCGGCGAACACACGTAGAGCAGTTGCGTGCGCGCCCAGATTGCTTCGGGCACCGTCGAGTAATCGCACGCGAAGTTGCGCGACGGGTCGCTATTGACGAAGTAAGGCTCGGCGCCCGCGAGCAGCGCCGCGCCTTCGTAGATTTGATAGAACGGGTTCGGACAGAGTACGATGGGCGGCTCGCCCGATGCCGCCGCGTGACTCGCGCCGCGGCTGTCGACAACGGTCTGCGCCAGCGCGAACAAGGCTTCGCGCGAACCGGAAACGGGCAGCACTTCGGTGGCGGGATTGATCGAAGGCAGACCGTAGCGCGTCATCACCCACTTGGCGATGGCTTCGCGCAAGGGCGCGCTGCCGAGCGTTGCCGGATAGCTCGCCATGCCGTCGAGCGAATCGATGACGGCGTCGCGTATCAGCGCGGGCGTGGGATGCTTCGGCTCGCCAATACCGAAGCTGATCGGCGTGAATCCCGCGCGCGGCTCGATGCCCTGAAAAAGCAGACGCAGCTTTTCGAACGGATACGACTGAAGTTTCTGGAGTAGTGGATTCACGGCGTGACCGGTTTGCGGTTATGCGGTTAAGCGTCTGTACGTATGTATGAGCGAACGGCATCTGACGCATGCGTGCAGCGGGCTTGAAGAAGAGCTTCGTCGCGACACGACGAACACGCGAAATGCACACGCAAGAACAAGAGATTATAGCGCGCGGCCTTATGCCGGACGCGTTGCAGCAAAGGACAAACGAATAATGAGCCTCATGAAAGGCGCACTGGTACAGCCGGTTGATCACGATGAGATGCGCGCAATCGCGCAGCCGGCCGGAGTAACACGATGAGCAGCCGCTTCCACGACGCCGGCCCGACGCTCGCCATCATGATCGGCGCATCGGTCTGGGGCCTCGTGTGGTATCCCATGCGCATGCTCGCCGCCATGGGCCTTTCCGGCACCGCCGCCAGCGCAAGCACGAGCGCGGTCGCCTGTCTCTTCGTGCTGCTGTTCCGGCATCGCTCGATCAAGAGCCTTTCGTGGCATTGGCTGCTCTTCGCGCTTGGACTCGCGGCGGGCGTGACGAGCATCGGCTTCGTCTGGGGCGCTATTCACGGTCAGGTGATGCGCGTGCTGCTGCTGTTCTATCTCACGCCCGCCTGGACCGCGATCTTCGCGCACTTCATCCTGAAGGAACGCCTGACTCGCGTGGATGCCGCGCTGTCCTTGCTGTCGCTCGCGGGCGCGGTCACCATGCTGTGGTCGCCCGAACTCGGCCTGCCGTTGCCCGCCAATCTCGCGGAATGGGCGGGGCTCATGGGCGGCATGGGCTTTTCCATCAGCAACGTGCTGGTGGTGCGCATCACGCGCACGCTTCCTACGATGAAGCCGGAGATGCGCACGGCGGTGATCTTCGGCGGCGCGGCTATCGTCGCTTCGCTCGTCACCGTGTTCGAGCCGATGCCCGCGCCGCCTTCAGCCGCGCAATTGGGCACGGTCGCGTCGATCGTGCTGGGCCTCGGCGTCGTGCTCGCGGTGAACAACATGATCGTGCAGATCGGCCTGGCGCGCGTCCCCGCCAATCGCGCGTCGATCATCATGCTGTTCGAACTCGTCGTCACCGCGCTCTCGTCGTGGCTCTTCGCGCATGAAGT
This sequence comes from Caballeronia sp. TF1N1, assembly GCF_022878925.1. Taxonomy (NCBI): domain Bacteria; kingdom Pseudomonadati; phylum Pseudomonadota; class Betaproteobacteria; order Burkholderiales; family Burkholderiaceae; genus Caballeronia; species Caballeronia sp. TF1N1. The sequence goes on from NZ_CP084626.1 coordinate 1,263,547, forward strand.
GCCGGGCCCGCGCGAATGGGCCGGCGGCGCGTGCATCGTGGCGGCTTGCGTGCTGTCGGCATGGGTGCATCGGCAGCGAAAAGAAGCCGCTGAAAATACATCGCGCGATGAAGGCGCAGGCAAAAAGAAATCGAGACGGGCGATGGTATGATGGTGACCGCTCGCCGGGTAGGGCTTTAAGCTCATGCCCGGGCCTCGACTGCCTTCAAGGCGAGCATGATCGACGGGCCGCTGTGCGGCCTGTCTGCTATTTACCTCCGTATTCATCTCAAACAGCGAAATCGCCGTGCGTCTGACCTCGATCAAACTCGCTGGCTTCAAGTCCTTCGTCGATCCCACGCATTTCCAGGTCCCCGGCCAGTTAGTCGGCGTGGTCGGTCCGAATGGCTGCGGCAAGTCAAACATCATCGATGCCGTGCGCTGGGTGCTCGGCGAATCGCGCGCGTCCGAACTGCGCGGCGAATCGATGCAGGACGTCATCTTCAACGGCTCCACGGCGCGCAAGCCGGGCAGCCGGGCAAGCGTCGAACTGATCTTCGATAACGGCGACGGCCGCGCCGCCGGGCAATGGAGCGCATACGGCGAGATCGCGGTCAAGCGCGTGCTCACGCGCGACGGCACCTCCAGCTACTACATCAACAACCTGCCCGCGCGACGCCGCGACATCCAGGACATCTTCCTCGGCACGGGCTTAGGTCCGCGTGCTTACGCGATCATCGGCCAGGGCATGATCGCGCGCATCATCGAGGCCAAGCCTGAAGAACTGCGCGTGTTTCTGGAAGAAGCCGCGGGCGTGTCGAAGTACAAGGAGCGCCGCCGCGAGACGGAGAATCGTCTGCACGATACACGCGAGAATCTGACGCGCGTGGAAGACATCGTCCGCGAGCTCGGCGCGAATCTCGAGAAGCTCGAAGCGCAGGCGGTCGTCGCGACGAAGTACAAGGATCTGCAGGCCGAAGGCGAGGAAAAGCAGCGCCTGTTGTGGCTTTTGCGCAAGAACGAAGCGGGCAACGAGGCCGAGCGGCAGCAACGCGCTATCCGCGACGCGCAGATCGAACTCGAAGCCCAGACCGCGCGTCTGCGCGAAGTGGAAGCGCAACTCGAGACGCTGCGTGTCGCGCACTACAGCGCGAGCGACGCCATGCAAGGCGCGCAAGGCGCGCTCTACGAAGCCAACGGCGAAGTGAGCCGGCTGGAAGCGGAGATTCGCTTCATCGTCGAATCGCGCAATCGCGTGCAGGCTCAGATCGCCGCGCTCAACGCGCAGCGCGAGCAATGGCAGATGCAGGCGCAAAAGGCGCGCGACGCAATCGACACGGCATCGGAAGCGCTCGCGGAAGGCGAAGAGAAAGCAGTCATCGCGCGGGAAAACGCTGCCGCAAAGCATGACGAACTGCCGGCGCTCGAAGCCCGCTGGCGCGACGCGCAGACGCATCTGAACGAAGAACGCGCTGGCATCGCGCGCGCGGAGCAGGCGTTGAAGCTCGAAGCGGCGCATCAGCGCAACGCGGATCAGCAGCTTCAGCAGTTGCAGCAGCGCGAGGAGCGGCTCAGGACCGAATCGAAAGGACTCGACGCACCCGACGAAGCGCAACTCGAAGAACTGCGCATGCAGCTCGCCGAGCATGAGGAAGTACAGAGCGAAGCGCAGGCGCGTCTCGCCGATGCGCAGGAAACCGTGCCGCGTCTGGATGCCGAGCGCCGCGCGGCGCAGGAGCGCGTACAGGCCGAAAGCGCGCAGAATCATCAGCTCGAAGCGCGGCTTGCTGCCTTGCGGCAGCTTCAGGAAAGCGTTCAGACCGAAGGCAAGATCCAGCCGTGGCTCGACAAGCACGAGCTCGGCGCGCTGCCGCGCCTCTGGAAGAAGCTGCATGTCGAAGCGGGCTGGGAAGCGGCGCTCGAATCGGTGCTGCGTGAGCGTCTGGCGGCGCTCGAAGTATCGAATCTGGACTGGGTCAAGGCTTTCGCCGCCGACGCGCCGCCCGCCAAGCTCGCGTTCTATTCGCCGCCCGTCGCCGGCAAGCCGCTCGACACGCCGCAAGGCTTGCGGCCATTGCTGTCGCTCGTGCGCATCGACGACCCGGGCTTGCGCGCGGTGCTGAACGAGTGGCTCGCCACGACCTTCATCGCCGACGACATCGGCCAGGCGCTCGCGGCGCGCACGCAATTGCCGGAAGGCGGCGCGTTCATCGTGAAGGCAGGGCATGTGGTGACGCGTGTCGGCGTGCAGCTGTACGCCGCCGATTCCGAGCAGTCGGGCATGCTCGCGCGTTCGCAGGATATCGAAAATCTCACGCGGCAAGTGCGCGCGCAGGCATTGCTCGCCGACGAAGCAAAGGCCAACGCGGTACGCGCAGAAGCCGCGCATACCCAAGGCTCGCAAACTCTTGCCGATGCCCGCGCCGCCGCTGAACGCGCGACGCAACGCGTCCACGCGCTGCAACTCGATGTGCTGAAGCTCGCGCAGGCGCATGAGCGCTACACGCAGCGCAGCACGCAGATTGGCGAGGAACTCGAGGAAATCGTCGGGCAGATCGAGGAACAACGCGCGCTGCGGGCCGAATCCGAGGCGGCGTTCGAACATCACGACACGGAGCTCGCGCAATTGCAGGCGCGCTTCGAAGACAACCAGATGGCGTTCGAAGCGCTCGACGAAACGCTCACGGCCGCCCGTCAGGAACTGCGCGAACTGGAACGCGCCGCGAGCGACGCGGGTTTCGCCGCGCGCGGTCTTGCCGCGAAGATCGAGGAATACAAGCGCAACATCGACACGGCGCACGACCAAAGCGAACGCGTGGCGGCATCGCTCGAAGATGCGCGCGCCGAACTCGAAACCATCAACGAACAGACGGCGCAGACGGGCTTGCAGGACGCGCTCGAAGTCCGCGCGGCACGCGAGGAAGCGCTGCACGCCGCGCGCGTCGAACTGGACGATCTGACGGCGCGTCTGCGTGCCTCCGACGAACAGCGGCTACTCGCCGAACGCTCGCTGCAGCCGCTGCGCGACCGCATCAACGAATTGCAGTTGAAGGAGCAGGCCGCGCGCATCAGTGGCGAACAGTTCGTCGAACAGTTGCAGGCAGCGGGCGTCGACGAAGCCGAACTGCAGGCGAAGCTCACGCCGGACATGAAGCCGTCGTATCTGCAAGGCGAAGTCACGCGTCTGAACAACGCGATCACAGCGCTTGGGCCGGTCAACATGGCGGCGCTCGAAGAGCTCGTCGCGGCCACCGAGCGCAAGCAGTTCCTCGACGCGCAATCGGCGGATCTGAACGACGCCATCGGTACGCTGGAAGATGCAATCCAGCGAATCGACCAGGAAACGCGCGCGCTATTGCAAGGCACGTTCGACGAAGTGAACCGACACTTCGGCGAACTGTTCCCGCGGCTGTTCGGCGGTGGCCAGGCCAAGCTCATCATGACGGGCGACGAAATCCTGGACGCTGGCGTACAGGTGATGGCGCAGCCGCCCGGCAAGAAGAATTCGACCATTCACTTGCTGTCAGGCGGCGAGAAAGCGCTCACCGCGACCGCGCTCGTGTTTGCGATGTTCCAGTTGAACCCGGCGCCGTTCTGTCTGCTAGACGAAGTGGACGCGCCGCTCGACGACGCCAACACGGAACGCTTCGCGAATCTCGTGCGCGCGATGTCGGTCAAGACGCAGTTCCTGTTCATCTCGCACAACAAGATCGCGATGGAAATGGCGCAGCAACTGATCGGCGTGACGATGCAGGAGCAGGGCGTATCGCGCATCGTCGCGGTGGACATGGAGTCGGCGGCGGGCTTCGCCCAAAACGGCTGAAGCGCGCGACGCAGCACCAGGATTTGAATGAGTGGCAGGCCGGACGCTGATCCGGCCAGGCGCGCAGGCGCGGAGTGGTGCGCAAAAGACCCGAGGCGTGATGCCGGAACGCGGTCCGATGCGTGCGACAGATCGCGCGGCGCTTCGTAACCCAAAAGAACGATGGAGCGTGCATGGACGAGTTGACACTCGGTTTGATCGGAGCAGGAGCCGTGGTGGTGGGCGGCGTGGTGGTGTACAACGCGTGGCAGAGCGCCAAGGTGCGCCGCAAGATGCCGCGTCCGATGCCCGACGAGGCAGCCGACGCGCTCGCGCGTCAAGAGACGGACGACGAGCAACCGTTTATCGAACCGGTGCGCCAGCCGCGTCGCGAGCCGGTTTCGAGCGAGAGCGAAGCGCGCGTCGAGCCGAGTTTTGGCGGCGTGAGCCTTGCGGCCGAGCCAGCGCCCGTCGCGCCCGCGCCTATCGCTCCGGCTGATACCGCCGTCGATCTGCAGGCTGAAGCCACCGCCGCCGATGAAGCGGAACTCGCGAGCATCGACGAAGACGGACGCAACGAGCCGACCTTGCCCGCCACGAACACCATTTCGTCGGCGCCGCCGGCGCTGGTCGATCGCCGCATCGATTGCGTCGTGCCGATTCGCCTTGGTGGACCCGTTGCGGGAGACCGCGTGTTGCCGCTGGCGCAGCGTCTGCGTCGCGCGGGCACCAAGCCCGTGACGATCGAAGGCAAGCCCGAGGGCGATTCGACCTGGGAATTGCTGCGCAACGGCGCGCGTTATGAAGAGTTGCGTGCCGCCGCGCAACTGGCAAACCGCAGTGGCCCGCTCAACGAACTCGAGTTTTCCGAATTCGTGACCGGCGTGCAGCGTCTGGCCGATGCGATCGACGGTTCGCCCGAGTTTCCGGACATGATGGAAACCGTGGGCATGGCGCGCGAGCTGGACGCCTTCGCCGCCCAGTGCGACGCGCAGCTCTCCATCAATATCCTGTCCGACGGTGCGCCGTGGTCGGCCAACTACGTGCAGGCGGTGGCCTCGCAAGACGGCCTTTTGCTCTCGCGCGACGGCACGCGTTTCGTGAAACTGGATGCGAAGCAGAACCCGGTTTTCATGCTCCTTTTCGGCGATACCAACTTCCTGCGTGACGACCTCACGTACAAGGGCGGCCAGATGATCACGCTGGTGCTCGACGTGCCGGTGGCGGACGAAGACATCCTGCCGTTCAGGCTCATGTGCGATTACGCCAAGTCGCTGTCCGAGCGTATCGGCGCGCGGGTCGTGGACGATCAGCGCCGGCCGTTGCCGGAATCCGCGTTGCTCAACATCGAAAAGCAGTTAATGACGCTGTACGCCAAGCTTGAGCAGGCGGGCATGCCAGCAGGCTCGCCGGCCACGCGGCGGCTCTTCAGCCAATAAGCGCGAGGTCTCACGGCGCGCTCGTCTTTTAGCGTGCAGCGGGCTTCGAAATTGCGCCCCCGACCGGGGCGCTTTCTTTTGCGCGCGCGGCATCGCACGTTTCGTCACATCCTGGCCGTTTGGCCGATGCCACGATTTACCGATCTTCTGAGACAATCGAACGGTCGTTGGCAGACTTAATTCACTTTCCCAAGTATTTGTCGCATGTCCGCTAAAACGAAAGCCGAATCCGCCGCTGCCAGAAAGTCGGGCGCAGCCGTCCCCAGTGCCGATCGTCCGGCCGAGCGCGCGGCGTGGTTGCGCTCGGAACTCGAACGCGCGAATTACGCCTACTACGTGCTCGACCAGCCGGATCTGCCCGACGCCGAATACGACACGCTCTTCAAGGAATTGCAGGGAATCGAGACGGACCGTCCCGATCTCGTCACGCCCGATTCGCCGACGCAACGCGTGGGCGGCAAGGCGGCGGAAGGTTTCGAGCCCGTGGTGCACGACGTGCCGATGCTTTCGCTCAACAACGGTTTCGCCGACGAAGACATCGCCGCGTTCGACAAGCGTGTGTCGGACGCGCTCGCGCACGCGCCGGTGCAATATGCGTGCGAACTGAAATTCGACGGCCTGGCCATTTCCCTGCGTTACGAGGATGGCCGCTTCGTGCAGGCGTCCACGCGCGGCGACGGCGCGACCGGCGAAGATGTGACGGCCAACGTGCGCACCATTCGCTCCATTCCGCTCACGCTCAAGGGCAAGCACGTGCCGAAGCGGCTCGACGTGCGCGGCGAAGCACTGATGTTCAAGCGCGACTTCGAACGGCTCAACGCACGTCAGCGCGATGCCGAGCAGCGCGAGTTCGCCAATCCGCGTAACGCCGCGGCGGGCAGTTTGCGTCAACTCGATCCGAAGATGACCGCGCAACGGCCGCTATCCTTTTTCGCGTATGGCATCGGCGTGCTCGAAGGCGCGGAGATGCCGGATACGCACGCCGGTCTGCTCGACTGGTACAAGGAAATGGGCTTGCCGGTGAATGCGGAACGCGGCGTGGTCGATGGCGCCGAGGGCCTGCTCGACTTTTTCCGCAAGACGGGCGAAAAGCGCGAGCAGCTGCCGTACGACATCGACGGCGTGGTCTACAAGGTCAACCGGCGCGACGAACAGGACAAGCTCGGCTTCGTTTCGCGCGCGCCGCGCTTTGCGCTCGCGCACAAGTTTCCGGCGCAGGAAGCGCTCACGCAGCTGCTGGCCATCGACGTGCAGGTGGGCCGCACGGGCGCCATCACGCCGGTTGCGCGCCTGGCGCCGGTCTTCGTCGGCGGCGCGACCGTCACGAATGCGACGCTGCATAACGAAGACGAAGTGCGCCGCAAGGACATCCGTATCGGCGACACGGTGACCGTGCGCCGTGCGGGCGACGTCATTCCCGAAGTGGTGGGCGCGATTCTCGACCGCCGTCCGGACGACGCGCGCGAGTTCGTCATGCCGACCGAGTGCCCGGTGTGCGGCTCGAAGATCGAACGTCTGCCCGACGAAGCCATTGCGCGGTGCACGGGCGGCCTTTTTTGTCCGGCGCAGCGCAAGCAGGCGCTGTGGCATTTCGCCCAGCGCCGTGCGCTCGATATCGACGGCCTCGGCGAGAAGATCATCGATCAACTGGTCGAAGAGAATCTCGTGCGCACACCCGCCGATCTCTTCAGCCTCGGTTTCTCGACGCTCGCCGCGCTCGACCGGTTCGCCGACAAATCCGCGCAGAACCTGCTCGATTCGCTCGACAAGGCGCGCCACACGACGCTCGCGCGTTTCATTTACGCGCTCGGCATCCGCCACGTGGGCGAGTCGACGGCAAAAGATCTGGCGAAGCATTTCGGCTCGCTCGACCCAATCATCGCCGCTTCGGTCGAGGAATTGCTGGAAGTGAACGATGTCGGGCCGGTCGTCGCCGAAGCCATCCATAATTTCTTCAGCGAAGAGCACAACCAGCACGTCATCGAACAATTGCGCATCAAGGTGTCGTGGCCGGAAGGCCCGCCCGCACCGAAAGCGCCGCTGGGCGTGCTGGCGGGCAAGACCGTGGTGCTGACGGGCACCTTGCCCACGCTCACGCGCGAAGATGCGAAGGAGATGCTGGAGGCGGCCGGAGCGAAAGTGGCCGGTTCGGTATCGAAAAAGACCGACTACGTGGTGGCGGGCGCGGAAGCAGGCAGCAAGCTTGCGAAAGCGGAGGAACTCGGGGTTCCCGTTCTCGACGAAGACGGCATGAAGAAGCTTTTGGAAGGAGTCACCCCATGATCCGAGAAATCCTGAAGATGGGCGATCCGCGGCTGTTGCGTATCGCCGAGCCGGTCGAGCATTTCGACACGCCGGAACTGCACACGCTGGTGCAGGACATGTTCGATACGATGCGCGACGCCAATGGCGCGGGCCTCGCCGCTCCGCAGATCGGCGTCGATCTGCAGGTGGTGATCTTCGGCTTCGGACAGAATCCGCGCTATCCCGACGCGCCGTCGGTGCCGGAGACGGTGCTCATCAACCCGATCATCACGCCGAACGGTCACGACATGGAGGAGGGCTGGGAAGGCTGCCTGTCCGTCCCCGGCCTGCGCGGCGCGGTACAGCGCTTTTCGATGATCCGCTACCAGGGCTTCGATCAGTACGGCAACGCCATCGAGCGGCTGGCGGAAGGTTTCCACGCGCGCGTCGTGCAGCACGAGTGCGACCATCTGATCGGTAAGCTTTATCCAATGCGTATCACCGACTTCTCGAAGTTCGGCTTCACGGACGTGCTGTTTCCTGGGCTCGATCCGGTTGGCGACGACTGAGAACGTGCGGACGCGCGAGGGCGCGTTCCGCATTTGCACACATTAAAAAGCCGCTCCTTGCGAGCGGCTTTTGTTCAGGCGAAGGATTTGGGCGTTCCGCTAACGGCAGGCTGGCGGAACAGCGCGACATGTTCAGGGTTCGCGGACGCTTGCAGACGTCCGTCCGGCAGGCGCGCAACCACGATTTCGCCGATGCCGGGGCTCATGACGACCACTTCATCTCGCAGGGCGAGCAAGGCGTCGAGCCGTCGACGGCCGCTGACGATTTCGAGGCCGCTTTTCGTTTCTCGGACAATGATCTCGACTGACATGGCGATTCTCCTTCGATCAGTTAAATGCTGAATCCTTGGTGCGCTGCAGGACGGTAAAAAAGTCTCTGCGTCACACTTGCCTAACGGAATAATGACTTATTTTCTTTAGGCGGTAATCAGCAAAAAAATAAAACTGGCGATCGATGCCGCGCCATCAGGGGATGCAAGTGGAGACGTCGCTTTTTTGCGACGAAGCCGCGAAGCGGAGAGGATTGCGAGAACGGTCGTTCGTGGTTCGCTCCGAACGAAGATCGTCCGGAGCGAAAACGCGCGATCAGAAGCTCTCGTCGGCGCCGAGATAGCGCCAGTGACCCGGCGGCAGCGCGCCCAGCGTGACGCGGCCCATGCGGATGCGTTTCAGACCGACGACTTCCAGTCCGACCAGTTCGCACATCCGGCGAATCTGGCGTTTTTTGCCTTCGTGCAGCACGAAGCGCAACTGCTCGCCGTTCTGCCAACTGACTTGTGCGGTCTTGAGCGGGACGTCGTCGAGCGACAGGCCGTGACGCAGCAGCGCGAGTTGTTCTTCCGGGAAGTGCTGATCCACATCGACTTCGTGTTCGCCGTAGCGCACGCGCACGAGGTACTCCTTGTCGACTTCGGAATGGTTGCCGATCAATTGCTTCGCGATGCGGCCATCCTGCGTGAGTACGAGCAGCCCGGTCGAATCGATATCGAGTCGGCCGGCTGGCGCGAGCGTGCGCAGATGACCCGGTGCGAAACGAATGCCGCTGCGGTCGTCTTGCCAGTGATTGGTCGGATTGATGAGCGTGACGGCGGGCTCGTAGCCGTCTTCTGCCTGACCCGATACGTAGCCGACCGGCTTGTGCAGCAAGATCGTGACGAGCAGCGACTGTGCGGAACGCGCGGCGGGCAGGACATCGATTTCCTGATCCGGGCGGATACGCGTGCCGAGCGTATCGGTGACTTCGCCATCGACGAGCACCCAGCCTTTTTCGATCCACTCGTCCGCTTCGCGGCGCGAGCAGAGGCCGAGTTCGGACATCACCTTCGACAGGCGGACGAGGCCGTCGTCGTGGGCGCGGGGCTTGTGGGCGGGTTCGGTGGATGCCGGGATGACTTCGGCGTGCGGTGGGCGGTCGTCGCGTGATGCGAGACGACGGTCGCCCGCGCCGCGCTTGTCGAAGCTTGGGCGTGAATCGTCGCCACGCGCTTTGAACGTGCGGCGTTCATCGCTGCGGGGCGTGCGGTCGTCGCGCGCAAAAGGCCGGCGCTCCGACCGATCGCTCGGGCCGCGCTTATCGAAGCTCGGACGCGAATCATCGCGAGGTTTGAAAGGGCGTCGTTCATCGCTGCCGGGCGTGCGGTCGTCGCGCGCAAACGGCCGCCGTTCGGAGCGATCGCCCGCGCCGCGCTTATCGAAGCTCGGACGCGAATCATCGCGCGGTTTGAAAGGGCGTCGTTCATCGCCACCGGGCGTGCGGTCGTCGCGCGCAAACGGCCGGCGCTCCGACCGATCGCCCGCGCCGCGTTTATCGAAGCTCGGACGCGAATCATCACCACGCGGTTTAAACGCGCGCCGCTCATCGCCGCCCGAAGAACCGGGCCGACGCTCCGACCGATCCCCCGCGCCACGCTTATCGAATCCCGCGCGCGAATCGCCCCCCGCACCGCGTGGTGTCGACGGCCGCTCGTGCGGCGTTTCAGGCCGCGTGGTCTTGCGGGCGGTGGAACTACCGGTGCGAACCGGCGACCGCGTCGACGATGTCGGACGCGGATGTTTGGCTGTCAGTTTGACGCGCATAAAGTTTCAGGCTGCGATCGCGCGCAGCAGTTCGGTCTCGATCTGGATCTGGGTGCGATTGTTCGACAAGCTCTTGCCGTCGAGCAAAAACACGTCCTCGACGCGTTCGCCAAGCGTGTTGATTCGCGCTGCCTGCACGCCGATCCGGTGTTGCGCCAGAACGCGCGCGATCGAATAAAGAAGGCCCTGCCGGTCGTTGGCCGACACGGAAAGGATGTAGTACTGGCCACGCTCGTCCGGGCGCAAATCCACACGCGGCGTGACAGGAAAGGTGCGCACGAGCCGCGATACGCGGCCCTTCGACGGCTCGGGCAAAATGCGCTCGTCCGCCAAAAGCGTGCTCAATTGTTGTTCGACGAGATTCGCGATGTCGCGATAACTCCCGTCGTGATCGGGATGCGCCACGAGAAAGTTATCGAGCGCGTAGCCATGTCGCGTCGTCGTCACGCGGGCATCCAGCACGGAAAGGCCATTGCGGTCGAAGTACGCGCAGATGCCGGCGAAGAGATCCGGCCGGTCCTTCACGTACACCAGCACCTGCAGCGCCGCGCCGATGGGCGACGGGCGCGCGCGCACGATCGGCGCGTCGCTTTCGACATGCCGGTACAGCACACGCGTTTGCCACGCAATATCCGCGGCATCGTGACGCAAGAAATAGCCGACATCCAGTTTGTCCCACAGCTCGCGCTGCGCATTCTCCGGCACGGTCTCCAGACGCAGGAGCGCGAGCGCCGCCTCCTGACGCGATTTGAGTTCCGAGTGCGCATCCGGCTGCGCGCCGCCGAGCACGGCGAGCGTCGCGCGAAACAGGTCTTCGAGCAGCTTGCCCTTCCAGTTGTTCCAGACCTTGGGCGACGTGCCGCGAATGTCCGCCACGGTCAGAAGATAAAGCGCGGTCAGCCGCCGCTCGGTCTTTACCACGGAGGCGAACTGCTTGATGACTTCAGGGTCGCTCGTGTCCTGCTTCTGCGCGACATGGCTCATCGTCAGATGCTGCTGCACGAGCCATACGACGAGGTCGGTGTCTTCCTGACACATGTCGTGTTCGCGGCAGAAGCGACGGGCATCGGCCATGCCGAGGGTCGAATGATCGCCGCCGCGGCCTTTCGCGATGTCGTGGAAAAGCGCCGCGACGTAGAGCACCCACGGGCGCTCGAAATTGCCCATCAACTGACTGCAAAACGGATACTCGTGCGCATGCTCCGCTATTGCAAAGCGGCGCAGGTTGCGCAGCACCATCAGGATGTGCTGATCGACCGTATAGACATGGTAGAGGTCATGCTGCATCTGTCCGACGATGCGCCGGAAGTTCAGCAGATAACGCCCGAGCACGCTCGTCTGGTTCATGAGACGCAGCGCGTGCGTGATGCCCTCGGGCTGCTTGAGAATCTCCATGAAGAGACGCCGGTTCTCCGGATCGCGCCGCCAGTCGCGGTCCATGAGTTCGCGCGCGTTGTAGATCGCGCGCAGCGTGCGCGCCGAGAGTCCCTTGATGCCGCGGGTCTGCTCGTAGAGCAGGAACGCTTCGAGAATGGCGTGCGGTTCGCGCTCGAAGACGTCGTCGCGGGCAATTTCCAGCATGCCCTGTTTCTCGACGAAGCGCCCCGAAATGACGCGCGTGATACCGCTCGTCGACGGGAACAACTGCGCCTCGACGTTCTGAATCAGAATGGTCGCGAGCTGCGTGACGGCCTTTGCCGCCCAGTAGTAGCGGCGCATCAACTGCTCGCTCGCGCGCTTGGCGGTCGTCGGTTTGAAGCCGAAACTCTCGGCGAGCGGTGTCTGCAAATCGAAGACGAGAATGTCCTGGCGACGCTTCGCAATCACGTGCAACCGCGCACGCAAAGTCTTGAGAAACGCTTCGTTGCGGCGCAGTTCGCGCGCTTCGCGGTCGGTAATGAGACCGCGCAGGTCGAGTTCGCGCCAGCTACTGCCGAAACCGGCCGCGCGCGAAATCCAGAGAATGAGCTGAAGATCGCGCAGACCGCCCGGACTTTCCTTGATGTTCGGCTCGAGGCTGTACGGCGTGTCCTGAAACTTCGCATGGCGCTGACGCATTTCCAGCACCTTCGCCTGGAAGAAGCCGCGCGGATCGAGCGTCTCCTTGTAGCGCGCGGAAAAGCGTTCGAACAGTTCCGCGCTGCCGAAGATGCGCCGCGCCTCCAGCAGCGACGTGAGGACGGTGACATCGCCGCTCGCTTCCGCGATGCATTGCTCGACCGAACGCACGCTGCTGCCGATATCGAGCCCGAGATCCCACGCCATGCCGATAAACCGCTCGACGCGCGCGTTGAGCGGGCCCACGTCTTCCTGATCGCCGCCGGCATCGGGCAGAAGCACGAGGATATCGACGTCCGAATACGGCGCGAGCTCGCCGCGTCCATAGCCGCCGACCGCGACCAGCGCCGCGTCCGCCGGCATCTCGCAAGCGGCCCAGGCGCCCTTGAGCGCATCGTCGGTGGCGCGCCCGAGCGCGTGCATCAACGGTTCGACGTTCGAAGCCGTCTGAAAGCGTTCGATGAGCGCCGACTTCGCCGCCTTGTAGGCAGCGCGCAGCGTTTCACACGGCGTGGCGACAGGGACTGTGACGCTCATGGGCTCGGATTCAGAAAGGAAGAAGGCCGCGCACGCAAGCGCGGCCGGGGAGCGGCGGAGCTCAGGAAGCCGTGGCCGCGATCAAATGCGAGGGCGCCTGCGTGCCCGCGGACACGGTCAGGACTTCGTAACCGGTTGGCGTGACGAGAACGGTATGTTCCCACTGCGCGGAAAGGCTGCGATCACGCGTCTTGACGGTCCATTGATCCGGCATCGTGCGGATTTCGCGGCGACCGGCGTTGATCATCGGCTCGACGGTGAAGATCATGCCCGCTTCCAGTTCGATGCCCGTGCCGGCGCGCCCGTAATGCAGCACCTGCGGCTCTTCATGGAACACCTGGCCGATGCCGTGACCGCAATATTCGCGTACCACGCTGTAACCTTGCGCCTCGGCATGCTTCTGGATAGCCGCGCCGATGTCGCCGAGGTGTGCGCCCGGACGAACCTGATCGATGCCGAGCCACATGCAATCGAAGGTGGTTTGCACCAGACGCTTCGCCAGAATGGACCCTTCGCCGACGATGAACATGCGGCTCGTGTCGCCGAAATAGCCGTTCTTGATGACGGTGACGTCGATATTGAGCGCGTCGCCGTTCTTGAGCACTTTTTCGCCGGGAATGCCGTGGCAGATTACGTCGTTGACGGAAATGCAGGTGGCTTTCGGGTAAGGCGGATAACCCGGCGGCTGATAGTTGAGCGGTGCGGGCACCGTGCCCTGTTCCTTAACCATGAGTTCGTGGCAAAGGCGGTCGAGTTCTTCGGTGGTCACGCCAGCAACGATATGCGGCGTGATGAAATCGAGCACTTCGCTGGCGAGCCGGCAGGCGACGCGCATTTGCGCGATATCGTGATCGTTTTTCAGCGTAATGGACATGACTAGGCTCAGAAATGCGTGTATGCGGCCGTGAGCCGCGAAATCGGCATTATCGCACCTTAGAGAGGGCGCCGCAGCCCGAATCAAAGGCACGCGGGGCATGGATCGGGCTTCCCCAAGCGCTTTTGGGCACCTGCAAGCGGCTTGAGCTAGTCAATCCTCACATGCTATAGTTACGGGCTAAGTCCTATCCACACTTTTATCTAGGTGTAGTAGGGGCTTGGAAAGTAGGTTGAAAGTTAGGGTGGCGTGACGTCTCGCTTCTCTTACAGACAATCGTTCGATTCGCAAGCCGGCGCACCCAGGGTGTCCGGCGTCCGGTTAGCTAGAAGCACCGGGCGCGGGATGCGGCAGCCGGCTTAAGACCCAACCCTCGCGGAGAATTTCATGGCAGTCACGATGCGTCAAATGCTGGAAGCCGGTGTCCACTTCGGTCACCAAACGCGCTTCTGGAACCCCAAGATGGCCCCGTTCATCTTCGGTCATCGCAACAAGATTCACATCATCAACCTCGAAAAGACGCTGCCGCTCTACAACGACGCGCTGAAGTACGTGCGCCAGTTGGCAGCGAACCGCGGCACGATCCTGTTCGTGGGCACGAAGCGTCAATCTCGCGACACCATCGCTCAGGAAGCCGCCCGCTCGGGTATGCCTTTCGTCAACGCCCGCTGGCTCGGCGGCATGCTGACCAACTTCAAGACCTTGAAGGTTTCGATCAAGCGCCTGAAGGACATGGAGGCATCCGTCGAATCGGGTGAAACCGAGCGCATGAGCAAGAAGGAAGCGCTTCTGTTCGAACGCGAAATGCAGAAGTTGCAGAAGTCGATCGGCGGCGTGAAGGACATGGGCGGCATTCCGGACGCGATCTTCGTGATCGACGTCGGCTACCACAAGATTGCCGTGACCGAAGCCAAGAAGCTTGGTATTCCGGTCATCGCCGTGGTCGACACGAACCACTCGCCGGAAGGCATCGACTACGTCATTCCGGGTAACGACGACGCCAGCAAGGCCGTCGCGCTGTACGCCGAAGGCGTGGCCGACGCGATCCTCGAAGGCCGTGCGAACGCGGTGAACGACGTGGTCCAGGCTGTCCGTGAAGGCGACGGCGACGAGTTCGTCGAGGTCAACGCAGAGGCGTAATCGAGCCCTGCGGCCGACATAAAAGGGGGCTTTGCGAAAGGCCCCTTTTTTTTAAGCCGCGGCACTCGGGAGCGCGGCATTGCGTTCACGCACGTCCAGTACCCTTTCCCGTGGCGGATTCAAGCGGCGGGACGTATCAAACAGACTCAAGGAGCGAATGATGGCGGCAATTACCGCAAGCATGGTGGCAGAACTGCGCGCGAAGACCGACGCGCCGATGATGGAATGCAAGAAGGCGCTGACGGAAGCCGACGGCGACATGGCGCGCGCCGAAGAGCTGCTGCGCGTGAAGCTCGGCAACAAGGCGAGCAAGGCGGCATCGCGCGTGACGGCTGAAGGCATCGTCACGTCGTATATCGACGGCGGCGTGGGCGCGCTCGTCGAACTGAACTGCGAAACCGACTTCGTTGCCAAGAACGACGACTTCCTGGCCTTCGCCAAGACGATCGCCGAACTCGTGGCCAAGAACAATCCGGCTGACGTGGCCGCGCTCTCCGCGCTGCCGCTCGAAAGTTCGACGGTCGACGCCGTGCGTCTCGCGCTCGTCGGCAAGATTGGTGAAAACCTGTCGATTCGCCGTTTCGTGCGCTTTGAATCCGCGAACAAGCTGGCCTCGTATCTGCACGGTGCGCGTATCGGCGTTCTGGTCGAGTTCACGGGCGCGGACGAGCAAGTCGGCAAGGACGTCGCCATGCACGTCGCGGCCATGAAGCCGGTCTCGCTGTCGTCGGACGAAGTGCCGGCCGACCTGATCGCGAAGGAACGCAGCATCGCCGAGCAAAAGGCCGCTGAATCGGGCAAGCCGGCTGAAATCGTCGCCAAGATGGTCGAAGGCAGCGTCCAGAAGTACCTGAAGGAAGTGTCGCTCCTGAACCAGCCGTTCGTGAAGAACGACAAGCAGACGATCGAACAGATGCTGAAGGCTGCTAACGCGTCGGTGCAGAAGTTCGCGCTGTTCGTGGTCGGCGAGGGCATCGAGAAGCGTCAGGACGACTTCGCGGCGGAAGTGGCTGCGCAGGTTGCTGCCGCCAAGCAAGGCTGAGTTTTGAAGTGAAGGCGCTCGGCGGTATGGCGGCGCCGGGCATCGAAAGGCAGTAAGGCGGCAAGCATCGCGCGGGCGCGGCGAATTCGGGAAAACCCGTATGCGTCGCGCCCGTCGCCCGATCCGGCCGCTTGCGGTAAATATTGTTTCACCCCTACAGTTCTACGTTGTTGCAACCCTCCTCGGCGCGATCGGAAACTCATATGCCCACAGCCTACAAACGCGTACTCCTCAAACTCTCCGGCGAAGCCCTCATGGGCGACGATGCCTTCGGCATCAATCGCGCAACAATCGAAAGGATGGTGGCGGATGTCGCTGAAGTAGTGCGGATGGGCACGCAAATGGCCGTCGTGATCGGCGGCGGCAACATCTTCCGTGGCGTGGCGGGCGGCGCGGCCGGCATGGACCGGGCGACGGCCGACTACATGGGCATGCTCGCGACCATGATGAACGCGCTGGCGCTGCAAGACGCCATGCGTCACGCCGGCATCGAAGCGCGCGTTCAGTCCGCGCTGCGCATGGACCAGGTGGTCGAGCCGTACATCCGCCCCCGCGCGATTCGCCAGCTCGAAGAAGGCAAGGTCGTGATCTTCGCGGCCGGCACGGGTAACCCGTTCTTCACGACCGACACCGCTGCCGCCTTGCGTGGCGCGGAAGTGGGCGCCGAAGTGGTGTTGAAAGCAACCAAGGTCGATGGCGTATACTCCGCCGACCCGAAGAAAGATCCGAGCGCCACGCGCTACAGCACGATCAGCTTCGACGAAGCGATCGGCCGCAATTTGCAAGTCATGGACGCCACGGCTTTTGCGCTGTGCCGCGACCAGAAGCTGCCGATCCGCGTGTTCTCGATCACGAAGCCGGGCGCGCTCAAGCGCATCGTGCAAGGCGACGACGAAGGTACGCTCGTCCACGTGTAAACTCTCGCGTTGAGAGTGGTCAACGAGAAGTTCAAGCGACGTTGAAAGGGCGCCGCGCCGCGGCCGGTGTGGAGCACGCCGGAACATCGCGCGAAGGCGCCTAGATTGCCAGTAACCCAAGGTTTCGGAGGTTCAAATGAGTGTGGCTGACATTAAAAAAGGCGTCGACCAGAAGATGACGCGGTCGATCGAAGCGTTCAAGGCCGATCTCGCGAAGATCCGCACGGGCCGCGCCCACACGGGTCTGCTCGATCACATCCAGGTCGACTACTACGGCTCGAATGTGCCCATCTCCCAAGTGGCGAACATGACGCTCGTCGACGCCCGCACGATCGGCGTGCAGCCGTGGGAAAAGAAGATGGTCGGCGTCGTCGAAAAGGCGATCCGCGAGTCGGACCTCGGTCTGAACCCGGCAACGCAGGGCGATTTGATCCGCGTGCCAATGCCCGCGCTCACCGAGGAGCGCCGCCGCGAGCTGACCAAGGTCGTGAAGAGCGAAGGCGAATCGGCGAAGATCGCCGTTCGTAACCTGCGCCGCGACGCGAACGAGCAACTGAAGAAGCTCGTGAAGGACAAAGAGATTTCGGAAGACGACGAGCGCCGCGCAAGCGACGACGTGCAGAAATTTACCGACAAGTTCGTCGCCGAAATCGACAAGCTCGTCCAGACCAAAGAAGCCGAAATCATGACGGTGTGAGGCCGTAGATACGGTCTTGCCAGCCTCGACCATTTAGATTGAGGCTGGCTCTCACTTCTGTCGATTTCAAGATTCAACGGCCATGACCTATACCAGCTCTACCGTTCGCGTGCCCGATGTCGCGGCTGTCCCGCGCCACGTCGCGATCATCATGGACGGCAACGGCCGTTGGGCGACCGAGCGGCGCCTGCCGCGCGTCGCCGGTCACACCCGCGGCGTCGATGCGGTGCGCGCCACCGTCGAAAGCTGCGCGCGGCGCGGCGTCGAATTCGTCACGCTGTTCGCGTTCAGTTCCGAAAACTGGCGCCGTCCGACCGAGGAAGTGTCGTTTCTCATGCGCCTGTTCGTGACCGCGCTCGAGCGCGAGATCGGCAAGCTGCACGCCAACGGCATTCGTCTGCGCGTGGTCGGCGACACCGCCATGTTCGACGACCGCATCCGCGCGCTCATTCAGCGTGCCGAGACCAAGACGGCGCGCAATACGCGTTTGACGCTCACCATCGCCGCCAATTACGGCGGGCGCTGGGACATCATGCAGGCGACGAAGAAGCTCATCGCGCAATCGCTCGAGCAAGGCGTGCCGGCGCGCGTGGACGACGAATCCTTCGCCGAGCATCTCGCCATGGCTTACGCGCCGGAGCCGGATCTCTTCATCCGTACGGGCGGCGAGCAGCGCATCAGCAATTTTCTGCTGTGGCAACTCGCCTACACCGAGTTCTATTTCACCGATACCTACTGGCCCGATTTCGACGCCGAAGCGCTGGATCGCGCCATCGCGTCGTATGGCGAGCGTGAACGCCGCTTCGGGCGCACCAGCGCACAAGTCGAAAACCAATCGCAGAAGGCCGACACCCTTTCATGCTAAGAACCCGTGTCATCACGGCAATCGTCCTGCTTGCGGTCCTCGTGCCGGTCACGTTGTTCGCGCCAATCGGCGTATTCGGGGCGTTGATCGGTTTTGTCGTCGTCTTCGCCGCATGGGAATGGGGGCGGCTCCTCAAGCTCAACGGCGCGGGTCCGGTGGCCTACGCGCTCATTGCGGGACTTGCGCTCATTTTCAGCACGTTTCTCGGCGTCGCGCCCAAGGCGCTCTTCGAAATGGCCGCTATTTTCTGGGTGTTGGCCGGGCCGTATGCGCTTTTGCGCAAGCCCGTGCTTTCGGCGGGTGCGTGGCGCGGCTTCCTGCTTTTTGCCGGAATCGTCGTGTTCGTGGCCTGCTGGCACGCGGTGGTCGCGGCCCGCACCGTGGGCGTGGCTTTCGTGCTATCGCTTCTTCTAGTAGTCTGGCTGGCCGATGTGGGCGCATACTTCGCCGGCAAAGCCCTTGGCCGCCACAAGCTGGCCCCGTCCATCAGTCCGGGCAAGACCTGGGAAGGCGCGATCGGCGGCTGGGTCGCGGTGATGGTCATCGGCACGATTGCCGCCGCCACCGCGTTCGAGGCCCCGACCGTATTCAGCGCGTTCGTCGAACATCTAGGCTGGGCGCGCGCGCTCCTCGCGCTGACCGTGCTGGTTGCGTTCAGCGTGGTCGGCGACTTGTTCGAATCGCTCCTTAAGCGCCAGGCGGGCGTCAAGGATTCGAGCGGTTTGCTGCCGGGTCACGGCGGCGTACTCGACCGGATCGACGCGTTGCTGCCCGTACTGCCGATTGCATTGCTGATGCTCGGCTAGAGAAGAATTCATGCAAAAACGTCTTACATTGCTCGGCTCCACGGGCTCGATCGGCGACAGCACGCTCGACGTCGTGGCGCGGCACCCGGACCGTTTCTCGGTCTACGCGCTCACCGCGCATCGCAACGGCGACAAGCTCGTCGAACAGTGTCTGCGCTTCACGCCCGAAGTGGCCGTGGTCGGCGACGCGGAAACGGCCGCGCACGTGGCGGGCGCCCTGAACGCCGCGGGCTGCAAAACCGAGGTGACGCATGGCGAAGCCGCGCTAGTCGAGGTGGCGCGGGCGTCGCAATGCGACACGGTGGTCGCGGCCATCGTCGGCGCGGCGGGCCTTGCGCCTACGCTCGCGGCGGCGCGCGCGGGCAAGCGCATCCTGCTTGCCAACAAGGAAGCGCTCGTCATGTCCGGCCAGATTTTCATGGATGCGGTGCGTGACAACAGCGCCATCCTGCTGCCGGTGGACAGCGAACATAACGCCGTATTTCAGTGCCTGCCGCCCTGCGCGGACAGCGAGGCAAAGCTGCACGGCGGCGTATCGAAGATCATCCTGACCGCATCGGGCGGCCCGTTTCGCACGCGCGAGCCGGCAACACTCATCGACGTCACGCCGGACGAAGCCTGCAAGCACCCGAACTGGGCAATGGGCCGCAAGATTTCCGTCGATTCCGCGACCATGATGAACAAGGGCCTCGAAGTCATCGAGGCTCACTGGCTCTTCAATTTGCCCGGTTCGCGCATCGAGGTGCTGATTCATCCGCAAAGCGTGATCCATTCCATGGTCTCGTATGCGGATGGCTCCGTGCTCGCGCAACTCGGCAACCCGGACATGCGCACGCCGATCGCACATGCGCTGGCGTTTCCGGATCGCGTCGATTCGGGCGTCGCGCCGCTCGATCTCGCACAGATCGCCACGCTCAGTTTCGAGAAGCCGGACTTCACGCGCTTTCCGTGTCTCGCGCTCGCAATCGGCGCGCTGGAAGCGGGCGGTCTGGCAAGCGCGGCGCTGAATGCCGCAAACGAGATCGCGGTGGAAGCGTTCCTCGCGCGCCGCATCGGTTTCATGGCGATCGGCGATGTCGTCGATCGCGTGCTGAACTCCTTGCCAAACGGCAGCGCTGCATCGCTCGACGACGTCCTCGCCGCCGATGCGAACGCGCGCCGTCTGGCGCATCGGTTTGTCGCGGAACTCACCGCCAGCGCGCCAGGCGCCGAGTCCATCGCCCATTGAGGCCGTCATGAACTTTCTGACCGAAATCGTCGCCTTCGTCGTTGCGATTGGCGTACTTGTCGTCGTCCACGAATTCGGTCACTACAGCGTCGCGCGCATGTGCGGCGTCAAGGTGCTGCGTTTTTCCGTGGGCTTCGGCAAGCCGCTCGTGAGCTGGGTCAGCAAGAAGACCGGCGTCGAGTGGACCATTGCCGCGTTGCCGCTCGGCGGTTACGTGAAGATGCTCGACGAGCGCGAAAGCGAAGAGAGCATCGCGCCCGAGGACCTGCCACGCGCCTTCAACCGGCAGCCGGTCGCCAAGCGCATTGCGATCGTCGCGGCGGGGCCTGTCGCGAACTTCATTCTTGCCATCGTGCTGTTCGCGGCGGTATTCGCGGGCGGCGTGTCGGAGCCCGAAGCAATCGTCGCGACGCCCCTGGCAAACACGGCAGCCGCGCGCGCGGGTTTCGAAGGCGGCGAAAAGATCGTTTCGATGCGTGACGCGGACAACGGCGGCGAAACGCACGCTATTCGCTCGTGGTCGGATCTGCGCTGGAAGATTCTCGATGCATCGTTCGATCATCGCCGCATCGTGCTTTCGGCGAAGACGCACGAAGGCACGTACGACTTTCCGCTGAGTGTCGGCACCATTTCGGATGCGGACGCCGAGCAGGACTTCATGGACAAGCTCGGCTTCACGCCGGGCGGTGGCACGCTTACGGTCGCGGGTGTGGAGGCGGGCAGCGCCGCGCAAAAGAGCGGTCTGCAGGCGGGCGACAAGCTGCGCGCAATAGACGGCCATAACGTCGATAACGCGACGAGCTTCATCGACTACGTGAAGGCGCACGGCGCGAAAGCGGTCACGCTCACGATCGAGCGTGCGGGCAAGCAGCAGACGGTGCAGGTGACGCCCGACGTCAAGCACGATGCGTCGAGCGGCAAGGATATCGGCCGTATAGGTGCTGCGCTCGCCAATCAGTTGCCTAGCGTCGACGTGCGTTACGGACCGGTGGAAAGTCTGCGTCTCGGCGTGAATCGCACGTGGGACATCAGCATGTATTCGCTGCGCATGTTCGGGCGGATGATCACCGGCGAGGCATCGCTCAAGAACCTTTCAGGACCGGTCACCATTGCGGACTATGCAGGAAAGAGCGCGCGTTTGGGTCTGGCGGCTTTCGTTTCCTTTCTCGCGCTCGTGAGTATCAGCCTCGGTGTGTTGAACTTGTTACCGATTCCGGTTTTGGACGGTGGGCATCTGTTATATTATTTGGTTGAAGCCGTTACCGGCAAGGCGGTGTCCGATCGCTGGCAGCTGGTTCTGCAACGGGCGGGGCTGGTGTGCATCGTCGCTTTGTCGATGATCGCGCTGTTCAATGACCTGGCTCGCCTGATCCGTTTCTGATCCACTTTGACAATCTCTGGCGGCGTTGTTCGAGCGACCGCCGGAATGAATGCAGCTTTAAATACTGGGGAAGCACGTTGTTCAAACCTCATCGCTTTGTTCCTAAGACGGCTGTAGCCGCGGCGCTTGCCGCAACGGGTATCACGGCACACGCCGTTACGCCGTTCGTCGTGCAGGATATTCGGATCGAAGGTCTTCAGCGCATCGAACCGGGTTCCGTGTTCGCCTATCTGCCGATCAAGCAAGGCGACACGTTCACCGACGACAAGGCCTCCGAAGCGATTCGCGCCCTCTATGCAACGGGCTTCTTCAACGACGTTCAAATCGCAACCGAAGGCAATGTCGTGGTCGTGCAGGTGCAAGAACGGCCGGCCATTTCGAGCATCGATTTCGCGGGTCTGCACGAGTTCGACAAGGACACCATCACCAAGGCGCTGCGCTCGGTCGGCCTGTCGCAAGGCCGCTCCTACGACAAGGCGCTGCTCGACAAGGCCGAACAGGAACTGAAACGTCAGTACCTGACGCGCGGCTACTACGCGGCCGAAGTCACCACCACCGTCACGCCGGTCGACCGTAATCGCGTCACCATTCTGTTCTCGGTGGCCGAAGGTCCGAGCGCGAAGATTCGCCAGATCAACTTCGTCGGCAACAAGGCCGTGAGTTCGAGCACGCTGCTCGGCGAAATGCAGCTCTCCACGCCGAACTGGTTCTCCTGGTACACGAAGAGCGATCTCTACGCGAAAGAAAAGCTCACGGGCGACCTCGAAAATGTCCGCTCGTACTATCTGAATCACGGTTACCTCGAGTTCAGCATCGACTCCACGCAGGTGTCGATCTCGCCGGACAAGAAGGACATGTACCTGACCGTCGCCTTGCATGAAGGCGAGCCGTACAAGGTCAGCAGCGTCAAGCTGTCGGGCAATCTGCTTAGTCGCGACGCCGAGTTGAGCAAGCTCATCAAGATCAAACCGGGCGAACTCTTTTCGGCCGAGAAGCTGCAGTCATCGACCAAGGCCGTCGTCGACAAGCTCGGTGAATACGGCTACGCGTTCGCACAGGTCAACGCGCAGCCGGAAATCGATCAGGCGCATCACACGGTGGCGCTCACGCTGCAAGTCGATCCGAGCCGCCGCGTGTATGTGCGCCGCGTGAATATCGACGGCAACACGCGTACGCGGGACGAAGTCGTGCGTCGCGAAATGCGTCAGCTGGAAAGCTCGTGGTTCGATTCGAGCCGCCTCGCGCTCTCGAAAGACCGCATCAACCGTCTCGGTTACTTCACGGATGTCGATGTCACCACCACGCCGGTGGAAGGCACCAACGACCAGGTAGACGTGGACGTGAAGGTCGCGGAAAAGCCGACCGGCGCCATCACGCTGGGTGCGGGTTTCTCGTCGACGGACAAGGTGGTGCTCTCCGCGGGCGTTTCGCAGGACAACGTGTTCGGCTCCGGCACGAGTCTCTCGGTGAACGTGAACACCGCGAAGACCTACCGTACCTTGACGGTCACGCAGGTCGATCCGTACTTCACCATCGACGGTATCAAGCGGATCACGGACGCCTACTACCGCACGTATCAGCCGCTCTACTACTCGACCGATTCGAGCTTCAAGATCGTGACGATGGGCGCGGACACCAAGTTCGGCATTCCGTTCTCCGAGCAGGACACGGTGTTCTTCGGCGTCGGCGCCGAGCAGAACACCATGGATGTCGACTCGGCCACGCCGCAGTCGTACATCAACTACGTGAACGAATTCGGTCGCGTGGTGAACAACTATCCGCTGACGGTTGGCTGGTCGCGCGACAATCGCGACAGCGCGCTCGTGCCGAGCCGCGGTTACTACCTGCAATCGAACGCAGAATACGGCACGCCTATCGGCAACACGACCTACGCCAAGTTCGACGCGCAGTTCCAGTATTACTACTCGTTCGCGCGCGGCTTCGTGCTCGGCTTCAACCTGCAAGGCGGTTACGGCAAGGGCCTCGACGGCCAGACGTACCCGATCTTTAAGAACTACTACGCGGGCGGTATCGGCTCGGTGCGCGGTTACTCGCCGAGCTCGCTGGGTCCGCGTGACGCGAAAACGGGAGACCCGATCGGCGGCTCGCGCATGGCGGTGGGTAATATCGAACTCACGTTCCCGCTGCCGGGAACGGGTTATGACCGCACGTTGCGCGTTTTCACCTTCCTCGACGCCGGCAACGTCTGGGGCGACCCGAATCAGGGCGGCACGAGCGCCGGCGCGAACGGCTTGCGGTATGGCTATGGTGTCGGTCTTGCATGGATCTCGCCAATCGGCCCGCTCAAGCTGAGCCTGGGCTTCCCGCTGCAGAAACATGAAGGCGACCAGTATCAGAAGTTCCAGTTCCAGATCGGCACGGCGTTCTAAGCTGCGTCGCGACGAGAACAGAGGCTTCATTCATTTCGACGTAACGTGAGGAACACTTTGCGAACCGGTAAGCTTTCGAAACATATGGCGCTGGCGCTTGCGTTGTCGATGGTTCTCGGCCTGGGTGCGGCTGCGAGCGCGAGCGCTCAGGAAGCGCGCATCGCCGCGGTCAACTCCGACCGCATCCTGCGCGAGTCGGCGGCGGCGAAGGCTGCGCAGTCGAAGCTCGAGCAGGAGTTCTCCAAGCGCGACAAGGCGCTGCAGGACATGGCGCAGCGCATGAAGGCCATGTCCGACAACATGGACAAGAATGGCGCCTCGCTCGCGCCAACCGACCGTGCCGCGCGCCAACGCGATCTGGCGCAGCTCGACGCCGACTTCCAGCGCAAGCAGCGCGAGTTTCGCGAAGACCTGAATCAGCGTCGTAACGAAGAACTCGCGGCGGTGCTGGATCGCGCGAACAAGGTCATCAAGCAGATCGCGGAACAGCAGCATTACGATCTGATCGTGCAGGAAGCGGTGTATGTGAGCCCGCGCATCGATATCACGGATCAGGTGCTGAAGGCGCTGGCTGCGAGCACGCAAAATGGTGCGAGCGGCGCGAGTGGCGCAAGCTCGAACTGACACGGAGTAACTGAACGCATGGCATCAGGCATGGCGATCACGCTCGACGAACTGGTCAGCCGCTTTGGCGGCGAGATAGTCGGCGCGGGCACGCAAAAGGTCGAGGCGCTTGCGCCGCTCGACAAAGCCGGCCCCGCGCAACTCGCGTTTCTCGCCAACCAGAAGTATCTGGCGCAAGTTGAGACGACGCGCGCCGGCGCGGTGTTGATCTCGCCCGCCGATCTGGAGAAGGTGGGCAATCGCGCGGGCACGAATTTCATCGTCACGGCGAACCCTTACGCTTATTTCGCTCGCGTCGCACAGGCGTTTATCGATCTTGCAACGCCCGTCTCGAAGCCCGGCGTGCATCCAAGCGCGTATGTGGATCCGGCTGCGCACGTCGCGGCGAGCGCGGTGATCGGGCCTCATGTGACGGTGGAAGCGGGCGCGGTCGTCGGTGAGCGCGTGAAGCTGGATGCAGGCGTGGTCATCGGACGCGGCGTGAAGTTGGGCGACGACGTGCATTTGTATCCGAACGTCACCGTGTATCACGGCTGCAAACTGGGTGCGCGCGTGATCGTGCACGCCGGCGCGGTCATTGGCGCGGATGGCTTCGGCTTCGCGCCGGATTTCGTGGGCGAAGGCGATGCTCGCACCGGCACCTGGGTGAAGATTCCGCAGGTGGGCGCGGTGGACATCGGCGAGGACGTGGAAATTGGCGCGAACACCACGATCGATCGCGGCGCCATGGCGGATACCGTCATCGAAGAAAGCGTGAAGATCGACAATCTCGTGCAGATCGGGCACAACTGCCGCATCGGCGCCTACACGGTTATCGCCGGTTGCGCGGGTATCGCGGGCAGCACGAATATCGGGCGGCATTGCATGATCGGCGGCGCGGTGGGCATTGCAGGGCACGTCACATTGGCGGATTACGTGATCGTCACGGCGCAGTCGGGCGTCTCCAAGTCGCTAACGAAGCCTGGCATGTACACGAGCGCTTTCCCGGCGGTGAATCATGCCGACTGGAACAAGAGCGCGGCGCTGGTGCGCAATCTGGACAAGCTGCGTGATCGCATCAAGGCGCTCGAAACGGCGTTGGGCGAGAAAGCAGGTAAGGGCGACGCGGGCGGCGCGGAGTAAGCAAGCCAAGATCCGCTGGTTCAAAGCACTGGCGGTCAATCTTGATACGGGCAGTAAGCCGGCGACGTCAGCAATTTCAGCAGCGCAAGGGGTTGGTATTCTCACCGAGGCAGCGTCGAAACGTGCCGTGAGCAGGCCGAGTCAAGCAGTGTAAAAGCGTCGAGGGTTCGTATCATCACCGGCGCATAAACGAAACGCGCAGTAAGCGGGCCGGGTTCAACGGTTTCAAAAAGCGTCGACGGTCCATCCCATCATCGAGGCAGCAACAAAACACGCAGCAAGCCGCATCGAAGATAAACACAAAGGCATTTCCGGCGGGCGCAAGATTCGTTCAACGCGTCCGCAGTCAATTTCCGCGCACAACACGCGCGCGAGCAGAACGACCATGAGCACAGAAAAAATCAACCTCGATATTCACAAGATCCTCACGCTGCTGCCGCATCGGTATCCGATCCTGCTCGTGGATCGCGTACTCGAACTCGAGCCGCACAAGAGCATCAAAGCGCTGAAGAACGTGACGATCAACGAGCCGTATTTTCAGGGTCACTTCCCGACGCGGCCCGTCATGCCCGGCGTGCTGATTCTCGAAGCGCTCGCGCAGACCGCGGCGCTCCTGACTTTCGCCGAGGAACCGCACGATCCGTCGACCACGCTGTATTACTTCGTGGGAATCGACGGCGCGCGTTTCAAGCGCGTGGTGGAACCGGGCGATCAACTGATCCTCAACGTCAACTTCGAGCGGTACATGCGAGGCATCTGGAAGTTCAAGGCGCGCGCCGAAGTGGACGGCGTGACCGCTGCCGAGGCCGAGCTCATGTGTACCGTGAAGAACACGGCCGCCTGAGGCCGCGTTCACCGTCAAGACACAGGCAGCACGAACAGCTTGAGGCGATAAGCGCATGAGCAAGATTCACCCTACCGCGATCATCGAGCCGGGCGCTCGACTCGACGATACCGTCGAAATCGGACCGTACGCGATCGTCGGCCCCCACGTCGTGATCGGCGCGGGCACGACGGTCGGTTCGCACAGCGTGCTCGAAGGGCACACGAGCATCGGCCGCGACAACCGCATCGGCCACTATGCGTCGATCGGCGGGCGCCCGCAGGACATGAAATACCGCGACGAGCCCACGCGTCTCGTGATCGGCGACCGCAACACCATCCGCGAATTCACCACGCTGCATACCGGCACCGCGCAGGATCAAGGCGAGACGTCCATCGGCGACGATTGCTGGATCATGGCTTACGTGCACGTCGGCCATGATTGCCGGCTCGGCAACAACATCATCATGTCGAGCAACGCGCAACTGGCGGGCCATGTGACGGTCGGCGATCACGCTATCGTCGGCGGCATGTCGGGCGTGCATCAGTTCGTGCGTATCGGCGCGCATTCCATGCTGGGCGGGGCTTCCGCGCTCGTGCAGGACGTGCCGCCGTTCGTCATCGCGGCGGGCAACAAGGCCGAGCCGCACGGTATTAATGTCGAAGGGTTGCGCCGGCGCGGCTTCACGCCCGACGCCATTTCGGCGTTGCGCCAGGCGTATCGCATCGTCTACAAGAGCGGTTTGTCACTCGAAGAAGCGAAATTGCAACTGAAGGATCTGGGCAAGGCAGGCGGCGAGGGCGATGCTCCGGTCAAGGCGTTCTCCGATTTCATCGCGACGTCGCAGCGCGGCATCATCCGCTAAGCGCGCCCGATGACGCCAATCACCCACTCGCCACGCATTGCGATGGTCGCGGGCGAGCCTTCCGGCGACCTGCTCGCGGCGTCGCTGCTTCAAGGTCTGCAAGAAAGGTTGCCTGCCGATACGCGTTACAGCGGCATCGGCGGTCCGCGCATGGCCGCGGCGGGCTTCGAAGCCCACTGGCCCATGGACAAGCTGTCCGTGCGCGGCTATGTCGAAGCGCTGCGCCATATTCCCGAAATTCTCGGCATTCGCAACGAACTGAAGCGGCAACTGCTCGCGGAGCCGCCGTCGGTGTTCGTCGGCGTCGACGCGCCCGATTTCAATTTCGGTCTCGAAGAGCCATTGCGCGCAGCGGGCATTCCGACGGTGCACTTCGTCTGCCCGTCGATCTGGGCGTGGCGCGGTGGCCGCATCAAGAAGATCGTGAAAGCGGTCGATCACATGCTGTGCGTGTTTCCGTTCGAAATCGCGTTGATGGAAAAGGCGGGCGTGGCGGCGAGCTATGTCGGCCATCCGCTTGCCGACGAAATCCCGCTCGAACCGGATGTCGCCGGCGCGCGACGCGAACTCGGTATCGCACAAGGCGGTCCGGTGATTGCCGTGCTGCCGGGCAGCCGCCGCTCGGAGATCGCGCTGATCGGCCCGACCTTTTTCGACGCCATGGAACTCATGCAGTTGCGCGAGCCCGGCGTGCGCTTTCTGATGCCGGCCGCGAACCCCGCGTTGCGCGAGCTTCTGCAGCCGCTCGTCGATGCGCATCCGAATCTCTCGCTGACGATTACCGACGGCCGCGCGCAGACCGCCATGACCGCCGCGAACGCCATCCTCGTGAAAAGCGGCACGGTCACGCTCGAAGCCGCGCTGCTCAAGAAGCCGATGGTCATTTCCTACAAGGTGCCCTGGCTCACGGGCCAGATCATGAAGCGTCAGGGCTATCTGCCCTATGTCGGCTTGCCGAACATTCTCGCGGGGCGCTTCGTGGTGCCGGAGATCCTGCAGCACTTCGCCACGCCCGAAGCGCTCGCCGACGCCACGCTCAAACAGTTGAACGACGAAGCGAACCGCCGTACCCTGACGGAGATTTTCACGGACATGCATATCGCGCTGCGTCAGAACACGTCGCAGAAGGCGGCCGACGCGGTCGCGCGAGTGCTGCAAACGCGGAGAGCCGGATAATGGCGCGTGAGACAAAAGCGGTGCGGGCGACACTCCAAAGCGGGCTGGATTTCAGTTCGCCGTTCGACATCGTCTGTGGCGTGGATGAAGCGGGGCGCGGTCCGCTGGCGGGGCCGGTCGTGGCCGCCGCGGTGATCTTCGATCCCGCGAAGCCGCGCATCAACGGTCTCGACGATTCGAAGGCCTTGAGCGCGAAACGCCGCGAGGAGCTTTACGAGAAGATCGTCGATCGCGCGCTTGCTTTTTGCATCGCGTCGGCAAGCGTCGAGGAAATCGACACCATCAACATCCTGCATGCTTCCATGCTCGCCATGAAGCGCGCGGTCGAAGGGCTTGCGGTTGCGCCGACGCTCGTGAAAGTGGACGGCAACCGCTGCCCGACGCTGTCGATCCGCTCGGAAGCCGTGATTGGCGGCGACGCGCTCATCAAGCAGATTTCGGCGGCATCGATTCTGGCCAAGGTCACGCGCGACCGCATGCTGCTGGAATTGCACGACGTTCATCCTGTCTACGGATTCAACGCGCACGCGGGCTACGGCACGCCGCAACATCTGAAAGCGCTTCACGAGCATGGGCCGTGCGAGCATCATCGGCGTTCGTTCGCGCCGGTGCGCGAGGCGCATATCCGTTTCGGCTCGATGCTGCCGGCCATCGCGCCCGAGGTGTTGCAAGCCGCCGCGACCATCAACGACGACCCCGATGCACGCGCGTTCTGAATCTTGAAATCGATCACCTCGCGGGACAACCCGCTCTACAAGCGTCTAAAGGCGCTCGCCGGTTCGACCGCGCAGCAGCGCCGCAGCGCTCACGCGCTCCTCGAAGGGCTCCACCTCGCTTCAGCCTATCTCGACGCCGCCGGCCAGCCGGAAACCTGCGTCGTGACCGAAGGCGCGCTCTCACATGCCGAAGCGCGGGAGATCGTCGCGCGCATCGAGGAAAAACGTGTGATCGTGCTGCCGGATGCGCTCTTCGGCCAGTTGTCGAGCGTCGTGCACGGCGTTGGCATGCTGTTGCTCGTTGAGAAGATCGATGCCGCGCTGCCCGACCGCGTCGAGGCAACCTGCGTGATTCTCGACGGCATTCAGGACGCGGGCAACGTCGGTTCCATTTTGCGCAGCGCGGCGGCGGCGGGTATCACGCGCGTTTTCTGCGCGCCGGGAACGGCTTACGCGTGGTCGTCGAAGGTCTTGCGCTCGGGCATGGGCGCACACTTTCTGCTCGATATCTTCGAGGATGTCGAACCGGCAAACCTGATTGCGCGCCTGGATGCGCCCGTGACCATCACCGACTCACATGGCGCGGTCGCGCTTTACGATTGCGATCTCGCGGGCCCGCTCGCATGGGTCTTCGGCAACGAAGGCGCGGGCGTGTCGCAGGTCTGGCGCGATGCAGTCACGCATCGCGTGACGATTCCACAGCCGGGCGGCATGGAATCGCTGAACGTGGCGGCTGCGGCGGCAATTTGTCTTTTCGAACAATGCCGCCAGCAGCGGCGCTGATCAGTAGTACGACGGCCGCTCCGGCTTGATCTCCTGCAGAATCGTGGTGGCGATTTCCTCGATCGACTTGTGTGTCGACGAGAGCCATTTCACGCCTTCGCGCTTCATCATCGATTCGGCTTCGTTGATCTCGTAACGGCAGTTTTCGAGCGCCGCGTACTTGCTGCCCGGCCGGCGCTCGTTGCGAATCTCCGAAAGCCGCTGCGGGTCGATGGAAAGACCGAACATCTTCTCGCGATGTTCCAGCAAGGGCGTCGGCAGTTTGCCGCGCTCGAAATCTTCCGGAATCAGCGGGTAGTTCGCCGCCTTCACCCCGTATTGCATTGCCAGATAGAGGCTCGTCGGCGTCTTGCCACTGCGCGAGACGCCCACGAGAATCACGTCCGCTTCCGTGAGATTGCGGTTGGATTGACCGTCGTCGTGCGCGAGCGAGAAGTTGATGGCCTCGATGCGGTTCTTGTATTCCTCGGTGTCCGCGTTCTGGTGGACGCGGCCCATGGCATGCGTCGACTTTATTTCCAGTTCGTGTTCGAGCGGCTCGATGAAGGTCTGGAACATGTCGAGCACGAGCGCATTGCAGCCCTTGACGATCTCGTTCGACGCGCTGTCGACGAGCGTCGTGAAGACAATGGGCCGCCGTCCGTCCAGTGACACCACTTCGTTGATCTTCTCGACGGTCGCATGCGCCTTGTCGATCGAGTCGACGAAAGGCACGCGCACCAGCCGGAATTTCTGGTCGAACTGGGCGAGGATCGAATGCGCGAACGTCTCGGCGGTGATTCCTGTACCGTCGGAAACGATGAATACGGATGGCGGCATCGGCGATATGGGAAACGAGTTGGAAGGCACGTGCTCGAAGGTAACGCGCGAGCACGGGAGCGGAAAAGGCCTGTGTTAAGGTAACTGGATTCGGGGTGTGCGCCGCCGAACCATGGGGCGTCAAAGACCTCGATTTTGCCGTCTATTTGCTGATTATGCCGGGACAAAATTGAGAAATGGCACGGTAGAATAGCGGCAACCTGTTCGATAAGCAATTGCGTATGGATTGATTGGGATTTTCGTCAAAACGAGGTTGCTTCGCTTATTTTTGCTTCGAAGAAGCATGAATCCGAGCAGTTTCAGACGTCCCTATCCATACCGCGATGGCTTATCAAACAGGTTGTACGAGATGCGTCTCGCGCTTCCAATGAGCGCCGCCGCATATGAGCCCACTCGTGCGATCGTGAATTTCATCCACCTTAGGGGCTTGTATGACTAACGCAGTTAATGTTGCGAACGATGTCGCAAAGGATCAGGCGTATGTAGTTCCATTCGAGCAGTTGCGAATGACCGACGTGGAAATCGTCGGTGGCAAGAATGCGTCGCTCGGCGAGATGATCAGCCAGCTTTCCGAAGCCGGCGTTCGCGTGCCCACGGGCTTTGCCACAACTGCACTCGCGTTTCGCGATTTCCTGCATCACAACAATCTGACCGAACGCATTGCGAAGCGTCTGGAGACGCTCGACGTCGACGACGTGAAGTCGCTCGCCGAAGCCGGCAAGGAAATCCGCCAGTGGATCGTCGACGCGCCCATGCAGCCGCGTCTCGAAGACGAAATCCGTCGTGGGTTCGACGTGCTTCAGAACAGCTCGCCCGAAGAGCTTTCGTTCGCCGTGCGTTCCTCGGCGACCGCTGAGGATTTGCCCGACGCATCGTTCGCGGGTCAGCAGGAGAGCTATCTGAACGTCGTCGGCATCGAAGACGTGCTCGACCGCATGAAGCACGTGTTCGCGTCGCTGTACAACGACCGCGCCATTTCTTATCGCGTCCACAAGGGCTTCACCCACGCCGAAGTCGCGTTGTCGGCGGGCGTGCAGCGCATGGTCCGTTCGGACGTGGGCGCGGCGGGCGTCATGTTCACCATCGACACGGAATCGGGCTTCAAGGAAACCGTGTTCATCACGTCGAGCTACGGTCTCGGCGAAACGGTGGTGCAGGGCGCGGTGAATCCGGACGAGTTCCACGTCTTCAAGACCACGCTCGCGCAGAACAAGTATCCGATCATCCGCCGTTCCATCGGCTCGAAGCTCATCAAGATGGAGTTCACGAAGGCCGGCGAAGCGGGCCGCGTGAAGACGGTGGACGTGCCGCACGAGCAGCGCAACCGCTTCTCCATTTCCGATGAAGACGTGATCGAGCTCGCGAAGTACGCGGTGATCATCGAGAAGCACTATCAGCGTCCGATGGACATCGAGTGGGGCCGCGACGGTCGCGACGGCAAGATTTTCATTCTTCAGGCGCGTCCGGAAACGGTGAAGAGCCAGGCCGCGGGCAAGGCCGAGATGCGTTTCAAGCTGAAGGGCCAGTCGAACGTGCTGACCACGGGCCGCGCAATCGGCCAGAAGATCGGTGCGGGTCCGGTGCGCGTGATTCACGATCCTTCGGAAATGGAACGTGTGCAACCGGGCGACGTGCTCGTCGCTGACATGACCGACCCGAACTGGGAACCGGTGATGAAGCGCGCATCGGCCATCGTGACGAATCGCGGCGGGCGCACGTGCCACGCGGCAATCATCGCGCGTGAACTGGGCGTGCCGGCAGTGGTTGGCTGCGGCGACGCAACGGACTTGCTGAAGGACGGCGCGCTCGTCACGGTATCGTGCGCGGAAGGCGACGAAGGCAAGATATACGACGGCCTGCTCGAAACCGAAGTGACCGAAGTGCAGCGCGGCGAACTGCCGAAGATTCCGGTCAAGATCATGATGAACGTCGGCAATCCGCAACTTGCGTTCGACTTCTCGCAGTTGCCGAACGCGGGTGTGGGCCTGGCGCGGCTCGAATTCATCATCAACAACAATATCGGCGTGCACCCGCGGGCTATTCTCGAGTACCCGAATATCGACGCCGATTTGAAGAAGGCCGTCGAAAGCGTTGCGCGCGGTCATGCGTCGCCGCGTGCGTTCTACGTCGACAAGCTGACCGAAGGCATCGCCACGATCGCGGCGGCGTTCTATCCGAAGCCCGTCATCGTGCGTCTGTCCGACTTCAAGTCGAACGAGTACAAGAAGCTGATCGGCGGTTCGCGCTACGAGCCGGACGAAGAAAATCCGATGCTCGGTTTCCGCGGCGCATCGCGCTATATCTCGGACGACTTCGCCGAAGCGTTCCATATGGAATGCATCGCGCTGAAGAAGGTGCGTGAAGACATGGGACTCGACAACGTCGAGATCATGGTGCCGTTCGTGCGCACGCTGAAGCAGGCGGAGCGCGTGGTCGGTCTGCTCGACAAGTTCGGGCTCAAGCGCGGCGTGAACGGCCTCAAGCTCGTGATGATGTGCGAAGTGCCGTCCAACGCGATTCTCGCCGAAGAATTCCTGCAGTTCTTCGACGGCTTCTCCATCGGTTCGAACGACTTGACGCAGCTGACGCTCGGCCTCGACCGCGACTCCGGCATGGAACTGCTCGCCGCCGACTTCGACGAACGCGACGAAGCCGTGAAGTTCATGCTGAAGCGCGCAATCGAGACGTGTCTGCGGCTCAACAAGTACGTCGGCATTTGCGGCCAGGGCCCGTCGGATCACCCGGACCTCGCTGAATGGCTGGCAAAGCAGGGCATCGAATCCATGTCGCTGAACCCGGACACCATCATTGACACCTGGCAGCAATTGGCGACTACTTTGTCAAAATAAGTAAGCCGTGCCTTTCCGTGTGCTGACGGAGAGGCGCATCATGCTATAAAAAACACCCCGGACCTTTCCGGGGTGTTTTCGTTTGGAGACGAGCATGGCGACGAATGGACTGATCTGGTGGATCGCAGCCGGTGCGTTGATCGTAACGGAGTTGTTTACCGGCACGTTCTATCTGTTGATGATCGCGCTCGGGTTGATCGCGGGCGGTATTGCGCATGCAATGGGCGCGTTGCCGCACGTGCAGTTCGGCGTGGCGGCGGTCGTCGCGCTGGTCGCGGTCGCCGTGTTGCGGCGTTCGCGCTTCGGCAACTGGAAGCGGCGCGACGCCACGCGCGATGCGGCGGTGAATCTCGACATCGGCGCGACGCTCGAGGTCGACGAATGGCGCGATGGCCGCGCGCGGGCGATGTATCGCGGCGCGCAGTGGGACATCGTGCTGGCGCCGGGCGAGTCGGAAACGGCGCGCTGGTATCGCATCACCGCGCTCGACGGCAGCCGGCTCGTCGTTGCCGCAAAAGGCTCCTGAGCGCAAACCGGTCGAAACTCGATCAACAAGAACCCAAGGAGTAGAAAATGATTTTCGCGCTAGTCTTGCTCGTCATCGCAATCGTGATTGTGGTGAACACGGTCAAGATCGTTCCGCAGCAGCACGCATGGGTGCTGGAACGTCTCGGCCGCTATCACGCGACGTTGACGCCGGGCCTGAACATCGTGCTGCCGTTCATCGACCGCATTGCGTACAAGCACGTGCTCAAGGAGATTCCGCTCGAAGTGCCGAGCCAGGTCTGCATTACGCGCGACAACACGCAATTGCAGGTGGATGGCGTGCTGTACTTTCAGGTCACGGATGCCATGAAGGCGTCGTATGGATCGAGCAACTTCGTTTTTGCCATCACGCAGCTATCGCAGACGACGTTGCGTTCGGTCATCGGCAAGCTGGAACTCGACAAGACCTTCGAGGAGCGCGATTACATCAACCAGAACATCGTCGCTTCGCTGGACGAAGCCGCGTCGAATTGGGGCGTGAAGGTGTTGCGCTACGAGATCAAGGACCTGACGCCGCCGAAGGACATCCTTCACGCGATGCAGGCGCAGATTACCGCCGAGCGCGAGAAGCGGGCGTTGATCGCGGCATCCGAAGGGCGCAAGCAGGAGCAGATCAACATCGCTTCCGGCGCGCGCGAGGCGGCGATTCAGAAGTCCGAGGGCGAGCGTCAGGCGGCGATCAACCAGGCGCAGGGCGAGGCAGCGGCCATTCTCGCGGTGGCCGAGGCGAACGCGCAAGCCATCGAGAAGATCGGCGCGGCGATTCAGACGGCGGGCGGCATGGAAGCAGTGAACCTCAAGGTCGCCGAGCAGTATGTCGGCGCGTTCGGCAATATCGCGAAGGCGGGCAACACGCTCATCGTGCCGGGCAACATGTCCGACATGGGCTCGATGATCGCATCGGCGCTCGCTATCGTGAAAGGCGAGGGCGGGGGCGGCATCATCAGGAAGAGCTAAAGCAGAAGGGGCGCTTTGGGGCGCCCCTTTTTGCATGCGGAATCAACGCGCGGCCGTTCGCATGAGACGCGCGCGTTCGCGGTCCCAGTCGCGCTTCTTCTCCGTCTCGCGCTTGTCATGCAGCTTCTTGCCCTTGGCAAGCCCGATCTCGCATTTCACGCGGCCTTCCTTGTAGTGGAAGTTGAGCGGCACGAGCGTATGCCCACGCTGCTCGACCTTGCCGATGAGCTTGTCGATCTGGTCGCGATGCAAAAGCAGCTTGCGCGTGCGCACCGGGTCCGGGTTGATATGCGTCGAGGCTTCGGGCAGCGGGCTGATATGCGTGCCAATCAGGTACAGCTCGCCTTGCTTGATGATGACGTAGCCTTCCTTGATCTGCCCGCGGCCCGCGCGCAGCGCCTTGACTTCCCAGCCTTCGAGCACGAGACCCGCCTCGAAGCGTTCCTCGATGAAGTAATCGAAGAAGGCTTTTCTGTTGTCGATGATGCTCATGAATGGAAAGTGCCCAACTCGTTTAAAATCACAATTTTAGCAGCGCGCCGTCTGTGGGACGATCCCATGCGTGCAGCGCAGTTGCCGCCCAATCAAGTCACCCGCCGCGCCCTTTATGGCAGACGTCCAAAAAACAGTATTGATCCGCCATTCAGCGGAAGAAATGTTCGACCTCGTCACCGAT
The DNA here is from genome assembly GCF_022878925.1 of Caballeronia sp. TF1N1. Lineage (NCBI taxonomy): Bacteria > Pseudomonadati > Pseudomonadota > Betaproteobacteria > Burkholderiales > Burkholderiaceae > Caballeronia > Caballeronia sp. TF1N1. Next base: position 1,299,547 of record NZ_CP084626.1, read on the forward strand.
GTCGCCGACTACCCCAATTTTCTGCCGTGGTGCGGCGGCGTGGAGATCGGGCGGCAGGACGAGAACGGCATGGAAGCGAAGATCGACATCAGCTTCAAGGGCATCAAGCAGCACTTTGCCACGCGCAACGTGCAAAAACGTCCGACCAGCATCGATATGGTGTTCTTAAGCGGCCCTTTCAAGAAGTTCACGGGTTACTGGCGCTTCACGCCCCTGCGCGCGGACGCCTGCAAGATCGAGTTCGCGCTCCACTACGAGTTCTCGAACCTCATTCTGGAGAAGCTGATCGGGCCGGTGTTCAGCCATATTGCCAACACCTTCGTCGATTCCTTCGTGAAGCGCGCGGATCAACGGTACGGCAAGAAATGAGCCTTCGTATCGACGTTTGCTACGGTCTTGCCGATGGCGCGAGCTTTCTCGCACACCTCGATCTGCGCGAAGGTGCGACGGTGCGAGAGGCCATTGAAGTGAGCGGGGTCTTGAAGCAGCATCCGGAAATCGATTTGTCGACACAAAAGGTCGGCGTGTTCGGCAAGGCCCAGCCGCTCGATACGGCGTTGTCGGACTTCGATCGCGTGGAGATTTATCGGCCGCTCAAGGTCGACCCAAAAACCGCGCGCTTGCGCCGGGTGGCGAAGACACGCAAGGCCGGTTCGATCGAAGGCCGCAAGTGGCAGTCGAAGGATTCGCGTTAGCCGGCGCCTTTCAATGCGCAGGCGCTTCCTTGCTAACGCGAGGCGTCACGACGCTGTGCTGACGCACCGACCAACTCACGCCCGCAGTCAGCAAAGCGATGGCGCAGAGTTCCGGCACGCGCGGCCAGCGGCCGTCATAGACAAAGGCATAGAGCAGCGCGAAGAGCGTTTCGAACGCAATCAACTGACCGGACAGCGTTAGGGGCAAGCGCTTGGACGCCGCGTTCCACAGAATGTTGCCGACCCACGAACCGCCCGCCGCCAGGGCAAAACTCACGAGCCAGAACAACTGCCAGCGTTCGGGCGACACGGCGGCCTGCACGCTGCCTGCGGGCAACATCCACGTGATCGCGCCGAGGATTGCGCCCAGCACGCCCGTCACGATTCCCCACAGCACCGACCATTCGTTGCCGTCGAAACGATGGTTCGCCTGCACGTAGCGCGCGTTGACGACCGCGTACCAGGTCCACGCGGCGAGCGCCCCGAGCGCGCATGCGAGGCCGGCAAGCCGTGTTGGCACGCTGCTCGTCTCGACGCTGCCATGCTGCAAAAACACGTCGCGAAACACATCCAGATTGATGCACGCGATGCCCGCCAGGATCATCGACAACGGCCCGGCGAGGCGCCGCAATTCCACCGCGCCATCATCGCGCCGCCCCGCGAGCGTGACGGTGACGGGCAAGATGCCGACGATCAGCGATGTCGGCGCGACGCCGACCAGTTGCACCGCGCTTGCAAGCAGCATGTAGTAAAGAAGGTTGCCGACGAGCGCCAGTTTTACGAGCGCGAGGAGATCGGCGCGCGTGATATTGGTCATCAACCGCCGCGCGATAGGTAGCGCCACCGCGAGCGACACGGCGCCATACATCAGATACCGTCCGACGCTCAAAGCAAGCGGCGAGAAATCGGGCAACAGCCGCGGCGCCAGAAAAATGAAACCCCAGATTGCTCCGGCCGACATTCCGTACATCACACCGCGCTGCATCCCGACTCCCTGACCCGCGTCCATTCGATGTAGGCGAGGGTAAAGGCGCGCGCCAGCCACGTCTTGTCTAATTCTGCATATGCCAGGAGCGGTCAGAACGCCCGCACGCCCGGCCCATAACTTGCGTGCGTTCGGGCTAAGCCGCTGTTCGGGCAGTGAAAACCCGAGGAACTATCGGTATAATCTGCTTTTGCGCCCATAGGATTTGCCATGCGTCTGATCCAGAAAGCACTCACGTTCGATGACGTGCTCCTCGTGCCTGCGTTCTCCAGCGTACTTCCGCGCGATACCAGTCTGAAATCCCAGCTGACTCGCAACATCTCCCTGAATATGCCCCTCGTGTCCGCCGCCATGGACACGGTCACCGAAGGCCGGCTTGCCATCGCCATGGCGCAGATGGGCGGCATCGGCATCGTTCACAAGAATCTCACTGCCAAAGAGCAGGCGCGCGAAGTCGCCAAGGTCAAGCGCTTCGAGTCGGGTGTGGTGCGCGACCCGATCACCGTGCCGCCGGAAATGCGCGTACGCGACGTCATCGCGCTCACGCAGCAGCATGGCATCTCGGGCTTTCCTGTCGTGGAAGGCGCGAAGCTCATCGGCATCGTCACTAACCGCGACCTGCGCTTTGAAGAGCGCATGGAAGAGCCCGTGCGCAACATCATGACGCCGCGCGAGCGCCTCGTGACGGTCAAGGAAGGCACGCCGCTCGCGCAAGCCAAGGCGCTGATGCATAGCCATCGCCTGGAACGCGTGCTCGTGGTCAATGACGCGTTCGAACTGCGCGGCCTGATGACCGTGAAAGACATCACGAAGCAGACCGAGAATCCGGACGCGTGTAAAGACGAAGACGGCAAGCTGCGGGTGGGCGCGGCAGTGGGCGTGGGCGCGGACAACGAGGAGCGCGTCGAGCTGCTCGCGGCGGCGGGCGTGGACGTGATCGTCGTCGATACCGCGCACGGCCACAGCCAGGGCGTGCTCGAACGCGTGCGCTGGGTGAAGCAGAACTACCCGAAGGTGCAGGTGATCGGCGGCAACATCGCTACGGCGGCTGCCGCCAAGGCGCTCGTCGAATACGGCGCGGACGCGGTGAAGGTCGGTATCGGTCCGGGCTCCATCTGCACGACGCGGATCGTCGCGGGCGTGGGCGTGCCGCAGATCACGGCAATCGCGAACGTCTCGGAAGGATTGCGCGGCAGCGGCGTGCCGGTGATCGCGGACGGCGGCGCGCGCTTCTCGGGCGATGTCGCCAAGGCGCTTGCGGCCGGCGCGAACGTCGTCATGATGGGCAGCATGCTCGCGGGCACGGAAGAGTCGCCCGGCGACGTGTTCCTGTTCCAGGGCCGCCAGTACAAGGCGTATCGCGGCATGGGTTCGGTCGGCGCGATGAAGGACGGCGCGGCGGACCGCTACTTCCAGGACAACTCGGCGAACATCGACAAGCTCGTGCCGGAAGGCATCGAAGGCCGCGTGGCCTACAAGGGCTCGGTCAACGCCATCCTGTTCCAGGTCATCGGCGGTGTGCGCGCGAGCATGGGTTATTGCGGCTGCAGCACCATTGCCGAGTTGCACGACAAGGCTGAGTTCGTGCAGATCACGGCGGCCGGCATGCGCGAGTCGCACGTGCACGACGTGCAGATCACGAAGGAAGCGCCGAATTACCACGTCGACTGAACATATTGATTAACCCGGGGATCGATCATGAAACCGTTGCTGCGGGCCGTGCTGATCGTCAATGCGCTGATCTTTCTGGCGTTCGGCGTATTGTTCCTGCTGACGCCGTGGACCGGCCTGTACGCCGCGCTGCAACTCGACCCCATCCTCGTTCAGCCCGCCTTCGCCGGGCAATTGCTCGGCGTGGCGTTGCTCGGACTGGCGTGGCTTTCACTGCACGCGGCTATCGACGGCGCGTTGACGGCGCGGGCCGCAAGAGTTTCTGGCCATGTGGAGTGGCTTTCCGGCGTCATCGTGCTGGTCTGGCTGCTTGGGTTGCGCACGCCGGAAGTGGCCGGCTTCGGGCAGGTGAGCGCAACGCTCGTTGGCATCGTCCTCATGGTGCTAGGTCTTGGCAGCGTGCGTTTGTCGTCGGCCGTGCGGCGGCGTGAGCGTCTGGCGGCGGCAGGCAAGGCTTCGGCCACGCGGGCAGAACAGAAGGCGGCGGACAAGCGCGAGCAAGGCATACCGTTGGACACCGCGACACGTCCGTTGGCGCGCGCGCCCGAAGCCACGGCCATCGATCCTGTTTCAGGCCGCACGGTCGATTCGTCCGGGCGTCCGCTTGATACCGCGACGCCGCTGTCTCGCACGCGTATGGACGGCGGCGCGGTCGATCCGGTCACGGGCCGCACGTTCGACCCCGTCGGTGGCCGCGAAATCGATCCGGTGACGGGCAAGCGCATCGAGCCTGTAATTAGCGGCGATATCGATCCGGTCACGGGCAGACGCGTCGATCCGCTGACCGGTGCAGATGTGCGCCAGACGCCGCTCTAATGGCGTGCAAACGGCAGGTCATCGTCGGGCAGTATCGCAGTAAGACAAGCACGGTCGGCCTTTGCGCCGACCGTCGATTTATTGGCAGCCGGACTTCGCGCGAGATTCGCGCGCAGCCGGCACAAGACCCATTCGTTCACTTAGCCTTTGGCCGCAGCCATGCACGACAAAATCCTGATCCTCGATTTCGGCTCCCAAGTCACGCAACTGATCGCGCGGCGCATCCGCGAATCGCACGTCTACTCGGAAATCCATCCGTACGACGTCGATGAAACCTTCATCCGCGAGTTCGCGCCGAAGGGCATCATCCTGTCGGGCGGCCCGAACTCGGTCACCGAGGCGGGCTCGCCGCGCGCGCCGCAGGTTGTGTTCGATCTCGGCGTGCCGGTGCTCGGCATCTGCTACGGCATGCAGACGATGGCCGATCAGCTTGGCGGCAAGGTCGAACTCGGCAGCGTGCGCGAATTCGGCTATGCGGAAGTGGCTGCGCTCAACCACACGGGCTTCCTTGAAGGCATCGAAGACTTCAAGAGCGCCGAGGGCGAGGCGATGCTGAAGGTGTGGATGAGTCACGGCGACAAGGTTGCCGACTTGCCGGCCGGCTTCAAACTCATGGCCTCGACGCCTGCGTGTCCGATCGCCGCGATGGCCGACGACGACCGCCGCTTCTACGGCGTGCAATGGCATCCTGAAGTCACGCACACCGTGCAAGGCCGCGCGATGCTCGATCGCTTCGTGCTTGGACTGTGCGGCGCGAAAGCGGACTGGGAGATGGGTCATTACATCGACGAAGCGGTCGCGAAGATTCGCGAGCAGGTTGGCGGCGAGCATGTCATTCTGGGCTTGTCGGGCGGCGTGGATTCGTCGGTGGCGGCGGCGCTGTTGCATCGCGCGATCGGCGATCAGCTGACTTGCGTGTTTGTCGATCACGGCCTCTTGCGTCAGAACGAAGCCGAGCAGGTGATGTCCACGTTCGCCGATCACCTTGGCGTGAAGGTCATCCACGTCGATGCGAGCGCGGAGTTTCTCGCGAAGCTCGCGGGCGTGACGGACCCGGAGGCGAAGCGCAAGATCATCGGCGCCGAGTTCGTCGAAGTGTTCGATGCGGAATCCCAGAAGCTCACGGATGCCAAGTGGCTCGCGCAGGGCACCATTTATCCGGACGTGATCGAATCGGCGGGCAAGGGCAAGAAGGGCGCGCATACGATCAAGAGCCATCACAACGTCGGCGGCTTGCCGGAGACGCTGAACCTGAAGCTGCTCGAACCGTTGCGCGAGCTGTTCAAGGACGAAGTGCGCGAGTTGGGCGTGAAGCTCGGTTTGCCGCACGCGATGGTGTACCGCCATCCGTTCCCGGGACCGGGACTTGGCGTGCGTATTCTTGGCGAAGTAAAGCGCGAGTTCGCTGACCTTTTGCGTCAGGCGGACGCGATCTTTATCGAAACGTTGCGCAATACCATCGACAAGGAAACGGGCAAGTCGTGGTATGACCTCACGAGCCAGGCGTTCGCGGTGTTCTTGCCGGTGAAGAGCGTTGGTGTCATGGGCGACGGGCGGACTTATGAGTATGTCGTTGCCCTGCGCGCCGTGCAGACGCTGGACTTCATGACTGCGCATTGGGCGCATCTGCCGCATGAGTTGCTTGGGCATGTGTCCAATCGGATCATTAATGAAGTGCGGGGGATTAACCGGGTGGTTTATGACATCTCGGGGAAGCCGCCAGCGACGATCGAGTGGGAGTGAATCGACGTGTCTTTGTGGGCCATCGCCGGGTAATTAACCCTTTACGAACCGGCGGACGATGCCCTGACAACTGAACAATCTTGGGTGGCGCGGATCAAAAGCTTTTGGGAGGGGACGGGTTGACAAGCCCGTCGCTGCCTTGAGCTCTATGCTGGAGTGCCACCGCTAGAGCAGACGTGCAGCTTGCCCTTGCTTTGTCAGCAGTGATACCGCTTTTTTGTCGAAAGAAACGAAGGTCTCCGCCCCAAGCCAGCTACCATCGTAGGCGATGACCCCATCAGCAAAATCTCCGCCCGCATCCAGTAACGCAAGTCCTGCCTCGGCGCCCGGACGATTAACCACGACATTGCTTGTGCTCAACAGCGTGCGAATTGCGAAAGCGATATCCGCACGAGTAACGCCGTATTGGCCGCGCAGCACCCAAACAACCTCGCATAGCGTTTGCAGGCTAACCGCCACCATGTCGGCCGTATCCAAAAGTGCGACAGCGCGCGTTGTTTGAATTGCGTCATCGTCCACAATGGTGCGAAGCAGGACGTTCGTGTCAGCTGTCACCTTCATGCCTTGCCAGCCCCTCGGGTCGCGCCACAAGCGGCAATCGCGTCGTTAATTTCCTCGATAGTTAATCGAGCGCCGTTCGTCTTGCCCTTAAGAATGCCCCGCAGTTCCCGAAATGAACCCTTTGTTTGAGCGGCCGTCAATTCGGCCCGGCCGTCCGGCAGCAGGTTCAACTCGATTCTCTCGCCGGGCTTGATACCCAAGTGCTGCAGTACCTCTTTCCGAAACGTGACCTGGCCCCGCGCGGTGACCGTCAGTGTGCTCATGAGATACCTCCATAGTTGATGATCGATTGTAATGCAAAACTGCATTACAATCGAGTTTGAGACAGCGTCAGCGCTGCCACTTCCACTGGCACAAACAAAACCGGCACCCTGAGGTGCCGTTTCTCGGCTTTACGGACTTTGCTTTCAAAACAACCTCAACAACCCATCCAGCCCAACGAAATTAAACGCGAGACTAGCCGCCTCCCTCACCACCGGCTTCGCGCGAAACGCCACCGACAGACCCGCTTCCGCCATCATCTTCAAATCGTTGGACCCATCGCCCATGGCGATCGCGCGTTTCGGATCGATGCCGATCTCCGAGCAGGTCTCGCGCAGCGTGCGCGCCTTGACATCCGCGTTGACGATCTCGCCGAGCACCTTGCCCGTCAATTTGCCATCGACGATTTCGAGCGTATTCGCGCGCGTGTAGTCGAGGCCGAGCCGCACTTTCAGCCGCTCGGTGAAGAACGTGAATCCGCCCGACACCAGCAGCGTTTTCAAGCCCGCTGCCCGCGCTCCGGCGAGCATGCGTTCCGCGCCCGGCGATAACTGCAGACGCTCGTCGAACACGCGTTGCAATGCGGTCGCCTCCAGTCCCTTCAACAGTGCGACGCGGCGCGTGAGACTCTCGTTGAAGTCCTTGATCTCGCCGCGCATCGAGGCTTCCGTGATCGCCGCGACTTCCGCCTTCAGCCCGCAGAAATCCGCGATCTCATCGATACATTCGATCGTGATGAGCGTCGAATCCATATCCATCGCGACGAGGCCGAAGTCGGTCAACTTCGCGTTTGCGTCGATGAACGCGTAGTCGAGCGCGTGCGTGCCGCAATAAGCGTCGATGTCGGCGCGTTGCAGCGGATCGGCATCGGTCAGGCGCAAGAGCGTGTCGTCGATACGCTGCGTTTCGCGCGAACGGGCGAGGGCGGCGAGCGGCTTCAGATGCGCATCGGAGATAAGACTGGGGCTTTGAATGACGAGGTTCATCGCAGGCGGATTGTGATAAGCGCGAAAACCGACATTGTACGGGCCACCCGCGAGTGGAGACCGGCTAGCCTGTTCCAAAGCCAAAGCCAAAGCCCAAGCCCAAGCCCAAGCCCAAGCCCAAGCCCAAGCCCAAGCCCAAGCCCAAGCCCAAGCCCAAGCCCAAGCCCAAGCCCAAGCCCAAGCCCAAGCCCAAGCCCAAGCCCAAGCCCAAGCCCAAGCCCAAGCCCAAGCCCAAGCCCAAGCCCAAGCCCAAGCCCAAGCCCAAGCCCAAGCCCAAGCCCAAGCCCAAGCCCAAGCCCAAGCCCAAGCCCAAGCCCAAGCCTACCGCTGCACGCTTCCCGGATCGACGTCCCAATACGGCGGCTCGCCGAAGCGCTCGGCCAGAAAATCGATGAAAGCCAGCGTCTTCGGCGGCACGAACGCGCGACTCGGATACACCGCCCAAATCGCGACCGTCTGCGCGCACGGATAATCATCGAGCAGCGTCACGAGTTCGCCGCTCGCGAGCAGCGGCGCCACGCTCCACGTCGACTTCAACGCGATACCGACGCCCGCCGCGATCGCGTCCCGGATCACTTCGCCGTTATCGGTCACGATGCGCCCCGACACGCGTACATCGATCACGCCCGTCGGCGTATGAAAGCTCCAGTCGCGCTGGTCGGATAGGATCACGCACTCGTGCTCCGCAAGCTCGGCCGGGTGCCGCGGCCGGCCATGCGCCTCGATATACGCAGGCGACGCGCACAGCACGCGCCGGTTGCTCGCCAGCTTGCGCGCGACGAGCGTCGAGTCCTTCAACGCGCCGATGCGAATGGCGAGATCGATGCCCTCATCGACGAGATCGATGATCTGATCCGTCATGCGCAGCTCGATGCTCACACCCGGATACAACCGCAGAAACGCCGGAATCAGCGGCGAAACATGCTGACGCCCAAGCGACGACGGCATGGTCACCCGCAGCCGTCCGTGAGGCCGTTCGCGTGCGCGGCCCACCGATGCACGCGCGGCCTCGGCGGCATCGAGCAGTTCACGCGCGTGGGCCGCGAAAATCTCGCCTTCCTGCGTGACGCTCACGCGCCGCGTCGTCCGATGCAAAAGCCGCGCGCCGAGCATGCGCTCCAGCCCCGCGATGCGCGCGCTCGCCACCGCCGGCGAGAGGCCGAATTCACGCGCCGCCGCCGACAAACTGGCAAGCGCCGCCGCGCGCACGAACAAGCCGACGTCGAGCAGATCGAGACGTTCGCGCGCGTCGGAATCGGCATGGCTGGCAAGCGGTTCGCTACTCATTCGATGGATTTCCCAAAAAATGTTTCAACGATTATGACGGTTTTACGGAACGCCGGCGGCGGCTAAGATGACTACACCTCATGCAATCAAACACGGAGCTCAAACATGAAAGCCATTGGACTGACTCGCTATCTGCCGATTTCGAATCCTGAATCGCTCGTCGACATCGAGCTCGACAAACCCGCGCCTTCTGGGCGCGACCTGCTCGTGAAAATCGAGGCGATCGCCGTCAACCCCGTCGACACGAAAGTGCGCGCGCCAAAGGACAAGACCGAGGCCACGCCACGCGTGCTCGGTTGGGACGCGGCGGGCGTCGTCGAAGCGGTCGGCCCCGAGGTCACGCTTTTCAAGCCGGGCGATGCCGTCTATTACGCAGGCGACATCACGCGGCAAGGCGCGAACAGCGAATTTCATCTGATCGACGAACGCATTGTCGGCGCGAAGCCGAAGTCGCTTGATTTCACGTGCGCGGCGGCGTTGCCGCTCACGACCATCACCGCATGGGAAGCGCTCTTCGACCGCCTGAACGTGTCCGCCGAAGGCAAGGACGCGGGCAAGACGGTGCTGATCATTGGCGGGGCGGGCGGAGTGGGGTCCATCGGCATTCAGTTGGCCAAGCAGGTTGCGAAGCTGAACGTGATCGCCACCGCATCGCGGCCGGAATCCGCGCAATGGGCGAAGGAGCTGGGCGCGGATCACATCGTCAATCACTTCGAGGACATCCCTAAGCAGCTGAAGGACGCGGGCTTCCCGCAAGTCGATTTCGTGCTGATCTTCAACGACACCGACAAGCATTTTCCGGCAGCGGCGGAAGTGATCAAGCCGCAAGGCGGCATCTGTACGATTGTCGAGAATGCGAAGCCGATCGCGGTCGAATTGCTGAAGGCGAAAAGCGCGGCGTTCCACTGGGAGTTCATGTTCACGCGCGCGATGTTCCATACGCCCGACATGATCGAACAACACAAGCTGCTCACGGAAGTGGCGCGGCTGATCGACGCAGGCGCGATCCGCACGACGCTCGGCCGCGACCTCGGCAAGATCAATGCGACGAATCTGCGCGAGGCGCATCGCCTGCTGGAAGAAGGGCGCGCGATCGGCAAGCTCGTGCTGACCGGTTTTTGACGAACTTCAACGAAGCGGGCCATCGTTCAAGTACACACGGGTTTTCCATTAGGAGACCCGGGCATGCTCGGCGCTAGACTGAATTCGCCTTCAGTCATCCGGCGCGTCGTTCGCGGCGCGCCGGAATTCCCCAAGCGTTTAAACGGAGGTGCCGGCATGAATCGTCGCCCGAATTTCAGTCGCATCGTTTCAGCGTTCGCGCTCGCGTTGGGCGTGATCGCGAGCGCGCATGCGACGCCAGGCATCAAGGTTCTCTCCGAAGCGCCCAATGACGGGCCGATCAAATACAGCGTGAAGATGGTGTCGAAGAGCTTCGGCAACGAACAGGAAACGCGCACCATCCGCTCGGGGCAAAGCGACGACTTTACCTGGCAGGGCGCGGCGCCCGCTGGCGCGCAGCCGGTGCCGGATGGCTGTCCGCAGGCGGCATCGGTGCCGCATAGCGCGGACGGCGCGGCCGTGCGCCAGGTGCAGATTCGCTTTGCGCCGGTCATCGCGGATAACGGCGCGGCCAATGTGCAGATCAGTTTTCGAGCTTATGCGCCGAAGGGTGTGAATAAGGTCACGGTCGGCGGCAAGAGCTTACAGTGTCCCGTCGATAATCGCTTCAGCCAAGTCGTGCGCTTTTCCATGTCGACTTCGACCGGCTCCAAGAAGACCGTCACGCTCGATGATGGAACGCAACTGACGATCACGGCGAGTCGGAAGTAGGGCGCTGATGGCGCGGGCTTGTTTCGCTGATCGTGACTTGCTGCTTTGAGCGGCATGTAGACGGCGGGGCGGTGGCTTAAGCATCGGCCCCGACGATGATCTCAGTGCAATCGGTCCGCGTGCGTCTCAGGCGAGGTCAACGAGGCTCCTGTCAGAGGCGACGTCGCGACCGCAATGCGTTCAAGCGCACTCAAGCGCACTCAAGCGCATTCAAGCGCATTCAAGCGCATTCAAGCGCATTCAAGCGCATTCAAGCGCATTCAAGCGCATTCAAGCGCATTCAAGCGCATTCAAGCGCATTCAAGCGTATTCAAGCGTATTCAAGCGAAGCAACTAACCGTCTATTTCGCCGTCATCTAACTACTTCGATGTACACCGCTGTCACCAATTTATTTCCGTAAAGCTTATAGCCAGCAGCACCCTCCGCGGATCAGATCCAACAACGCAATCAGCGCCCGCCGCCAACCTACCTGATTTGGCACGCTTCGTGCGGTACACCCCGGTGCCCGCTTCAAACGCAGCTTTCAACCGCGCGTGAAGCGCGTCCCATCGACGGTTCCGCCAGCGAGGTTTTCGCGATGCCGCACATGATCTGGAAAGGTGCGATCAGCTTCGGGCTGGTCCACGTGCCCGTGCAACTGTATCCCGCCACGCAGTCGGACAAGGTCGGCTTCAATCTGCTCGACAAACGCTCGATGGACCCCATCGGCTACAAGCAGATCAACAAGAACACCGGCAAGGACGTGACACGCGACAACATCGTGCGCGGCTTCGAATACGAGAAGGGCAAGTACGTCGTGATGACCGATGCCGAAATCCGCGCGGCCAATCCCGAGTCGACTCAAACGGTCGATATCCTCGCTTTCGTCGATGCCCCCGAAATCTCGTTCCTCTCGCTCGACACGCCGTACTATCTCGCGCCCGATCGCAAAGGCGAAAAGGTCTATGCGCTCCTGCGCGACGCCTTGAAAGACACAGGCAAGGTCGGCATCGCAAGCGTCGTGCTGCACAACAAGCAGCATCTGGCCGCATTGATCCCCGTCGGTCCCGCGCTTGCGCTCAACACCTTGCGCTGGGGCGACGAAGTACGCGATTTCACCGACTTCAAGTTCCCCGATGAAGACACGAAGAAAGCGGGCGTATCGCCGAAAGAACTCGACATGGCCAAGCGCCTGATCGACGACATGAGCGACTCGTGGGACCCGACGAAGTATCACGACACCTTCAAGGACGACATCATGGCGCTCGTCGACCGCAAGGTGAAGGAAGGCAAGGTCGCGGAAGTCATGAAGATCGACGAGGGTAGCGGCGGCGAAGGCAAGGCATCCGCCGATATCCTCGACCTTTCCGAACTGCTCAAGCGCAGCCTGAAGAAGGGCGGCGCGGCGCCGGCCAAGCGCGGCGCCGCGGCATCGAAAGACGACGATTCGGGTGAAGAACCCGCCGCGAAGCCCGCGCGCAAGACTACGCGGCGCAAGCGTGCCTGAAGCGTGAGGCGTGCCGGCCGCACCCATGAGCTGCGCGACGGCACGTTACGCGGTCTGATGAAGCAGACAGAGCGTGGCGACCAACCCCACAACGTCGGCGACGTTTGACGCAATCACACACAGCACCACGACTACCAAGCCTCCCATAAACGGAGCCACGAAAACGATGGCCGGCAAACTCGAAACCTATCAGCGCATGCGGCGTTTCAACGAGACGCCGGAGCCGTCCGGGACGCAGAAGGCTGCCGCGAAGAAACGCGCAGCCAAGAAAACCGCCGCGGTCGAGACGCTCTCATTCGTGATCCAGGAACACGATGCGCGCCGCTTGCACTACGACTTTCGCCTGGAACTCGACGGCACGCTCAAATCGTGGGCCGTGCCAAAAGGCCCAAGTCTCGATCCCACGGTCAAGCGCCTTGCGGTTCATGTCGAAGATCATCCGATCGATTACGGTTCGTTCGAAGGCGATATCCCCGAAGGAAATTACGGCGCGGGCAGCGTGATCGTCTGGGATCGCGGTCGCTGGGCGCCGCAAGCCGGCAGCTTCGACGAAGCCTTGGCCGAATATGAAAAAGGCAAGCTCAAGTTCGTGCTCGATGGCGAAAAGCTGCAAGGCGGCTTCACGCTCGTGCGCAGCCACATGCGCGGTAGCGGCGACAAGGAGCAGTGGCTACTCATCAAGGAACGCGACGACGAAGCGCGTCCCGAAAGCGAATACGACATCCTTCTGAAGCGGCCCGGCAGCGTGTTGTCGGAATCGCTCGGCGCGCGGGGGAAGAATGGCGCGGTCGTCGAGCGCACCGAGCGCAAGACCAAGCCTGCCGCCAAGAAAGCGGCCACCAGAAAAACCGTCAGCAAGACAGCGAATGGGCGCGAGCATCCGGATATCGTCGCGAACCGGAACGCGGAGTCGTTGCGCACGCTCTCGCATGACCCGGCGATAGAAGGCGCGGTCAAGGCCAAGCTGCCCGCGACCTTCAAGCCGCAACTGGCCACGCTCGTCGATACCGCGCCGCCCGGCGAAGACTGGGCCTATGAGATCAAATTCGATGGCTATCGCGTGCTCGTGCGGATCGAGACGATCAAGGGCAAACGCGATATCCGCATTTTCACGCGCAACGGCAACGACTGGACGGCGAAGTTCAGCAAGCAGGTGAAGGCGCTCGAAGCACTCGACATAGAAGACGGCTGGCTCGATGGCGAAGCCGTCGTGCTCGACGATCGCGGCCTGCCGGACTTTCAGGGGCTGCAAAACGCGTTCGATGTCGGACGTCCGCAAGATATCGTCGTGTACTTCTTCGATCTGCCTTATCTGAACGGGTACGACTTGCGCGAGGTGCCTGTCGTGCAGCGCCGCGCCATTCTGAAGGCGATCGTCGAACCGCTCGCCGATCCCGTGCTGCGCTACTCGGAAGACTTCGCTTTTCACGCCGACGATCTCCTTAAAAGCGCCTGTGACATGGCGCTGGAAGGGATCATCGGCAAGCGGATCGACTCGACTTATGTCTCCGGACGCAACGCGTCGTGGATTAAGCTCAAGTGCCGGCGCCGGCAGGAGTTCGTGATCGGCGGCTATTCGGAGCCGGCGGGCACGCGCGGCGAGTTCGGCGCGTTGCTGCTCGGCGTGTACGACGCCAAGGGCAAGCTGCAATACGCGGGTCGCGTCGGCAGCGGCTTCGATCACGCCACGCTCACCGCCGTAAAGAAGGAACTCGACAAGCGCGAAACCAAAAGCATGCCGTTTGCGAGCGAGCCGCAGGAGCGCAGCCGCACGCCGGTGCATTGGGTCAAGCCCGAACTCGTGGCGGAATGCAATTTCGCGGAATGGACCAAGGAGCGCATCGTGCGACAAGCATCGTTCGTCAGTCTCCGCGACGACAAGCCGGCCAAGCAGATCGTCAAGGAAGAAGCGGTATCGGCGCAAAAGGTGGAAGACGAGGGCGCGCCGAAGAAGACGGCTGCCAGGAAAACCGCCGCGAAGAAAGCGCCCACGAAAACCGCGGCCAAAAGCAACTCGGCCGCCGAGGTCGAAGGCGTCAAGATCAGCCATCCGGATCGCGTCATCGACAAGTCCACGGGGCTTCGGAAAATCGATGTCGTCGAGTATTACGCGTCGGTCGCTCAATGGATGCTGCCGCATCTGCACGACCGGCCCGTGTCCCTCGTGCGCGCCCCGGAAGATATCGGCGGCGAATTGTTCTTCCAGAAGCACAGCGCAAGGCTCGCGATTCCGCACATCACGCAGCATGCGGATATCGATCCGGGACATCCGCCGCTGCTCACCATCGAATCGGCGCAAGCGCTCGTCGGCACGGCGCAGATGGGGACGATCGAACTGCATACGTGGAACGCGCTGGCGTCGAACATCGAGAAACCGGATCGCATGGTGTTCGACCTCGACCCCGGCGAAGGCGTCGGCTGGAAGCGCATGGTCGAAGCCGCGAAGCTCACGAAGGAACTGCTGGCCGAACTCGGACTGACCTCGTTTTGCAAGACGAGCGGCGGCAAGGGCTTTCATGTGGTCGTGCCGCTCGCCAAACAGTCGGGCTGGGACGAAATGAAGGGCTTCTCGCAAGCCGTCGCGCAGCATATGGCGAGTACCTTGCCCAAGTTCTTTTCCGCGAAGATGGGCATGCAGAATCGCAAGGACAAGATATTCATCGACTATCTGCGCAACAACCGCGGATCGAGCACGGTGGCGGCGTTCTCGTTGCGCTCGCGGCCGGGACTGGGCGCTTCGATGCCTATCGCCTGGGACGAAATCGACGAGGTCACGAGCGGCGATCAATGGAACATCGGCAACGTGGCCGAGCGCATGAATTCATTGCGCGCCGACCCGTGGGCCGACTACGCGAAGGGCCGCCAGCGTCTTACGGCGGCAATGAAGAAACAGCTTGGCATCGACGCTAAAAGCAAGACCAAGTGAACGCATCAAGGAGAGGGACCATGAAGCCAGTCAAGACAGCACCCGAAAGCGCGCCCGAACGCGGCCGCGAAATGTCGAGCAAGGACGAACAGACGCAAGTGGACGACGATTCATCGAACGCGGCGCTGCCGCACGAGGCGGATCAAAGTGTCGACTCGCAGGATGAGCACGAGCCGCGCGAAGTCGGCAAGCAGGCGCATGACGATGTAAAACGCGGTCTCGTCGATACCGACCGGCGCGGCGGCGGCGCGTATCAGGAAGCCACGCAGCGCGACGATCACGCGAACGAGAATAGCGGCGGCGGCAGCGGCGGCCGAGGCGCGAATTGAACCAGATGGTGAAACCACGAGCCTTGCACTGACATTGCGTGAGACGGTTGCGTAAAATGATTTTTGTTTCGAAAGCAGAACACGTCGATCATGCGTTTTCTACCGGATCATTCAGTGCCGCGCGCGTTTCATCCGGTAAGCGCTTCCGATGCAAGCCTCGTTTGCTTGCTTGAACATCCATAGCGTCCTCAGCCAACCCGACGGAACATGTCCCAAGATCTATTGTCCCGGCTCAAGAACGAAACCGCCGTATGCCATACGCGGCTCGAGAACGCGCTCGACCTCATGCAGGACAGCCTGCAACGCGCCGAATACATTGCGCTGCTCGAACGCTTCTACGGCTACATCGCGCCGTGGGAAGACGTCGCGGGCGCGCAGATGCCCGAGTCGCTGCAAGTATTTTTCGATGAGCGCCGCAAGGCGCCGCTCATCGCCGCCGATCTCGCCGTGCTCACGGGCGAGCGCGTGCCCGTGGGTTCGGTCCCGCGCGCTCACGCGCTTTACGATCTGCCGCAGATCAAGAGCGTCGCGAGCGCGATCGGCTCCATGTACGTGATGGAAGGCTCGACCCTGGGCGGGCGTTTCATCGCGCCGCATGTTGCCAAGCTGCTCGATCTCGAACCCGGTTTCGGCAACGCTTATTTCGAAGGTTACGGTTCGCACACCGGCAGCATGTGGAACGCCTTCCGCACGACCGCCGCGGCGACGGTGCCCGAGGCGCAATACGACGAAGCCGTGCATGCCGCCATCGCGACCTTCGAGAGCATGCATGCGTGGCTGTGCCCGGAATCCGCGGAGGTCGAAGACCTGCAGGCCGTGAGCGGAGTGGCCACATGAGCGAGGCGGCAAGCGGACCAGCCGGTTCTGCGTCCTTTCACGGCGACTCGCAAGGTCCGCCGGATGCCGTCGCGCGCCGCCTGACGCTCGACTCCGGCGTTGCGAGCAAGGACTGCGACGCCGAGCCCATCCATGCACCCGGTGGCATCCAGCCGCATGGCTATCTGCTCGTGCTGGACGACGCTCTGCGCATTCTGCAGGCAAGCGAGAATCTGGCTGCGCTCACGGGCCGGGACATCGAGACGCTGCCTGGCGAATCGCTCGAAACAGTGCTGGGCGATGTGGGCGCCAAGCGCATCGCGAAAGCCGCCGCGACGGCGGAGATCGACGACGCGCCGCTTTACGTCGGCCCGGTGGATGCCGCCAAAGCGGACCACGCTTCCGTGCGCCTGGATGTCACGGTGCATCGCCATGAAGGCGCGCTCATCGTCGAGATGGAAACGGCCGCAATCGGCGACGCCGCTTTCGCGTCCATGTATCCGCTCGTGCGCACGTTCGCGCGCGGTTTGCAGGATGCCGGCACCGTGCAGGAACTCGCGGAACTCGCCGTGCAAGAAGTCCGCGCGATCACCGGCTTCGGTCGCGTCATGCTTTACAGCTTCGATGAGGAAGGCCGCAGTCATGTGCTCGCGGAAAATCGCGACGAAAGCTACGCGTCCTTTCTGCATCAGTTCTTTCCGGCTTCCGACATTCCGCGTCAGGCGCGCGCGCTGTATATGCGGCACCGGATTCGCCTCGTCGCCGATGTGAACTATCGCCCCGCGCGCCTCGTGCCGGCGCTCAATCCGCTGACCGGCCGCCCGACTGACCTCACTTACGCCACGCTGCGCAGCTTCTCGCCCGTGCATCTGGAATACATGCGCAACATGAATACGCATGCGTCGATGTCGGTGTCGATCGTCGTGCGCGGGCGCTTGTGGGGCCTCATTTCCTGTCACGATCACGATCCGCGCATCGTGTCGTTCAATACACGGCTGGCGGTCGAACATCTGGGGCACATGCTGTCGCTGCAGATCGAGGCAAAGGAAGAGCGCGCCGAGGGCGAATATCTCGCCGAGCTGCGTCGCACGATGGGCCGTCTCGTCAGCGCGATGGGCGAGCACACCAATTTCGTGGCCGGCTTGCAGGCGGCGCCGAAGGACGTACTGGGCTTCGCGCGTTCGGCGGGCGCGGCTATCGTCTTCGATGAAAACGTCACGCTCATGGGCGCGACGCCCGATGAAGACACGGTGCGCGCGCTCACGCACTGGCTCGCGGAAAACACCACGGGCGTGTGGGCAAGCGACTCGCTCGCGCGCGAATGGCCGCCTGCCAAGGCGCACGAGGACAAGGCGTGCGGCGTGCTCGCCGTGCCGGTATCGCAGATCTTCCGCAACTATTTGCTGTGGTTTCGCCCCGAGGTGATGCAGACCATCAAGTGGGCGGGCGAGCCGGTCAAGATTCGCGACGCGGAAGGCGCCAGCGCCCCGCGCACGAGCTTCAGTCCCTGGCTCGAAACGGTGCGCGGGCATTCCGCCATGTGGCGTCAGGGCGAGATCGAAATCGCCAACGAATTGCGCGGCGCGCTTCTGAATATCGTGCTGCGCCGTGCCGAGGAACGCGCGGAACTCGCGACCGAACTCGCGCGCGCGAACAAGGAGCTCGAAGCGTTTTCGTATTCGGTATCGCACGACTTGCGCGCGCCGCTGCGCCATATCGCGGGTTACGGCGATCTGCTGCGCGAACTGGAAGGCGAGCGCATGTCGGAAAAGAGCCGGCGTTTTTTGAACAACATGCTGGATTCGGCGCGCTTCGCGGGCACGCTCGTCGACGATCTTCTGACCTTCTCGCAGATGGGCCGCGCGGCGCTCAGACCCGCTCCCGTCGATCTAAACCAGCTCGTCGGCGTGATCGTGCGGGAGTTCGAAATGGATGCCTCCGAGCGCCGGATCGAGTGGATCATCGGCGATCTGCCACGCATCACGGGCGACGCCGCCTTCCTGCAACTGGCGCTGCGCAACCTCATTTCGAACGCGGTGAAATATACGAGAACGCGAGAATCGGCGAAAATCGAGATATTCGCCCAGAAAAGCGGCGACGAGTACATCGTCGGCGTACGGGACAATGGCGTCGGCTTCGACATGAAATATGGAGCCAAGCTGTTCGGCGTGTTCCAGCGGCTGCACCGCGCGGAGGAGTTCGAGGGCACCGGTATCGGCCTCGCCAACGTGCGGCGGATCATCGAACGGCACGAGGGACGCACATGGGCGGAAGGGCGGCTCGGAGAAGGCGCGGTATTCTATTTCTCCCTGCCGGTCGTGTTTCGACATGTCACGGGCCGCGAAGGCGTCCGCCTGGGTTCCGGCGCGCCGTCGGGAACCTGAATATCAGCGTCAATACCAGACCATGCTTAAACCGATTTTGCTTGTCGAAGACAATCCGAACGACCTCGAACTCACGCTCGTGGCGCTGGACAAAAGCCAGCTTGCGAACGAAGTGATCATCGCGCGCGACGGTCAGGAAGCTATCGACTATCTCACTTGCGAAGGCGACTGGAAGGAGCGCACGCCGGGCAATCCCGCCGTCATTTTGCTCGACTTGAAACTGCCGAAGATCGACGGGCTCGAAGTGCTCGACACGATCCGCTCGACCCCGGTTCTGAAAAGCGTGCCAGTCGTCATGCTCACGTCCTCGCGCGAAGAGCAGGACCTCGTGCGCAGCTATGAACTCGGCGTCAATGCTTATGTAGTCAAGCCCGTGGAGTTCGCTGAATTCGTCGAGGCGATCAGCGATCTCGGCGTGTTCTGGGCCGTGCTCAACGAGCCGCCGCCGGGTTCCACGCGCTTTCGCCGACCGCCGTCCGCGCAATGACCGACGTGAACCTCGTGAACTTCGTGACTGCCAATATCGACCGCATCGTGCGCCGCCGCGCGTTTTCTCGCGAGGCCGCCTAGACCATGCAGCCCCTGCATCTGCTTCTCGTGGAAGACAACGCACTCGATGCGGAGCTGACCATCGCTCAGCTCGAGCGCGCCGATTACGCGGTGGATGCGTCCATCGTCTACGACTCGGCGAACTTCATCGCGGAGCTCGCCGCCAAGCGCTTCGACGTGATCCTCGCGGACTTCGTCATGCCCACGTTCTCCGGCATCGAGGCGCTGAGCATCGCAAGCGAGCGCGCGCCGGATACCCCGTTCATCTTCGTGTCCGGGCTGCTCGGCGAAGAACACGCCGTCGACATGCTCAAACGCGGCGCGACCGACTATGTGCTGAAGCAGCGTCTGCAACGGCTGCCCGCGGTGGTGCGCCGCGCCATGCGCGAGAGCGACGAGCGTGCGCAACGCATTGCGGTGGAGCGCGCGCTGCGCGAGACGGAGACGCACTTTCGCATGCTGATCGACGCGCTGAAGGACTACGCCGTCATCACGCTCGACCCGGAAGGGCGCATTCGCACGTGGAACGCGGCGTCGGAGCGCATTCTCGGCTTTCCGGCGCAAGACGTGCTCGGCCAGAGCGCGAGCATCTTCTATAACCAGGAAGATCGCGAAACTGGCGTATTCGAGGACGAACTCGACATCGCGCGGCGCGAGGGCAGCGCCAGCGACGACCGCTGGCTGTGGCGCAAGGACGGCCACTCGTTCTTCGCCTCGGGCGTGACCACGGCCATCCGCACGGAAAACGACGAACTGATCGGCTTCTCGAAGATCGTGCGCGACGCCACCGACGCTCACATGGCCGCCGATGCCTTGCGGCTCGCCAAGGATCAGGCGGAATCCGCGAATCGCGCGAAGGACCATTTCCTGGCGGTGCTGTCGCATGAATTGCGCACGCCGCTCACGCCGATTCTCGCCGCCGTGCGTCTGCTCGAAATGAAGCATTCGCTGTCGCACGAGGCACATCCCACGCTCGAACTGATTCGCCGCAATGTGGAACTGGAGGCGCGTCTGATCGACGATCTGCTCGATCTGACGAGCATCGCGCGCGGCAAGCTGAGTCTGAATTTCGCGAGCGTCGCGCTCGATACCTTGCTCACGAGTGCACTCGACATGTCGGAAGCCGATATGCGCGCGAAGAATCTCACGCTCGACACGCGCTTCGACGCGCACCAGTTCGTCGTTTTCGGCGATGCCGCGCGGCTTCAGCAGATCGTCTGGAACCTGATGAAGAACGCGGTGAAGTTCACCCCGGCGGGCGGGCGGCTCGAAGTACGGACGTGGAATCCGGATCGCGCGACCATCGCGGTATCGGTGACGGATAGCGGCATCGGCATCAGCGCCGAAGCATTGCCGCGCATTTTTTCCGCGTTCGAACAGGCCGACGATTCCATCACGCGTTCCTTCGGCGGGCTGGGCTTGGGCCTGGCTATCGCCAGCACGCTCGCGCAGAAGCATGGCGGCACGCTCTCGGCCTACAGCGAAGGCCGCGATGCGGGCGCGCGTTTCACGCTCACGTTGCCGCTCGCGAAAATGGAGCCGCAGCACGAGGCCGAGCCGCTCGTCGAGGCAAAGCGGCACGAACACGGCCGTTCGCTGCGCGTATTGCTCGTCGAGGACAACGAGCAGACTTCATCGGCGATGGCGGAAGTGCTGGAGATGCTCGGTCACGTCGTTACTGTCGCCAGCACGGTGGCAGTTGCGCTCGAACGCGCGAAGGAGGCGTCGTTCGATCTTCTCGTGAGCGACATCGGCTTGCCGGATGGCACGGGTCTCGACATCGCGCGCGCGTGGCGCGAGCTACAGCCCGACAAGCCCGCCGTGGCCATCACGGGCTACGGCATGGACGAAGACATTCGACGTTGCCGGGAAGCAGGTTTTCGGGATCATCTGACGAAGCCCGTCAACTTTTCGCGGCTCGAAGGGCTCATTCAGACGCTGGCCGAAACGCCGGACGCCTGAGCTGCAAAAAATCCGGCCGAAGTCCGGATCGATGTCGATTGACGCCTGGCTTGCACGTTGTAGGGTAGGAGAGCGGCGCCGATTCCCGGCGCGTCTCGTCACTTCTACGGAGCCAGCCATGTCCACACCCGCCGTCAACCCCATTCCGCCTGGCATGCGTTCGCTGACCCCGCACCTCACGTGCGCGGGCGCGGCGGAGGCGATCGACTTCTACGTGCGCGCCTTCAACGCCGTCGAACTGGGCCGTCTGCCCGGACCGGACGGCAAGCTCATGCATGCCATGGTCAAGATCGGCGATTCGGTGCTGATGCTCGTCGACGAGAACCCGACCTTCGGCATGCTCGGCCCGAAGGCGATCAAAGGGTCGCCGGTGACCATCCACCTTTATGTCGAAGATGTCGATGCCACATTCACGCAGGCCATCGATGCCGGCGCCGAAGTCACCATGCCGGTTGCCGAGATGTTCTGGGGCGACCGTTACGGCCGGCTCGTCGACCCGTTCGGGCATCAGTGGTCGTTGGCATCGCACGTACGCGACGTGAGCCCCGAGGACATGCAAAAGGCGATGACCGCGCCGCGCGAATAACGCGCCTTTCAAGGAGAGACTCATGAACAAGATATCGCCATGCCTATGGTTCGACGGCAACGCGCAGGAGGCCGTCGATTTCTATCTGAGCGTGTTCAAGGACGCACGCATGGTTGAAACCATGCTGCATAACGAGGCCAGTCCGGGCACGCCGGGCAGCGTGCTCGCCGTTCTGTTCCAGTTGGAAGGCGAAGACATCATGGCGCTCAACGGCGGCCCAGAATTCAAGTTCACGCCCGCCCTGTCGTTGTTCGTCAAATGCGACAGTCAGGCCGAGATCGACCGCTACTGGGACAAGCTTCTCGAAGGCGGCCAGGCGATGGCCTGCGGCTGGCTCACGGACCGTTTCGGCGTGACGTGGCAGATCGCGCCGAGAAAGCTGCTCAAGATGCTGCAGGACCCCGACCCGGACAAGGCCAATCGCACGATGACCTCGATGAGAACGATGGTGAAGCTTGACCTCGACGAACTGGAGCGGGCATATCGCGGAGCGTGACGCGAAAAGGAAGCGCTTCAGGCAGAGCGCTTCTTCGCCTTCCTCTCCACGAGCTTCGCGGCCATGAAGCGGTGATCCGGCGAGAACAGCCGCCGATACGTCAACACGACTGCGCCGACCACGCCGAGCGCCGAAGCCGCGGCGATCAGAAACATGATGACGATCTGATAGCGCACCGCCTGCAATGGCGATTGTCCCGCCAGCACCTGACCGGTCATCATCCCCGGCAGACTGACGAGGCCCACGACGGTCATCTGGTTGAGCGTCGGAATCATGCCCGCGCGCACGGCCTGCCGCGCGGGCCCTTGCGCGGCTTCCCAGCGCGTCGCGCCTAATGCGAGCGACATCTCCACGGCCGCGCGTCCGGCGGTCAGTTCCTCCGTCATGCGTTCGATGCCGAGCGACACGCCTGTGAGCGTATTGCCGAGAATCATGCCGAGAATGGGTATGGCGTATTGCGGCTCGTACCACGGATGAATGCGGATCACGACGAACAGCCCGAATGCGCCGATCAGCCACGAACTCGCCCAGATCGACACGATGCTGTCGGCGCGTTGTCCGGCGTAGGTGCGCCGTCCGCGATTCGAAGCGGACAATCCCGCGATGATGGTCATCAACGCCATGAGCGGCAGCACGACATACCACCGGCTGAAGGCAAACACCCAGCCGAGCACATAGCCTATTAGCAGCAATTGAACGACGGTGCGTATGGCCGCGATCGCGAGCTTGCGTTCGAGCCCGAGATTGAGCGCGATCGACAACGCGCCGTTCACCACGATCAGCGCCGCCGCAAGCGCGATATCGAGGAGACTGAGGTTTTGATAACCGTTCATGGCGCGCTCGCTTCGGTGAGGACGCCCGCGTTCATCGACAAATGACGCGTGGCCACGCGCGCGGCCTGTTCGGGGTCGTGCGATACCCAGATGCTCCCGCGCTTGTTGCCCGGTTTGCCGTCCGCTTTGTCCGCCGATTCGAACCACGCGTTGACCAGCGCTTCGATCGAACGCGCCGAAGCCGGATCGAGCGATGCCGTGGGCTCGTCGAGCAGCAGCACGTCGGGCGCGAGTTGCAGTACACGCACGAGCGCGGCGATCTGCGCCTCACCGCCGGACAACTCGCTTGCGGCCTTGTCGAGAAAGTCCGCGCCGCGTCCCGCCGCTTCCGCGAGTTGCGTGGCCATCGCGCGATCGAAACGGGCATCGCGATAAGCCTTGAGTGTGTACGGATAACGCAGGTTGTCCTCGACACTTCCGTCCAGCATCGCGGGCCGTTGAGCGATATAGGCCACGCGTCGTCGATAAGCCGGAATGCCCGCGCGCGCGATACGCTCGCCGCGCCACGTCACGTAACCCTCGTCGCAGGCATCGAGCAGCGCGAGGGTACGCAAAAAGACGCTCTTGCCCGATCCCGACGGTCCCGTGATCGCGGCGCGCTCGCCTTCGCTCAGCACGAAATCCGTGGGATGCAAAAGGACGGTGCCGCGCGCGGTATCGCGCCGTGCGACGCCAACGGTTGCGACGAGTGAAGAAGAAGGCATCGGGCCTCGTGGGGCGTTATCGAGCCGTCATCTTACGGAAAAGGCCGGACGTTGCCCATGACATGCGGCGCGCATGACACACGTCGACCGTCACGCGGGCACACTCTGTGCTGCGCCACACACAATCAGAAAAAATGGATGGAGAGGTCATGGCGCAGGCCCGCACGAGCAGAAAAATCGGAAAGATCGTCGCATGGTTTTTTGCCGTTCTGGCGGTACTGATAGCGGTGATCGTGGTTATTTTCCTGACGTTCGACTGGAATCGCCTGAGGCCGTGGGTCGATGACAAAGTCTCGCAAGCCATTGGGCGGCAGTTCCATATTACCGGCGACCTGAAGGTGGGCTGGCGCCGTCCGCCTAACGAAACGGGCTGGAAACGCTGGGTGCCGTGGCCGCGCTTCTCGGCTGAAAAGATCACCGTCGCCAACCCAGACTGGGCGCGCAACCAGTATTTCGCCACGCTCGACGAAATCGACTTTCAGGTGGCCGTCCTGCCGCTGCTCGCGCACGACATCGTCATTCCCGCAATCAATCTGGTGAATCCTTCCATCGATGTCGAGCGGCTCAAGGACAACCGCAACAACTGGACGTTCAAGTTCAAGCAGTCCACCGAACCTTCGACGTGGAATCTCAAGCTCGGCGATATCTCGCTTGCAAAAGGCACGGTCGGCGTGCACGACGAAGTGACCAAGGCCGAGATGCAGGTCGATATCGATACGCTCGGCCAGGCCGTGCCTATCGGCGAAGTGATGAAGCAGCAACAGGAGGCGTCGAGCAAATCGTCGGCGGAGATGGTCGGCAAGAGCGGCGCGGCCAAGCTGGAAAAGCAGACGGATGCAGCGGCGGCTTCGGAGGCGTCCGCTGCTTCGGCAGCATCCGCGGCTGCGGCGGCGAATGCATCGGCGCCGAATCCGGCGAGTACGTCGGCCAATCAGAGCATCACGACGAAAGAAGGCGTGAAGCCGCCGATTCCGCCGTATGCCTTCGGCTGGACGGTCAAGGGCACCTACAACGGCGGCAAGGTTTCCGGCGACGGCAAACTCGGCGGCGTGCTCGCGGTGCAGGACGCGGCGCGCCCGTTCCCCGTTCAGGCCGATGTGCGCCTGGGGGACACGCATATCGCGTTCGTCGGCACCGTGACCGATCCCGCTCATCTCGCGGCGCTCGATCTGCGGCTGTGGATTCAGGCGGTCAGCATGGCGCATCTGTATCCGTTCACGGGCGTGACGCTGCCGGAAACGCCGCCTTTTGCCACGGAAGGGCGCCTCACCGGTCAATTCAAGGAAGACGGCAACGTGTTCCACTACGAGAACTTCACGGGCCGCGTGGGTGGCAGCGACATCAACGGCTCGCTCGTCTATGCGGGCAGGAAGCCGCGACCGCTGCTTCAGGGCGAACTCGTGTCGCATCTGCTGCGTTTCGCGGACCTCGCGCCGATCATCGGTGCGGATTCGAACGCGAGCAAAGCCAAGCGCGGCGAGACGGAAAAGCAGCCGTCGGCGAAGGCGTTGCCGACCGAGGAGTTCAAGACCGATCGCTGGAAGGCCATCGATGCCGACGTGAAGTTCACCGGTCAGCGCATCATCAAGGACCCCGACCTGCCGATCACGGATCTCTATACGCACGTCGTGATGAAGGATGGCGTGCTGTCATTCGAACCGCTCAAGTTCGGCGTGGCGGGCGGCGCGTTCTCGTCGAACATTCATCTCGATGGCAGTGCGGCGCCCCTTAAGGGACGCGTGTCGGCGGAGGCGCGGCATCTGAAGCTCAAGCAGCTGTTCCCGACCGTGAAGACCATGCAATCCGCGCTCGGTGAAGTGAACGGCGACGCGGCGTTGTCCGCCACCGGCAATTCGCCCGCCGCGCTTGCTGCAACGTCCAACGGCGAGATCAAGGCGCTCGTGACGCAGGGCACCGTGAGCCGGCTGTACATGGAAGCGGCGGGCCTGAACGTGGCGAACGTCGTCTACGAGAAGCTCTTCGGCAAGCGCGATGTGAACATCAACTGCGCCGCGACCGATTTCGTCGTCACGGATGGCGTGCTCGACTCGCGCGTCTTCGCACTCGATACCGACGACGCGGTCATCAACGTCGATGGCAACATCAATCTGAAGAGCGAACAGATGGATCTGGGGATTCATCCGCATACGAAGGGCTTCCGCATCTTTTCGTTGCGTTCGCCGCTGTATGTGAAGGGCACGTTCAAGGACCCGAAGGTTGGCGTGAATGTCGGCGCGTTGGCGGTGCGCGGCGGTGCGATGGTCGGTCTTGGACTCATCAACCCATTTGCCGCGTTGATCCCGCTGATCCAGCCGAGCAACAACAAGCCGTTGCCGTGCGCGCAGATGCTGGCCGACATGCGCAATGCGCCAACAGCGCCGCCTGCCGGACAGAAGCAGACGACCAAGGCGGTGCCGGCTTATATGTCGTCGGGTGCGGCCGCGGGCTCGGCTTCCAAGCCGCCGGCGAAGAAGGCCGCGCCGGTCGCGCCGGCCAGTGCGGCGCAGTATCGCGGAAGCTAAGAGCAACGTACTGCACAGGCTTGTCCACAGAATCTGTGGACAAGTCGGGCAAGGATCGAGCTATTCGTTTGACACGTAGCGCATGACCTGATCCGCGCCGCACGGCGTTTTGCGAACAGAATCAAGAAATTAGCTGAGTCGCCAAGCGCTTTTCCACAGGCATTTCCCCGTTTGCGGGGGATAAGTTATGCAGAGGGGCAGGTTGGCGCGACTTGAAGCGCACGGTGTTTTTCGTTGCGCTTCAAATGCTTAGACGAGTTCACAGCGGGTTTTCAACAGGGTGGTCCCCAATTGCTGGGGACAACTTCGGCTCTTCGAGACGCCCTTCCTAGACCGAGATTCCCGGACCGCCATTGCTTCCGAGCAACTGCTCGACGGAATTCGCATCCTTATAGTCTTGCTCGGGCAGACCATCGAAGACAGCGACCACATCGTTGCTGACACCGGCTTCGCGCGCGGCATTCACTAGTGCGTCCTTGTTGGCTGGGAACGTGGCATAACGCAGGACTTCGGCGATTTCATCGTCGATGGGTTCGTCGTTCAGGCTCTGAGTCCCGGGTGTATTCGACATGGAATTCCTGTAGATGAAGAAGTGAGCGCTTCAGGTCTGTACCTGAATGGTCTGGCTTGCCATACCGTGACTCGGCGTACGCGATTTCGGCAGCGGCACATGACGCCAGTGCGCGTGGTCGAGACTATCTGCCGCGATTTCGGGCGCGGGCGGCGCGACCGGCCCGGCGTTCACACGCAAGGCAGCGCGCGTTGCGGCCACTACGGCCGAATCGTCTGTCGAACTCGTGTGCAGAGGCGCGGCGTAACACGACGCCGAAACCAATGCCATCGTCAACAACGTTGAGGTCTTCATCGGGCAACCCCTCCTCACGTAGGCAGCGAGAAGCATCAAGCAAAGCCTATGCCGAAACGTCCCTCGCGCACCGTTCATGCGTGGATGCCAATGAAGCAGACCTCACACGGGCGCAACGAGCGGTGCTCGCGCGCAAACACTTCGCGTGATTTCTAACTTATGAATAATCCGCTTCCACCCAGCGTTGCGGATCGGCATGCGCCGCGAAATTGCACAGCCGCGCACTTTCAGCGCTGCGTCGGATTCAGACGGAAGTATGCGTCGAGAAGAGAGGTTTTGTACACGACACCGAGCAGCAGCGGCTCGCTCTTTTTTTCGATGACAGGAAGCCGCTCGCCCTGAAATGCGAGGAAGTGCTGCAGTGCTTCGCCGAGCGACATGTCGGGTGTGAGCACGTCGAATTGCGGCTGGAGGTAATCGGCGGCGGTACGCGCGGATGTGTCTTGCTTGTCGAGAAGATCGGACGTGATGTCCTTGAGTGCGACCACACCGCGAAAGCGCCCCGCGTCATCCACGACATACAGATACTTCACGGGATATTCGAGGAACACGCGCGTCATGTCGTTCACGTTTGCATCGAGCGGGACGACGGTATCGGGCGGCTTGACGAGTTCGCGCATCTGCGTGGCCGCGAGGCGCAGACGCTCCTTCTCTTCGCGCGTGCGACGCAGGGTGACTTCGTACATCGACGTCTGTTCGGAGGTTCGGGCAATGAAATACGCCACCACGCACGAAAGCATGAGCGGCAACACCACCGAGTAGGACAGCGTCATCTCGAAGATCATGAGGATCGCCATGAGCGGCGCGTGCGTGGCCGCGGCGAGAAACGCGCCCATGCCGACCATGGCGTAGGCGAATGGCTGTGAAGTCGAATGCGGCCAGATGGCGTGAACGCCGAGACCGAAGAGACAGCCGAGCACGGCGCCGACGAAAAGCGTGGGCGTGAAGATACCGCCTACCGCGCCCGAGCCGGCCGTCGCGGCGGTGGCGAGGAGCTTGAAGACGAGCACCAGCAAGAGCGCGGACCACGTCCACGGCTGATGCAGAAGCGAGTTCACCACTTCATAACCGTTGCCCCAGACTTCGGGCCACCAGATCGAAATGACGCCGACGATCAGTCCGCCGAGCGCGAGACGAATCGGCAAGGGCAGCGGCAACTTCGCAAAGCGCTTGCGCGACTCTGCGAGCAGCCGCAGGAAGTGTGGCGCGAGCGCGCCGCACAGCAAACCGAGCACGACGAAGAGCAGCACTTCGAGGCCCGCGATGGGCGGAAACACCGGCATCTGGTAAGGCGGCCGATACCCGGCGAACTCGCGCATCGTGATGTTGGCGACGACCGACGACACGACGATCGGCCCGAAGCTCTCCATGACCATGGAGCCCAGCACGATTTCGGTGACGAAAAACGCGCCCGCGATCGGCGCGTTGTATGCGGAGGTGATCCCGGCCGCCGCGCCGCACGCCACGAGCAGTCGCAGGCGCGGCGGATCGAAGTGGACCCAGCGTCCGATAAGCGATGAAGCGAGCGCTGCGAGCTGCACCATCGACCCTTCGCGGCCGATGGAGCCGCCGCTCGTGATCGTGAAAAGCGACGACAGGCTGCGCCAGATGCTTTGCCACACGGGCACGACGCCATCGCCGATGGTCACCGCTTCCATGTAATCCGTGTTCGCGTGCTTGTCTTGACGAACCCGTGCGACGATCAGACAGAAGCCCGCGATGAGCCCGCCCGCCGCCGGCAACACGATACGCAGCGGCCACGGCAGGCTTTCGGCCATCTTGACGAAGTTGCCGGGTTCGCCGCCGAACGCCCGTTGCAGCGAATCGATGCCTTCACGGAACGCCGATGTCGCGAACGCGCCCGCAACGCCGACGACGACTGCCCAGATGAGCATGGTGTGCGCATCCGACAAACGGAAGAGTTGTTGAGCGCGCGTGCGCAGCCGAAGCAGGAACGAAAGCACGGATTATTGTGGAAAGCTTAGAAGCAAATGGAATAAGGCCGACGCAAGGATAGCATTGCGCATCATCCGTCCACTTTCGAGCGCGCGAAAAAAAGCCCGGCTATCGAAGACAGCCAGGCTTTTCAAGTGATGCATCCAGCGCTTCGGTCTACGCGCTCACCACTTCGGCGCGAACGAAGGATTCGCGTTGCGCTTGCCTTCGTCGAGCTTGTCGATCTTCGCGATGTCGTCGGCGTCGAGCTCGAGCTTTTGCGCATCCCAGTTGATCTGTTGATGCTCCGGATTCGTCGATGCCGACAGCACCACGATATCGCGCGCCAGAAGCCATGCGAAGGTCACTTGCGCGGGCGTCGCGCCGTGCTTTTTCGCGATGGCCTTGATGGTCATGTCGTTATGCGCGCGGCCTTCGCCGAGCGGCATATACGCGGTCACTTTCACGCCGAGCCGTTGAGTGGCTTCGACCAACGCTCGGTTCGCGAGGAACGGGCTCACTTCGATCTGGTTCGTCACGATCTCCTTGCCGCCCGGCGCCTCGAGCGCTTGTTCGAGCAGCGGCGCGGTGAAGTTCGACACGCCGTAATGACGGATGAGGCCGAGCTTCTGCGCTTCCTGAAACGCGCCAAGCGTTTCGGCGATAGGCACCGCGCCCTCGGGCGACGGCCAATGCACGAGCGCGAGATCGATCGTGCCGATATCGAGCTTTTCGTGACTGTCCTTGAGACTCGCGATCAGCTTGTCGCGCTGCAGCCGGTCCCACCAGACTTTCGTCGTCACCCAGACGTCTTCGCGCGGAATGCCTGACTCGCGCACGCCCGCGCCGACGGCGGCTTCGTTGTTGTAGAACTGCGCGGTGTCGATATGACGAAAGCCGATCTGCAATGCGCTTCTGACGGCTTCGGTGGTCTTCGCAGCATCGACACGGAATGTGCCGAGGCCGAAGGAGGGAATCGTTTCGATCATGCTGGCTCCTTGTTTCGTTGAGGCGATCAGTGAACTCAGTGACGCGTCTTACTTCGCGTCCTGATCGAGTTCGGGATAGTGCCTGAAAATGCCGGATTCGTTGAACGGGATGCGCCGTTCCGAATCGACATAAGCGGCGATATTGGGCCGTTGCAGCACGGCGTCATGCAGCGCCGCGACACGCGGATAGTGCTTGCCGAAGGTCTTCATCGCGCGCGGGAAGGCGTAGTGCAGGCCATCGACGAGCTGAAAGACGGAGAGATCGACGTAGGTCGTCGTGTCGCCGACCATTTGCGTGTCGCCGTGCGGATTCCGCTTCAGCACGCGCTCGAAATAACCCATGAATTTGGGCATGCGCTGGTCGAGGAAATTTTTCGAGCGCGTTTTCGCGGCTTCTTTCTGGTCTTCGTAATAGAGATCGGTCGCGAGCGGATGATGCGTGTCATGCACTTCCGCGACGATATCCGCGATGGTCAACTGCAAGCCATGCGCAACGTAGCGCAAGCCTTCGTCCTTCGGCGCGAGCTTCAGCTTCGGGCCGAGATACAGCAGGATATTCGCGACATGCGGCACGATCAGATCGCCGTCCTTCAGAAACGGCGGCGCGAACGGTATGTGCGGCTCGGTCTTGCTGCCGAGGAGCTTCATCATCGCGTCCATGCCTTTCTTCGAACGCGCGACATCGATGTATTCGGCGCCCGCGTCTTCGAGCGCGAGGCGCACATATTCGCCCCGGCCTTGCAATCCGTCCCAGTAATAGAGTTCGTAAGCCATGCGTGGGCTCCTTGTCAAACGTGCCGTGCTTTTGACGCCATGCGCGGCGGATGCTTGGGTTGGCAAGTTAATCGCGTGCTGCTTGCCGCGGGTCGAGCACGCGAACGAGTGTTCAGGCGAGCAACACGCGTACCCGCCTGGGGCCGTGGCGGCGCGGGCCGCGATGTAAAATGAATCCTTTGCTCGAGGGCCGATTCGCGATGCCCGTCAGAGAGCGAACGACTTCGAAGCGGAGAGAAGATGGACAAGCAAGGCTTCACCACTGGCATCGTACACGGCGATCGTGACGCGGGCGTCGAGCATGGCGGCGTGCGTCAACCCATCCATACGTCGGTTCAGTATGGCTTCGAACGCGTGGAAGATCTCATCGGCGTGTTTCAAGGCACGAAGAAGGGCGGGTTCAACTATGCTCGTCAGGGCACGCCGACCACTGCGGCGCTCGAGCGCAAGATCACGAAGCTCGAAGGCGGCGCGGGTTCCATCTGCTTCAGCACCGGCATGGGCGCAATCTGCGCGGTGTTTCTCACGCTTCTGCGCGCGGGCGATCATCTCGTGTCGAGCCAGTTCGTCTTCGGCAATACCAATAGCGTGTTCGGCACGCTGCGCACGCTCGGCATCGAAGTGACGGTGGTCGATGCAGGCGATGTCGCGAACGTCGCCAACGCGCTCAAGGCCAACACGCGCATGGTGTTCGTCGAGACCATCGCGAATCCGGGCACGCAGATCCCGGATTTGAAAGGTATCGGCGAACTGTGTCGCGAACGCGGGCTCGCTTATGTCGTCGATAACACCATCACGTCCGCGGCGCTTTTCAGGCCGAAGGATGTCGGCGCGAGCCTCGTCGTCAACTCGCTGACAAAGACGATTGCAGGACACGGCGCGGCGCTCGGCGGTGCGGTCACGGACACGGGCGTCTTCGACTGGAGCACGTACCCGAATATCGCGGATGACTACCGGCGCTCGCCCGCGAAGGAGCAAGGGCTTCTGCAAATTCGCAAGAAGGGTCTGCGCGACATGGGCGCGGCGTTGTCGTCCGAGCAGGCGCATCAGATTGCGCTAGGCGCGGAGACGTTGGCGTTGCGAGTCGGCAAGAGCAGCGATAACGCGCTCGCACTGGCGCAGTTCCTGGAGAAACACGAAGCGGTGGGTCGCGTGCTTTATCCGGGTTTGCCGAGTCATCCGCAATATGAAGTCGCGAAGAGTCTGTTCAAAAACGGCTCGTGGCTCTTGTCATTCGAGTTGCGCCATCCCGAACGCATGATCGACTTCGTCAACGCGCTGCAGATCCCGATCAAGGCGACCGGTCTCGGCGATACACGCACGCTCATCATCCCCGTTGCACCGACCATCTTCCACGAAGCCGGTCCGGACGTACGCCGCGCAATGGGCATTTCGGACGGCATGCTGCGCTTGTCGCTGGGTATCGAGGATATCGACGATCTCATCGCCGATTTCGAACAAGCGTTGAAGCACGCGTAAGCCGAGAAAGCGGGCTTCAAATGCAAAAAAGCCGTCGGTTCAGTCGACGGCTTTTTTGTGTCCAGCATCGATACGATCAGCCGAAAAGACGCTCCACACCATACGTGATCGCAAGTCCACCGCCGATCAACCATGCATACAGAATCGCACCGGTTGCAATCGCACGCGGACCCGCTTCGCGAATCTGCGCGATGCGCGTTTCCATGCCGAGTGCGGTCATCGCCATGGTGAGCGCGAAGGTATCGAGCGTGTTGAGCGTGCTGGTCGCGCTGGCGGGCAACACGTGCAGCGAATTCACCACCACGAGCGCGAGGAAGCCGAAGGCGAACCAGGGCACCGCGAGCTTGCCCGTGCCGCTTTGTGCGCTTTGATCATGACGCTTGCGATTGATCCAGAAGCCGACCACGAGCAGGACCGGCACGAGCAACATGACGCGCGTCATCTTCACGATTGTCGCGATATGCGCCGCTTCCGGGCTCACGTTGCTTGCCGCGCCAACGACCTGCGCGACTTCGTGAATCGTGCCGCCGAAGAAAAGGCCCGTGCCGAGCGTGTCGAGATGCAACCAGCCTGCGTGAATCGCGAGCGGATAGAGGAACATGGAGAGCGTGCCGAACAGGACCACGCTGCCAACGGCCATCGCGCTCTTGTGGGGCTTCGATTGCAAGGTCGATTCGAACGCGAGCACGGCCGCGGCGCCGCAGATGGCGCTGCCGGCTGCCGTGAGCAAGGCGGTATCGCGGTCGAGCTTCATGACCTTCATGCCGAACCATGTGCCGATGGCAAGCGTACTCACGACCACCAGCACAGATACCGCGAAACCCGACAGCCCGACGTGCGCGATTTCCTGCAGACTCACGCGCAGCCCGAAGAACGCCACCGCGATGCGCAGCAATTTGCGCGCGGAGAAGTTCACGCCCGCCGCCCAGCTTTCGGGCATGCCGTGGCGCAGCGCGTTGCCGTAGATCGTCCCCGCAGCAATGCCGACGATCAACGGGCTGATGCCCAATCCAGCGATGAACGGCAGCGCGGACAGATGCGTCACGGCTGCCGCGAACAGCGCGACGAAAAGAATTCCGTTGAGCTGCCCACGCGTGGACGATGCTTCGGCGATTGTCGGTGCGGCGGGTACGGCGGACATGGGGAGCGTCCTTTTGACATTGCGTTGCGATGTGCTAATCCTAAATCACTCATATGCATATGAAAAATCGTGATTTAGGATGCAATCTATCGGCTTAACTGATAGTTTTGCAAGATGACCCCGGATCAGCTGATAACCTTTGCTACCGTTGCCGAGCACGGCAACATCAGCCGCGCGGCTATTGCGCTGCATTTGTCGCAGCCTGCCGTGTCGGGCCAACTTCGACTTTTGCAGGACGAATTCGGCGAATCGCTCTATTTGCGCGACGGCCGGGGCATTCGCCTGACCGCAGCCGGCGAACAGTTGCGCGTCCACGCGGAGCGTGTGCGCGAGAGCTTCCGGCAAGCACACGCGCTGCGGGACGCGTTGCGCGGGCTCGAGCGCGGCACATTGCGTATCGGTGCGAGCACGACGCCCGCGAGCTATCTGCTGCCTTATCTGATCGCCGCATTCCACAAACGCTATCCCGACGTGACGCTGACGACCATCGACGGGAACACGGCGGAAATCGTCGCTGCGCTCGGTTCGCTCGATATCGCGCTCATCGAAGGCCAGCCAAGTGGCGAGTTGCCGTCGGGCACTACGGTGACCGCCTGGCGGGAAGACGAGATCGTGGCTATCGTTCCGCGCGGTCATCCGCTCGCCGAAAGGCAAGACGCCACGCTCGATGAAATCGGCGGCTATCCGCTCGTGCTGCGCGAAAGCGGCTCGGGCGTGCGGCAGATCGTCGAGCGCGCGTTCGCCCAGGGCAAGGTGGCCGTGCGCGTCGCGCTCGAAATCGCGGGCGTCGAAGGCGTCAAGGAAGCGGTGCGGGCGGGCATGGGTATCGGCTTCGTCTCGGCAATGTCGATCCGGCACGAGGACGGCATGCTGCAACGCGTACACGTCGGCCCGGCGCCGCTCACGCGCCGCTTTTCAATCCTGTTTCCTCATGCCGACGCGCCTTCGCGTGTCGCCGCGCGCTTTCTCGAACTCTGCCAGGACGCCTCGATTCTCGGCTAGGGAATTCCACTATGGCGCAACGCGCACCGCCAAGAGCACTATTCGTCTTCATTGGGGCGCCGCGGCGTCCTTTTCAAACAGCAGTAATGGAACCGGTTCCAACCACTAGTTTTTGTCAGTTTTCAATGGAAAAGAGGCGTGATTTCATCTGATGTTTCAAAAATCGGCATGCGCCCGGATGTCGTCGTAGTCGCCAGCGCCTTCGGCTTGGACACGGTTCGCACCGATGGTCACGCGGTGTGCGCCGAAGCCGCCGCGCGCGCTGGCGCCCAGGGTTTCGAAGTGCGCCGCGAACTTTTCGCCGACGAATCCGATGCCAGTTTCGACGCGCTCTCGCGTCTCGGCGCGCGCATCCGCGCACTCGGTTTGTGGGCCGTCCACTCGACGCCGGCAACCTTGTTTCGCGACGATGGCGCTCTCGATGACAGTGCGCTCGCCCAGGCCATCGGCGAGGCGCATGCGCTGGGCGCGCGCATCGTGAAGCTGCAATTGGGCGGCACGGAACGCGGCGTTGCGACCGATGCGGCAACGCTCGATCGGTTGCTGAACGCGGTGGCGTCGTCGCCAGCGCGGGTGGTCGTCGAAAACGGCCAGTTGAAAGCGGGCGGCACGATCGGCGCGTTCGAGGCGTTGTTCGCGGCTTTGCCCGCGCAGGCGCAAGACGGGCTTGCGATGACCTTCGACACTGGCAACTGGCGCTGGCCGGAGCAAGACCCGCTCGATGCCGCCGTGCGTCTCGCGCCGCACGTGGCCTATATCCATTGCAAGGCAGTGACAGGCGAGGGCGCGCGACGTTTCGCCGTCGCCCCGTCGCAAGACGATGCGCACTTCGTCGCGCTCCTCGCGCAATTGCCGCGTGACGTGCCGCGCGGAATCGAATATCCCTTTCTCGACGCCGATGACGCCGCCGTTCAGGTCGCGCGTATCGCGGCATTTTGAATACAAGGTACCGCATGCAATCACAACGAAACGCCCTCGACATCGTTACGTACGGCGAGGCGATGACCATGTTCGTCGCCGCCGAAACCGGCGATCTGGCAAAGGTCGGCCAGTTCACCAAACGCGTCGCGGGCGCGGATCTGAACGTGGCTATCGGGTTGTCGCGGCTCGGCTTCAAGGTGGGCTGGATGAGCCGTGTCGGGCGAGATTCCTTCGGTCAGTACGTGCTCGATGTGCTCGCGGCCGAAGGCATCGATGCGCGCCGCGTGAGTATCGACGAGCGCTATCCGACCGGCTTCCAGTTGAAGGGCAAGTGCGACGACGGCAGCGATCCGGCAGTCGAATACTTCCGCAAGGGCTCGGCCGCAAGCCATCTTTCGCTCGACGATTACGCCGCTGATTACGTGCTCAACGCGCGGCATCTGCATCTGACGGGCGTGGCGCCAGCCATTTCGGCGAGTTCGCGTGAACTGGCTTTCCACATGGCCCGCGAAATGCGTGCAGCAGGCAAGACTATTTCCTTCGATCCGAATTTGCGTCCGACACTCTGGCCGTCGCGCGACGCGATGGCGCAATCGCTCAACGCGCTCGCGGCGCTTGCCGACTGGGTGCTGCCGGGCGTGAGCGAAGGGTTGACGCTGACGGGCTACGAGAAACCCGAGGACATCGCGAAGTTTTATCTCGATCAGGGCGCGAAGGGCGTGGTCGTGAAACTGGGCGCATACGGCGCGTATTTCCGCACCGTCGATGGCGATGCCGGCATCGTGCCCGCGGTGCCCGTCGCGAAGGTCGTGGATACCGTCGGCGCGGGCGATGGCTTCGCGGTTGGCGTAGTGAGCGCGCTGCTCGAAGGCCGCGACGTGCGGCATGCAATCGCGCGCGGCAACCGCATCGGCGCCCTGGCGATTCAGGTGATCGGCGACAGCGAGGGCCTGCCCACGCGCGCCGCGCTCGACGTGCTCGAAGCTCAGGATGTGGGCGCTGCCCTCGACGCCGCGTGATCCTCAGAGACTCAATCGAACTGTGTTCGGAGACAACCATGCAAGCATCTTCAACCCCGACTCCCGCCGTGCGCCGCTGGTGGATGATCATGCCGATCGTCTTCATCACGTATAGCCTTGCGTATCTGGATCGCGCGAACTATGGCTTTGCGTCGGCGGCGGGCATCAATCAGGATCTGGGCATCAGCAAGGGACTGTCGTCGCTGATCGGCGCGTTGTTCTTTCTCGGCTACTTCTTCTTTCAGATTCCGGGCGCGATCTACGCCGAACGCCGCAGCGTGAAGAAGCTCGTCTTCTGGAGCCTGATTTTATGGGGCGGTTGCGCCGCGCTGACGGGCATGGTGAGCAACATACCGTCGCTGATGGCGATCCGCTTCGTGCTCGGTGTCGTCGAAGCGGCGGTGATGCCCGCGATGCTCGTCTTCATCGCGAACTGGTTCACCAAGTCGGAGCGTTCACGCGCGAATACGTTTCTGATTCTCGGCAATCCGGTGACAGTGCTGTGGATGTCGGTCGTCTCGGGCTATCTCGTGAATTCGTTCGGCTGGCGGCACATGTTTATCGCCGAAGGTTTGCCTGCGGTGGTGTGGGCGGTGATCTGGTGGTTCATCGTGAAGGACAAACCCGCGCAGGTGACGTGGCTCACGGACGCGGAAAAGAGCGATCTCGATGCCACCTTGCGCGCCGAGCAAGCGGCGATCAAGCCGGTGAAGAACTATGGCGAGGCATTCAAGTCTCCCGCTGTCATCAAGCTGTGCGCGCAATACTTCTGCTGGAGCATCGGCGTGTATGGCTTCGTGCTCTGGCTGCCGTCCATCCTCAAGAGCGGCTCCACGCTCGGCATGGTCGAGACGGGCTGGCTTTCCGCAGTGCCTTATCTCGCCGCGACCATCGCCATGCTGCTCGCTTCCTGGGCCTCCGACAAACTGCAGGCGCGCAAGGCCTTCGTATGGCCATTCCTGCTGATCGGCGCGGTGGCGTTCGCGGGTTCGTATCTGCTTGGATCGAACCACTTTTGGGCTTCGTACGTCTTGCTCGTGATTGCGGGCGCGGCGATGTATGCGCCTTATGGGCCGTTCTTCGCGATCGTGCCTGAACTGCTGCCGAAGAACGTCGCGGGCGGTGCCATGGCGCTCATCAACAGCATGGGCGCGCTCGGTTCGTTCGTGGGTTCCTATGTCGTCGGATACCTGAACGGGGCCACTGGATCGCCGGCTGCGTCATACGTCTTCATGAGCGCGGCCTTGCTCGTGGCCGTGGCGTTGACGCTGGCCGTGAAGCCGCCAGCGGTGGTAAGTCCGCGCGTCGCCGTGGGGTCTTGATGTCCAGAGCTCCAGAGCGCTGCCGCTGTCTATGCTTTAATGGAAAACACGAACGTAGCGGCCGTTATCCACTCTTACCATGAGCCTGCAAAGGCCTGAAAACTCCATGAGCCGAAAGAAAATCGTAGCCTATAAGTCTCTGCCATCCGATGTCGAAGCGTACCTTCGCGAGCATGCGGACGTCGTACATGTCGATCCGGCCGATCATGATGCATTCGTCGCGGCGCTCAAGGATGCCGACGGCGCCATCGGTGCGAGCGCGAAGATCACGCCCGCGATGATCGAAGGCGCGACGCGTCTGAAGGCGCTTTCGACGGTCTCGGTAGGCTTCGATGCGTTCGATGTCGACGACCTGACCAAACGCGGCATCGTGCTCACGCATACGCCTGACGTGCTCACCGAATCGACCGCGGATACGGTCTTCGCATTGATCCTCGCCAGCGCGCGCCGCGTGGTGGAACTCGCGGAATGGGTCAAGGAAGGGAACTGGAAAGCGAGCCTGGGCGAAGAAGGTTTTGGCGTGGATGTGCAGGGCAAGACGCTTGGTATCGTGGGGCTCGGTCGCATTGGTGGCGCGGTGGCAAGACGCGCGTCGCTGGGCTTTCGCATGAACGTGCTTTACACGAATCGCAGTTCCAACGAGCAAGCAGAGAAGGACTACGGCGCGAAGCGTGTCGAACTCGACGACCTCCTTGGGCAATCCGACTTCGTGCTTCTGCAAGTGCCGCTCACGGCTCAGACGCGTCATATCATCGGCGCGGCGCAGCTCAAGAAAATGAAGAAAAGCGCAATTCTCATCAACGCATCACGCGGACCGACCGTCGATGAAGCGGCGCTCATCGAAGCTCTCAAAGACGGCACGATTCGCGCGGCAGGCCTCGACGTGTTCGACAAGGAACCGCTGCCCGTCGATTCGCCCTTGCTCAAGCTGAAGAACGTCGTCGCGTTGCCGCACATCGGCTCGGCCACGCATGAAACGCGTCACGCGATGAACCTCAACGCCGCCGAGAACCTCATCGGCGCGCTCGATGGCACGCTCACGCAGAACATCGTGAATCGCGAAGTCCTCAAGCGCTGAACGCGGATCGGATCGCCGGGCAGCCACGATGCGCTAACATGCGCATGCCGAGGCCAACGACAACGATGTCGATACCGCTCGCCCGATGTCGGGCGTTCGTCAAGCCATCACGACCACCATGTCCGACGATCCCACTTCAAGCAACCGGCCGCGCGTTTTCGGGGCGCGCCGCGCGACCATCACCGATGTCGCGCGCGAAGCCGGCACCGGCAAGACCAGCATCTCGCGTTATCTGAACGGCGAGACGGGCGTGTTGTCGCCCGATTTGCGCGAGCGTATCGAGGCGGCTATCGCGCGGCTGGACTATCGACCGAATCAGATGGCGCGCGGCCTGAAGCGCGGGCGCAATCGACTGATCGGCATGTTGCTCGCCGACCTGACCAATCCGTACTCCGTCGAAGTGCTGCAAGGCGTGGAAGCCGCGTGCCATGCGCTTAACTACATGCCGCTCATCTGCCACGCGGCCAATGAAGTCGACATGGAGCGGCGTTATCTGCAATTGCTTACGACGTATCGCGTCGAAGGCGTGATCGTGAATGCGCTCGGCGTGAAGGAAGCGTTGTTGCAAGGCTTCACGCAAGGCGGTATTCCGGTCGTGCTGGTCGATCGTTCGGTGGAAGGCATCGTCACCGATATGGTCGGGCTCGACAATCCGGCGGCCGTTGCACTGGCAACCGGACATCTCATCGATGAAGGCTTCGACGAATTGCTCTTCATCGTGCAGCCCGTCACGCATGTTAGTTCGCGTCGTTTGCGCGAGGCCGCGTTTCGCGAAAGCGTGAGCGCGCGTGCTGCAAACGGCGTGACGCTCGTGATCGATCTCGCCGATGCGGCATCCACGCTCGATGAAATCGATCGGCGCATCGAAGGTGCGCGCGCGGCAAACCGGCGCGTCGCTTTGTTCGCGGCGAACGGTCCGGTGGCTTTGCGCGTCGCGGTGCATCTCAAGGAACGATACGGCGCGGACTGGCAAGCGGGCGTCGCGTTGATGTCCATCGACGATTCCGAATGGGCGCAACTCGCCGGCATGACGACGGTGCGGCAGCCGACTTACGATATCGGCCGACGCGCGGTGGAGTTTCTGCATGAGCGGCTCGGCGGCGCGGTCATGCCGCCACGCGAATGTCTGTTGCCGGGAGAACTCGTCGTGCGCGCATCGACGACGAGAGCAAGACACGAAGCATCACAAGGAACCTGAATGGTCAGTCTATCGACGTTGCTGTGCGTGGGGTTCGCCACGCTCATCATCGCTGCATTGCCGGTCGTGTTGTACAAGCTCGCGAGGCCGCGTTTTCAGCTCGTGCCGCGCGAGGCGATACTCGGCATTGCCGTGTTTGCGCTTTTCGCCATGGTGATCGAGCGCGCGCTGCACGGCTTCATGCTGGGCAATCCGGCCACGTCCGCTTGGCTGATGAATCCCGCGGTCTTCGTGGTCTATGGCGCCATCACTGCGGGCCTGTGCGAGGAAGTGGGCCGCTTCCTGGCGATGAAGTGGCTCATCTCGCGCGAGCCCGGCGCGCTCGATCGTCCCGGTCCGGCGCTCGGTTACGGCATCGGACATGGCGGCGCGGAGGCGTGGATCGTCGGCGTGCTCGTACAGGCGCAATGGATCGTGTATGCGATCCTGGCCAACAACGGTACGCTCGATGCGCATTTCGAAAGCGCGCCGCTCGATGCAGTAGCGCGTATTCACTTGGTGCTGATGAGTCTCTCGCCTGTGTCGGCGGCTATCTTCGTGGTCGAGCGGGCGAGTGCGTTTGCCTTCCAGCTCGGCTTTTCGGCACTGATGTGGCAGATGCTGCGCGAACGGTCACGTCATGCGCTTGGCGTGCTGATTGCGGCCCACGCGCTCGTCGGCATGCCGGCCGCGCTCTTTCAAGCGCGCCTGATTCCGCTCGCCGCCGCCGATGCCGTGTATCTCGTGCTCGGCGTGATCGTCACCGTGGCGCTCGTGCGCTACTATCGCGCCGCAGTTACGCGCCAATCCTGATTCATCGAGTATCCATGGACGACTACCAGTACGACTGCCCGAGCGCGGACATCGACACGCTTGCGCACGTCATCAGCGATCTCTTCCCCGAACAGACGCAATTTGCCGAACGCCTCGACGACGAAGGCCGTACCTCGCTGACGATTCATTACATCGCGATGCGTTTCGGTTCGACG
The DNA here is from genome assembly GCF_022878925.1 of Caballeronia sp. TF1N1. Taxonomy (NCBI): domain Bacteria; kingdom Pseudomonadati; phylum Pseudomonadota; class Betaproteobacteria; order Burkholderiales; family Burkholderiaceae; genus Caballeronia; species Caballeronia sp. TF1N1. The sequence goes on from NZ_CP084626.1 coordinate 1,340,670, forward strand.
GCGCGGCGCATTGCCATCGACGTGCGTTTCGATGCTGCCGCGCTGGCACGGTATCGAGCCATGCCGGTGAGGATGCATGCTCGAAGCTATGCAGTGTTACGTGCCTATGTGGAGGCGACGCTGGGTTCGCTGGAAGAAGCATACGCGAATGGCGAGGCGGTCCCGCGGCAGCTTGAAATCGAGATGGGAGAGGATTTCGCGTGAAGGGGCAGGTCGCATTCTGTATGCCGACAGGTTGCGTTTTGTATTCGAGATTTGAGCGAGGTGGGGCGGAACGGGTGATCGATTCAGATGCGGGTTGGCTGTTCGCTTTCGCATCTTGTACTCGGATGTGCGTGCGCTATGCGGCTGTCCGCGTCGGATGCGGCTATCTGAATTCTGTATGCCACGCCTTGGCATTTCGCATACAAAGTCTGCGTGGATTTATTGAACCTGGTTGAGGCTGTCTTCGGCATACGTGCGATTTGAATTCCGTATGCCACGCTCCCGCACTTTGCTTTCTCATCCTGCACGCTCGTTGAGGCCATCCCCGTCAAACGCAGCAACTTGCATGCTGCGTGCCGCGCCCCTGCATACCGCATTCAAACTTCGCGATAAACCTTGGCGAAGCGCGCCGCCTTCACGACGCCATAGTCGCCCGGCGCATACTGCATGACCCAATCGCCCGCCTCGCCGGTGAGCACGTCGCCATTGTCTGACCGCGCGATGGAAAAAGGCTCATGCATCTCCCGCGCAAGAACTACGCTCGGCTTGTTGCGGTAGGTTCCAGCCTCGCCATGCGCGATGCCGCCTTCCGGCACGTACTTGGGATCGAACCGGTCACGCGACACGACCCAGCGTTCACCCGTCGCGCCAGTCACGATAGCGTCGCCGGGCGCATAGCGATTCGGGCCTTCCAGACTCATCAGCTCGCCAGGCGCAGCGGCGAATTCCACGGTCACGGCTTCGTCCTTGACGACGCGGCGCGCGGCAGCATCTGTTGTGAGATCGAGGCGGGATAGATAGAGCATGATTAGTCGGCCAATGCGGTTGCGGTGCGGGATCGTAACGGCAATCGGATGATTTTGCATCCAGAATACGAAAAACCCGCTTCGTTCGCCATGATGACGCCCGATGCGGGTTTTGGCAAAGCTGCCGAATGCCAAGCATTCAAGCGCTTACGCGCTGCGGCTTAAGGCTTCGTCGTCGATGCCGGTTGTGCTGCGCCCGCGCGCGACGGATGACGAGCGCGTGCATTCTTTGCGCGATCATGATGCTCTTGACGGAAGCTCGTATCGGCAAGCTTCTTCTGCTCCGGCGAAAGGCTTGCGTAAAGCGGCTCGAAAGCCTCGACCAGACGTTTCGTGCCGTCTGCATTGGCCTGCGTGATCTGCTCGTATTGCTTCATGTCATCGAGCGCGGACATGGTGTCGCGCTGTGCAATGCGCTGGCGGTACAGATCGCCCACCGTGTGCGCGTTGTCGCGCATCACGTCGGCGAACTTCGACCACTGATCTTCCTGCTGCGATGTGATCTTGAGGCTTGCATGCAATTGGGCGATACGTTCTTCCACGCGAGCTTCGCGCTTCGTGGCGCCGGGCGCCGATGCCGCCGTCGTGGCGGAGGCAGATGCCGCGGAGGGAGCCGCGGTCTGTGCGAACGCGGCGCTAAGCATGCAAGATGCCGCCAGTGCTACGAATGTTTTTTTCATTCCGAAACCTTAGTCGAAGTAAGAGAAAGCGCGCTTGCTGGTTGATCTCAGTCAAGGCAGAAACGTCGTCGGCGGTTATTAGTAACACGCCTGCCTGACAATTCGCCTCGATTGCCACAACTGCTTACATCCGATACTTCTCTGGAAAATTCCGTCAAGGAAGCTCAAGCAAGATCGGGCGGTGACGTCGGCGATAATCCTGCTTGCGGCCGATTGCATACCGCATGCGGCACACAAAACGCATAACGCAATACAAACGCCAAACATCACAGCGAGAAGGACGACATGAGACCCCCGCGCCTCGACCAGCTCGACGACATCGACCGTAACCTCGTCGCGCTATTGCAGACGAACGCACGTGAAAGCGTTGCCGATCTCGCTCGTCAGCTGGGCGTGGCGCGCACAACAGTCATCGCGCGCATGGCGCGGCTCGAAAAGAACAACGTGATAGCGGGCTACGGCGTACGGCTAGGGCAAGACGTGCTCGACGCCAGTATTCAGGCTTACGTCGGCATCAAGCTCGCGCCAAAGTTCGGCCGCGACGTGCAGAAACGCTTCGCGCGCATGCCGGAGATGCAACTGCTTTGCGCGGTAAGCGGCGAGTTCGATTACGTCGCTTGGTTGCGTGCGGACTCGCCCGATCGCCTGAACGACTTGCTCGATCAAATCGGCGCACTGGAAGGTGTGGAACGCACCACCACCTCGATCATTCTGGCGCGCAAGATCGACCGTTCGAGTTAGGACGATACAAAACGCAGCGGAATATCGTCAAAACGTCGAAAATTATCGTCAATACGCATCATTTTGCGTCTAGGATCAAATTTCGTCGGTCCCTAAACTGTATTCAGCATGCCTTCCCAGGCGACACAAAATGCAAAATACACTAGGAGAACAACGATGAAAGTAGCGTTAGTCGGCGCCGGATTGATCGGCAAGAGCATCGCCCACTTGCTTCGTGACACAGGAGACTTCGAAGTCGTTGCATTCGATCGCGACGAACAGGCGCTCACCGCGCTCGAAGCGGAGGGAATCGCGACTCGCCGCGTCGATTCCGCCGAGACGCCAGCGCTGCGTCAGGCGCTCCACGGCTTCGACGCACTCGTCAACGCCTTGCCGTATTACCTTGCCATCAGCGTTGCATCGGCGGCCAAGGCGGCGGGCGTCCATTATTTCGATCTGACCGAGGACGTGCGCGCAACGCATGCAATTCGCGCCATCGCGGAGGGTTCGGACGTGGCCTTCATGCCGCAGTGCGGGCTTGCGCCGGGTTTCATCGGCATCGTCGCGCATGATCTGGCCGAGCGGCTCGATAACGTGCGCGAAGTGAAAATGCGCGTCGGTGCGCTGCCCGAGTTTCCGACCAATGCGCTCAAATACAACCTGACATGGAGCATCGACGGACTCATCAACGAGTACTGTCAGCCATGCGAGGCGATCCGCGATGGCCGCACGCAATGGGTCCAGCCGCTCGAAGGCGTCGAACATTTCTCGCTGGATGGCATCGAGTACGAGGCCTTCAATACTTCGGGCGGGCTCGGCACGCTATGCGAGACGCTGGCGGGCAAGGTGGAATCGCTCGACTACAAGTCGGTTCGATACCCCGGCCATCGCGATCTGATGAAGTTCCTCCTCGACGATCTGCGCATGTCGACCGATCGCGACGGTCTCAAGGCAATGCTCAAGCGAGCGGTGCCATCGACTTCGCAGGACGTGGTGCTGATCTTCGTCACGGTAACGGGCATGCGCGGCGGCCCATCGGGACAACTCGTGCAGAACGTGTTCACGCGCAAGGTCTTTGCCAAGGAAGTCGGCGGCATGCCGATGAGCGCAATCCAGATCACGACGGCGGGCGCCATCTGTGCCGAGCTCGATCTGTTCCGCGAAGGCGTGCTGCCGCAAAGCGGGTTCGTGCGTCAGGAGCAGGTGCCGCTCGCAGCGTTTTTGAATAACCGTTTTGGAAAGCTCTATCAAGGCGCGAATATGGTATCGAGCGCGCCGCGGATGGCGACGCTCTGAACCAGCCACTTCCGATACGCCTCGTCGGTTTGCGAGGCAATAACGGACATGGGAACGGGCATGAGAACGAACATGAAAACAGCGCCACTTCAGCATTTTGCATGCACGCTGCCACACCTCAAGCCTGATCGATCACACGCTGATACCGCTTCATCAAGGGCGTCGCCGTGACGCCATGAATGATCACCGACGCCACGATCACCGCGATGACAAGCGGAACGAGCGGCTTGGCCACGTCCTTCGGCGCCTGCTCGATTGCATACAAGAGATAGTAGAACGAGCCGACACCGCGTATGCCGAACCAGCTCATCAGCCGCCGTTGCGCGCCATGTGCGCCCGATCCGATGAGCGATGCCTCCACCGATAGCGGCCGCGCCACGAAGAACAGGCAGCCGATCAGCAAGGCCGCTTGCCACGTGAATAGCTCACGCCAGATAGTGGCGAGCACGGCGCCGACCATCAGCATGATCGCGACTTCGGCGATACGTTCCAGTTCGATCGTGAAGCCATGCACGCGCTCGGCCATGAAGGCGTGCGCGCGGGCCGGGTCGGATGCGGTGGCGCCGACATCGTCGGCGTCGATCGTGCCGACCGCTTCGCGCGCGGACTTGTCGCCGCTCGCTTTCTGTTCCACGCGTCGCATGGCGAGTCCCGCCGCGAACACGGCGAGAAACGCATACGTGTGCAGCAATTCGGCCACGCCATACGACAAGGCGATCAGTCCTAGCGCATAAAAACCTTCCGGACCGAGCGCCTGTCCGTGGCGCGTGCGCAGATAAGCCACGAGCCGCACAGCCAGTTCCCCGAGGAACCAGCCGCTGCCGAGCGCGCCGGCAATGCCCCACAAAGCCTGCAACGCGAAGCTCCAATGCAGCACCGCTGCGGGCGACGCCTCGAAACGGCATACCGCGATGCCGAGCAGCGCGAAGGGCAACGCGATGCCATCGTTCAGTCCGCCTTCGCCCGTCAGCGAAAAGCGCAACAAGTCGATGTCGCCAGGCTTTTCGACCTGGACATCATGGGCGAGCACGGGGTCGGTCGGCGCGAGCATCGCGGCGAGCAGCAGCGAAGGCCCCCAGCTGAAGCCGAGCACATACACGCAAAAGACGGTGAGCAGGGCGACGGTCAAGACCATCGCGACCACGCCGAGCCGTAGCGGCAGTATCCAGATGCGGTCCGTGGGCGGCACGCGCAGACGCAAACCGATGGCAAAGAGCGACGCGAGCATCGCGACTTCGGTGATGCGTCGCAAAACCGTGGCGTCGGTCGCGAGATCGAAATGCAGCATGTTCGCCGCGCCCGGCCCCAGCACGAAGCCAATGGCGAGGTAGCACATCGCGGTGCTGATCGGCAAATGCCGGAATGTCGAACTGGCGAGCCCCATGAAAATGAGCACGCCGCCGACGATGAGAAACCACATCGTCTCGGTCATGGAAGCCCTGTTCGATTGTTTCGAGGATGGCGGGGAGCCGTTTGGATCCTCGGTTGCATTCTGCATGCAGGATCAATGCAAGCGGCTGAGAAGACAACAGCAAGCACGTCACATGCCCATGCTTGCAGCAAACCTGCTCGGGCCCGACGATCCGCGTAATATTGGGCGGCCCATTTGCGTTTTGCATGCTGTATCCATTTGGTTCGGCGACACCGGTCCAGCGTGCGCAATCAGGAGATCAAGGCATGTCACAGCACTTCGATGCGGTCGTCATCGGTACAGGTCAGGGCGGCTCGCCGCTCGCCGTGCGGCTGGCACAGAGCGGAAAACGAACCGCCGTGATCGAGCGGCATCTTTTTGGCGGCACGTGCGTGAATGTCGGCTGCACGCCGACCAAGACCTATGTGGCGAGCGCGCGCGCCGCGCATGTGGCGCGCACGGCGGCAAAGTACGGCGTGATCGTCGGCGGCGACGTGAAAGTGGACATGGCGCGCGTCAAGGCGCGCAAGGACGAGGTCATCGCCGGATCGCGCAATGGCATCGAGGCGTGGCTGCGCGGCACGCACGACATCACCGTATTCGAGGGACACGGGCGCTTCACCGGTCCGCATGCGCTGCAAATCGAAGCCGCCGATGGCTCGAAGCAGGACATCGACGCGGACATGATCTTCATCAACACGGGCACGCGAGCGTCGGTGCCGAAGATCGACGGGCTCGACGGCGTGCCGTATCTCACGAATTCATCGATTCTCGAACTGACCGAAGTGCCCGAGCATCTCGTCATCGTGGGCGGCAGTTATATCGCGCTCGAATTCGGGCAGATGTTCCGACGCTTCGGCAGCCGCGTCACGCTTCTGGTACGCGGCGAGCGCATCCTTGCGCGCGAAGACGAGGACGTCGCGCTTGCGATGCAGGACGTGCTCCAGCGCGAAGGCATCGAGTTTCGCTTCGGCACGGAACCGCGTCGCGTAGACACGCAAAAGGGCGGCGTGCGAATCGTCACCGAGGGCGAAACGATCGATGCCTCGCATCTGCTGTTCGCCACCGGCCGCACGCCGAATACGGACGATCTCGGTCTGGAACACGCTGGCATCGTGCCGGACAAGCACGGCATCATCGAAGTGGATGGGCAATTGCGTACGCGCGTCGAGGGCGTATGGGCGCTGGGCGACGTGAACGGACGCGGCGCGTTCACGCACACGTCGTGGAACGATTACGAGATTATCGCGGCCAACTTGCTGGATGGCGAAACGCGCAGCGTCGATACCCGCATCATGGCTTACGCCGTGTTCGTCGATCCGCCGTTCGCGCGCGTCGGCATGAGCGAGGCGGAGGTCAGGAAGGACGGGCGTGAGGCGCTCATCGCCACGATGCCGATGTCGCGCGTGGGCCGCGCGAAGGAACGCGGCGAAACGGATGGCTTCATGAAGGCGCTCGTCGATGCCCGCACCGAGCGGATTCTAGGTGCGCAGATCTACGGCATCGAAGGCGACGAGGTCATTCATACGTTCATCGACATTATGAATGCCGACGCTTCCTACAAGACGCTGCAACGCGCCATGCACATTCATCCGACGGTGAGCGAACTGGTGCCGACGCTTCTCGGCATGCTCAAGCCATTGAAGTGACTATCAAACCTTGACGGATGGTTCGGCGGTGCCGGCCTCGGCTTTCTCCGCTCCGCGCGTCTCCGGCATCGCGAGCCAGACGAGCAAGACGGCGAGCGCGCCCGCAGCGGCGAGGCCGAAAAAGCTCATCGACGTGCCGAAGCGATCGGCGGCAAAGCCTGCGGCCGCGGTCGACAAGGTTGCTCCGACGCCCGCTGCCAGCCCGAAGAAGCCGATGGTCAGGTTGTAATGCCCGCGCCCGCCGGCGACATCGGCGGCGATGAGCGGCAGCATCACGCCGAAGACGGCCGCGCTGATGCCGTCGAGCATCTGGACCGGCACGAGCAGATAAGGGCTGCTGACGCCGGCGAAGAGAATCGCGCGCAGGGGCAAGGCGCAAAATCCGATGATCAGAACCGGCCGGCGTCCCCAATGCTGCGCCTTGCGCCCGACCCACGGCGAGAGCGCCGCGACGATGAACTGCGGCACGATGATGCACGCCGCGATCACCAGTTGAACGTTGTCGCCCATGTGCGCGGTGACTTCGCCGGCGGCAAGGTTCAGCATCGCCGCGTTCGAGAGATGGAACAGCACCACGCAAGCCGCGAAGATCAGCAGGCGCCGGTCTTTCAGAAGCTCGCGCAAGGACTCGCGCTCTTCGCCTTCCGGCGTCAGGTTCGGCTTGCCCGCAGGCATACGCGGCACGACGGGCGGCGCATCGTAATGAATCATGCGCAAGGCGAAGATTGCCGGCAACGCGAGCGCCGCCGTGAGAAAGAACACCGAGCGCAAGGACAGATATTCTCCGAACGCGCCCATCAACGCGGCGGTCAGCGCGCTGCCTATGGACGCCCAGCGCGCGTTGCGGCCGAGCCGGTCGCCGAGATCGGCACGCGAGACGAGTGCGAGCGAAATCGCGGCCATCGCCGGGACCAGCATGCAGCTCGCGAAGCCGTGCAGCACTTCGGCGGCGAACACCGGAATGAAGGTCGGACTCGCTGCAAGCAACAACGCACTCGCGATGATCGCGACGATGGCCGAAAGCGCGGCGAACTTCTTGTTGCGCATGGCATCGACGAGCGCGCCCGCAGGCAGCTGGCTCGCCATCGCGCTGATGGTGCCAACCGACAGCATGAGGCCGATCTCACCCTGCGTCCATTTGTTGGCAGCGAGATAAGAGGCGATGAAAGGGCCGAAGCCCGTCTGCACGTTGGCGACGAAGAAGTTCAGCCAGTCGAGCGCGCGCAGACTTCGTGCAATTACCATGTTGTGATTCGGTTATCGATCTCGTGAATCTTCATGTGCGTCTTTTGCGTCATGTGCGTCGTCTGCGTCATTTGTTCGGGCGCGCGCCGGACGATGCCGACGACTGCGCCGCCACGGACCCGGATGCGGTCGTGCCGGTAGACGAGTTCGAGGCCGGCACGCCCGCCGATGCCGCGGCCGCCGGCGAAGAAACAGGCGCGGCGGGCGCGGCTACGACCGGCGAAACGATCTTGATCGGTTGCTCGGGCGAGTATGTCGGCGAGGCCTTCAGTTGCGCTTCGGTGAAGTCCATCTGTAAGCTCGCTTGCTTGTTGCGCGTCACGACGTGCAGATCGCCCCAGTTCGCGGCCACATGGCGCTTGTCTTCCGCGAGCGAATTGCTCAGGTCGAGCACGAGCGCTTCTGGCTCACCTTGCGAATCGACGAGCACGTCGACCACCCGTCCGATACGCGCGCCGGTCTTCTGAGTCACGGTCGAATCGACGAGTTGCAGGTAGCTCGGCGGCGCTTCCGCGACCGGTTGCGGCTTCGGCGCGGGGTCGGCGGGCTTGCCCTTGACGGCGGGCGCGGACGGCACGAAGGTGATCGGCGCGGTCTTCGAGTTGGGCGCGAAGCGGAACGCGGTCCACGGGAAGTTGACTTTTCGGTCGCCTACGCCGAGGAAGCCGGCGAGGTTCACCATCATGAGCTTCGGCTTGGCGGCGGTATCGATATACAGGTCCACCGCGCGGCCCACGACCTTGCCATCGGCACGCTGCACTTCGGCATCGAGCAGGCCGTGCAACTGATCGTGCTGCAGGATACGCGTGGAGATGATCGGCGGGGGCGGAGGCGGCGGCTCGGGCGCCTCTTGCGGCTGCACGATCACTGGCTCCGGCGGTTTCGGTTTGACGATACGGCGTTTGGGCTTCGGCGCGGGCGCGGGCTTCGGCGTCGATGCGGGCTCGGGCACGGCGGCGACAGGCGCGGGTTCCTCGGGCTCGGTGCTCTCGGTTTCGTCCGGCGTCGGAATATACGAATGCTCGACGATGGGCGCGGGCGTCTGCACCGGCAAGAGTCCGCAGGCGGACAAGGCGAAGGCCGCGAAGATCACCGCGAGCGTTGCAAGCGGGAATCGTTCATGCCGCGCAGGGTGCCGTATCAGCGATGCGACAGCGCGCCAGGCGAGGCGCACAGCGAGCATCCCCGCTACGAGGCCGAGCGCGGCGAGGCCGGTCGTCGACGCATCGCTTCGATGCGAGAGTCCGCCTGTCATCACAAAAGCTCCATGGTTCCGTGTCACCTGTCGATCGGAGCGGGCACTGCGCGCCTCGCTCCGGTGCCATGCAAGAGGGCGGGTTCGTTACTGTGCATTCAGCGCGGGCCGTGCCAAGGGCGTGTCACGCGCGCCGTCACACATCGGACGGGCGTGTGTGCGTGCTCGCCGCCTGCGCAAGACGCGCGGCGGTGTCCGGCGCGCCCATTTTTTCGGCGGCGTCGCGTGCGGAGAAACCGCCCTTGTCGCGCGCATCCGGATTGGCTCCACGCGCGATCAGATATTCGACTATCTCCACGCGATTGAACATGGCCGCGATCATCAACGCCGTGCGTCCGTCAGGCGATGCGCCTTCGACATCGGCGCCATGTTCGAGCAGCGTCTCGATTACTGGCTTGTAGCCCTTGAAGGCCGCGCCCGCGATTGGCGACTGGCCGTTATCGTTGCGCAGGTTCGGGTCGGCCTTGTGTTGTAGTAGCACGCGCACGGCATCGGCGTGGCCGTGATAGCTCGCGAGCATGACGAGGCTGTCGCCCTTGTCGTTGCGCAGGTTCGGCGGCAGGCCCTTAACAAGCAGCGCGTCGAGCATGGCGGCGTCGCCTTTGCGCGCGACTTCGAAGACTTCGGTCGCGAAGGCGATCATTTCGTCATCTGGGCCGTCGGCGGGGCCATTTGCCGGCGAAGCGTGCTGCGGGGCGTTGCCCGAAGGCGTATCCCTGGTTGGGTCGTGCGGCATGGTCAGCTCCATGGTTTCGCGTTATCTGAATCGCGCTGCGGGCAACCGGCTGCTCCTCGGGTAAGCTTGAGCGCCGCGCGGAAATCTTCCGGGAGCATACACGGGGTTGCGTGCGCGCTTCATAACTCCGGCGCGCGGCGGGCTTGGCAACGCTCGTGCGACGGGGCGGACAGCAGGAATCGCGCCAACTCTTTCAGCGCGTGCCACCGAAGCCCTGACGCTCAACGAATCCAAACTCAACCGCTCTTCGATGACGACCACTTCCCCCGATGACGATGCCCGCGTGCGCCGCCGCGCTCCCGCCGCCGAACGCAATCGCGATGCGATTCTATCGGTCTTGACGCGCGTGCTGCCGTCCGCTGGCGTCGTGCTGGAGATCGCGAGCGGCACCGGTCAGCATGCCGTGCATTGCGCGGCGGCGTTGCCCGGCATCGTGTGGCAGCCAAGCGATGCGGATGCCGCCGCGCGCGCATCTATCGACGCGTGGCGCGAGCATGCGGGCCTCGCGAACCTGAACGCGGCGCTCGCGCTCGATGTGCGTGAAGACGACTGGCGCATCGGCGAGGACGCGGGAATCGCGGCGGTCGTGTGCATCAACATGATCCACATCGCGCCGTGGGACGCCGCCGAGGCGCTGTTTCGCGGCGCGTCGCGGCATCTTCCGGCGGGGGGCGTACTTTACCTGTATGGGCCGTATCGGCGCAATGGCGCGCATACCGCTCCGAGCAACGAAGCGTTCGACACGGAGTTGCGCGCACGCGATCCGCGCTGGGGCGTGCGCAATCTGGAGGCGGTGGAGGCGTTGGGTAGATCGGTGGGCTTTGCGCTCGAGGAAGTCGTGCCGATGCCGGCGAACAACTTCAGTCTGGTGTTTCGGCGCGGTTAGATCAGGTCGATCGGTTTGCGAGGCCCGACCGCGCCGCGAACCATCCGCGCCAGGGCACTGTCGCCATCAACGAGGCGAGGACGATCAGGCCGCCGCCGATCCATCCCGTTGCCGATACATGCTCGCCCAGCCAGACGCTTGCGAAGAGCGCGCCGAACGCGGGTTCGCTGCCCATCAAAAGCGATACGCGCGTCGGACTGCTGCGGCCAATCGCATAGTTTTGCGCGAAGAACGCGAAGAGCGTGCACGCGATCACGAGATACATCACCGAGCCCCAGAACGCGCCGTGTCCCGCGAACGACGGCAAGGGTTGCCATTGCGACGGCACGAAGAAGAACGCCAGCAACGCGCTGCCGCTCGCGACGACGCCCGCCTGCACGGCCGTCACGGTGAGCGCCGGAAGCGGCGAGGCGCGCATCACGCGCTTGGTCACGCACACCGAGAGCGCGCGCAACACGGCGGCGACCAGAATCAGCGCATCGCCGGGATTGACGCTGAACGCGCCATCGCCGGCGAGCAACCACGCACCGCCGAGCGACACCGCGACTGCAAGCCACTCGGTCGCGCCGGGCTTGCGACGCAGCATCGCCCATTCGACGAGCGGCGTCATTACCACGCACAGACTGATAAGAAACGCGGCGTTCGCGGCGCGCGTGAGCATCACGCCAAAGGTCTCCGCGAGGAAGATGGCGAGCAGCAAGAGGCCGCAAGTCAGCACACCCATGAGCGTTTTCAGGTCGACACGGCGCAAGTGGCGCAGGTTCACGCTCAACAGCATGAACGTGATGCCGAACCGCAACGCGATGAGCGCCAGCACCGGATAAAACACGAGCGCGTTTTTGACGACGCCATAGCTGCTTCCCCAAACCATCGCCACCACGAAAAGCAGCAAATCGGAGACAGGAAGCAGGCGGCGAACAGGCGATGCGAGGGTCATGCGACGTCTCCGGTAAGTGCTGACTGGCAGTGCCCAGCAGCGAGCCGTCATTGTCGAATGATGCGTTCACCGCGATAATCGGGTCTGGGCGCACAGATTAATTGTCGCGGATGCACAAATGAACCCTTCGGATCTTTTCAACTTGCTGCCGGACATGGCGGTATTTGCACGCGTGGTCGATGCCGGCAACTTCTCGATCGCGGCGCGGCAGTTGGGCAGCACGCCATCGACGGTGAGCCGGCAAATCAAGCGGCTCGAAGACGCGCTCGCCACGCGCCTGCTCGAACGTTCGACGCGCAAGGTGCGCGTGACGGAATCGGGATATCAGGTGTATCGGCATTGCCGCGACATGGCGACGGCCGCGTCCGGCGCGGTGGATGCCGCCGGGCAACTATCCGGAAAGCCACAGGGCAAGGTCTCGCTATCGGCGCCCACGGCATATGCGAAGTCGGTGATTCATCCGCTCGTGCCAGGCTTTCTCGCGGCTTATCCCGAAGTGGATTTGCAGCTCGTGTTCAGCGATCACGACATCGATCCGCTCGAGAGCGACGTCGATCTCGTCATTCGCGCCACCGACGATCCGCCGCAAGGTCTCGCGGCACGGCGCATCGGCCGCGTGCGATGGCTGCTGTGCGCGGCGCCTCGTTATGTTCAGACGCGCGGCGAGCCCGCGCATCCGCGTGATCTTGCGCGTCACGATTGCATTCCGCTCGGCGAGACCGTGGACGATCATCGCTGGCGGTTTGCGCGCGGCGGTGAGACGGCGACGGTTGCGGTGCACGGCCGGTACATCGCCAATCACGCGGGCGCGCGGCTCGACGCGGCGGAGAACGGCATGGGCATTGCGACTCTGCCGGAGTTCGCGGCGCGCGAGGCGCTTGCGAGCGGCCGCGTGCAAGCCGTGCTGGTGGATTGGGAGGTGCAGGCGCGCGCGTATCGGGGACCGGTGTGGCTGCTTTATCCGCCCAATCGCTTTTTGCCGCCGAAGGCGCGCGCGCTGATCGATTATCTGCACGCCCATCTCGGCGAGTCAGACTGACCCAACCGGCTTGACATGGCCCACATTGACGAAACGCAGGCTGCACGCGCACCGAATCGGGCCGCGCCGTGTAGACTGCCAAAGGTCGTTCATCGCGCCGCGCATCATGCGTGGCGCTCAATCCGATCTCCTTTTCCGGAGGCGTCGTACATGCACGCAGCGTTGCCGCAGGGCGAACAGGAAGCCGGTTCGGTCGATACAACAACAAGAGCGCCGCGCGATCTGCGCCGCGTCGATATTCATCCGGATCACTGGTATCCGCTTGCATGGTCGCGCGAGGTCAAACGCGGCAAGACGCACGCCGTGAAGTTCGCGGGCGATCCCATCGTGCTCGTGCGCAGTGAGTCGGACAAAGTGTTCGCGCTGGAGGACCGCTGCGCGCATCGGCAAGTGCCGTTGTCGGCGGGTGTCGTGGATGGCGAATCCATCCGCTGTTGCTATCACGGCTGGACTTACGACTGCACCGGCCGTTGCACCGACATTCCGTATCTCGGCCGCGAACGCTTGCCCAACGGCGTGCGTTCCTATCCGTGCCGCGAGGAAGCGGGGCTCATCTTCGTCTTCACCGGCGACCCGGCCAAGGCCGACGACGCCAAGTTTCCCAACCTCGTCTCGGCGAGCGACAAAGCCTACAAGACACGCCGTTTCGGCAAGCCCGTAAAGTGCCATTACAGCTTCATGCATGAAAACCTGATGGATATGAACCATCAGTTCTTGCATCGGCGGCAGATGGGCAGCATGCGCGCGCGCTCGGTCGGACGACGTCGCGGCGACGACTGGATCGAAGTCGATTACACCTTCGCGCGCGAGGCGGGCAAGCAGCCTATCGGCGAGGCGCTCGTGTTCGGCCAGAAACGCGGCACCAAGGCCGACGATTCGCACAAGGACGTGATGACGATTCGCACCGAGTATCCGTACCAGACGCTCAAGATCCACACGAAGGACGAGACGATGGTAATGGACCTGTGGATCGCCTATGTTCCGCTCGATGCCGAACAGCGCACCAACCGCACCTTCGGCTTGCTGTCGATCCGCCGCCCGAAACTTCCCGGCGTGCTCGATGCCGCGTGGCCGTTGCTCGTGTGGTTCACCGAGCGCATCTTCAAGGAAGACCGGTGGATCGTCGAGCGCGAGCAGGAAGCGCATGACAGGCAGGGCGCGGATCACAACCACGAAGTGTTTCCGGTCATTCTCGAATTGCGCGCTTTGCTGACCGAGCATGGCGTGGCGCACCGCGCCGGTTATGGCGATGCCAAGCGCATCCATTTCATGCAGCCGGTGATGGACTTGCCGACGTCGTGATGCCACCGATTGCGGCGGCATCGCCACGGCGCTATACAAGAAGAAGGCCATTCGTCTGGAGGACCATCACATGAACGGCGACCCGACTGATCCGCGCAATCTGAACGATCCGCGCGCAACCGACCCGGCGGTTGGCGAAGCGCATCCTGGCGTCGAGCATTTCGATGCGGCGCTTTCACACGTCGATGAATCCGTCGCGGCAGGCAGGATGGCGGCCGGCGCGGCAAAGGGCATTCTTTACAGCATCATCGAGACGCTCGGCACGCTCGTCGGCGACCCGGATTTGCCTGCGCATGCGCGTTCGGGCTATGAAGGCTTGCTGGAAACAGCGCGCGAACTGCGCTCGAAGATCGACGACTGAGCCATCCGCGCGCAGTCTCATGAACCGCATGGTGACCATCCATGCGGCTTTCCCAACAATCGATTAGTGATTTACATATTTCCTTCGGCACCGTAACGGCTTTCGTCGGGCCGTAAGCCGTGGTCAAACTCAGTCGCGCCACGTGGCCGGCACTGTGCAAATCCTTTCAGTCGTGTCTTCGGCCCAGGCCGAGTCCTCGGGCACGCTTTCTTTCTCCGAGCATCAAATTTTCACATCGAGCCTTATCCAGTAGGGCTTTCAGGCGATCACGCCGGCTTCGTCACAACTTTTCCCCGCTCTCTTCACATCTCGATATCCGTCCTGCAGTTGTCAGCTACCGGTCAGTTTCATGACCGGATGCCCAATATTTGCGCGCCAGAAAATACTGGTTAACCACACAGTGCAAAAAAAAGACACGAATCTGCCTGATTCTTTCGCATTGCATCCGTAAGCCATACACTTGCCAGCGATGAAATGTTACGAGTTTATACAGGCGGTTCAGCGTTAAGCGGCATCCGTTACCGGCTCACTAAAGATCAGAAGATTCGCCATTCGCACACAGGAGAAGAAATGAAGGGTTTCCGCTTGACCAAGGCTGCCATCGTCGCCGCCACCGCCTTTGCCGCAGCAGTCCCGGCGTTCGCTCAAAGCAGCGTGACGCTTTACGGTATCGTCGATGACTCGATCGTCTACCAGAGCAGCCAGGGCGCACTTGGCTCCAACAGCGGCGGACGTTCGAACGTCAAGCTGGCATCGGGCATCTGGGCGGGTAGCCGCTTCGGCCTGAAGGGCGCCGAAGATCTCGGCGGCGGCAACAAGGCAATCTTCCAGTTGGAATCGGGCTTCAACATCAACAATGGCGGACAGCAATACGCCAACGCGATGTTCGGCCGCCAGGCTTGGGTCGGTCTCACGAACCCCACCTACGGTACGTTGACTCTCGGTCGCCAATACACGTCTTATTACACGCTGATGGCGCCGTATAGCCCGACGAACTGGCTGACCGGCTACTTCGGCGCGCACCCGGGCGATCTCGACGAACTGGATACGATCTACCGCGCGAACAACTCGATCGTCTACACGTCGCCGAAACTTTTCGGCTTCACGGCAAGCGGCTCGTACTCGTTGGCTGGCACGCCGGATAGCGCCTATCGCGGATCGACGTGGTCGGGCGCCTTGCAGTACGCGCAAGGCCCGATCGGCGCGACGGTCGCGTTCACGCGTATCAACAACTCGACGATTGGCGGCGGCGTGTACGGCGCGGATTCGACGACCAACACGGGCGGCCAGTCGGGCATCTCGGCAGTCACGAACGGTTATCAGGGCGCGCAAGCTCAGAACCGCTTCGCGGTTGGCGGCGGCTACACGTTCAACAGCCAGTGGGATATTTCGGCGACGTACACGAACGTTCAGTACATCCCGGGTATCAACTCGAAGTTCACCGACACGGCGATCTTCAATACGGCTGGCACCGTGCTGCACTGGAAGGCAACGGCGGCATGGGACTTTGCCGCTGGCTACAGCTACACGTGGGCAAGCAAGGCGAACGGTATCGACGATGCAGCGTCCTACCATCAGTTCAACCTGAGCCAGTACTACTCGCTGTCCAAGCGCACGGGTCTGTATGCACTGGAAGCATTCCAGCGCGCCAACGGCCGCACGCTCGGCACGCCGACGTTCACCGCTGCGGGCGCGACGAATCGCCAGATCAACGCCACGGCTTCGATCGGCGACGGCTTCCAAAGCGCTCCGTCGACCTCGCGCAGCCAGTTCGCGGCAGGCGTGGGTATCATTCACCGCTTCTAAGCCTTCGGGCTGCCGAGCGGGCTGTACAAAGCTGCATGCAGGGAAAACCGGGCGCCTCGGCGTCCGGTTTTTTCGTTTACGTGGTCGATGTCGGGTTCATGTCGGGTTGCCGGGTTGCCAGGTTGCGGGCTTGCTGGCGCAGCCTTTGCTGCGAATGGTATTTCGCATGCAAACGTCGGCATTGAGTCTCGCTCAAGGGCCTGTAACGGAGATACGGACATGACCACCAAAGACGAATCACTCGATGAACAGTTGTTTCGCCTCTTCGCCGTCGAACAGCGCGTACTGGCACAGAATGTCGATGGCAAGGTTATCGACATCGGTGCGTTCGAATCCAAAGACGGAGAGTATTGGGCGAGTCTCGATGTAGGCGAGATTTCAGTGGAGCCCAAGCGCAGCCCGGAACTGGCGCTCAAGGCTTTGGTGGAAGAGCTGTCGTTCGATTATCTCGATGGACTGTTCACGAGCGAAGGCGAGACGGAAGTGAGCGGGCGGTTGCAGGATTATCCGAACGTGGAATTTGCGCTCGATGAACCGCTGCCGCGTGGTTTGACCGATGGAACGCCACCACAGGTGTTCTGATGAGTGTTTGCATGCTGCATTCTTAATGCGGCATGCAGCATGCAAAATCACGCGTGCCCTCGCGGCGATTCACCACCTTCGACAGACCGGGCCGCGGCGCTGCCAGCCGAAATTCTGGTCTTACCGCCAGACAGCGTTCCAGAAGCTTGCCCCCGGGCCGGCGGTGCGTCGCGCGGGGGAAACATCGCGCCGACGAGGCGATCGACGAAATAGAAGAACTTGTCCGACGCGTACCCTGCAATGAACGCCAACGCAAGCGGCGATACGTCCTTGCCGCCCTCCAATAGCTTGCTGAAGAGTCCAATGGAAATGCCGACGATGATCGCGCTCGTCACATGTGCGCGATTCGCCACTTTCGAGTGTTCGGGATGAAACGTGCTGGCAGACGACTCCGCGCTCAACTGCCGCAAGATCGCGGCGCACGCACCGAGCCATGCATACAGCACGGGCAGCAAGAAGCCGGTCACAGCACCCACAATGGAAAGAATGATGTCGTTTGCATACAGCGCCATCGCGCGGATGTCCTGATAGACGGCGATCTTCTGAAACCCTTGCTCGACAGCGTCGAGATCGGTCGGCGGATGCTCGTCCCCGGTTTGCGCGCGCGGCTTGGCCAGTAGCGGCAGTGTGATTTCGAGCACCTTCCGGGCGACGTCCGGATTGCATTGCCAGTCGCTGTCTACATTGCCGCCGGTGTATCGACGCGAATGCGAAGTGCGGTACGCGCTCTGAAAATTAAGCACGCTCTCTTGATCGTCGCAAGGCCGCTTATAAGGGCTGCGGATGACGCCGAGTCCAAGGCCGGTGGTCAACGCACTAATGCGGGACACGTCCGCGAAAAGCTGCCGGTTATTGGTCGCGAAGTTCTGCAGTTCCTCCTTGATCTGCAGAGCGGGCTGCGAGTTCTGCAGCGCGATGAGAGCGGCATCGTCCTTCTTTTTGACAGCCTCGCCGATAGCCACCGCATGCGCCTGCAACTGGTTGTGCAGTGTGAGCGCGGCCGCGTCGTTGCTCTTCACGACGTTGGCGATATCGCTCGAAATCTGATTGCCCACGAAGAGCAGGCACGACAACGACACCACCAGCACAGTGAGCGCAATCGCCGAGCGCGTATAGATGCGGATTGCACGACGCGCGCCTTCGCGTGCTTCGTTGCCGGCAGTCGCGGCGACGACAGGCGTCACCGCATGCGCGATACGGCTCATCGCGGCATAGAAGGCGCTCTCCGTTTCCGCGTTCCATGTGCGGTTTTGCTGGGCGGCGCGTGCCCTCGACATGGCTTCGACATCGTGTTCATCGAGCGGTTTGCCGTTTTGTGCGCCATACGAGACCATGTCGCGGCAGTGATCGAGATCGGCGACGATGCTGCTGCCCGGATAATGCGACGCTGCCGCGATACGGCTCATCGCACCATAAAACGCACTGGCGGTAGCGCGGTTCCACACGCCGCGATCGAAGGCGCAGCGCGCGTTACGCACCGCGTCGACGTCGGCGTTGTCGAGGATCGTACCGGTTGCGGCAGCGCGTGAGATGAGTGCTTCGCATTTGGCGAGATCCTCGGCCGCGCGCGGCCCGGGATCGCCGTGCCCGGCTTCCGTATCGCTCGGCTCGATATGTTCGCGCTCGCCTGCGCGGAGTTGCGGTGTGGACGGTACGCTCATTACGGTCTCCCGTCGACCAAACCGAACAGGCGACAGCCCTGACGCTGGGATCGCCAATTGATCGGATTACTGATCGATCGACTGCTTGCTCATTGACCAACTGGCAGCCTGCGAAGCTGTGCGCAGAGTTGCGGATAGATGTCCAGAAAACCGGGCGTATCGAGCCGCTTGGAGAGGCTTGGATCGATCGTCTCGTTGAGCGCCGTACCTGCAACACGTGGTGCCTTTGCGCAAACATCCCTTAGCACGGCGCTTTTGCTAATGAACTCGGCGTATGAATCGATTGGCTCGCACGCGTAAGCGGCTAACGGAATATCGATTGGCTTGTCGAACACGAGGCCATGCGATGCCGCCTTCTCACGCAGCCATTCGGCGGGAATCAGCGGTAGCAGATCTTCGGGGGTGCGTGGTGGACTCAAGTAGCCGCCGCCGACATTAGCATGCGCGCCCATGAACCAGCGCTGCTCGAGCGGCAAGTTGCCACGATCCTCGGAACCTTGCGTCCACAAGGTCGGCGCATAGAGCGAGCGATATTCGTTGGCCGCGATCGCGTGATACGCGGCCTTTGTCGTGTTGGACAGCGTCGTATCGTGGAACTTGTAGTAGCTCGAAAATCCCGGCACCGGCAATGTGCCGACTGGAATGCCCAGCTCGCCGACCGTATCCCAGACGCCAACGAATGCGATATCCACATCGCGCGAGAACTGCTTGCGATACGCGACGACTGCGTCATCCGTGGCGCTCGCATTCTGATCACGATAGATGCCGTATGCCTGATCGATCGAATCTTGTCCCGTGTCGGTGGCGAGCCCGCATTTGCGGATCAGCCCGGCAAGACTGCGCGCCGAATAGGCGCCGCGACTGAAGCCGAGAATGAAGATCGATGCGCCCGGTTTGTAGCGTTCGCTAAGCCACGCATAACCGGCCTTGATGTTTTCCGATAGCCCGTCGCCGAACGCGCCGCCGAGGAACTTGCTGGCCAGCGCGAACAACCCATTACCTTGTGTCCCGACGCCTTGAACGTAGAGCGTTTCCTGCTCGTCCGTCTCGGGTGCGAGCTTGTAGAGCAGATATGCGTTGGTGCGATCGTTGGGTTCGTTCCAGGTGCCGTCGAAAAAGATGGCGAGATTCATGATGAAGGGTCTCCTTACCAAGTCTCGATACGCCTCATACGTTGTCAGCGGTCTGACAAAAGCGCCTTGAGTAAGGGATAGGAAATCGCGGGGCAAGCTGCAAGCATCGGATACGCGAAAACGGCGCGCGGGCATGGAGCGGCTGTATTTTGGCGGATACGAGGGGGACCCATGCATCTTGCGCACGGACGGATCGACATGAATGTGCCATCCTTGATCCACGGCCGATGCGATAGGGCGTGATCGGGCCGTCGACTATTGCGGGGGTGAATCATGAAGAAAACGTTTCTTGCCATGATCGGTTTTGCATGCGCTGCAACACTCGGTGCACCGGCATTCGCACGCGACGACGGTCCGCGCTTCGCGCAGGACCATCTCGATCGGTTGGTCGCGCAGCACGCGGAAGCGAATCGGCATATCCGCGGTGGGACGCATGGCGCGGCGGCATCGGGGACGGTGTCATCGCAAAGTTTTGGCAACGACGCTTCCAAGTGATCGCTCGCGGCTTTCGCGACGGCTTGTGTGCCGGCCGGATGCATTAGGCACCAACGTGTACGGCGCCGGAAGAGAGACGCTTTCGTGCAAGGCGAGAGCGGAGAGGCATTACGCATTGGGTCGACCGCATGCAAAATGCAAATCGTTAGGGCGCGCCTAACAGCAACGTGCGACGCTCCGAAGGAAAGCCACGTTCGTGCGACGCGAAGATGGCGCAGGTTGCAGGCATCCGGTCCACCGCATTCAACATGCAATCGGTCGTCAAAGGTATGAAATTTGCGACAACCGCCCGAATGTTCCGCGGCGACATGCCGACGATCCTCCCCGTCAATTCCCCCGAGAGCCATGACACGGAAAGCCCTATCGATAGCTGTACTTTCTGCATCTTTTCTGGCGGCAGGCTGCGCGGGCATCGGCCCGAGCCGTCTAAAAGCCGATCAGGTCGACTATTCACGCGCACTCGGCGATGCCAAGAAGCGCGAAATTCTTGCCGCAATCGTCGGTTTGCGCTTCGCAGATTCGCCTTCATTCCTCACGGTGAGCAGCATCATTGCCGCCTACACGTTCGATACCACCGCTGGCGCCACGCTCAATGCGGGTTCTGGCAGCGTGCCGAACTACGCGGCAGCCACCGGAAGCGTGTCGTATTCGAACCATCCGACTTTCACCTTCACCCCTACCACGGGCGACGCCTACGCGAGCGCATACATCCGCCCGCTCGCACCCGCGCTCGTGATGCCGCTTGCCGAAAGCGGCATTCCGGTCGATCTGCTCTTGCGCATCACGGCGCAATCCATCGGCGGGTTACAGAACGGCACGGCGCTCGGCGGCCCGAACGGATCAGGCGCGCCTGAATTCTTCATGTTGATTCAAGCGCTACGACGTCTGCAACTGGCCGGCGAATTGAATATTGAATCACGTAATGGAAAGGATGGCGGCGTGTTCATCACGCTCGGCGCAACGCGCAGCGGCACTAACAAGCAGACCGTCGGCGATCTCACGCTCGTGCGCAAGCTGCTCAAGTTGTCCCCGAAGATGAAGACGTATGAACTCGTCTACGGCCAGGCGGCGGATCATGATCGCATTCCGATGGTCACGCGTTCCGTGCTTGGGATCCTGACCGATATCGGCGCGCAGATCACCGTGCCGGACGAGCAGGTGGACACGGGAGCAACCAAGCCGACCATCGGGTTGATCGGCGGAGAGACGCGTCCGACCATCATCGTGCAAGTGGGCGAGAAGCCGCCGCAGGATGCGTATGTCAGCGTGCCCTACGATAAAACGAACTATTGGATCGACAGAAGGGATTTCGATTCGAAGTACGCATTTACCGTCGTGCAGAACCTGATGGCGCTAGCCGAAGTGACGGACACATCGAAAGCGCCGGTCGTGACGATCCCGGCCAACTGAGTTTGTCCGCGCGCTCGGCGTCTGCTCGTTATTGCTCTTCTAAAAGGCAGGTCGAGTGGCGCCTCCGCTATGAATGTCCTCGTGTCGCAATGTCGCGAAGCGCGAAATGAGATTGCCAGCACGGATAGGCCGCGTGCATTTGAATGCAAAGTACCTTGGCTTTGCATTCTGCATCCAATGACGCCCCAAGCAACACAAGCACACGCCAAGCGCAGACAACCCCAGCGCTTACTGCCCGAAAAACGTGCCGAACGCGCGAGGTTGAGTGCTCGTCGTGCGACCAGCTTGCGACGACCCAGCCGTGACCGAACCATAGTCATTCGACTGCGTTGACGCTTGCGCAATGGATTGCGTGCCCACACGCGCTTCGGCTGCCTGAATGTTCGACGGATAGGTAGGATCGGCTGCGACCGGGTTGTAGCCGGCGTTCTCTAGTTGCGCGAGTTCGGCGCGAACCTGCGCGCGAGTAAGCGGCGCATCCGTTTGCGAGTAAGAAAGGGCGGGGACGGCAAAAGCAGCGGCGATGGCGATCGCAGAGAAGAACGGTTTCATGGATGTCGGCTCCGTGGTGGATAGGTCGTGCTCTTCGAATAGCTTTCGGGACAGCGTTTGCACGGAGTGTAGAGAGGGCTGAGTCGCGGATCATCTATCGATCCGTTGAAGGATCTTTCTAGGGATGGCAACAATCCATGGATGCGCTTGAATTAAAAATACCACTCACTGGCATACAAAATTAGGGTTTCACCTAGCCTATCGGCGTTCAAGACGTTCATCTTAAAATTAATCAACCGGACGGTCGGTTAATCGATATACTCGCTGCATCGCTTCTCAAAATAGAGCGGAGTCTCGCATGTACACGCAATCCCTCGATCTTCCGGGTCAGCCCGCGGTTTCGGACGCTTCAGCCGAGGCGTCGTCGCAACAGCAACATTTCGATGCGGTGATGCAGGCGGATAGCAAGATCGAACCGCAAGACTGGATGCCCGAGGCGTATCGCAAGACGTTGGTGCGGCAGATTTCTCAGCACGCGCACTCGGAGATCATCGGCATGCAGCCCGAGGGCAACTGGATCAGTCGTGCGCCTAGCCTGAAGCGCAAGGCGATCCTGCTCGCCAAGGTGCAGGACGAGGGCGGCCACGGCTTGTATCTCTACAGCGCGGCTGAAACGCTCGGCGTCTCGCGCGACCAACTGACCGACGCGCTGCATGCGGGCAAGGCCAAATATTCGAGCATCTTCAACTATCCGACGCCTACATGGGCCGACGTGGGCGTGATCGGCTGGCTCGTGGATGGCGCCGCGATCATGAATCAGATACCGCTGTGCCGCTGTACTTACGGCCCTTACGCGCGCGCGATGATTCGCATTTGCAAGGAAGAGTCGTTCCACCAACGGCAGGGCTTCGATGCCCTGCTCGCGATGATGAAAGGCACGCAAGCGCAGAAAGACCTCGTGCAGCAAGCCGTGAATCGCTGGTGGTGGCCCGTGCTGATGATGTTCGGACCGAGCGACAAGGATTCCATTCATAGCGGCCAGTCGTTCGCGTGGGGCATCAAGCGCATTTCGAACGACGACCTGCGGCAGAAGTTCGTCGATGCCACCGTCGAGCAAGCGAAGATTCTCGGCGTAACGTTGCCCGATCCCGATCTTAAATGGAACGAAGCGCGCGGTGCGCATGACTACGGCGAGATCGACTGGGACGAATTCTGGCGCGTGGTCAATGGTGACGGTCCGTGCAACAAGGAACGGCTTGCGACTCGCATAAAGGCGAATGACGATGGCGCGTGGGTGCGCGAAGCCGCGCTCGCTTATGCCGACAAACAAGCGCGCAAAGCGCAGAATCAGCAGAAACAGGCCGCATGAAGGAGACGACGATGAGCAAGGAATGGCCGATCTGGGAAGTGTTCGTGCGTAGCAAGCAGGGTCTAGATCACAAGCATTGCGGCAGCCTGCATGCGCCCGACGCGGGCGCTGCGTTGAGAATGGCGCGCGATGTCTATACGCGGCGTCAGGAAGGCGTGAGCATCTGGGTGGTGCCATCATCGGCTATCACGGCATCGGACCCGGCGGACAAGGCCGAATTATTCGAACCCGCGATCGACAAGATATATCGGCATCCTACGTTCTTCGTGTTGCCCGACGAAATCAATCACATGTAAAGGCGGGACATGACGACGCCCATTCCGACGCGCGAACATCTCGCTTACGTCCTGCGCCTCGCCGACAACGCGTTGATCCTCGGTCAGCGCAACGCCGAATGGTGCAGCCACGGTCCCGCGCTCGAAGAAGACATCGCACTCGCTAACATGAGTCTCGATCTCATTGGACAGGCGCGCTTGCTTTATTCGCATGCGGCAACGCTCGAAGCCGAGATGACCGGCACGCAGAAAACCGAAGACGACTACGCGTACTTTCGTGGCGAGCGTGAGTTCGCCAACTATACGATTGCCGAGCTGCCGCACTATGGACCGTTCGCGGGTACGGTGCGAACCGAGCGCGATTATGCAGTGACCATCGTGCGCAACTTCCTCTATTCGGCGTTGATGGCTGAACTATGGACGGCCTTGCAGGCATCGGCCGATGCGCAGCTTGCCGCCATTGCCGCAAAGTCGATCAAGGAAGTGCGTTATCACTTGCATCATGCACGCGACTGGCTCGTGCGCTTCGGCGACGGCACGGAGGTATCGCATCGACGCGCACAGGCCGCACTCGACTATTTGATGCCTTACACACGCGAGTTTTTTGCGATCGATGCAATCGAGCGTGCCGTTGCACAAGCAGGCATCGCGCCGCTTGCGAGCGATTCCGAAGCGGCATGGCGCGCACAACTCGACGACGCTTTAAACGAAGCCACACTCACCGCGCCCGCCGATGTAAAGCATGTCAGCACAGGCAAACTCGGCGAACACTCCGAGCATATGGGTTATCTGCTCGCGGAGATGCAAAGCCTCGCACGTCAGCACCCGGGCGCAAGCTGGTGAACACCATGCACGCCGATACTTTCTTGCAACACGTATGGTGCGTGCTCGAAGCCGTGCCGGACCCGGAGATCCCCGTCGTATCCATACGCGAACTGGGCATCTTGCGCGACGTGCGTCATGGCGCGGACGGCGTGCTCGAGGTCGTGATTACGCCGACTTACTCCGGATGTCCTGCCATGTCGCAGATCGCCGAGGACATCGCGTATGCAATCCATAACGCGAAGCTTGGGGCGCATCGCATTGAGACGGTGCTCGCGCCGGCATGGACCACCGACTGGATCACCGATGAAGCGCGCGACAAGCTACGACGTTATGGCATCGCGCCGCCGACGGGGCAATGTGGAACTGCTGCGCCGAATCAGGAGCAACCGCTGCGTTTCGTGCCATATAAGCCTATGAAGCAGGAGCCGGTCGCGTGTCCTCGTTGCGGTTCGACGCATACGGAAAAGCTCGCGCAATTCGGCTCGACGGCGTGCAAGGCGCTGTACCGATGCGTCGATTGCCGCGAGCCGTTCGATTACTTCAAGCCGTACTGATCCGTTTCTTTTTTATCGATTCGACGCTCATGGCCACTCCGCAATTCCATCCGCTGCGCATTCGCGAGGTTCGTCCTGAAACGGCCGACGCGGTCACCGTCTCGTTCGATGTACCGCCACTGCTGCGCGACGCGTTCCGCTTCACGCAAGGGCAGTTCGTGACCTTGAAGACGCATATCGACGGCGAAGAGACGCGCCGGTCCTATTCCATCTGCGTGGGTGTCACGGACTACGATCGCGATGGAGAATTGCGTATCGGCATCAAGCGCGTGCGCGGCGGGCGTTTTTCGAACTTCGCATTCGGAACGCTGAAGCCCGGCCACGAGATCGAAGTCATGACGCCCGATGGCCGTTTCTTTACGCATCTGAACGCGGACCACGCCAAGCATTACGTGGCGTTTTCAGGTGGCTCGGGCATCACGCCAGTGCTCGCCATCGTCAAGACCACGCTCGATATGGAACCCACAAGCCGCTTCACGCTTGTGTACGGCAATCGCAGCGTGGATGCGATCATGTTTGCCGAAGAACTCGAAGATCTCAAGAACCGTTATATGAGCCGCTTTTCGCTCTATCACGTGCTCTCGGACGACTTGCAGGATGTCGAACTCTTCAACGGCGTGCTGGACGAAGCAAAGTGCCGTGCGTTCCTGCAAACGCTGCTGCCTCCGCAAGAAATCGATGAAGCCTTCATTTGCGGTCCTGGGCCGATGATGGATGCGGCTGAAGCCGCGCTCAAGAGTTCGGGCGTCGCACAGAAACAGATCCATGTCGAGCGTTTCGGCACACCCTTGCCGCAAGCGGGCGTTCCGGCCGTCGAAATTACCGAGAACACGCCTGCGGCCGACCTTGAACTCGTCATCGACGGAAAAAGGCGCAAACTGCGTTTGCCCTATGAAGGCGTGAGTGTGCTCGACGTCGGACTCAAAGCGGGTTTGGCGCTGCCTTATGCGTGCAAAGGCGGCGTGTGCTGCACGTGCCGCGCAAAAGTGCTTGAGGGAGAGGTAAAGATGGACCGGAATTTCACGCTCGAGCAACACGAGATCGATGACGGTTTCGTGCTGACGTGCCAGTGTCATCCGGTTAGCGAACGCATAGTCGTGAGCTTCGACGAACGCTAGACACGTCTTAGCGTGGCTTTAGAAAAACGCCTCTTTTGAGTTTTGAGTGGGTGGGTTGGCGGGTCAAGGACGGGCGTAAGCCCGGCGAAGCGAATCCTTGAGGCGCCCAGAATTGATAAGCTGAGCCATGACAAAGCAACCTTGACGAATGAACTGTTCGAATCCGCTCTCGGTATAACCGCGCCCTGGTACGTTCAAGGCGTTGACTTCGATGCCGCTCAGCGTCAACTCACCATTGCCGTGGACTTCGTCGCGGGCACCCGGTTTTCCTATGTTGGAGTTGCCGGTGAGCATCCTGTCCACGACACGCAAATCAAGCGTCTGCGTCACCTGAATTTCTTTCAACACGAATGTTTTCTGGAAGTGCGGGTGCCGCGTGTGCGCTTGCCCGATGGCTCCGTGCGGTTGGTCGAACCTGATTGGGTCGGTCAACTCAGCGGCTTTACGCTGCTGTTCGAGGCACTCGTACTGATGCTCGCCCAGCAGATGCCGTTTGCCGCTGTCGCGCGTGCGGTCAACCTGTCGTGGCATCGAGTACACGCCATCTGTTCGCGGTATGTGGAGCTGGCACTCGCGGGGGCTGACCTGTCTGAGGTGAAGGCAGTGGCAATTGACGAAACCTCGTATCGGCGCGGTCATGAGTATCTGACGCTGGTCGCCGATATGCGAGCGCGGCGGGTCGTGTTCGTCACGACCGGCAAGGATGCCAGCACGATTGAACGCTTTGCGGCCTACCTGGGCGAACACGGTGGCACGTCCGAGCAAATCAGCTCGGTCAGCATCGACATGTCGCCAGCTTTCATCAAGGGCGTCAATGAACATCTGCCCGACGCGCGACTGACCTTTGACAAGTTTCACGTCGTTGCTCACGCGTCCAAGGCGCTCGACACGGTGCGCAGGCAGCAACAGAAGGTCGACCCGCAACTCAAAGGCATGCGCTGGACGCTGCTCAAAGATGCCAACAAACTGAATCTCGCCCAACTGACCGACCTCGAGGCGCTCGTCAGTCAGTACACCACCAGGCGCACGGCCCGGGCGTGGCTGTACCGCGAGCAACCGCGCGACATTCTTGAGCGCAAGCAAATCAATGTCGTGTCGGCGATGTTGCACCAGTGGTGTACGAACGTCATGCGCTCGAAGGTCGAACCGATGAAGGACGTCGCCCGACTGATTCGCCGACACTTCGAGGGCATTGTCGCCTGGACTCAGACGCGCCAGACCAACGGCTTCATCGAAGCCATCAACGGCCTGTTTCAGGCCGCCAAACGCAAAGCACGCGGGTACGCTCGCTTCGAAACCATGCGCACTGTCCTGTTTCTCATCGCCGGAAAATTCGACTTCTCGCGCTTTAATGAGCATGCCCGATGAGCCCCGTTACCCACTCCGTTTTCAAAAGAGCCAGAAAAACAATTCAGGAAATATCGGAAGAATTCTTTACGCATAAACCCTCGCAAGCGTTTGCACAAATTGTTTTGTAAGCTTTGTTTGTGTCATCGTACGGATGCTTTCAGCGCTTTAGTTGGCGCTTAGCGAAAAGTATTCGAAATAGCGAACATCAAACGGGGCAAGCGAAACTTCGATGTGGATCGTCAGACTCGCGCTTAAGCGCCCGTACACGTTCATTGTCCTGTCGCTGCTGCTGCTTATCATCGGCCCGCTCGTGATCATGCGCACGCCGACCGATATCTTTCCGAACATCGACATTCCGGTCGTTAGCGTAATCTGGTCATACACGGGCTTGCCTCCCGATCAAATGGAGCGCCGCATCACGCTTAATTACGAGCGTGGGCTTTCGGTGGCGGTCAACGATATTGAACATATCGAATCGGAATCGCTCCCAGGCATTGCGGTCATCCGCATATTTTTTCAGCCGAACGCAAACGTGGATGAAGCGATCGCGGAAATTACCGCGCTTTCGCAGACGCAGCTTCGTCAGTTGCCACAGGGCATCACGCCGCCGAACATCTTGCGCTTCAATGCGTCGACCGTGCCGATCTTGCGGCTTGCGTTGTCATCGTCGGAACTCACCGAGCAGCAGCTCTACGACTTCGGCAATAGCTTTCTCAAGACGCAGCTTGCGACAGTGCAGGGTGCATCCGTGCCGTTGCCCTATGGCGGCAAGCAGCGGCAGATCATGGTCGATATCGACTCGCGCCGGCTGCAGGCAAAGAATCTCGCGCCCACCGATGTCGTGAATGCCATCAGCGCGCAAAACCTGATCTTGCCGACGGGCACGACCAAGATCGGACCGACCGAATATCAAGTGGGACTCAATGCGAGCCCGGATACGATCGAAGGTCTCAACGACATTCCGATCCGAACAGGGCCTGGCGGCACCATCTATATTCGCGACGTGGCGCACGTGCGCGATGGCTTTCAGCCGCAAACGAATATCGTGCGACTCGATGGCACGCGTGCGGCGCTTCTGACGATCAACAAGAGCGGCAATGCATCGACGCTCGATATCGTGTCGCGCGTGAAGAACCTGTTGCCGACGCTGCGTGGCATGGTGCCCGAATCTTTAAAGATAGAGTCGGTCGCCGACCAATCGCTGTTCGTGCGGGCATCGGTAGAGGGTGTGTTGCGCGAGGCCGTGATCGCGGCGGGTCTGACCGCGCTCATGGTGCTGCTGTTTTTAGGTAGCTGGCGCGCGACGCTTATCATCGCCATCTCCATTCCGTTGTCGATGCTCACGTCGATCGTCGCACTCTCGGCGATCGGGCAGACCATCAACATCATGACGCTCGGCGGACTGGCGCTCGCGGTCGGTATTCTCGTGGACGATGCTACCGTCGCTATCGAAAACATCAGCCAGAATCTCGAAGAAGGCAAGGAACTGGAGCAAGCGATTCTCGATGGCGCGCAACAGATCGCCGTGCCAACGCTCGTTTCCACGCTTTCCATCTGCATCGTTTTCATTCCGATGTTCTTGCTTACCGGCGTTGCGCACTACCTCTTCGTGCCGCTGGCCGAAGCAGTCGTTTTCGCCATGATTGCGTCGTACTTCTTCTCGCGCACGCTCGTTCCGACGCTTGCGAAGTATCTGCTGCGCAACCACGAACACATGGGTGGCGATGTCGAATCGATGAAGGGTTCGCGCAACCCCTTCGTGCGTATTCATCTCGGTTTCGAGAGGCGCTTCGAAGCGGTGCGCGGACGCTACCGCGCCTTTCTCGAAGCTCGGCTCGCGCATCCCGCGCGCTTCGCTTCGTTGTTCCTCGTCTGCTGTCTGCTCTCGCTCGCCCTCGCACCGTTTCTTGGCCGTGACTTCTTTCCTTCCGTCGATTCGGGCGTGATCGCACTGCACTTGCGCACGAAAACCGGCACACGTATCGAGGAAACAGCGGCATTGACCGATCGTGTCGACAAGCGCATTCGCCAACTCATCCCGTCGCGCGAGGTGCATTCGATCATCGACAACATGGGCTTGCCGGTATCGGGCATCAATCTATCGTATAGCAACACCGGCACCATCAGTTCCGCCGATGCCGACGTGCTCATTACGCTCAACGAAGATCACGCGCCCACCGACGACTATATCCGCCAACTCCGCAAGCGCCTGCCGCAGGAATTCCCCGGCGTGGCGTTCTCGTTCCTGCCCGCGGATATAGTGAGTCAGATTCTCAACTTCGGTGTGCCGGCGCCGCTCGATATCGCCATCACGGGCCGCGATGTGCGTGGCAATCGCGCCTTCGCCAATCACTTGCTCGAGAAGATTCGTCGCGTGCCGGGCCTCGTCGATGCACGCATTCAGCAGCCTTCCGATCTTCCATTCGTCAACGTCGAAGTAGATCGTACGAAGGCGCTTCAGGCAGGCTTTACGCAACGCGATGTCGCAAGCAATCTGCTCATCACGCTGTCGGGAAGTCAGCAGACGACGCCTACGTTCTGGCTCAATCCCGCGAATGGCGTGAGCTACAACGTCATTACGTCCGCGCCGCAATACGATATGAACTCGTTGCAATCAGTCGCGAATATTCCAGTGACATCGGCTAGCGGCAAGACGAATATTCTTGGCGCGCTTGCTTCATTGTCTCGCGGGTCGCGCGATGCCGTTGTCTATCACTACAACGCGCAGACCACCATCAATCTTTATGCAAGCACCGAGCGGCGCGATCTGGGCGCGGTATCGGATGACGTTCAACGCATCATTGACGAAGCGCGCGGCCAATTGCCCAAAGGCTCGTCAATCGACATGCGTGGACAAGTCGAAACGATGAACGGTTCTTTCTCGGGCCTGGCGTTTGGATTGATTCTCGCCGTCGTGCTGGTGTATCTGCTTATCGTGGTGAATTTTCAGTCGTGGCTCGATCCGTTCATCATCATCACCGCGCTGCCGGGTGCGTTAGCGGGCATTGTCTGGATGCTCTTCCTCACGCATACGACGCTGTCCATTCCCGCATTGACCGGCGCGATCATGTGTATCGGCATCGCGACGGCCAACAGCATTCTCGTCGTGAGCTTTGCGCGTTCTGCATTGCAGGAACACGGCGATGCCATGCGCTCGGCGCTCGAAGCCGGCTACTCGCGTTTCAGGCCCGTGTTGATGACCGCACTCGCGATGATGATCGGCATGGTGCCCATGGCCATCGGTCTCGGCGAGGGCGGCGAACAGAATGCGCCGCTCGGCCGCGCGGTGATCGGCGGCCTGATGGTCGGCACCATCGCCACGCTCTTCTTCGTGCCCGTGGTGTTCTCGATGATCTATAAGCGTATCGAAGCGAAGCGCGGCGGCGCAAAGCACCTGGATGGCGAGCCGCAAGGCCAGTCGTGATGCCGATATTTACGGAGTTCGAATGAACGAGCAGTCAAACGAACGATCGACACGCAAGCGCGGGCGCATGTGGCTCGTGATCGCGCTCGTGGTCGTCGTGTTGCTGGTGGCGCAGGGTATCTGGTCACGCCATTCCGCGCACGCGGAGCTGGAACGCGATGCCGGCGAGCACAGCGTCCAGACCGTCGAAATCATCAAGCCGACGCGCATGAAGCCGACCCAGGACCTCGTGCTCGCGGGCGATATCCGTGCTTTCTCCGATGCCCCGATTTTTGCGCGCACCAATGGCTATCTGAAACGCTGGACCGCGGATATCGGCACCAAGGTGCGCAAAGGACAGCTGCTTGCGGAGATCGATGCACCCGAGATCAATGATCAGCTGCGTCAGGCTCGCGCCGATGCGCAGACGGCGCGCGCCAATTATTTGTTGGCGAAGACCACCGCCGATCGTTGGGTGCAGATGGCGAAGAACAACTCGGTCTCGCGGCAGGAGACAGATGAAAAGACCGGCGACATGCTCGCCAAGGAAGCTGCGTTCAACGCCTCGCAGGCGAACGTGTCGCGGCTGGAGCAGATGGTTTCGTTCCAGAAGATCTACGCACCGTTCGATGGCGTCGTGACGGCCCGCAACACCGATGTCGGCCAGTTGATCGATGCGGGCAGCGCGGGGATCGGCCGCGAGCTCTTCCATATACAAGATGCCACTACGCTGCGCGTGTTCGTCGATGTGCCGCAAGCCTATGCGCGGCTCGTGACACCCGGCTTGCCAGCGGAATTGATCCTCAACGAAGAGCGCAATCGCAAGTTCGAGGGCGTCACGGTGCGAACGGCGGGAGCGGTCGATCCGGTTGCACGCACCATGCGTGTCGAAGTCGGCGTGAAGAATCCGAGCGGGGAATTGCTGGCAGGCGCCTATGCGCAAGTGCGCTTTCACCTCACCAACGCGAGCGCGTCGTACACGCTACCCGGCAATGCGCTGCTGTTTCGTCCGGATGGCGTGCATGCGGCGAGCGTCGATGCGAACAATCGCGTGAAGCTGCTGCCAATCACGCTTGGAACCGATTACGGCACGCGCGTTTCGATCGCAGCCGGATTGTCGGGCGATGAGCGTGTGATCGTGAATCCGCCGGATTCGATCGTCGATGGAGCGGCGGTGCGTATCGGACGCGCGAACGCCACGCCTGGTGCGAGTCAACCGAAGCAGGGCGGCGAAGCATCATGAGCATGCTGCATGCAAAATGCCGAATGCCAAGTGTGGCGGCGGTGCTGGCGTTAATGTTAAGCGGATGCGCGGTCGGGCCGGATTACAGCAAGCCCGACGTGGCGATGCCCGTTGCATACAAAACGGCAGAACCCGCCGATGCGCCCGTTCATGCGGACACACTGCCGCAAAACTGGAAAGCCGCGCAGCCCGCCGATGCCAGGCAACGCGCTCCCTGGTGGGAAATCTACGGCGACCCGCAATTGAACGCTCTGGAGGAACGCGTCGCGAGCGCGAACCAAACGGTGGCGGCGGCATCCGCGCGTTTTCGCGGCGCGCGAGCGGCCGTCGCGCAGGCGCGTTCGGCATACTTTCCGACTGTCACGGCGAATGCTGCATTCAATCAGTCGCGGGCGTCGTCGAACATACTGTACAAGTCGAGCGCGGGCGTGACCGTGCCGGACTATCTGGTCGATGCGCAAATCTCGTGGGAGCCCGACTTGTGGGGCCGCATTTCCCGCGCCGTCGAAGGCGGACGTGCGGGAGCGCAGGCAAGCGCAGCCGACTTGCAAAGTGCGATCCTGTCGATGCAGGCCGAGCTTGCAAGTAACTACTTCGAGTTGCGCGGCACGGTGGAGGAAGAGCGGCTTTTAAAGGAGACGCTGCAAGCCTACGACAAGGCGCTCGTGTTGACGCGTGACCGGTTTGCAGGCGGCATCGCGGCCGAGTCCGATGTTGCGCAGGCGGAGGAGCAGTTGCGCTCGACGCAGGCGCAGTTGATCGATCTCGAAACCGCGCGCGCGAGCCTCGTGAATGCAATCGCGATTCTCGTTGGCGAGCCGCCGTCGAGTTTCACGCTCGATGTCGAGCCGCTCGATGAAGGGCATGCGCCGCGCCCATCGGCGGCACTCGCTGCGCTGCCGCTTTCCGTGCCTTCCGCGTTGCTGGAGCGACGGCCCGATATCGCGGCGGCCGAGCGCCGCGTCGCTGAGGCCAACGCACGCGTCGGCGTGGCGACGGCCGCGTTCTTTCCGAATCTGCTGCTTGCCGCTACGGGTGGCCTCGAAGCCACCAATTTCAGTTCCTGGTTGATGGCGCCAAGCCGCTTCTGGTCGCTCGGGCCGCAGCTCGCTTTCACCGCACTGGACTTCGGTGGCCGTGCCGCGGCACGCGATGCGGCACGCGCGACTTACGACGAGAGCGTCGCTGATTATCGTCAAACGGTGCTCACGGCTTTCGGGCAAGTGGAGGACAACCTCAACGCGCTGGAGGTTTTGCGCCGTGAGAGCGAAGCGCAACGCGACGCGGTCGATGCAGCGAAGCGCGCGTTATCGAAGGTTGGCAATCGCTACGAGAACGGCGCGATCACGTATCTGAACGTAGTGGTGACGCAGGCTATCGTGTTATCGGATCAACGCACTGAGGTGCGTATCGAGCGGCGGCGCATGGCGGCCAGCGTCGCGCTGATCAAGGCGCTCGGCGGCGGATGGACGACCGCCGCGTTACCAGATGCGGAAGAAGTATCGCGGCGAGAGTGAGAGGGCATTTTGCATTCGGTCTTTTGCATGCCGGAATTATGCATGCCGAATGCAATTGCCTGGCAGAAGCGCTCGCCATGTGAAACGCCGGGCCGCATTCGTCGCGTTCCCGGCGTATCGCCCAGCAGTCGAATACCTCAACCTTGCGCTTTCGGCCTGCAGATCATGAAGTATTGCGAACTCAACCACCAAGGCATATGCGGCACCGGGCTCATATGCACGGCATCGATATCGAAGCCCACGCTTACGAGATCGCGCAACTCACGGAAGTCGAAACCCTTATGCGTGATGCGCGGATTGATCGGCCGGCTCACGGACATGCCGACCATCGACTTGAGCACTTCGGAAGGCGTGTATTCCGACTTGAAGGAACGACTGCGGAGCATCCAGTTCGATACCTTCGGCGCGATCGCAAGGCCGTACATGATCGGCACCGAGATCACGAGCGCGCCGCTCGGCTTGAGAATGCGCGCGGCGTCATCGAGCAGCATGGCCAGTTCGTTGTCGTAGAGATGCTCGCAGACTTCGAAGGCGGTCAGCACGTCGACGCTTTGCGGCGTTACGTTGTTCAGCGACTCCGCGTATTTGACTTCGGGAAAGGTGGGCGCCATGTACGGATCGTGACCGACGAGCGTCACGTCCGGGCGCGCTTCGCCGAGCGTGTGCAGAAAGAGTCCTGGGCCCGCACCGAAATCGACCACCGTGCCGCGTTTCGCACATAGTCCGGTCACCAAATCGATCGCCATGTTCATGCGCGTTCGATGTGCATAACGCGCTAGCGGATTGCCGGATTTGACGGTTTGTTCTTCGTATGAAATTTCGCGCATCGGTGTGCTCCCCCTCGTTCGACTAGGCCACTTGTTCCTGGAATTTTCTGCGCCGCGTTCTTTTATTTTTATCGTTATGTCGGTTGATATTGCCGGGACTCACTGAGTCACGCAATCGACGACAGTAGGCCTTTAGCGCCTAACTTCTGCCGGCGTCCGCCACGTGCATCGGCCCTTGAGGCCTGTCTTGCAGCAGCGGAATCCAGACTACACGAAGAGCCACGCGCCGCATGCGATGAGGGCCACACTCCAGAGCCAATCGACGTTGACCCACCCCGTGCGTAGAAACCCGAGCCCCACACGCTCATGCACCGTCACGGCCAGCATGGAGATGACGGCAATGACGGCAAGCATCGACGCCGTGTGGATGGCGAGCGCGAGGGCGCCCGCTTCGAGCGCGCCGCCGGCAAGCTTGCCCGAGCACAGGGGCAAGAGCGCCGGCACGAGCATGAGGCCCGCGCCGTGTGCGCTCGACATCACGAACGACCACAACGCGAGGCCCGCGAGGCCCGTGCGCATGCCAACCGAAGGCCGTCCACGATGACCGCGCCACAGCCGCCATATGCCCCAGCCGATCAGCACCAGGCCTGCACCACGCGCGAGCATCTCATGTCCAAGCATGGTCCCGAGCGTAAGCGCGCCAACCAGCACGAGCCCTACCGATAACGCATGACCGAGCGCAATCGGCACGAGCGAGATCAGAACGACGCGCCTGCTATGCGCATAGAGTCCGAGCGCGACGGCAAAGAGCCAGCCCATTGCGGGATTGAGTCCATGAAAGGCGCCCAATCCCGCAGCCGTGAGCCATAACGCCGACGAGGAGGTCACGGATAGCAGAACGAATCCGACGAGCAATCGCCGCCTTGCAGCCTGATCTGATGCGGCCTGTGCCCCTTCGGCCAGTCGATGAAGAAGTTCTTGTCGGTGCTCAGGCCGCCGTTCGGATCGGCGTCGAGTTTCACCATCCAGCCGTCGATACCTTCGGGATAAAACTGCGCGTCCACCGCGCCATAAAGCGAATTGGTGAAGTAGACGCGCCGACCATCGCGACTGACTTCGACCATTTGCGGTCCGCCATTGAGTGCACCGTTTTTAGCGCCGGGATGAGTGGCGCGCGACACGATCCCACCGATGCGGACCTTACCTGTGAGCTTGGGCGAGAAGGGATCGGAGACGTCATACTGAAGCATGTCGCCCGTGCCCCAGCAGGACACGTAGAGGAAGCGATCATCCATCGAGAGATCGATGTCGGAGACGAGCGGCGGCACCGCGCCGAAGCCTTGAAGAAGCGGCGGCAGAACCGAGGCATCGGCAGGTTCCGCGGGAATGTCGATGATCTTCTTGACGGCCCACTTGTCCTTGTCGCGATACCAAGTCCATATCGACGAGGACAGATCCTTCAAGCTGATGACGCAATTCACGAAGCCGTACGCCTTGGTCGGATCGTGCGCGGGGCGCAGTTCGAACACGAGTTGATACTCGTCGCCAAAGTCGATTTCCTGAATATGCTTGCGCTTGGTGAAGTCCCAGAAATGCAGTTTTCTGCCGTATTTCGCGCCTAAAAGAAGTTCGGGTACGAGGCCGCTCTCGAAGGTATCGGGCGTGCCCCATTCGCTCGTCACCATCGTGTCGTAACCGAGATGCCACCAGCCATCGTAGGCAAGCTGTTGCGGGCCGCGGTCCACTTCCCATCGGCCTAGTGGATCGAAGCTCTGTTGATCGAGCATCAGCACGCCGCCGGGCGCTTTGCCTTCTGCATTGCCCAATGCCGTGACGTAGATGCCTCCCGGTCCGCAATGCACGGTATGCGGACGCGTATAGCCCGTTTTCTCGGCGAGTTCATCGGGCTCGATCGTACGCACGATCTTGAGTTGCTTTGGATCGGGCTTCGTATCGACGATATGAATGCGCGACGAGCGCAGCCCCGGCACCACGAGATAACGCCTTTCCATATGCGGGTGCGGCGCATTGGGGCAAAGACACGAAGAGCAGGCGTTCCAGCCGAAGTGATGCAGTTCGTCGCCGGTATCGGGCATGGCGAGTTCGCCGACGATCTTCGTATAGTCCGGCGAATCGGGATCGACATCGACGACCGCTAGCTTGTCGGGCGTATTGCGCTCGGGGTCGAATGTCGCGACATAGGCGAGTGTTTCTCGCGGAGCCTTGGCTGCAAGGCGAGGCGAAGGATAGAAGCTCGGGTCGGGTTTCCATGTTGCCATGTTGCACGTCTCCGGTTAGCGGTCCTTAAGCGGCTCTTCTAGAGCATTCTTGCGACTCTCTTACGTCTCTTCAAGTCTCTTCATCATAGGACAAGCGTGCGCGACTCGTTTTGTCAAGCTTCGAAGTATTTGCGCAATACAAAGCAACGTGCGCTTAAGGATCGCTCGATCGCTCCAAGCTCTACCTCAGGCTGGCTTGAAAAATTCCATCGGCATGCACTGCGCCGTGAAGTTCGTTTAAGTGCATGATGCCTGGAAGCGCCGCACGCTCTCAAGCAGTGCAAGCGTCGCCCCTTGTTCCGCTAAGGAGGTTGCTTATGACCGAACCGATGATCAGCCTGATGGTGGGCATTGTCGTGCTGCTATGCGCCGCGGTGATTCTCGTGATGCATCATCGTCATCCGCATATCAACGTCCCCAAGGCACGCTGGCTCGATACACATCCGCCGCGCGACTGGATGCGTCACAGACATTAAAGCTCACAGTGTTTTAAGCACATGCGGCGCCGGCTAGTTACCGGCGCTTTTTATTGCCTTGGCCTGGCTGCTATGAATCGCTTTAGCGTCTTGGCCCTTTCATCACTTCGGCTTCCATGGCGGCGTGCCATTCCTCGTTGTGCTCTATCGGGTCCATGTCTTCGTCGATGAACGCCGATGCACGCTCGGCCACGGAGCGCGTTTCCTCTTCATCGTCGATGTCGGCGGTATCGTCGTCATCGCCAGGAGGGTCGAGCATGTCCTTGATCATTGCGCTGAGTTCGGGCGTATCCCACGGCTCGTTCCGCTGCTTTTTCTTCTTGATGTAATGCCGCACTTCGGCGTCCTGCTCGGTGGTCAACGGCAGCCCGCGGAAAGTGCCTTGCGCGTCGAGGTCATCCATGATCGGTGCTCCTATTGCTAAGGCATTCAAGCGTTTTTGAGCCGTTCTAGTGTAACGCGCTTCGACCTCGTGCCACGTCGTATAAAATGGCGCGCTTTTCCCGAACGCATCGATACCTCGCCATGTGGTTCAAAAACCTCCAGCTTCACCGTCTGCCCGCACCGTGGAACATCACCCCTGAAAAGCTGCAGCAGTGGCTCGCGCCACTTGGCTTCAGTGCTGCATCGAGCGTCGAGAACGAACGGCGCGGCTGGGTTTCGCCGCGCGGCGACGACTCGCTCGTCTATGCCGTCAACCGACAGATGCTCATTACGTATCGCGCCGAGAAGAAGCTCTTGCCTGCTTCGGTCGTGACGCAGTTCACCAAGGAACGCGCGCTCGAAGTGGAAGAACAGCAGGGCTTCAAACCCGGCCGGAAGCAGATGCGCGAGCTCAAGGAGCAGATCACCGACGAACTCTTGCCGCGCGCGTTCAGCATCCGGCGCGATACGCGCGTATGGATCGACCCTGTAAATGGCTGGCTTGCGATCGACGCTGCGTCGGCGACGCTATGCGACGACATCATCGGTCTGCTCGCCAAGTCGGTGACCGATCTTCCGTTGATGAGCGTGCGCGTGGCACGGTCGCCCGTTTCCGCGATGACCGAGTGGCTTCTCACAGGCGAAGCGCCCGCGGGCTTTACGCTTGATCGCGATACCGAGCTGCGTTCTGCTGGCGAGGGCAATGCAACGGTCCGCTACGTGGGTCACGCGCTGGAAGCGGAAGACATGCGCCGTCATATCGAAGCGGGCAAGCAGTGCATGCGGCTTGCCATGACGTGGAACGACCGCGTTTCTTACGTCTTGACGCCATCGCTTACGTTGAAGCGGGTCAGCGCGCTCGACGTCATCAAGGAAGCCGCCGATCCCACCGCGACCAACGACGATGAACGCTTCGAATCCGACTTCACGCTGATGACAGGCGAACTCGCGCGCATGCTCGCCGACCTGACCGATGCGCTCGGTGGCGAGGAAGACCTTCGTGCAGCGGCCTAGATAGAAGCGGAAGCAGATGCAGCGGGTGCGAGAGAGGCGAAGGCATAGTTGTTCTTGCCGTTACGCTTGACTGTGTACATGGTGTCGTCGGCGACCGCGACGAGGCGCCAGTAGTCGCTCACCCGGTCCGGGTAGCTCGCGATGCCGATACTTGCTCGCACCAGCGAAAGACGCATCTGCATGTCGGTTTCGGTCACGCAATCGATGATCCGTTGCGCAATCGCGGCCAGCTCCTTGTCCCCGGAAAACTCGCGCACGAGCACGGCGAACTCGTCGCCGCCGATACGCGCGACGACGTCGCCACTACGCACGGTCTGGCGAAAGCGTCGCGATACCGCAATCAGGAACTCGTCGCCGATACGGTGAC
The DNA here is from genome assembly GCF_022878925.1 of Caballeronia sp. TF1N1. NCBI lineage: Bacteria > Pseudomonadati > Pseudomonadota > Betaproteobacteria > Burkholderiales > Burkholderiaceae > Caballeronia > Caballeronia sp. TF1N1. Next base: position 1,379,756 of record NZ_CP084626.1, read on the forward strand.
CGTGCGTATCGTTGACGCGCTTGAAGCCGTCGAGGTCGATATACAACACGGCGATGCGTGCCGGTTCGGCGCCGTTCGCAAGGCGCGCGGCCGACTCCTCCAGTGACGCGAACAGCTTGCGTCGATTGGGCAGGCCCGTCATCGCGTCGTGCAATGAAGCGTGTTCGAACTCATGCGACATGCCGACCAATTGTCGATTGCGTTTTGCATACATTCCGATCGCCGTGATCAACACGCCGAACACGATCGCCGATAACGCGATGAGCGTATGCGACACGCTCACGATGCGCTCGCGCAGATCGGCGCTGGCGCGGTCGCGCTCGGTGCGCCAGTAGGTATAGACGGAATCGAGCGCGCTGCTGGCCGCGCGAAAATCGGCCGCAGGCGAGAGGACGTCAGCGGGCATTGGCGGCGCGGGCACCGGGCTCGAACCGATGAGCGCGTGCAGGCTTCCGAGCCGCGCGGCAAACTCGATGCGCGCCTGGCGGTACGCAATGTGGTGCTGTGCATCGCTCGCCGGCGTGCCTAGCAGCACCACCGAGGCGCTACGCGCGGCATCGGCGCGCTCGACTGCTTCGAGCACGAGCCCGATGTATTCCTGATGCAATTGCACCGAGAAAATGGTGCGGACCTGAACCGCAAGAAAAAGCAGGCCGATGAGCAGCAGCGACAACGCCACGGCTGCAAGCGGAGCTGGCCCGCGAATGCCCGCACGCCGAGCGAGCGCCTGAACGGTATTCAAAATGCGATGCGGCAGCGGCCGATCCACGGCGTCTTCATCCGCGGGCATCGGTGGCGCTGCCGATGCTTCACGGACGGGAATATTCCTCTCGCTGACCGGCTGTTGCATTGCGTCGATAACTCACTCGATGGAAGAACGCGCCCACGCGCGCGAAGAGGCCGGTGTCCGTTCTGGCGCGCGCCGCGCGACGGCGTGCAGCCTGAGTCTGGCCGGCGCTCGCCTGGGCCGAAGCCGCGCGGTTTCCGCGCGCCGAGGCAGTTTGCGACTGAGGTCGCGTTGCGGCCACCGCGCTCGGACGTTGCACGGTCGGCGCCGCTTGCGTTGGAGCGGCGGCGATGGCGGCGGCATCCACTGTGTCCGCGCCATAGACGGCGGGTGCAGTCGTGCTCATGGACGCATCGCGAACGGAGACGGGCGCCGCTTCCACTGTGCCAACGGCTTGCGTCTGCGTTTGCACCTGTGCAGGCACCTGAGCCGCGACAAAAGTCGGTTGATCGACACCTAACGTCTGGCGTGCGCTGGACATCGCTTCGGCATAGACGCGTTGATCGTGCGAGAACCACATGCTGTAGGCGATGGTTCCCAACACGCCGACGGCCAACGCGCCCGCCGACGCGCTCCACAAGGCGAGACGCCCAAAGCGCAATGGTGCGCGCTGCGCCACGGGCTCATCCTCCAAATCGAGCGGCGGTGTTTCCATGGCAATGACAGTGGGATCATTCGCGGGTCGTGCATGACCCGCGATGCTCTCCTGGGGTAGTTCAGCGTGGTGAGGCATGACAGCGCTCTCCGGAACGTGATCGTCGGGCGGTGTCCAACGAGCGTTACACAACACGCTCGACACCGCCGTATAACAGTGGAATGGCGCGCATGCGATATGAAAGCCCGCGTGGCGCACCCATTCAAACGAATGGCCCAACTGATGATGAGTACAGCCTTGAAGATCGATGGCTATGCAGCGACAGCCGACTGATCCTTCTCGCCGCAATAAAGCATGCCGAACGCCTCCGTTACCTGGCGCTCAACAATGGATGCAATTCAGTTTGCTTTGCACGATGCCCGCGTATGGAGCGCTGGCGCCGCATTTTATAGGCGAAGTGCTTGGAGCAGCACCGTGCCATCGACATTTACAGGACGTGTCGCTCGCATTTTGAATACTACCGTAGCAGAGTTCACGCCCGCGCATCGAAATGGGGAATTTAGCGCTATTTGTCGGACGAGAAAGTCAAACTTATGTGCGGTAGCGCACATAAAATGCAATCGGACCATCAGGCGGATAGGTTCAGCCCGTGCCGGTGTGGAACGGTTGCGGCTCGGTGGCCTGAGGCAGGCCGAAGCGCTCGAACTCGGAGATTACTTGCGCACCAAAGAGCAACAACGTGGCGAGTGCCTCCAAACTAAACAGCACGACAATCGACGTCGTCAGCGATCCGTACACCACGCTTACCTGCGAAAGCGTCGCGAAGTACCAGACAAGCACGTGGCGCGTGATTTCCCAAAGAATGGCAGCGGTCACACTGCCTATCAACGCGAGCCGCAGCGACGGACGTCCCACCGGCATCACGAGATAGATCGATGTCAGCACGAACACTTCGCCCGCGAAACCGAGCAAATACAGCAAAAGGCGCGACACGCCCTTGAGCGATATTTCGATGCCGAGGAAATAGAGGCTGTTCGTGCCCATCGCCTGGAGCCCGTTCGACACGAAAGTCACGATCAGCATGCCGACGCCCAAGAACAGGATGTAGCAGTACGGCAGCAAGGCGGACAGGAGAAAGTGCCGACGGCGGATCGCCACGCGATGCACGAAGATCACCGACATCGCGTTCTCGAGCACGGTGAAGGCGAGCGAACTGAAAAAGATCATCGTGATGAGAAGAAGCCAACCGATGACCGCCCGATGCGTCAAAAAATTCGCGAGTTCACGCACGACTGCGCGTGCCTGTCCCGGCACGAGCCATTCGAGTAAATGGGAGAGCGTGTCGAGCAGTTCCTTCTGTCCGATGAATTTCGACAGCACGATCACGATGAGGATCAGAAGCGGCACGATCGACAAGAGCGCGTAATAAGCCACCGCGCCCGCGAGCAGCATGCCCTGGTTGGCGCGAAATGCCTTGATCGTGCGCATGACGAAGCCGAACGGATGACGTGCGACGTTCGCTACGTGCGGGCCCAGAATCGGGCCGAGTATCTTCGACATGGAGCCTCCGCGGCGCGTGGCCCACGGCGCCATGTCGTTCTGAAAAGCAAGTAATGCTCCCGTCCGTGAATACTCTTGCTCAGCCGGGACGGCGCGCCTCGCTACGGGCGGCCGCTTGCTGCGCGGCTTCTTCGAAGGCGAGGTCGAGCAGTATATCCACGTCCTGGGCGGGCAAGTCGGCGGCATCCACGTTGCGCAGCCGGCAAAAAAGGGCAAGCGCCTCGGCGGCTGCGGCGAAAGCGTTGTTCATATCGCGGGAGTGTAGGCGTTTCTTTCTCATGCACCGCATAACGGCATGCGGATCACCGGACTTTAGCGTGTGGGTAAGCGTGTCGTTGCTCGTCGGTGCAATGATCCTCGCGGCGTTAGCCGACACGGGCGTGGCGGACATGGACCTCGCGCCGTCGATGAATCTGCTCGGCTCAACGCAGCCACTTGCGCACGTCCTGCTCCCAGTCGGGCTGTCCGCAGTTCGGCGGGTTTTCCGGGCCTAGAACGGTGATGTAGCCTTTGCTCTTCATACAGGATTCGTAGGCGCGCACCTGTGTGCAGCGGTCCGCGCCTGCCTGTCGCGACTGCGTCTTGCAGGCGTTCATCGAGTTGTCCATGCCGCTGAAGTCGGCGGGACCGTCGTTGTTGGAAGCGGGTGGGTTGGCGCTCGCGGAGAATTCGACCGGGCCGGTCTGTGCGCAAGCCGAAAGGAATAGGGCGGTCGCGATTGAAAGCGCTCGGAACGGCAGACCCAGCGGGAAAGTTCTCATCTTCTCGATTCTCCAGGCGTTATCGATGTTTTGCGTGGTTGTTGTCGTGCAAGTTCAAGGTGACATGGCCCGGTGCGCTGGCGTGCTTGATGGCTGTGGCGCAGAACGGGCAAAGTTGCCGGCGACGCTGGGCATTTTGTGTTTTGCATGCGGTGCACCTAATGCCAAGGGTGTTATTCGCAGTGACGTTTGGGATGATGCCGTCTTGTCTATTATCCGCGCGGAGGTTACTGCGTGTCCCGGATCGTGACGTGATGGCTTTCTGCGTTTGACACGCGGCGGACTCGGCGCCCGCGCCTGTTTTGCCGCAGTCCCTCCCTGGTGGGATGACGTCGGATGCATTGTTCCTGTGTGTAGAGCGAATCGTGCTTTGCGCTTGGCATTTTGCATGTGGTGCTTTGCATGCCTTCCGCATCATTCGCCATTCGCCATCCCTGCGCCAGGCACTGTGTGCAAATCCACGGTCCAGAGACAGCCCATTTCGCCGATACCTCTCGTCTTTGAGACGATCGAGTAGTCAATCGAGACGCTGCGACATTCGCGCAACGGCCTGACGGACCTAAGCTTTCTCCATCGACGGACACAAGAGCGCAGCACGCGTTCTTACCCGCGCATTCACGGAGAAGGGCAATGGACACCAATGATCGTATGAACAAGCGTCAACCGATGCCGGTCGCTTTTTTCGGCATCGCGGTGGGCCTTCTGGCCTTGGCGGGCGCATGGCGAGCGGCGGCGCATGTCTGGGCGATTCCGGCCGTCGTGCCGCCGCTCTTGACCGCGGGCGCGCTGTCGGTTTGGCTCGCTTTGATGATCGCGTATGCACGCAAGTGGCTTGTCGAGCGCGACGCGGCCATCGCCGAGATGGCGCATCCCGTGCAGTCGTCGTTCGCCGCGCTCGCGCCTGTATCGACGTTGCTCGCGGCGCAAGCGGTGCAGAACTTTTCGCGAGAATTAGCGATCGCGTTGTTCGTCGCGGGCGTGGTGAGTCAGCTCGGCCTAGGCGCTTATCTTCACGGACGCTTCTGGCAAGGCGGCCGGAAGCCCGAACTGACGACGCCGGCCATCTATCTGCCAACCGTCGCGCCGAGTTTCGTCGCGGGAACGGCGGCAGCGAGTCTGGGTTGGACGCAGATCGGCGCGTTGTTCTTCGGGGCGGGTGTGTTCTCGTGGCTCGCGATCGAATCGATCGTGCTGCATCGCGCGGCTGTACACGATCCGCTTCCCGACGCGCTGCGTCCCACGCTCGGCATTCAGCTCGCGCCGCCGGTGGTGGGAGGCGTGTCGTATCTCGCGATCACGCATGGCGTGCCGGATCTCTTCGCTTACATGCTTCTCGGCTACGGTGTTTATCAGGCAATGATGCTCACGCGGCTCCTGCCGTGGATTCGTCAGCAATCGTTCACGCCTTCGTACTGGGCGTTCAGCTTCGGCGTGGCGGCGTTGCCGACGATGGCAATCCGCATGCTGGAACGCGGCGCAGCAGGTCCGCTGCTTTGGCTGGCTCCGGCATCTTTCATCGTGGCGAACGTGGTATTTGCGAGTCTCATCGTCGGGACCGTGCTGGCCCTGTTCAAGGGCAAGCTTTTTCCGATAGTGGCCACGCAAGTCAAGACAGTTTGAGGCGACGAGCCTGCGAGGTGCAGGCTCGTTCAACACAAACATGCAACTAATGGTCGGTTTTTTGAACATCCACATTCAACTGTCGACGTCGTACCGTTCTCCAAAACTAGCTTCCAGTTTGGCCTCGACGTAATCACGCAGAAACGCTACCCAAGTCTTGATCTTCGCATCGAGGTATTGGCGCGAAGCGTACATTGCATACACCGTCATCTTTTGCAGTTCCCAGTCCGGCAGCACGCGCACCAGCGCGCCATTCGAAAGCGAGGGCAGGGCAGACAACATCGGCAAAGGCGCGATACCCAGACCATTGGCCACCGCGACGGCGAGTGCATCGGCGGAATTCACGCGAAGGCGGCCAGGCGGAAGTTCGACATCGACCTTTCCTTGCGTGCCTTCGAACGTCCATCGATCCACCGGAAAGAATGTCGTGACGAGTTGAAGGCACGCGTGCTTCGAAAGATCTTCCACGGTAATCGGCATGCCGGCCCGCCGCAAATAGTTCGGCGATGCGCACAGCACGCTCGGCATCGTGCAAATACGCGTGGAGACGTGCGCGGAGTCGGGCAGCGTCGAACTCGTGACCTGCAGGAAGACGTCGTAGCCTTCGTCGAGCATGTCGGGAACCTGCTGCGACAAGGTCAACTCGACGCGCACGAGCGGATGCTCTTCCAAATACTGAGAAAGCGCCGGCACGACATAGTGATGACCGAAGGTGATCGGCGCGTGCATGCGCAACACGCCACTTGGCGACACTTGCGCGTCGCTGGCTTCCGCTTCAGAGAGGTCGACCAGCGAGATCACTTCCTTGCAGCGCGCCAGATAGCGATTCCCGGCATCGGTCAATGCGACGCGGCGCGTCGTGCGATTCAAAAGACGCGTGCGCAGGTGCGACTCGAGTTCGGTGATCGCGCGCGACGCTTGCGCGGTCGTAATGTCCATGTGCTGCGCGGCGACGGTAAAGCTTGCCGCCTCGGCTACCCGGACAAAGATTCGCATGCTGCGCAAGAGGTCCATGGCCGGCATCCTTTTTATCGAGCCGGAAATATCCCATGCACGATACGAGCGCGCAACCCGCTGACGGGTTCAACAGGGCACTGCAAGCTTCATTTCAGTGTTCACATCTGTTACAGCGCTTGTAACTCAAGCCTGCGAAGGCGTCGCTAACATGGATTCATGGCTGCGATGCGCGGTCGCTTCGGACGAGGAAAACATGAACGTGAAGAGTCTCATCGGACTGGGTATCGCGTCTTGTGCGGGGCTTGCTTGTGGATCGGCGCTGGCGGGTGTGAGCGTCGGCGTTAATCTGGGTGTACCGGTGGCGGTCTATGCGCCGCCTCCGCCCGTATATGTGGCGCCCGCCGCGCCGGTTTATGCCGCGCCGCCTCCGGTCGTGTATCAATCGCCGCCCGTGGTCGCTTATCAACCGGCGCCCGTTGTCGTCGCGCTTGGGCCTGCTGTCATCGTCGGATGGCATGGCGACCGGTATTGGGACGGCTATCGGTACTGGAACCGGCGTGACTGGTACGCGCATCACGGTGGATATGGATATCGCCGCTGGTAAGCGGGGACGAACGGGGAGTCGCATCGATCATGAACAACATTAATCGACAACACGGTAAGCGAGGTGCAGTTCGAACGCTCGCGACTGCAACTGCGATAGTCATCGCGGCGGGGCTTGGCGGCTGCATCTATGCGCCGCCTTACGGCTATGCGCCTGCGCCCGCTTACGGCTATGCACCGGCGTATGGCTATGCCTACGGCCCCGGTTATTACGCGGCGCCGGCGGTTTCAGTGGGGATCGGCGTGGGCGGTTATGGGCATTGGCACGGGCATTGATGCGTGATGGTTGTGAGGGCGGCAGGAGACGCCATGACTTTGTTGGTACACACGTTGCTCCTCCGTCGTCAGACCCGGAGGATCACGTCATGTCCCATGAAACCAAAACCTCACTTTCCGCCAACGCGCGCTGCGAATCTTTCATGCTGGCGCAAAACGGCTGGGTACCGAATAACACGCGCTTGCCGGTTCGCGTCTGGCGTAATGCAATCGACTCGCGCGAGTTCGACATAGCCGGCCGTTTCGAATCTCTCTTTCAGCAAAACGGCTGGCCGCCGCAATGGCGCGACGGGGTCTTCGACTATCACCACTTTCACTCGACCGCGCACGAAGCGCTCGGCGTGGTCTCGGGCGAGGCGGAATTGATCATCGGCGGGCCGAAAGGCCGAGTCATCGCGATCCGCGCAGGCGATGCCATCGTTCTTCCCGCCGGCACCGGGCATTGTCTTTTGATGAGTGGTCGTCGCTTTCAAGTGGTGGGCGCCTATCCGCCGGGACAGCAGTGGGACATCCGCCGCGAAGGCATCAGCGAGGCGGAGCGACAAGCGATGGAAGCGTTGCCGTTTCCCCATGACGATCCCGTGGCCGGCGAAGATGGCCCGCTCGTCCATCTCTGGCGGTAAAGCCACGCGTTCCTGGCGTCACTGCTTCGCTTCGGCTGCGCGTCGTGCACGCGGCCACGCAACGCGCTTGACCACGCCCGTTGCAAGCCCTGTCCCGATCAGCACGATTCCGCACGCCACCGCCATCCCGACCGATACACGTTCGGCGAGAAATAGCGCGCCCCACAGAATTCCGAAGATTGGAATGACGAAGGTCACGGTAATCGCGCGAGCGGGCCCAGCCACGGCGATCAAATGGAAGAACAGCATGTAAGCGACGCCTGTGCATGCCACGCCCAATCCGAGCACCGCGCCCCATGCGTGCATCGACACGCTCGCTGTCGGCCACCAGAAAAGCGCAAACGGCAGCAGGACGAGCGTCGCGGCGCTCATGGTGCCTGTCGCGACGATCAACGAATCGACACCCATGAGATGCCGCTTGGTGTAACTGGCGGCGATCCCATAGAACAATGTCGCGCCCAGTGCGGCCAGGGCGGCGAGCGCAGTGGCGAGCGGTGCAACGGGCGCGGCGCCGGCATCGTGGACGAACATCTGATCCCAAACCAGCGCGAGCACGCCCGCAAAGCCGATGGCGAGTCCCGCGATGCGTAGCTTGCTCAGGCGATCGTCGAGCCAGATGTAGGCGACGAGCGCGCCCCACAGCGGCGTGGTCGCGTTGATGACGGAAGTGACGCCAGCCGACAGCGTCAACTCCGCATAGGCGAAAAGGCAAAACGGCGCGGCCGAGTTGAGAATGCCGACCATCAGAAGCGGCCATGCGCGCTCGCGCATCGTGGTGAGTGCCTGACGCATGCGGCCGCGAAGCACGAGCACCGCAAACAAAAACACCGCGCCGATGCCGACGCGCAAGGCCATCAACGGCGCCACGCCCAAATCCGTTACGCCGATACGAATGAAAAGGAACGAACCGCCCCACAGCGCGGCAAGGATGAACAACTGGACGAGATTGACGGGATTCATGGCGGGCTTCGCAAGAGAGGGAAGAGCGAAGCCATGGTATCGGCGCTTGTTGAGCGGATGCTTCCGCGCGGCGTGAAACGAATCATGCAGCATCAAGCCCGCATCACCGATAAACGCTTCGTTCTTGTTCGCCGAATCGTAGGCTGGCCGTGTGGGCGTCGCAAACGAGCAATTCTCACTGATATGTGAGCCAGATTGCGATTGAGTCGATATCGCGTGGCGCCATATCGTCAGGAGCGAGTTGCCGCCGCGCCCATTCGGTGCGACTCTTGCGTAAGGGTGACATGGGCGTCACGACAGGCTTGATGACTTGGTGGGACGACGTAAAAAGGAGAGCGCCATGGACAATGCAAACGGCAACAAGAAGGGAGTTGCGGCATCGGGCGAATCGCTGCCGCTTCGGCAAAGGCGCGTGCAAGGCGCACTCGGGTCCGCGCTCACGCCCGGTCTCGAACAGCATCAGGGCGTGATTCCACTCTCGCCCGGCGCGCCGCACAGACCGGCGCACGCGGCGCATCCGTCGCATCCGTCGCGGCACGTGCATGGCAGCGTGCTGGAAGGCGGCGACAGTCCGGCCGTGCTCGCGCAGCCCGCAGCAGTCACGGCGCAGCATCTAGGTAGCCGGTTTCATCCGCAGGCGGCCAAGAACAAGTTCATCGAGCATGGGCGGCGCGCAAAGGACGCCGTTGCGATGCGCTATCGCGACGTCACCGAAGGCGCCGACGATTACGTGCACTACAACCCGTGGAAGTCGATTGCACTTGCGGCAATTGGTGGACTGATCGTCGGCTTGCTGGCCGCCCGCTGAACTTTTGTCGAAGTGCGGGCCTCGTCCTTGCTAAATCACGTAAATGGCGCGGTGCTTATCATTGCGTCATTCCAACATGAACCGACGACCCTTCAACATGCGCCCCGGGCGCAGCGAAATCTGGAATCAGCGTACCGCCGTGGAAAGCGATCCACGGCGCGTGATGCTCGTGCATTCCGAGTCCGATGTCGGCGAATCTTTCGCGATGATGCTCGCCATGCGTGGCTTCGATGCCGTGCAGATCGCGGATGCGCAAAGTGCGCTTCATTTCGCTCACATGTGGCGGCCGCAGGTATTGTTCATCGATACACGCGTGAACGAGGCGCACGAGGTGCTGGCAAAGCACGACCATGCACTTGTACGCGCGTTGCGCGAATGTGGCAGGGAGGCATCGCTGGATCAGATGTTGATTGCGTTCGCGGCCGAGGAGAGCAGCGACCCACGCGACGTGTTGTTGAGCGCCGGCTATGACGGATTCTTCAGAATGCCGTGCCCCGTGTGGCGTCTTTTCGATGCGGTGACGCGTTTTTACGTGCACTGATAAGTGCATCGAGCGTCGATTCGTTCACCGAGGCGGCGCCGCCGCCCCGATGCAACGCGTACGCGTTTTGCTATTGCTTCGTACTGTTCCTGAAGTCGCCGGTTTCGAGTTCCACGGACTGGCCGTGATTGCGTTCGAGCGCTCGCCGCGCTGAATCTTCGATTTCGACGCGTCCGCCTTCGAACGCGCTGAGGATGGCATGGGAAGAGGTGCCGGTATTGCCGAAGTGATCGTTGAGCGCATCGAGAGAGACGCTGCACCAGACTTCACGTCCATCTACATTGGCTTCGAACGCAACTCGCGCTGCCGCCACGACGTGACGCCGCCCACTGAACTCTATCGTCATCCTTATTACCTCCGGTTGTTCGTTTGAGGCACGTGGACCGCAATGCTCGTGATCCACGCTTCAGGTCGCGCAACGGCAATGACGCTGATACTCGACTCAAGCTGCACAACTACGCGCCTGTCCCGTGCATCATACGCCGCCCGCCACGGGTTCGTGCTTTTGCAATGGCCGTGCCCGAACGCATGTGGACACGCGTGCAACGATCAGCCACAACACGCACAACCGCCGCGATGGCGCATGCCGTAGCTCCCCGAATCTTCGCTCGCGTTGGCGCCGCCGTTACCGCCGCGTCCAAGCGATGGCGCGCCGATGGTGACGCGCGCGCTGGTTTCACCGCAGCGTGGACAGGCTGCGGGTTCATCGCGTTCGGCGATACGGCGATTTGCTTCGAAAGTGCCGCAGTCGGCGCATTCGTAATCGTAGACAGGCATGGCTTCTATCGGGCAGAAGATGGAATGAACGACCAGTTTATCAAGTTCGAGCAAGCGACATTCCGCTTCACGCATTCTCGAATCTGCCAGAAAAACATTGAGTGGCACCTGCATTGCTGACAGCAGGTAGCACCAATCGCCACAGGAGGCCACATGAAACGCAATATCGTTATGATCGTCACCGCGCTTGCAGCAGCCGCGCCAATCGCGAGCTTTGCACAGACCGAAGCTGCCAGCACCACGCTTGCCAACGACCTTACGCAACCGGACAAGGATTTCGTGCAGGGCGCGTCGTCTTCGGGATCGACGGAAATCGATGCCGCCAAGCTTGCTCAGACGCACTCGCAGGACAAGGACGTAAAGAGCTTGGCGCGTCATATGATCGTCGACCATACCAAGCTGACCGTGCAGTTGAAAATGGCGGCGCCCAAGGGCGTGACCGTGCCCAAGGACAATTCGGATACTTCCGCGATCGATTCACTAAAGGCACTGCACGGCAAGGCATTCGATACCGCATATATCCAGAAAGTTGGCGTGCAGGGTCACCAGGAGGCAGTGGCGCTATTCCAGAAGGAAGCAGACGGCGGCCAGAACGCGAAGCTGAAGGAAGCGGCGCAAAAGGCGTTGCCGACGATCCAGGAACACTTGAAGATGGCTCAGGATCTCGCGTCGAAGAAGGGCGTGCAGTAATCGTTCGTTGCGGCGTCAGCCCTATATTGACGCCGCCATTCCCATGTGTTTTAACGCGCCTGTTCGCGTAGCAGGCGCAAGCGCGCTTCGGCAATCGACTGGAAGCCGCCCCCGTGTTCGTCGAAGATCGATACCTTTCCCTGCCCGATGTCGTATACCCAACCCTGCACTTGAAGCTGGCCAAGCGCGAGCCGTCCCGCGACTGCCGGATGCGTACGCAAATGCGTAAGTTGAAGGCGGATGTTTTCTTCGACCATCGCCTGAACCATGCGCTCGTGTTCGAGTTTTCGCGCCCGTACCACACTGCGCGCCGCTTCTGCGTTGCGTAACCACGCGTGCACCGTAGGCATTTCATCGGCGATGGTTGCGCCCGAGGCGAGGCCTTTCATCGCGCCGCAGTCGGAATGGCCGCAGATCACGATCTGCCGCACGTTCAATGCGAGCACCGCGTATTCGACTACCGCCGACACGCCGCCGAGCATCTCCCCATAAGCCGGCACGATATTGCCGATGTTGCGGCACACGAAGAGCTCGCCGGGCCGCGTCTGCGTGATCATCTCGGGCGACACACGCGAGTCCGCGCACGTGATGAAAAGCGTGTGCGGTGCTTGCCGTCGCGCAAGACTCTTGAAAAGCGCTTCGCTATCGGGGAAAACGAAGTGGCTGAAATCGTCCGCGCCCTGAAGGAGATAGAGGAGGTCGGGCGTGTCGGAGCCGTTGCGTTCTTCACTCATCGATTTATCGGACATGGGCGCCTCGGGTTCTGGACAATGCGCGGCGTTGGTTCGCGCTCAGGCGAGAGCTTGCGGGGTTTTGAGATAGATCGCAAGTCGAAGGAGCGAAGGGCGGTGCACCAGGAGAGGGCGTGAGTGGGGGAATCGCTTTGCAGGCGAGGACGTTTCTTTATAGTTATTGACGAATTCGGACCGGTGGTTTGTTATCTTTGGGTCCGTTTTCTTTTGCGTGCCCGAAGCATGTCCGCCAAATCCGATTCATACGGCGCAGCAGCGGCGTTTTACTCCAGCGAGCGGTTCGTTGAAGCGCTTGAAGCGCTGGAATATCAAATAAATCAGCCGTATGCGGATATCGAAGCGCTGAATCTCGCCGCGGTGTGTTGCTATCGCCTGAATCGACTCGACGAGGCCGAGTCGCATTGGCGTCGTGCGGTAGCGCAAGATCCTCAATACGCCGGTGGATATGCCAACCTCGGTAATTTGCTGATGCTGCGAGGTAGATTGGATGATGCAGAGACTGTCTATCGCGAGGCGATTGCCATACGTCCTGATTTCGCGGAGGCTCATTACAATCTCGGTAATCTGCTTGTCAAAAAGGAACGTCTTGTGGAGGCAGAGGCCGCGCTTCGTCAGGCGTGTGCCGCGCGCGCCGATTTCGCCGACGCACATTTTAATCTCGCGAATCTTTTGAAGAGTCAAGGTCGATTGGCTGAGGCTGAAAGTGCTTTTCAACGCGCAATTGCTGCTAGAGGAAATTACGCGGACGCATTCAACAATCTGGGTAATTTATTGCGTGAATCAGGACGCCTCGTGGAAGCAGAAGCGGCTTTGCGGCAAGCCGTGGCGTGTCGCCCTGATTTTGCTGAAGCAGATTTTAATCTCGCTCAGGTTTTGAACGATCTGAAAGACTTTGCGCAGGCTGAGGCGTTTTACCGGCGCGCCGTCGAACTCCGACGAGACTACTCGGAGGCACATGTCGGTCTCGGCGCGGTTTTACATAAGCTGCAACGCGTGCAAGAAGCGCAAGCGGTATTTCTCGCGGCACTGTCGGTTTGTCCGGACGACACGAATGCGCTTATGGGGCTGGCCAATGCCTACCACGCACTCGATTCGTTGGAGGATGCGGAACGCATATATCGTCGAGTTCTCATTCTGGAGCCGGATAACATACAGGCAAGAACCACACTCGGTTATACGCTACAAAAGCTGGAGCGCCTTTGCGATGCCGAGGCTGAATACCGCGAGGCGTTGATTCTCGCGCCCGATGCTGCCGATATCCACTACAATCTCGGCATACTTTATGGTCATCAAGATCGCCTGAACGACGCTGAACGGACATATCGCCGGGCAATAGAATGCTGTTCGGATCACGTCGAAGCGCATAACAATCTTGGCCGCATTTTGCAAAGTCTTGGTCGCCTTGAAGAGGCTGAATCAATCCTGCGCCGGTCGATTGCAATCCGAGACGATATTCCCGAGGCTCATAATAACCTCGCCGGCGTACTCAAGGATATGGGCGCAATGGAAGAGGCAATCCAAAGCTTCCGTCGCGCCGTCGATTGCGGACCGAACGATGAATGTGTGCATCGAAATCTCAACTACGCGCTGACCTATCACGCAGAAACGCCACGCGAAATTCTCGAAGAATGTTTGCGCTTCGCCGCGCGACACGAAGCGCCGCTGCTTCGCCATGACATCGTCCATACCAACAATCGCGATTCTGAGCGACGGCTCAAAATTGGCTACGTCGCGCCAGACTTCGACGGACACTGTCAGGCCATGTTCACCGCGCCGGTCTTCGCGCAACACGATCACGCGGCGTACAACATCTTTTGTTATTCCAGCGTTAAAACGCCCGACGCGATAACACACCTGATCCGTCCGATGGCCGACACCTGGCGCGACGTTTACGCGCTCGACGACGAGCAATTGGCGCAACTCGTTCGCGACGATGGCATCGACGTATTGGTCGATCTGACGATGCACATGTCGCGCGGCCGTCCGTTATTGTTTGCACGCCGGCCCGCGCCTGTGCAAGTGCAATGGCTCGCGTATCCGGGCACGACGGGCAGCAGCGCCATCCGCTATCGCCTGACCGACCCGTGGATCGATCCGCGCGACACGGCCGATCTCGCCGATCGTTATAGCGAAGAGACCGTGTGGTTGCCCGAGACGTTCTGGTGTTTCGATCCGCGCGTCACGTCGCCGAATGCACCGGACGTGAATGCATTGCCAGCGTGGCGCAACGGTCACATTACATTTGGATGCCTGAATAATCCGTGCAAGGCGTCCGAGCGCACGTTGCGCATGTGGGCGGCAATACTCGCCGCCGTGCCCAATGCGCGCTTCATTCTGCTAGCCGGTCCGGGCCCGCGCGAACGTTTCAGTGAGCGTCTCGGCGCGTTGGGCGTCGATCTGTCGCGAGTTCGGTACGTGGGATATCAGTCGCGCGTCGATTATCTGCGGACCTATCAATCAATCGATATCGGCCTCGACACCTATCCGTACAACGGCCACACGACGAGCCTCGACGCCTTGTGGATGGGCGTGCCCGTGCCATCGCGCGCGGGCGACACGTCGGTCAGCCGCGCGGGTCTGAGCCTGCTGATGAATCTTGGCATCGGCGAGCTCGTGGTTCATGACGACGCGGCGTACGTCGATGTCGTGACTCGCCTCGCCAACGATCTGCCGCGTTTGACCGAGTTGCGCTCGACGCTGCGCGCAAGACTCGAACGCTCGCCGATGATGGATGCACCGCGCTTCACGCGCAATCTGGAAGCGGCGTATCGGCAGATGTGGCGCGCGTGGTGCGCTTCGCCAGGCGCTTGAAAAAGAGCGTCACTTCGGTTTTTACGAACCGACACCTCTGAAAATTCACGTTTTTCAATGTCGAATGCTGCGATAGGCTTGGGTCATTGTAAGTAAAAAGAAAGGATTCGACATGAAATGCCCCGTGTGTCCCGCGACGGATCTCCTGATGACCTCGCGCGAGAGCATTGAAATCGATTATTGCCCGTCCTGTCGGGGCGTGTGGCTCGATCGCGGCGAACTCGACCGGCTCATTCAGCGCGACGAACAGGTCTCGCCGCAGCAAACGGCAGGGCGCGAAGCGTGGCGCGACAAGGACGACGATCGCGACCATCGCGTGCGACCGCGCTATGACGACCATCGCTATGGCGACTCGCACTCGAGATATGGACATTCACGCAAGAAGAAGTCGTTTCTCGGCGATCTGTTCGACTTCGGCTGAACCCGTCTTTCCAACCTTTCAGGCAATCCGACCCAACCGCGCGCTGCGCGAAGGAGATCAAGCATGGCAACGGTAAAGCAAGTACTCAAGGCCAAGAGCGATGACACGGTGCATACCATCGACGTCGAAGCGAGCGTGTTCGATGCGGTCGTGCTGATGTCGAAGGCCGGCGTTGGTGCCGTCGTGGTCACGGTGGGAGGGCGCGCGGACGGCACGGTGTGCGGGATCGTCACCGAGCGCGACTACGCGCGCAAAGTCATCTTGCAGGACAAGGCATCACGCAATACGACCGTGTGCGAAATCATGAGCGCGCCCGTGTTGTCGGTGAGCCTGCGCACGAGCACCGACGAATGCATGGCGCTCATGACCACACGCCATGTCCGTCATTTGCCGGTGATCGAATGCGGCCGGCTGATGGGGATCGTTTCCATCGGCGACATGGTGCGGCAGTTGATCGATGAACAGCAGTTCGCGATCGAGCAGCTGGAAACGTACGTTCGCGGAACCAGCGAAGAAATGCCCGCTTGCGCGCTTACCCGGCGCAGTCCAGTGCCGCAGACGTTGGCGCTGCGTTTCGCTTGATGCGCAAATCAGCGCGCATCCGCATTCAACAGACGCCCCAGGCTATCCGCCAAGCCACGCCATCCCCCCAACTCGTTGGCGCGTACGAGCCGCGTGGCCGGATACCACTTCGTTACCGCCGGATCGTGTTCGTACCGCCATTCAGCGACCTGATTGAGCAGCAAGTAATTGCGTTTGCCGAGCGCGCCCGCGATGTGCGCCAGGCTGCCATCGTTGCCGGCGAACGCATCGAGCCGGTCGAGCAGGGCGATGGATTGCGCGAAAGTCGTATTGGAATCGAGCGTCGTGAACCGGTTGAGATTGCGTGAACGCGGGTCGTCCAGCCAACGCTTGCGCTCGAAGCCGCGCTGCATGATCACCCAGTAGATGTCGCCGGAGTGGTCGAACAGCGCGTCGAGATCGGGCAAACATAGGCTCCGATGACCGAAATTGTCCGGCGATTCGGACGACGACCAGAAGATGCCGACGCAGCGCCTGCCGCGCGCGCGATGCCAAATCGTGTCGAGAATGGCGTCGGCCGCATCCGGCTCTGCGGGCTCGATATAGCGCCCGAACGGCATATGGCCGAGCGCTGGGAAGAGGGACGTGAAGAGCGCGAAGGGATCGGTCCACATGTCGCCTTCCGCCGATGCGCGTATGAAGCCGGCCGCGCGCATCGCGGCAGCAAGCGCCTCGTGTTCGGATTCGGGAATGACGAGCCTGAACCGGCTGTCTTCATACTCGACTTTCACTCCCATGACTTCCAGCGCGCCTAGATAGCGCACCCATTGAATAAGATCCCCGTAACCGGATGCAATCGACTTGACGGTGATACGCGCGGGCAATTCACGCTGGCCGCTCCAGTATCCGTCGAGATTCACATGTGGAAAGAGCACGCTCCGCGCTTCTGGCGACGACCACCATCGATGCATTGCCGCAACTCCATGCTCGATGCCGTGCAGCCGCATCTGGCTGCGTGCCTGGTGATGACCGAGCACGTAGACGGAATGCTCGTCGACGCCATCCGCATTTAAATCGAGTACGCGTTGATCTTCGCCGAAATAGTGCCAGCCGTAGACGCGCCACAAAAACGCGCTGATGGCCGGCGTCGTCGGCTTCTTTCCGAAGTAATCGATGGCGGTGAGCGCCGTTTCCTTCAGTCCCAAGTGGGAGCAGGCATCGGCGAGACAGTGAATCTGGTAGCCGAAAACATCCGACTCGCGCGTCAGATAAAAACAGATGTCGAGCGCCTTCTCGAATTGCTGCGCGCGCAAATGCGTTACCGCGCGCCAATGCCAATAATCGGCGCTATTGCTGTCAGTGGCGCGGCGTGCATCGAGGAACTCGAAGCATTCGTCGATGTCGCCGGCATATATTTTCGGCGGAAGGTCCTGGTAGTTTTCGATCATGCGATGACTCTTATCGTTTGACGCGGACGCGCTCGATGAGCGCATCCAGGTAGTCTGGCACTGCTACGTCACTGAGTTTCAAGGTTTCGACTAATCGTTGAAAAAGATGACAATTTTTGAATTATTCGGTGAAGAACGGCTATTAAGTATAGGTGGATGTTGCGGTATAAACGCGACATCTCTACTAAGCTCTGACGCGCATGTCGAGGCCAATTTGAAATGTCCGATATCCGGCTAAATTGAAATGTCCGGTTTGGGGTCGGTTCCTGCTTCCAAAGAAGACAGTTTCCCCACCGAGGCTGCCCGCATTTCGGCACTTCTGAGCATCATCGCGTTCAGGTCGATCTGCTTGAGTTCGCGTTGCTTGCGCGTGTTGTTGGCGCGCATCTTCGGGCGCACCTCTTCGCCCCGATTGGTGCGTGAGGGCGCTGACTTGATAGGGCGATTGTCGCGCTCCATCTGCACCTGCCTCGACAGCGCAAGGACGTGTCCAAGACGCTTGTTGTCGACCTCAGCGCCCTGGTCGACATGGGACAGGCGATCATAACGTCGACAGGGCAACGCCGCGCCATTCGCCCAAATCTCGATGCGCCCGTCCGGGTACTCGTACACATCGAGATAGCGATGGATCAAGGCGCGCGTCGCCGGCGAATCTTCAAGCAGGTACATCACGCGATCGTATTGCACCGTCAGCGAGGCCGAGACGCAACGAGATTCGCGTGCCGTCAGAATCGAATCGAGATCCTCGTCGGCACGCACCGGACGATGCGCGTCAAAGTCGCTCTTCGCGCGCTTGCCGAAACGGTCGTTGAAGTCGGCGATGAAGTGGGGCGCATAAGCATTCGCGGCCTCCCACGTGTCGATCTCGCGCAGCCGCAATTCCTTGACGAGCCGATCCTGCAAGGTCAAGTTGGCACGCTCCACGCGCCCCTTCGCCTGACTGCTGTTGGCGCACAGGGTCTCGACGTTGAGCTCGTACAAGGCCCGGCCAAACTGCGTGACCCCCTTGTCAGCCTTGCGCGAGCCCCGGTTGAGCGAGAACACACTGGCTTTATCGCTATACAGCGCCAAGGGCTTGCCGTGCTGCTCGATGTAGCGGCGCGTTGCCTCGAAATAACTGAAGGTCGATTCGGTGGCCGTGAAGTGCAGGGTCATCAGACGGCTGGTGGCATCGTCGATAAACACCAGCAGCGTGCAGGCCGGCGCGCGCTCCTCGAACCAGCGGTGATCGCTACCATCGATCTGGATCAGTTCGCCCAGACACGCGCGGCGGTTGCGCGGCTGGTGAATCCGCGGCGGGCGTTGGCGGCGAGGCACCCAAAGACCCGCTGCCGTCATCAGAGAACGAATCGTCTCGACGGCCAGCGCAATGCCGTGGCATTCCCGCAGCTTCTCACACGCCAGCGTCGGACCAAAATCGCTATAGCGCTCTTTGACGATGGCCACGGCCCGGACCGCCAAGCCCGCGTCGACACGATGATTGTCCGTTTGACCGCGCTTGCCGGAAACCAGGCCCGGCGCGCCTTGTTCGCGTAACCGCGCACTGAGACGCCGCACCTGTCGTGTACTCAGTCCGAGTCGCTCGGCGGCCCGCCACGGTTTGAGCAGTCCGTCGACCACTGACTGAAACACTTTGAATCGGTCCAACTCGCGCATCGACATGGTAATCGTGTCCGTTGCAGCCATCGCGGTCTCCTGCGCCGAAGCATCGGCGCGGGGTAAGCTTAGGCGGCTCGAAGCGGACATTTGAATCTGGCTAAAAGCGGACATTACAATCTAGCCGCTACAACGCAAAACTGCGCTAATTTATCTTATGTAAACTCAAAGATTAGACACAGCAACCACGACCCCAACATCACCCCATTTCCTCCGCCCGCCCCAAAAGAAACGCCTGCTCCCGAGCATTCCTAGTCAACGCAGCCGCACGCGCGAACTCCTCGCGCGCTTCGTCTTTGCGTCCCAACTTTGCCAGCAAATCCGCACGCACACTCGGCAACCAGGGATAAGTCCTGAGCGCTGGCTCCTTACGCAAATCATCGACGATATCGAGCGCAGCCTGCGGCCCATAAGCCATGCTCACCGCGACCGCGCGATTCAGCTCGACCACCGGCGTGGGCGCCGTTTGCATGAGCGCGTCGTATAACGCGACGATCATCAGCCAGTCAGTCGCGTCGGCGCTCGGTGCGCGCGCGTGACACGCGGCAAGCGCCGCCTGAACCGCATACACGCCGCGCCCGCCGCCCAAGGTCTCCGAGCGCTGCAAGGCCGTCAGCCCACGACGAATCAAAAGCGGGTCCCAGCGGCTGCGGTCCTGATCGAGCAACAAAATCGGCCGTCCCTGGGCATCGACACGCGCCTTCGTGCGCGACGCCTGAATCTCCATCAACGCGACGAGGCCGTGAACTTCGCTCTCCGTGGGCATCAGCTCGGCGAGAATGCGTCCGAGACGCAGTGCGTCTTCACAGAGCGCGGGGCGCATCCAGTCGTCGCCGGCGGTCGCTGAATAACCTTCGTTGAAAATCAAATAGATGACTTCGAGCACCGACGCAAGCCGCGCCGCCCGCGCGTCCGCCTGCGGTACCTCGAACGGCACGCGCGCCGCCGTCAGCGTGCGCTTCGCGCGCACGATCCGCTGCGCGATGGTCGGCTCCGGCACCAGAAACGCGCGCGCGATTTCATCGGTCGTCAAGCCGCCGAGCAGGCGCAACGTCAGCGCGGCGCGGGCATCGACGGAAAGAACGGGATGACACGCCGTGAAAATCAGCCGAAGAAGATCATCGCCGATGTCGTCTTCGCGGGCCGCGTCGAGGGCATCGACGAAATCGGGCGTGATGTGCATCTCCTGGGCGTCGAGATCGCGGCCCAGTTCCTCGTGCTTGCGCGCGTGCAGCGTGTGCTGCCGCAGCCGGTCGAGCGCCTTGTTCTTCGCTGTCGTCATGAGCCACGCTCCCGGCTTGTCCGGCACGCCCGCATCGGTCCAATGCTCGAGCGCCGCGACGAACGCGTCCTGCGCGAGTTCCTCGGCAAGCGCGACGTCGCGCACCACGCGGGCCACGCTCGCAATCACTTTCGCCGATTCCATTCGCCACACCGCGTCGATAGTCTTGCGCGTCGCGATCGACTGAGCCGCCCGCCCGGCGTCCGAACGCTCGCTCACGCCGCTTCCGGATTCATATGCACGAGTTCCCAGATGTGACCGTCCAGATCCTCGAAGCCGTGGCCATACATGAAGCCGTGATCCTGCGGTTCGCGCGGCGCGCGCCCGCCCGCCTTCAACGCCTTCGCGACGAGATCGTCCACTTCCGCCCTGCTCTCGCACGAAAGACACACGAGCGTTTCAGTGGCCTCGTGCGCATCGACGATCGCCTTTGCGGTGAAGGTCTGGAAGAACTTCTCGACGAGCAGCATCGCGAAGATGTTTTCGCCGATAACGAGGCACGCGGCGTCGTCATTGGTAAAAGCCGGGTTGAACGAGAGGCCGAGTTCCTTGAAGAAGGTCATCGAGCGCTTCAGATCGCGCACGGGCAAGTTGACGAAAATCTGTTGATGCATGGCGTAAGGCTCCGACGCAAATGGAAAGACGAGCGAAATTGCCGGCTTCATTGGGACGACGTTCGACACGCCCGCCGATCGACAGGAAATCACCCGGGAGCAGCGAAACTCGCCTCAGAGATAGCACGGCCCGACTTTGCGGACCTCGATCGTGCACCACGCGGCCGCCGGGCACGTTGCGGCAATTTCAACTGCTTCGGCGTGCGTTTCGCAATCGAGCAGGAAAAATCCGCCGATCATTTCTTTTGCCTCGGCGAACGGTCCGTCGATGATTCTCGCGTCATCCGCCGATGCCCGCGAAACCCGCGACGCATCCTTGAGCGAAGTCAGCGACTCGCATGCGCGCAAAACGCCGCGCGCTTTCAGGCCGTCGGCGAACTCTCCCATCTGCCGATATGCCTCGCGCCCCTCTTCCGGCGTGCGTTGGCCGCGTTGCTCCACGGGCTCGACCACAAGTAGCAGATAAGCCACATCCACCTCCACGAAAAGTTTTTTAGCGTCGCTCAAGTTAAACCGTCGTGGCGCTATCGGCAAGGCTGGCGTGGGTTTGCCATGCGAATTCAAGCAAAAATCTATCCTCATACGTAACATTTTGTTACTCAGTATTACTCAACGCCATTCAATCCATCGAGTAGTATTTGCTTCCGACGAGTCGGAAATGTCTTAGAAACGAGCAATAGTTACCTTGCATCGATTTCTTCTCATCATTAGTTCCAGCAGACCACCCGCTTTTCGTCACCCTTCTATCTCGCGATATCGAGCGATATAGCAAACGTTTGCGCGTTCAACCGTTCGTGTAGCAAAAGCGGGATGCGTGCATGTCGAAGCCGGTTGGATGGCGTATCAGAACCCAGCCCGCCTGTCGAAAACCAGATGCTTTGTGCATCGCTGGGCGTAATCGAAATGAACGCCTGGTTTTATCTGCGCTTATGCGTTTTGAATCGATGACCAAAAGTCCTTTCCTGCTTTCGACGCTCGTCCTTGCTCTTGCCGGTTGCGGCGGCAGCGACGGCGGTTCTCCCGCCTCCACGAGCGCGGCTAGCGCCGGCGCCGCTGGCGTGGCAAACGCCTCCGCCGCCTCCGGCTCCGAAGCCGATGCCACCGAACAAGCGGTTGCCAAGGCTGCCTCGAATTTGCGTCTGACGTGTGCTTCGCCGGCGGTGTCGTCGGCATCGGCCGGCAACGGCAAGATCACCGTCGATACCCCCGGAGGCGACGGTTCGCGCATGTTCGCGATCAACGCCAAGTTCAAGGTCGCCGTCACCACGCGCGCCGGCAGCGCCGATACGCTCAAGTGGACTATCGCCGATGCGCTCGGCAAGACGGTCGCGAGCGGCAGTTTCGCGGTGCCTTCCGTTGCAACGACCACCACCCTCACCTGCTCGTCCACGCTCGCCGGCTACTTTGCCGTGTCCGCGACGCTCGCCAATGGCGGTGGTCAGGTGCAAACCTCGGGCACACGTCCGAATGGCTTCGCAAGCTTCGGCGTGACGCCGGATCTGAGCGGCACGATTCCGGCCGTGACCTACACGAAGCAGGAACAACATCGCTTCGGCATGCAAGGCTTCAACGACAACGGCGTCATGCTGTCGGCGCTCGGCATTTCCTCGACTATCGACGATCGTCAGATGTCGGTGATGGAACCGAACGGCCGCAACACCTTCAACCCGAGCGCGAACAACCTCGATCCGTTCTACACGTCGGGCAAGGTCATGCGTCTCGTGCGGCTCGACGGCATTCCCGGCTGGGCAAGCGGCCACGGCCTGAGCCCGGACTATGGCTATGCGCCGGCCGATCTCGGCTACTTCTCGAACTACCTGTCGCGCGTCGGTCAGGAAACGGAGGCGATTCGCCAGAAGTACTATCCGACGATGTCGTCGAACTACTATCAGGTGACGTGGGAGCCGTACATCCTGTGGAAAGACACGGATGCCAACTTCGTCGCGCTCTACAAGGCCGCGTATCAGGGCCTGCATGCGAAAGATCCGCACGCGGTCGTAATGGGCCCCGCCGAGCCGTTCCCGTCGCTGACGACGGATCGCCTCAAGCGCCTCGCGCCCTTGGGCTACGCGCAATATATCGACGGCATCGCGACGCACGGTTATTACGATGCGGGCACGTCGCCCTCGCATCCGCCGGAGCGTCATCACACGGACCCGGACCCCGCCGATGCCGCGAATTCGCTGCTCAACGAGATGCGCAACCTGCGCGCGGAGATGGCGAAGGAATACAAGCCGAACATGAAGCTGTTCGTGACGGAAACGGGTATCAGCTATGACATCGGTTCGAGCTATGGCCCGAACTATCCGTCGCCGAACATTCTGTACGCACAGGGCGCGGTGGTGGCGCGTACGCATATCATCATGCTCGGCGAAGGCGCGGATCAAACCTATGTCTTCTTCGGCCCGGACTTCCCGGGCGAACCTGGCTACGGCACGTTCTTCGACCTCGACAATCCGCAAGCGGCATTCGGCACGACCAACATCAGCCCGAAGCCGGCCGCGATGCAAGTCGCCACGATGACCCGCGTGCTCGACGGCACGGTGACGCTCGGTCCGGTCAAGAACCTGCCGGCCGGCGTGTATGCCTATCAATTCCAGCAGCTTGGCAGCGGCAAGATCATCACCGCGTTGTGGACGCATAACAATGCAGTGTGGCCCGCGGCCGACGGCACCTTTAGTTCGAGCTACAACACCTCGTACAAGCTGCAGGTAGGTGTGCCTGGCACGGCGGGCACGGTGGCGTTGATCGATCCGATGGGCAACGTGTCGAGCGCGCCGTACAACAACGGCGGCATCACGCTCACGCTGACCGAGTCGCCGCGTTATATCGTGTCGACGCTGGCGGACATCGCGAAGAACAATACGACGAAGCCGCTGGGTTATAGCGGCAACTAAGCGCGATCGAGATACTCGAACGAAGACAACCCGGACCGTGGCAACGCGGTCCGGGTTTTTTATGGCTTTGAAAATCCTGTCTCGATATTGACAGCGCGCCTGGTTCCAACTGATACTCCATTCCATGCACGCAGACCTCGTCCTCGCCATCGCCGCGATTAAAAACCCAATGAACGCCATTAAGCATGGCGGGTCATCGGGAGAACGTGTGCGCTAGCAGCCAAGGCTCAAGCAAACAAGTTGGTTCCGAAGGCCCCGCCGAAAGACGGGGCCTTTTGTTTGATGCGTGCTGGCCTTCCGTCTTCGGCTTACAACATGGAGAGCGAGATGGAAGAAGGTTCGGAAGTGCTACAACGCGGCGTGTTGCACGGCGTGGCAGCGGGCAAGCTGGATGCGAGCGGCGCACGCGTGGTGGTGTATGTCGAAGTCGCGCCGCATCAGACGGTGTCGTGGCGTCTTGCACGCGATGCCGACTTGCGTATCGCCGATGCATCCGTGTGGCTCACGCGTCATCAGGATCCCTACGATTACTGGATGAAGCCCGGCGATATCGTGCGCCTGAAGCGCGGCGAACGCGTGTGGTTGTCGTCGGAGAGCGAGCACGCGGTCGAGGTATCGCTGACGTCGTATCGCAAGAATAAGGCGCGCACGTGGGCGCGGATTCTCGCGCGCTTCATGCCGCGCGCGGCGAACGCGACCAGCTTCTGAGCGTGCGCTCAAGACGGGCGCTCAAGGCAGGCATTCAAGGCAAGACACAGCGAAAGTTCGCCGCGACATTGATGCTGCCCTTACCCAGGTAACGCGGATAGCCGGGGTAACGGCAGATCGGCCGCGTGCGTCCGTTGGTGGCCGGCGCAATGTCGCTGCCGATGAGCGTCTCGGGCGCCGTGCCATTCGTGACCCACTCGTCGAGCGCGCCCAGTTCGTCCCATGCGGGAATGAACACGCCGTTGCCATGCTGAAAACCCGGCACCATGTAAAGCCGCATGAAGGAATCGACGCTGTCTTGGCCGTACTTGTCGATGAGCCCGTTGAAGAACGCGATGGTCTGGTTCGGGCTGATGACTTCGTCGGAGAGTCCGTGCATTGCAATCAGCTTGCCGCCGTGCGCGATGAATGCCGCGAAGTCCGGGTTCATCGCGCCGACCGTGTAGGCGAGCGTGATGAGCCGTTGCTTGTAGCGCGCGGGATCGTTCAGGTCGAAATTGAGCGAGTTGAACGAGAGATCGCGTGTGACGAAGTGGCGGATATACGCGTCGCCTTGCGCGAAGAGATAGCCATTGGCGCCGAAGGTTGGCGGCGAAAGCAGCGTGGGTGAATCGCCGAGACCGAGCGTGCCGGAGAAATCGACGCCCTGAAACACGTTGTAGCCCGGATAAGTATCGACGTTATACGCGAGCGGATACGGCAGCTTCAGGCCATCGCGCAGGAGTTCGAGCGTCTCGATCTGCGCGTCGGAAAGACAACTGTCGCGCAGTGAAGGCCGCTGCCCGTTCGCGCAGCGCAACGACGCGATGATCTGCGGCTCGAGCTTCCGGCAAGCTTCCACATTGCCGACGATGCCATCGGCCGCGCCGTCGAGCTTGTCGCATTCATGCACGACCGTTTCGAACAACCGCCGCTGCTGCGCGAGGCCGACGAATCCGCCGGGCTTGGCATAGGACGCCTGCCCGACTTTCACGCCCATCAGCCGCACGCCCGAGAAGTTGATAGCCGGCGCATTGGCGATCACGCCGTCGTAATCGTTCGGAAAGCGTTCGATGACCGTGAAGCCTTCGCGTCCGCCGGTCGAGCCGCCCGCGAAGTACGTCTTCTCGGGCGAACGTCCGTAGCCCATCTGGATGAGCGCGAGCGCGACATCGCGGGTCTTCTTGAGATGCGCGAAGCCGAAGTTGACGATGGCTTCGTCGTTCACGGCGAAGTCCGCGCGCCCCGCGTTGCCCGAGTGCCCCGAGTCGGAGCCGAAGGTCGCATAGCCGCGCGCGAGCGGCGTCGAGTCGGGCGCGAAAGGCATGGGTTCGGTGCCGGAGACGAGCGTGCCGTTATAGCCGCCGCCGCCCATCTGCAACGCGCGGCCGTTCCATCGGCTCGGCAGATTCACTTCGAAGCGGATGTCGGGCGTGTTGTCCTGGATCGCCCGGATGATGCCCGTGACGCGGCAATACTCGCCGTTGCGATTGCCCGGCGCGGCGGCCTTCGTCACCGACGCGCTCTCGATCAGCGCGCCGCGCGTCGGCAGACCGATGATCGATGCGGGCACCGTCTTGCCACCGAGGTCTTCGCAATGCTTCGTGAGATACGTGGCGGCATGCGCGCCCGCAAACGACAAGGCGAGCGCCAAGAAGACGAGCAACTGCCGCCATGTCCTCATGGACAGGCCCGCGAGACAGCTAGATGAAAGACAGCAAAGACGTGACACGAGATGGGTTGGCCGCTTCGAACGCCGCTCAATATATAAGAAGCGATCGGCGAAGGCCAATCGCACCGGCTGCACGTTGTTGCGGCACAACCGCCGCACATCTCGCGCCTGCCCTCTTTCGCTTCTGGTCGAAGCGTTCATTCGCCGTCCCATTCGCCGCGCAGGTCGCTGCTTTCGAGCAACTGAAGCAGGGTCTCGGCGGGCCGGCTCAGATGTTTCGCGCCGAACGCGATGAACTCCACCTCCGGCAATCCCGGCAACGCTTCGCGATTCACAGGCGGCGCGAGTCCGCGTCCCGCCAGAAAATGCGAACGCACCGTGAGCCCGAGTCCGCCGCGCGCCGCCGCGATGCAGCCCGCATGGCTGCTGCTCGTGCAGACGGTTTGCCAGCTCGCGCCGGCCATGGCGAGCGCATCGAGTACCACAGCGCGCGTCACGCTCGGCTCGGCGACCAAGATGAGCGGCAAGGGCTGAGTCGTATCGACGATGGTGCCTGGCTTTGCAAGCCACTCCAGTCGGCCGCTGAACAGCCGCGTGCCGCGCGCATCGCCGATACGGCGCTTGCCGACGGCAAGATCGAGTTCGCCAGCATCGACGAGTTGATACAGCCGTCCCGTCATGCCAATCGTGATCTCCAGTTCGACATCCGGATGCGTGTCGCGAAAGGCGGCAAGCACGCTCGGCAGCGGCCCGAGCGCCAGATCGTCCGATGAACCGAGCCGCACGCGTCCGCGCAGCCGCGGCGAACTGAACTGCGATTGCGCATGCGCCATCGCTTCGAGAATCACGCGGGCGTGAACGAGCATGGCTTCTCCGTCGGCCGTGAGCGCGAGAGAATGGGTATCGCGCACGAGGAGCCTTCGTCCGACGCTCTCTTCGAGGCGTCGAATGTGCTCGGAGACGCTCGACTGGCGCAGACCGAGCTGACGGCCGGCGTCGGTAAAGCTGTGCGACGTGGCCACGGTCGCGAAGGTGGTCAGCCACACGGGATTCAGCATGCGGCATTGTGATCGGAAATCACGATTACAGTCAATGCGGTTAGCGGTCTTCCCGATAGCGCGCGGAGTCATTAACATTTCACAATGCGCGCTGACGGGCTTTTCACTGGCCTTTCGTCAGGCTTTCGCGGCGCGCCGCTTCCTGCCACTTCGCCCCTCAAATGAACAAACTGTCATCGCACACGGCTCTACTCTGGATCGTCGCCGTGGGCTTCTTCATGCAGGCGCTGGACACGACCATCGTCAATACGGCGCTGCCGTCCATCGCCCGCGATCTGCACGCGGCGCCGCTCGCGATGCAGTCCATCGTCGTTGCCTACACGCTCACGATGGCGCTTTTCACGCCTGCTTCGGGCTGGCTCGCCGACCGCTTCGGCACGCGGCGCGTGTACTTCGTCGCGATCACGTTGTTCGTGATCGGCTCGCTTGCCTGCGCGAGCGCCCACACGCTCGATCAACTCGTCATGGCGCGCGTGCTGCAAGGCATCGGCGGGTCGATGTTGCTGCCGATCGGCCGCCTTGCGATTCTTCGCACGATGACGGGCGAAGCCTACGTGTCCGCGCTCGCGATGATTTCGGTTGCCGGACAGGTCGGCCCTATTCTCGGTCCGACGCTCGGCGGCTGGTTCGTTCAGTCGTTCACGTGGCACTGGATCTTTCTGATCAACGTGCCGATCGGCGCGGTCGGCCTTTATGCCGTGCGGCGCTTTCTTCCCGACGACGCCATCAGGAACGCGCCGCCTTTCGATTTCGTCGGTTGCGGGCTCTTGTCCCTGTGCATGGTGGCGTTTTCGTTGGCGCTGGATAGTCCGGTGCAAACGCACCGCGGGCTCGTGTCGGCGGCGCTGTTCGTCGTGGCCGCCGTCTCGGCCTTCGCGTATATCCCGTATGCGCGCAGAAAGCGCAATCCGCTCTTTCATCTCGCGCTCTTTCGCGAGCCGAACTTCAGCGTCGGGCTGATCGGCAATCTGGTTTGCCGGATCGGGTCGAGCGCGGTGCCGTTCTTGTTGCCGCTTCTCATGCAGCTCGAACTCGGTTACAGCCCGCTGC
Organism: Caballeronia sp. TF1N1; assembly: GCF_022878925.1. Lineage (NCBI taxonomy): Bacteria > Pseudomonadati > Pseudomonadota > Betaproteobacteria > Burkholderiales > Burkholderiaceae > Caballeronia > Caballeronia sp. TF1N1. The sequence goes on from NZ_CP084626.1 coordinate 1,408,184, forward strand.
ATTCCGGCTTGATGATGCTGCCTATCGCGTTCGCGGGCACCTTGTCGAAGCGCTGGATCGCGGGGCTCGTCAAGCGCTACGGCTACGACAATTTTCTGCTGGTGAATACGGCGCTGGTGGGCGCGTCGATCATCGGCTTTGCGTTGTTTTCGCCGTCGCTGCCGCTCGTCGTGGAGATCGCCATTCTCGCGCTCTTCGGCGCCTGCAATTCGATGCAGTTCGCGGCGATGAACAGCGTCACGCTCAAGGGCCTTTCCATCAAGGATGCGGGCAGCGGCAACAGCCTCTTCTCGATGGTGCAGATGCTTGCGATCGGGCTTGGCGTGTCGATCGGCGGGTCGCTCGTGCAGGTGTTCGAGCATCAGTTCGGCTCAGGCGCGATCGGTTTCAGATTGAGTTTCCTGTGCATGGGCGTGGTGACGTTGCTATCGGGTCTCGTGTTCAGACGGCTCGACAACGCGCCGCGCGCCGCCGCGCCCGCGCCTGCCGCGCGCTGATAGCGGCGTGCGTCCGGGTAGCCCCGAGCGCGCGGCACGCATAAAGACTATCCTGTCGATCGCTATTCAACCTCGGGAGCGCAATCGTGCAATATCGCAAATTCGGCAGCACCGGTCTCACCGTCTCGCGTCTCACCCTCGGCACGATGACCTTCGGTTTGCAGACGGAGGAAGACGCGTCGTTCGCCATCATGGATCGCGCGGCCGAGGCGGGCGTCAATTTCATCGACACCGCCAACGTTTATCCGCTCGGCGCGACGAACGACCTCGCGGGCCGCACCGAGGAAATCGTCGGACGCTGGTTGAAGGGCCGGCGGCATCAATACATTCTCGCCACCAAGGCCGTGCACGCGATGGGGCCGCTTACATGGGATCAGGGCGCATCGCGCAAGCATCTGCTCGATGCAATCGATGCGTCGTTGAAGCGTCTTGGCACCGACTACGTAGATCTCTATCAACTGCATAACGACGATCGCGACACGCCGCTCGACGAGATGCTCGAAGCGCTCGATATCATCGTGAAAAGCGGCAAGGCACGCTATGTCGGGGTATCGAATTTTCTGGCGTACAGGCTCGCACGTGCGCTAGGTCGCGCCGATGTACTGCGCACCGCCCGCTTCGTTTCCGTTCAGCCGCGTTATAACCTGCTGTTTCGCCAGATCGAGCGTGAACTGCTGCCGCTGACGGTGGAAGAAGGGCTCGCCGTGATCCCGTATAACCCGCTCGCGGGTGGCTTGCTGACGGGCAAGCACAAGCACGACGCCGCGCCTTCGGACGGACGCTTTACCGCGACGGTCGGCAAGGCGGGAGAAATGTATCAGCAGCGCTACTGGCACGAGCGCGAGTTCCAGACCATCGAAAAGCTGAAAGATGTGGCGAAGGAAAACGGCCGGTCGCTTGCGAGCACATCGCTTGCATGGGTGCTGGCGAATCCGGCGGTGACCTCGGCGATCATCGGTGCAAGCCGCGTCGAACAGCTCGACGAGACGCTCGCGACAGTGGATCAGCCGATCGATGCCGAGCTCAAGGCGAAGCTCGACGATCTGACGGTGGAGTACCGATGGGGTGACGCGTTGCGTTGATCACCCTCGCCCCGGCCGCGCCCGATACAAGCCTTCGAGCGAATAAATCGCCAACGCCGCCCAGATCGCGCCATAGCCGATCAGACGGTCATGCCCGAACGCCTCCTGATAAATCACCACGCCGATGAGCAACTGCAGCGTCGGCGTGATGTACTGAATCAGGCCGAGCATCGACAAGGGAATGCGCCGCGCGCCGGCCGCGAACAGCAGCAACGGCACGGCGGTGATCGGCCCGGCCGCCGCGAGAAGCACCTCGATGCCCACGGACGCATCCAGGAAACCGCTATGTCCGTTCGCGCCGAGCACGAATAAATAAAGCAGCGCGACAGGACACAGCAACATGGTTTCGAGCGTGAGCCCTTCGAGTGCGCCGAGCTTCGCCGTCTTGCGCAACAATCCGTAGCCGCCGAAAGTCAACGCGAGCGCGAGACTGATCCAGGGCGGCGCGCCGTTCACCCAGGTGAGCCACAGCACGCCGAGCGCGGCGATGACAACGGAGAACCACTGCATCGGCCGTAACCGCTCGTGCAGGAAGGCCATTCCGAACAGCACGTTGACGAGCGGATTGATGAAGTAGCCAAGACTTGCCTCGACGATTCGCCCATCGTTTACCGCCCAGATGTAAATGCCCCAGTTCGTCGATAGCAACACGGCGCTCGCCGCGAAGCGCGCAAGCAGACGTTTGTCGCGCAGCACCGGGCCGAGCCAGCGCCACTGACGCCGCACCGTCAGGACGATGAAGAGGAAGATCATCGACCAGGCCATGCGGTGCGCAAGCATCTCTAGCGCGCTAATCGAATGCAACGCCTTGAAGTAGATCGGAAAAAGGCCCCAAAGCGCGAAGGCCGCGAATGCGTAGACGACACCAGGATTCATTGTTCGATACATAAAGCGCACCGTGGCACGCACGTGGAACGCGCATTGCTCTTGTATCCGGCTCGATTGAAACCGGAAGCGGTCCGCAAGGAATGAAAGCCGGATTTTAGTCGAGCGCGGTGTCAATGGTTGAACGCTGACCGAACCGCCGGTCGAAACAGCGCTCCAATGCAGTGCATGAATGACGTCGGCAGCCGCGTGCTAGCATGCGCGAACTCGAGCGGCGCTGCCCGCTCCCCTTCCGCTTAACCGGTCCCAATGAATAATCAGTCCGTCCATCAAAGCTTCTTTCATATCCTGTTGTTCGTCGTCACCCTCGCGCTTGCGTGGGTGCTCCTGCCCTTTTTCGGCGCGATCTTCTGGGGCGCGATTCTCGCTATCCTGTTTCAGCCAATGCAGCGCTGGCTCACCGTGCGCTTCGGCAAGCGGCGCAACCTCGCCGCGCTGACGACGTTGGCTGCGGCGATTCTCATCGTCATCATCCCGTTGGCCGTGGTGGCCGTGACGCTCGTGCAGGAAATCGCGCTTGTCTACGCGCGCATCAAGAGCGGCGACCTGAATTTCGGAGTGTACTTTCAGCACGTGCTGCATGCGCTGCCGACTTCGGTGCAGCAGATGCTCGGGCGCTACGGTCTCGACGATATCCCTGGCATCCAGCGTCGACTCATGGAAGGCGCGGCGCAGATCAGCCAGTTCGCGGCGGCGCAGGCGTTGTCCATTGGCCAGAACACGTTCCAGTTCGTCGTGAGCTTCGGCGTCATGCTGTATCTGGTGTTTTTCCTGCTGCGCGATGGCGGCGAGATCGGCCGGCGCATCCGTCGCGCCTTGCCGCTCGATCCGGCGCCTAAGCAGCATCTGATCGCGAAGTTCACTACCGTCGTGCGTGCGACGGTCAAGGGCAATATCGCGGTCGCCGCCGCGCAGGGTTTGCTGGGCGGGCTCATCTTCTGGATTCTCGGGATCAACGGCTCGCTCTTGTGGGGCGTGCTGATGGCGTTTCTCTCGCTCCTGCCCGCGGTCGGCGCGGCGCTGGTCTGGGCGCCTGCGGCGATCTACTTCTTCGCGACCGGCCAGATCTGGCAAGGGCTCGTGCTGGTTGGATTTTGCGTGGTCGTGATCGGTCTCGTGGATAACGTCCTGCGCCCGATTCTCGTCGGCAAGGACACGAAGATGCCTGACTGGGTCGTGCTCATTTCGACGCTCGGCGGCATGGCGCTTTTCGGCATCAACGGCTTCGTGATCGGGCCGCTGGTTGCGGCGCTCTTCATGGCAAGCTGGGACATTTTCACGCAAGACGAGGAAGGCAAGGAAATCTGAAGCCTGCTTCGGACAAGAAAAAAACGGCTCCGCGAGGAGCCGTTTTTCTTTAAAGCTACCGATCAGCGCGCGTGATTCGGCGGCGTGTACCGACAGTCGAAGCGCTTTCTCACCGTGCCATTTTCATCGACGCTCTCCAGATAAACGTCGAACTGCCACAAGCGCGCCATGTGCTTGAGCACTTCGTCGCTGTCGTTCGACAGATGCCGGTTGTCCGTCATGAAGTGGCGCAGCGTGAGGCTGCGGTCGCCGCGCGTGTTCACCGAATAGACCTGAATGTTCGGCTCGCGATGATGTATGTCGTATTGACGCGACAACGCCTGCCGCACATAGCGATACCCGCTGCCGTCGTGAATGGCCGAGACTTCGAGCGAATCGCGCATGTCGTCGTCGAGAATCGAGAAGAGGCGCATTTCCCGGATCAGATGCGGCGACAAATACTGCGCGATGAAGCTTTCGTCCTTGAAGTTGCGCATGGCGTAGTGCAGCGATTCGAGCCAGTCGCTGCCCGCGAGTTCGGGGAACCACTCGCGATCTTCATCCGTCGGGTTTTCGCAAATGCGGCGAATGTCGCTCATCATCGAAAAGCCGAGCGCGTACGGATTGATCCCGCTGTAATACGGCTTCGTCACGGGCGGCTGATACACCACGTTGCTGTGCGAATGCAGGAACTCCATCATGAAGCCGTCTTCGAGCCGGCCTTCGTTATAGAGCGTGTTGAGCAGCGTGTAGTGCCAGAACGTGGCCCAGCCTTCGTTCATTACCTGCGTCTGCCGCTGCGGATAAAAATACTGCCCGACCTTGCGCACGATACGAATGACTTCGCGCTCCCACGGTTCGAGCAGCGGCGCGTTCTTTTCCGCGAAGTACAGCAAGTTTTCCTGCGGCTCCGGCGGATAACGGCTTTCGATTTCCTCGGCTGACTGTGCCTTGCGATTCGGCAAGGTGCGCCAGAGTTCGTTGACTTGCGACTGCAGATATTGCTCGCGTTCACGCCGCATCGCGGCTTCCTTCGCAAGCGAAAGTTTCTGCGGGCGCTTGTAGCGATCCACGCCGTAATTCATCAACGCATGGCAGGAATCGAGCAGTTCTTCGACGCGATCCAGCCCGAAGCGCTCCTCGCATTCGGCGATGTAATTCTTCGCATACACGAGATAGTCGATGATCGCGTGCGCGTCGGTCCAAAGCCGAAAGAGGTAATTGCCCTTGAAGAAGGAGTTGTGCCCGTAGGCCGCGTGCGCGATGACGAGCGCCTGCATCGTCATCGTGTTCTCTTCCATGAGGTACGCAATGCATGGGTTCGAATTGATGACGATCTCATACGCGAGACCCATCTGCCCGCGCCGATAGCTCTTCTCGGTCGACAAGAAGTGCTTGCCGAAGGACCAGTGCCGATAATTCACCGGCATGCCGACGGAGGCATAAGCATCCATCATCTGTTCGGCGCTGATGATTTCGAGCTGAATGGGATAGACGTCGAGCCCGTATCGGTTGGCGACGCGCGATATCTCGGCGTCGTATTCCTCGATCATCTCGACGGTCCAGTCGGACGGGCACGGCAGCGGCCGCTTTTCTGCAACATTCATCCTGCCTTCCTTGTGCGTCTCCTCGGACGCCTTGTCTTCGACTACTTCCTTGTCTGCTTCCTTCCCTTCTTCCAGTTCCAACGTCGATGCAACCGCACGATCGTCCGTGCCATCCGGTTGAGCCTTGCGCGCTTCCTTCTGCACATTCCGTTTCGTCATGCAGCCGCCTGTTGCTTTTCGAAGAGTTCGCGGAACACGGGGTAGATGTCCGCGGCGGAGTCCACCTTCTTCATGGCCAGTTCAGGCGCGCCGAGCGCAAGTTGCGCATATTCCACCCACAGATTTTGCTCTTCTGGCGCAACTTGAATATAGGCGAAATAACGTACCTTCGGCAGGATGTCGTCCGAAAGGAGCTTGCGGCACTTGGGGGAATCGTCGGTCCAGTTGTCGCCGTCCGATGCTTGCGCGCCGTAAATGTTCCATTCGGTCGGCGAATAACGCTCGTCCATGATCTTCTTCATGAGTTCGAGCGCGCTCGACACCACGGTGCCGCCGCTTTCGGTCGAATGGAAGAAAGTGTCTTCGTCCACTTCCTCGGCTCGCGTGTGATGGCGGATGAACACCACTTCGATTTTCTCGTAGTTCCGCTGCAGGAACAGGTAAAGGAGAATGAAGAAGCGCTTGGACAAGTCCTTGCGCTGCTCGTCCATGGAGCCGGAAACGTCCATCAGACAGAACATGACCGCCTTGCTCGACGGTGTGGGCTGCTTGACGCGATTCACATATCGCAGATCGAATGGGTCGATGAACGGGATACGCGTGATCCGGCCCTGCAGGATCACGATATCCGCTTCCAACCGCGCGATGTCTTCGGGATCGGCGTTATCGCTCTTGAGTGCTTCGAGCTGACGTTCCATCTCGCGCAGTTGCGCGGTGAGCGGCATGCCGAGCGCGATACGCCGCCCGAGCGCGCTCCTCAGCGAACGCACCACGTCGATGTTGTTCGGCGTACCTTCCGCCGCCCAGCCCGCACGCACGTTCTTCCACGTGGGCACCGCGAGCAATTGCGTCTTCACGAGACGCGGCAGTTCGAGATCGTCAAAGAAGTACTGCATGAATTCTTCGCGCGACAGTTCGAACACGAAGTCGTCCTGGCCCTCGCCTTCGTTGCTCGCGCTTTTGCCGCCGCCGCCCGAACCGCCTTGCGGACGCGGAATCTTGTCGCCGCGAATATAGTCGGCGTTGCCCGGATGAACATACTCGCGCTTGCCGCCCGGTCCATGACGGAACGAGGGCTCGGCGATATCCTTCTTGGGGATGGTGATGCTCTGAGTGCTCTGAATATCCTTGATGCTGCGATCGCGCACTGCGTCCGAAACCGCGCGGCGAATGTAGTTCTTGACGCGTCGCAGAAAGCGCTCACGATTGGCGATGCTCTTGTTCTTACCAGCTAACCTGCGGTCGATGATCTGGTGCAGCACATTCAGTCTCCCGCGTTGATGGCGAGGATGCGAGGCGCTGCGCGAGCCTTGGGCGTGCCGCGAAGGGCATGCCAGCGTCTCTCTCTCGCAAAGTGCCCGCTTTGCCGCTCAGGAAGTCACACCTTGCGGCGCAAACTTCGGTCCCGAGCGGCGCGGACCTACATTACAGCATGCTGCGTCCTGCTTACGACGACTTGCGCACGCGCAGATACCAGTCGCAGAGCAGCCGGACCTGCTTCGGCGTGTAGCCCTTCGCGACCATGCGATTGACGAAGTCTTCATGCTTGCGTTGCTCTTCGGCCGAACCTTTCGCATTGAACGAAATGACCGGCAGAAGTTCTTCGGTGTTCGAGAACATTTTCTTCTCGATCACCACCCGCAGCTTCTCATAACTGATCCACGCCGGGTTCTTGCCGCCATTGGCCGCCCGCGCACGCAACACGAAGTTCACGATCTCGTTGCGGAAATCCTTCGGGTTGCTGATGCCTGCCGGCTTTTCGATCTTTTCCAGTTCCGCATTGAGCGAGGCACGGTCGAAACTTTCACCGGTATCGTGATCGCGGAACTCCTGGTCCTGAATCCAGAAGTCGGCATACGTCACGTAACGGTCGAAGATGTTCTGCCCATACTCCGAATACGATTCCAGATAAGCAGTCTGAATTTCCTTGCCGATGAATTCAGCGTAGCGCGAAGCCAGCACGTCCTTGATGAACGACAGATACTTCTGCTCCGTCTCCGGCGGAAACTGTTCGCGCTCGATCTGCTGTTCAAGCACGTACATGAGATGCACCGGATTCGCCGCGACTTCCGACGAGTCGAAGTTGAAGACGCGCGACAAGATCTTGAACGCGAAGCGCGTGGACACGCCTGTCATGCCTTCGTCCACACCGGCAAAGTCGCGGTACTCCTGATACGACTTCGCCTTCGGGTCCGTGTCCTTGAGGTTCTCGCCGTCGTACACCTGCATCTTCGAAAAGAGGCTGGAGTTTTCAGGTTCAGCCAAGCGCGTGAGCACGGCCATCTGCGCCATCATCTTGAGCGTGCCTGGCGCGCATACCGCTTCGGCCAGCGACGAGTTACGCAGAAGCTTTTCGTAGATCTTGACCTCTTCGCCGTAGCGCAGGCAATACGGCACCTTCACGACGAAAATACGATCGAGCAGTGCCTCGTTGTTCTTGTTATTGCGGAACGCCTTCCATTCCGACTCGTTCGAGTGAGCGAGAATCACGCCGTCGAAAGGGATCGCGCCGAAGCCTTCCGTGCCCTTGAAGTTGCCTTCCTGCGTAGCGGTCAACAACGGGTGCAACACCTTGATCGGCGCCTTGAACATTTCGACGAATTCGAGCATGCCCTGATTGGCGAGGCACAGGCCACCCGAATAGCTGTATGCGTCCGCGTCGTCTTGCGAATAGGTTTCGAGCTTGCGGATATCCACCTTGCCGACGAGCGAGGAGATGTCCTGATTGTTCTCGTCGCCAGGCTCGGTCTTGGCAATGCCGATCTGACGAAGAATGGAAGGATAGCGACGCACCACGCGGAACTTGCGGATGTCGCCGTTGTACTCGTGCAGGCGCTTCACGGCCCACGGAGACAAAATGCTCTTGAGATAGCGGCGCGGAATGCCGTATTGCTCCTCAAGCACGGGACCATCTTCGTCGTAATCGAAGAGGCCAAGCGGTGATTCGTTGACGGGCGAGCCCTTGATCGAATAGAACGGGACGCGCTCGGCAAGCTGCTTCAAACGTTCGGCGATCGACGACTTGCCGCCGCCCACCGGACCCAGCAGATACAGGATCTGCTTCTTCTCTTCCAGACCCTGCGCCGCGTGCCGGAAATACGACACGACGTTCTCGATCACTTCCTCCATTCCGTAGAACTCACGGAATGCCGGATACACCTTGATGACCTTGTTCGCAAACACACGCGAAAGCCGCGGGTCGAGTCTCGTGTCGACGAACTCGGGTTCCCCGATGGCCGTCAACATACGTTCGCCCGCTGTTGCATATGTGGCAGGATCTTCCTTGCAGAGCGCGAGATACTCTTCGAGCGAGAATTCCTCCTCGCGGGTTTTTTCGAAGCGGGTCGCGAAACTGCTGTAGATATCCATGCTACCTCCTCGCCGAAGTCAGAAAGCTATGCCGTGCGCAACGCGCGTAATCGAAACGACATCGCTTGAATTCATCCTAAACCCTTTCGAATTTTTTTTCACGCACTTGCGAAGCTATCCATCTGAGAAGAAGTGCTAGCTACACGAATTATTTTCGGTGCCCTACAATCCTCATCCCAATCTCCTCTTTTGCACATGGTCTTGCGCGGCGTTCTCGCCGCCTGTACGCATGACCGCGCTTTTGTCACTCTCACCCTGCCTTCATCCGCCAGCATCGTTGGGCGCCGCACGCTGTTGTTTCCATCTCATGACCCATACGTGCGCGCATGCATGTCAGATGCAATAACGCGGCTGTCTTGACAATAACCGCGTGTGGCGTGTGGACTCTATGAACGCGTGGTGCGACGTGACATGAAGCGTCAGGTAAGAACGAGTTCGAGCTCGCCGATGCGGTCGATCGCGCCATGCACCATCGCGGGACCTTCCACGCGATAAGCGCCCGTATAAGAACCCGTGGTGATGGTCCAGAACGGTTCGACCGTCAGTCCCATGCGCGAACAATGGTTGACGAGCCACGGCAGCGAGACGCGCGGATCGCCCGCTGGATTGCCTTGCGCGGCCGGAGCAATCGGCAGGCCATCGAGTGTCAATTCGATACGCGGCGACAAGAAGTCGAAGCCCGCCGATACGACCTCATAAGGCTCCATGCCGCTCACGATGAGCGCGCCGTTGTTCTGCGAATCGGCAAGTTGCGCGAGTGGGTCGACGTTGGGCCATTGCGCGAGGCGGCTATCGACGATTTCGAGTGCGACGGCCATGCCGCCCAGTGCGTCGAGGACTTCGGCGTGGCTGTAAGGGTCGCTACGCGGCGGCAGCGGGTAGGCAAAGCGAAACGCTATTTCGAGTTCCACCAGTACGTGAAAAAACGAGTCGAACGCGAGCCGCGCAGGCGATACATGCACGAGGTCTGCATCGATGGGTGCGCCTGCGGCGAGGGCATCGGGCGCGCGGGCGCCGATCTTCCATGCGCCGATGCGCGCGTTTGCCGCACGCAGCGTCTCGTGCTGAATGGCATAGGCCGTGGGCGCGTCTACGGGAATGTCGCGCGGCGCAAGCGTCTCGATGCTCCGATGCTGCCGGCGCGCTTCCACGAGCTGTGCGGCGAGTGTCGATCCGGTCATGTCGATGGTCCTCGTATGCAAGATGATGCGGTGGCATCAGTGTACGGGGACGCGCTCGATGATGGCGACAGGTGCGTCTTGCGTTCGCACCTCCGGCTTTAGACTTGGCGCCGTCACGCGCGCGACGGCGAAGTTCCGTTACCGCAGCGGGCTCAAAACGTCTCCCAATCCCCGCTTGCAGCCGCCGCTGCAACCGCCGGCGTGGCAGCCGGCTTTGCTGCCTGCGAAGGCTTGACGGGGACGGGGCGCTTGCTTGCCGCCACCGCCGCTGGCTTGCGCGTAACGCGCCTGGCTGCGCTCACCGAAGCCGAAGCCAAAGGCGCATCCGCGCTGAAACCCTCATTCACCTGAAACACCGCAACCGCCTGACGCAAACGTCCCGCCTGATCTTCCAGCGATTGCGCCGCTGCCGCCGCTTCCTCGACGAGCGCGGCATTCTGCTGCGTCACTTCGTCCATCTGCGTGACCGCGAGCGACACTTGGTCGATACCACTCGACTGCTCCTCCGACGCCGCCGCGATCTCGCCCATGATGTCGGTCACGCGCTGCACCGCGCCGATGATCTCGTTCATCGTGCGGCCCGCTTCATCGACGAGCGTGGTGCCCGACTGCACACGCGCCACCGAGGTATCGATCAACTCCTTGATTTCCTTCGCCGCCGCCGACGAACGCTGTGCAAGCGAGCGCACTTCGCCCGCGACCACCGCGAAGCCGCGCCCTTCCTCGCCCGCGCGGGCCGCTTCCACGGCTGCGTTGAGCGCGAGAATGTTGGTCTGGAACGCAATGCCCTCGATGATCGTGATGATGTCCGCGATCTTCGACGAACTGCGGTTGATCTCGCCCATGGTATCGACGACCTGCATGACGACCGTGTTGCCCTTGCCCGCGATCTCCGACGCGTTGGCCGCGAGCGCGCTTGCCTGACGCGCATTGTCGGCGTTCTGACGGACCGTGCCGGTCAGCTCTTCCATGCTCGACGCGGTTTCCTGCAACGCGGATGCTTGTTCCTCGGTACGCGACGACAAATCGGTATTGCCGGCGGCGATCTGCTGTGTGGCCGACGCGATCGATTCGCTGCCCGAGCGCACGGTGCGAACGGTCGTCAGAAGGCTTGCGCGCATCTTGGCGAGTCCTTCGAGCAATTGCCCCATTTCGTCGCGCGAAGTGACCACGACTTCACGGCGCAGGTCGCCCGCGGCAATCGCCTCGAAATGGCCGAGCGCGGCTTCGAGCGGGCGCGCGATGGCGCGTCGGAGCGAAACCCACGCGAACGCCGCCGCGGCCAGCCCGAGCGCGATGGCAGACATCGCGACCGCGCGGAACCACAGAAACTGGCTCTGCGCGTCTTCGTAGCTCTTGTGCGAGGACTCGGACAGGAACTTGCGCAGCGTTTCGTTGGCGTTGGCGTAATCGTTGTAGATCGCCTGCATCGACTTGGCGGAAGCGATGATCGCGTCGTGGTCGTTGGCGGCAACGGCCTTGAGGCCCTTGTCGAGCTCACGCTGCAGTTCGAGACGTTTGGCCTGCGCCGCTTCCGCGAGGCGCGCTTCGCCGGGCTCTTGCGGCAGCGCCGTGTATTGCTTCCAGAAGCCATCGGCGCGCTCGCGCATGAGGCGTGAACGCTCGATGGTCGCCGCGACTTCCGCCGTGCCCGCGAGCAGCGCGCCGCGATCGAACACGAGCCGTTCGCGCATGGCGTACATCTCGGTGTTGCCGACGGCGATGGCGCTCGGCATCTGATTCGAATAAGTATCGAGAAACGCGGTGTTCGAGTGATTCATGCCGCTGAGGCCGAGCGCCCCGATGGCGATCAGCAGCGCGCCGAGAAACGCCATCGAGATGCCGATGCGCGCCTTGATGGTCAAAGCCTTGTTCATGTGTCGTCCCATGCCGCTCGTCAATGCGGTCGTAGCCAGGTGAGGGCCGGCGCGCGCGGAGAGTCGCCGCAACCGATTCGCGTAGCGGCGCTTCTGCGCTCGCTCACTAAGTAAACGGCGCGAAAGGGACTGGCTTGAGGATATTTATTTCATCAGACGAAAAGAACGGCGCAAGCTACGCGCCGGTTTTCAGCGAAAACTGAACACTTATGCGGAAATTTCGCTGCGATGCGGAATCGAAGGCTGCGCGCCCTCACGCGTGACCGCAAGCGCGGCGGCGCGCTGGCCGAAACCGATGGCGTCGAGCACCGCCGAGCCGCGCGCAAGTTCGGCGGCAAATCCGCCGATGAAGGTATCGCCCGCCGCGGTGGTATCGACAGCCTGCACTTTCGGCGAAGGCAAGTGCTGGCCGCCGTCGTCGCCGTTACCGTCTGATTCGAGCAGCGCGAAGACGCCCTGCCCACCGAGCGTCACGATCACGTTGCGCGCGCCTTTTTGCCGGAGCGCGTGCGCGGCGCGGCGCGCATCGTCGGGTGTGGAAATGGCAATGCCCGACAGCGTCGCGGCTTCGAGTTCGTTCGGAATCAGATAATCGACGAGGCCGAACCAGTCGGCCGGCAACTCGTTCGCGGCGGGCGCGGGGTTGAGGATGGTCGTGCGCTGCAGACGCCGGCCGGCGGCAAGCGCCGCGCGCACCGTGTCCGGCGGCGTTTCCAGCTGGCAAACGATTACGTCGGCGCGCGCAAGAAGCGCCTCTCGAGACGCGATGCTCTCGGGCGTCACCTTTGCGTTGCTGCCCGCCACGATCACGATGGCGTTCTGGCTCGCATCGTCGACGATGATGAGCGCGACACCCGTCGGTGCGTCGGTGCTGAGAGCCACCGCGGCGCAGTCGATGCCTTCCGCCTCGAGACTCGTCTTGAGCGTCGCACCGTTGCTGTCGTCGCCGACGCAGCCGATCATCGCGACCTCCGCGCCCAGACGCGCCGCCGCCACCGCCTGATTACCGCCCTTGCCGCCCGGCACTTGCGCGAACGCGTGGCCTGCGAGCGTCTCGCCGGGTTTCGGCAGACGCGGCGCGCGTGCGACCAGATCCATGTTCAGACTGCCGACCACGGTGACGCGGCCTTGCTTGGCTATTGACTTGTCGCTCATTACGCTCCTTGTGTTGCTTCCAACTTCTATCCGGCGCGTCGCGCCTCGTGCACGACCGCCGTCGATTCGCGCCGCACGAGACGCGGCGCCACGACGCGCCGCCGCGTATTGCCCGCGAGCTTGCCGGTGATCCGCTCAATCAGCGTTTGCGCGGCCATTTCGCCGAGCGCGCGCACCGACTGTCCGACGGTAGAGAGCGCGGGATACGTGTACCGCGAGAGTTCGACATCGTCGAAACCGATGATCGAGCAATCCGTCGGCACGTTGATATGGCGTTCCGCGGCCGCCCGCAATGCACCGATGCCCATCATGTCGTTGCACGCGAAAATGGCCGTCGGCTTCATCGAGTCGAACAGTTGCGATGCTGCCGCGTAACCGCCTGTCGCCGAGAAATCGCTCTGCACGATCGCGTTCGGCTCGATCTCGATACCGCGTTCGGCCATCGCGCGAATGAAGCCATGCAGACGCATAGCGCTCACCGCCGTCGCGACCGGCCCGGTAATGCAGCCGATCTCCGAATGCCCGAGTTGCAGCAGATGCCGCGTGGCGAGATACGCGCCCTTCTCGTGGTCGATCTGCACGAGATCGGCCGTGACGCCTTCGATATTCCGGTCAACGATCACGAGCGGTTCGCGCGATCCGGAAAGGCTGTGCGCGAGCACCGAATCCTCACCCGCCGATGCAATGACCAGCCCGTCGATGCGCTTTTCCTGCAGCACGCGCAGGTAGTGGCGCTGCTTCGCGGGATCGTCGTCCGAATTGCAGAAGAATACGCAATAGCCGTTCTTCGCGCAGCCGTCCTCGACGCCGCGCGCGAGTTCCGCGAAATAAGGGTTCGTCGCGTTCGGCACCAGGAGGCCGATGGTCGCGGTGGACTTCGCCTTCAGCGAACGCGCGACGGCCGAGGGCACGTAATCGAGTTCACGAATTGCCCGTTCTACTTTCGCCCTGACATCGGCCGATACCGGCCTCGAATTGTTGACCACATGGGACACCGTCGTAAACGACACCCCGGCAATGGCTGCCACGTCTTTTATCGTCGCCATACATCGTCCTTCGCTATCTTTGTGCTGCTGCTCTCTTATTTGAAATAGGCGTTCGGTGCGCACTGGCCTCGCGTGCGCTTTTTGGTCTCGCTGTTCCCGTCAGCTACGGCGTAATGCTGCCGCTTCCCCGATCGCCCTGGTCTTTGCTGCATGCTGCCTGTCATCCCGGCGCGCCCCGTGCGCGCCGTACTGCCTTACCCTTTGCTCCTTGGTCGAATTCGCCTGGCGCTCCCCGTCAAGCCCGCTTACGCCGGCTGCGATACGTGTCGAGCACGACCGCCACCACGATCACCGCCCCGGTGATGATGCGCTTGGTCGGTTCGTTCGCGCCGATCTGCGCGAGCCCCGCCGCCAGCACGGAAATGATCAAGACCCCGAAGAACGTGCTGATGACCGAGCCGCGCCCGCCCATCAGACTCGTTCCGCCGATCACCACCGCCGCGATCACCTGCAACTCCAGCCCCGCGCCGCCGTTAGGGTCGGCGGCTTCGAGGCGCGAAATCTGAAATAGCGCGGCGAGCCCGGAGAGCGCGCCCATCAACGCGAAAACGATTACCTTGTAAGGACGCGGATTCACGCCCGCAAGCCGCACGGCTTCCTCGTTCGTGCCTATTCCTACGAGATATCGGCCAAAAACCGTCCGAGTCAAGACCAGGTGCGCAATTATCATCACGGCAACCGCGATCACGAACGACGGCGAAATGCCGAAAGCGATCGGATTCGACAGAAAGTCGAAGGCGTCGCCGATATACGCGGTCCGCGAATTGGTCATCTGGTAGGCGACGCCGCGCGCCGCTTCCAGCACGCCGAGCGACACGATGAACGACGGAATGCGCCACGCCACCGTCACGAGCCCGGTCAGCGTGCCCGTCAGCGCGGCGGCGGCCATGCCCATCAGCGCGGACGGCAACGCGGGCCAATGCCACTTCAACGCGGCGACGCTCACGACCGATGCGCCGAGCGCCAGGACCGACCCCACCGACAAGTCGATTCCCGCGATGATCAGCACGAAGGTCATGCCGACCGACATCACGACCAGATCCGGAATCTGGTTGGCGATGGTGCTGAACGTCTCGTAGGTGAGGAAGTGCGAACTCAGCACCGAAAACAGCGCGATCATCGCGGCGAGCGCGCCGACGAGACCGAGGTAATTCGAAAAGCCCAGCCGCGTGCCGATGCCCTTCGGACTCTTCGGCGCATCGGCAGGCAGATTGGCTTGAGTCTGACCGGTCATTCAGTGCTCCACTTTTTGGTCTTGTTCGGGCGGCTTCGCGTCCGGCGCGAGCGGCTCGTGCAGCATGGCTTCGCGTTTCGCATAGCCCGCGAAGGCTGCGGCAAGCAGCGCATCCTGCGTCCAGTTGGCGCGCTCGAACACGCCCGTCATCCGTCCCGCCGACATCACGCCGATACGGTCGCAAATCAGCATGAGTTCGCGCAGATCGCTCGACACGACCACGAGCGCGCGTCCTTCGCGCGCCAGTGCGCCCATGAGCCCGTAGATATCGAACTTCGCGCCCACGTCGATGCCGCGCGTCGGTTCGTCGAACAGGAGCACGGTGCAGTCGCGGGCGAGCCAGCGGCCGATCACCACTTTCTGCTGATTGCCGCCCGACAGTTCCGAGACGGCCTGCGCCGGCCCGGATGTGCGGATACGCATGGCGTCGATCTGCGTCTGCGCGAGCGCGGCTTCGCGCTTCGTGTCGATCACGCCGTGACGCGACACCGCGTCGAGATTACCCAGTGAAACGTTCGCGGCGATAGGCAAGCCAAGCAGCAGGCCCTCGCCCTTGCGGTCCTCCGTGATGAGCGCGATGCCGTGCTTCACCGCATCCGATGGCGAATTCACGGCAACGGGCCGCAACGCCTGCCCGCCGTGCGCAATCGAGACCGTGCCGGAATCCGCGCGATCCGCGCCGTAAATCAGGCGCATAAGTTCGGTGCGGCCCGCGCCGATCAGCCCGCTCACCCCAAAAATCTCGCCCGCCTTCACTTCGAAGGAGACGTCGCGCACCACGCTGCCGCGCGTCATGCCGGCGACCTTCAGCGCCACGCCGCCGATTCTTCTCTCGCCCAGGTCGATACGCTCGCCGAGTTCGCGTCCGACCATCAGCGTGACGAGCCGATCGCTCGACAGTTCGGCCATTGGTCCGAGATGCACGAGACGCCCGTCGCGCAGCACGGCCGCGCGCTCGGCAACGCGGCGCAATTCCTCGAGCCGGTGCGAGATGTACACGAGCGCGACGCCGCGCGCTTTCAGGCGGTCGATCTGCTCGAACAGCAAATCGACTTCGCGCGCGGTGAGCATGGCGGTCGGTTCATCGAGGATCAGCACGCGGCAATCGCCGATCAGGTTGCGCGCGATCTCCACCATTTGCTGATGCCCGATGCCGAGCGCACCCACGAGCGTGTCCGGGTCGATGGCGTCGAGCCCGACTTGCGCCATTGCGTGGCGCGCATCTTCAGCGAGCTTCTTGCGGTCGATCCAGCCGAAGCCGCCTTTTTTCGGCAGGCGGTTGAGGAACAGGTTTTCCGCAATCGACAAAGTCGAAAGCAGATTCAGCTCCTGCATGACCATGCGCACGCCGAGCGCTTCGGCCTCGGTGCGGCTTTGCGGCGTGTACGGCTTGCCGGCGAGCGTCATCGTGCCGGCCGTGGGGTTCACCAGGCCGCCGATGATCTTCGACAAGGTGCTCTTGCCCGCGCCGTTCTCGCCCGTCAGCGCGAGCGCTTCGCCCGGCACGAGGTCGAGCGTGACGTCCGCGAGCACCGGCTCGACATAGGTCTTGCCGACCCCGCTGACTGTCAGCACGCTGGCATCGTTCACGTCGTTCGCTCCTCGAAAGGGGCGCCATGGAATTGGCTACGCATCCTCGCTTTGTGTTCCGCTTGGGGCCCGACGGCTTGGCGCAAAGCGCCGCGCAGGCAAGGGCCTACGTCGACGTTCAAACGCGCTCGTTCGTGCTTTATCGGCATGAAAGCCGCGAAACTTGAATGGACCGAGGCTCGCGCATTCATGCCGTAGTGAAGGTTTGCGCCCGCTCCGTGTTCCGGCGGGCGGAGCTGACTGCTGCATCGCCGCGTGCGACGACAGGCAGCAGCTCGTCATGTCATGCCTACTTCGTGATCAGTTCGACCGGCGTTTCCACGACCGTCGACAGCTCCGACTGCTTTTTCTTGCCGGAAATCGCCTTCAGCGCCACGTCGATCCCGAACACCGCCTGTTTTGCGGCGTATTGATCGGCGGTGGCGAGCACGCGGCCGTCCTTCAACATCGGCTTGATGGCCGTGATGTTGTCGAAGCCGACCACCTGCACCTTGCCCGCCTTGCCTGCCGCGCGCACGGCCGACACCGCGCCGATCGCCATGTTGTCGTTATCGCACAGGAGCGCCTTCACGTTCGGGTTCGCGTTCAGGATCTGCGAGGCGACCGCGTTGCCCTTGTCGATTTCCCAGTCGCCCGACTGCAGCGCGACGACCTTCATGCCGCCACCTTCCATCGCGTCCTTGAAGCCGGCGCTGCGCGCCTGCGAGTTGGTCGTCGTGGTCACGCCTTCGACGATCGCCACTTCATCGCCCTTCTTCAGATGCTTGGCCAGATAGTCGCCGACCTTCTTCGCGCCCTTGCGGTTGTCCGGACCGACGAACGGCACGTTCAGATTTTTCGACTTCAAAACGTCCGGGTCCAGCCGGTTGTCGATATTGACGACGATGATGCCCGCGTCCGCCGCCTTCTTGATCACCGGCACGAGCGCCTTCGAATCCGCTGGCGCGATGATGAGCGCGTCGACCTTGGAGACGATCATCTGCTCGACGATGCGAATCTGCGCGGCGGTATCGGTTTCGTCCTTGATGCCGTTGGTGATGAGATCGAACTGGCCGGAGTTGTGTTGCTGATAATCCTTCGCGCCGTTTTCCATGGTCAGGAAGAACTCGTTGGCGAGCGACTTCATGACGAGCGCGACCTTCGGCTTGGCCGGCGTCTGCGCAAAGACGGACGACGATGCGAACGGCAGCGCGGAGCACGCGATCAGCGCGACGGCGGCCGACAGCACGCGGCGGCGGATGTTTCGATTCATGGATCTCCTCCAGTACTTTCGTTTTGAGTTGTCTGGGCGAAACTGATTCTGGTCAATCTCATAGCCTGACGAGCGTTGGCAAACGCGAATGTCCAGTCGCTGCTTTCAATGCTGTTCAACGTTTGCCCGCCGTCGATTCTCGTTGCGAAGCGGCGTCGGGTCAATCGGGCTAACGTGTAGTGGGCGCTTTGAACATGCGCCGAAATGATGGCTCGACCGCATTCGCAAGAAGAAAGCCGCCAGCCGCGGCCGTTGGCGGATGCAATGTGCTTGTGGTCAAGGGTTTCAAAGGTCTTCCACCGACTCGCCTTCGATCTCGTTGTCGATAATCTTGCGCGCGTAGTCGATGCCCGCGCGCACCGCGTCGATCGGGCTTTCGAAAGGTTCCTGATCGGGCACGCCGAACATCGCGGTGCGGCCGCTGTCGCCGTGCGCGCTGCGGGATATCGTCGTGACGATATCGAAATGGCGCGGACCGTCGTCGGGTTCGTCACGCTCCTTCGCGCGCCGCAAAGCCTGCACCTTGATTTCGAAACCCTTGTAGTGATCGGATAGCGGAGTGGACATGCGCGTGCTCCTTGTCGTTGGTGGCGGCCGTGGGTAGGACAGCCGCCTTTTCTGAATGCTGCACTAAAAACTCTCGAGGCGTCCATGAACATGCCGGTCTTACAGCGAGCTGCATACGCGCGCTCTTTTGCCTTATCGCGAAAGCCGTTTGCAAGGCGTATTCCCTCTCGTCTCCCGATTTCACCCGATGCCACACATCAGTGATATTCGGTTTGCCATAATGCACGGGCGGATGGCGCGTGCTTGTCAGGAGCGCATCCGGCATTCGTCGTCCAAAGAACAAACTTCATTCAAATCAGGGAGCGTCACATGATCATTCGAGCCACCGCCCTTGCAGCAGTCATCGCTGTTTCCAGCCTCACGATCAGCGCGAGCCCGGCGTTCGCCGCCAACAGCCAGCAATCGAAGATGACCGACTGCAACAAGCAGGCAGCCGACAAGAAAGGCGATGAGCGCAAGGCGTTCATGAAGAGTTGTCTGTCGTCGTCGGCGCCCGCCGCCGCGCCCATGACCCAGCAAGAGAAGATGACCGCGTGCAATGGTCAGGCATCCGGCAAGAAGGGCGACGACCGCAAGGCGTTCATGAAGAGCTGCCTCAGCAACAAAGGCTGATTGCCGGCATTGCGGAATGCGCCGCGCGGCATCGCGCGGCGCCCATCCTTCGCCACTTGCCGCTTGGGGATATTGCACTGCACCCAAGCAAATGATTCGCACCGTCGTCTTTTTCTCCTAAGATGGCGCGAAGGCGGCCCCCAATATTCGAAGAAACACGCCATCGGCCGCCGCTCGTCTAGCGGGGCGTCATGCCTCGCACGGAGGCAATGGATGGCATGGAGACACAAGAACCGCTGGTTCAGGCGGTGGCTCGTCACGATCACCTTCTGGCTCGTGCCGGTGATGATCGTCGCGGTCAACGAAGTACGCGACGAAATGGCCTACAACACGGTCGATCTGCAAAAGTCGCTATCCACGTGGGAACTGACCGATGCCCAACGCGCATCGGGCGCCGCGGCTCGCTGTCATGGCGCGCCCGACGAAGCGCGCGCCGCCGGCTGTCCCGCCGACATCCTCAGCGCCAATGCGGGCAAGCATCAGGAAGCGCTCGACGAATACGATCATCGCAAATCCACGCTCGCGGGTTATCTCTGGCACGCGTTCGTCGGCTACTGGGTCGTTCCTGCTGCATTTTTGTTCGTGCTCGGCATGGTAATCGGCATCATTCGACGACTGCTACGGCGCACGCCAGGCGAGCAAAACGCTTCGGCAGCCCCGCCCGCGCCCAAAGTAAAAACGACGAGTCACCCTTGAAGCCGGGTCGGGAACGGTCGTTGCTACTGGTGACAGCGGCCGCGGCGTAACATCGACGGCCGTGCGGTGAAATAAATGCAAGCCATACGGAAACGGTTCGGGCGAAAACGCGCTGTCAGGTCTTTCCAATCGAGCGGTTTCCGTGTGAGCGTTGCGCTGTATCGCATGACGAAGGTTTTAGTCGTGTAGCTACGCAACAACGATATCAGTGACAGATTGGGAGTAAGCTTGCCAAGTCAAAGTTACCGAAGGGAGCGGCGGCACTGCGCGCGGGTTGGTTCGAAGCAATTTTTCGGGTCATCCGGCGGGGTCTGGTGGTTGCACGGTGCTGTGCTATAACTTGGCGAACCTCACCCTCCCGATCTAATGGGGTTTCCCAAATTCCACGATGGAGAACAACGATGCAAAGACGAAACTTCATGCTCAAGTCGACGGCTGTGCTGGCACTTGGCGGCCTCACGCTGGCGGGTTGTACGACCAATTCCAACACGGGTCAGGAAAAGGCCGCAGGCACCGCTGACGACCGCCGCTCCATCGACGCGGACGTCGACAGCGCAATCCAGCGCCTCTATTCGACCGTCGCCGGTTCGCGCGAACTGGTCGCCAAGTCGCGCGGCATTCTGGTGTTTCCGTCCGTCATTCAGGCTGGCTTCATCGTCGGCGCCCAATACGGCAAGGGTTCACTGCGCGTGGGCGGCGGCACGGTCGGCTACTACAGCACGACATCCGGCTCGTTCGGCCTGCAGGCAGGCGCGCAGTCGAAGTCGCTGATCTTCCTGTTCATGACGCAAGACGCGCTCGACAAATTCCGCAATTCGGACGGCTGGTCTGCCGGCGCGGATGCATCCGTGGCACTCGTGAAGATGGGCGCAAACGGCGCGGTGGATACGAACACGGCCACCAGCCCGGTCGAGGCGTTCGTGCTGACCAACGCCGGCTTGATGGCCGACGTATCGCTGGCAGGCACGAAGGTGACGCGCCTGAAGATGTAAAAGCCGGCTCGCGCGGCCTGGCCGCGCGTTTTGCTGCTTTTGGCGTCGACAAAGCATGACCGCCGTGTGTCGCGACTTGACGGTCGCGGCACACGGCGGTTTTTTTGTGCTTTCGCGTTGCGGACTTAAGTCGTCGCGCGATCGATCAGCTTGAAGCGCGAGCGCTTCTGCGCGCGCACGACGGACTGATACGCATCGATATACTGCCGCGCCATCCGGTGCGCGGTGAAGCGCTCCTCGAAACGCTTGCGCACGCCTTCGCGCGACAGCGTATGCAGCCGATTCACGGCGGCCACCGCACCGATCTCGTCTTCGACGATGAACCCCGAGACGCCCTCGTCCACCACTTCCGGCACGGCGCCGCGATTGAACGCGATGACAGGCGTGCCGCACGCCATCGACTCGATCATCGCCAGACCGAATGGCTCCGGCCAGTCGATCGGAAAAAGCAAGGCATGCGCGCCCGATAAGAACTCGGCCTTCTGACTGTCGTTGATCTCGCCGATATATTCCACGTACGGCAGCTTGAAAAGCGGCGCGATCTCACGTTCGAAGTATTCGTGGTCCGCCGCGTCCACCTTGGCGGCGATCTTGATCTTCAAGCCACAACGCCCGGCAATGCGAATGGCCGTATCCACGCGTTTTTCCGGCGAAATGCGCCCGAGAAATGCGAGATATTCCTGCTTGACCGGTTGCGGTTCGTAGAGCTTTTCCGGCAGCGCGTGATAAACCGTCGTCACCCACTTCGCCTGCGGCAGCGGATGACGCTGCGCATCGGAGATGGACACCACCGGCGCGGTGTTGAAAGTATCGAAAACCGGCTGCTGCTCAGGCAGATCGAGCCGGCCATGCATGGTCGTGAGAAACGGCGTGTCCTGGCGCTTGAACAGCGAGAACGAGTAGTAGTCCATGTGGAAATGCAGGACATCGAAATCTTCCGCGCGGCGGCGCACCATTTCCAGCAGCAGCATGTGCGGCGCGATGCGGTCGCGAATGGCCGGGTCCAGACGCAACGCGCGCGGCCAGACGGCTTCGAGATTCGCCTTGGTTTGCGAGTCGCCGGTGGCGAAAAGCGTGACTTCGTGACCGAGCTCGACGAGCGCCTCGGTCAGATACGAGACGACGCGCTCCGTTCCGCCGTACAACTTGGGCGGCACCGATTCCGTCAGCGGGGCAATCTGGGCAATTCTCATCGTTCTCGTCTCCCTGTCGGCCGTGAACTTCGTGCCGGCCGGCGTCAGCGCTGCAATGCTCGTTCTCGCGTCATGCGAAAAGGTCGCGCCAAGTTCCCTAAACGTTCGGGCAAGTCGCCTGAACGTGTGTTGAGTATGACAGTAGGCCGTAAGGTCTGGATAACGAGGTTTGCCCTAGGCGACGGCGCGCTCGTTTTGCGCGCTGGTTTGGCACGTGATGTCATTATCGACGGCTCATGCGTCAACACCGCCGCCTATTTCACTTTCATCGCTCTGTTACAGGTCCGAAACAATCGCTTCGGATGGCGGTTACGGGTTCTTTTTCATGGCCGGCGCGGGCTTCTTGCGCGGTTTGCCACGAAGATCGGCAAGGAAATTGTCCCGCCACACGCCCAGATCGTATTTGCGCAGCGAAGTCATGTTGGTTTCGTAGCGCTGGCGGCGTTCCGCGAGCGGCATGGCGAGTGCGCGCGAGATGGCGTCGCTGGTGCCGACGATGTCATGCGGATTCACCATCACCGCGCCCGTCATTTCCGCGGCCGCGCCGGCGAATTGCGACAGCACGAGCACGCCCGGATCGTCGGGATTCTGCGCGGCGATATATTCCTTGGCGACGAGATTCATGCCGTCGCGCAAGGGCGTGACGAGCCCGACTTGCGATTCGCGAAACAGCGACATCAGCTTCCACCGGTCGTAACGCTGATTCAGATACCGGATAGGCGTGTAATCGAGGCCGGAATAGCGCCCGTTGATGCGCCCTGCTTCGTATTCCAGATTCTGGCGGATCTGTTGATACGTCTCCACGTCCGAGCGCGTAGGCGGCGCAATCTGCACGAGCGTGACATTGCCGCGCCATTCCGGCGACTTCTCCAGAAAATGCTCAAACGCGCGAAAGCGCTCGACAAGCCCTTTCGAATAATCGAGCCGATCGACGCTCATGATGAGCTTGCGCCCTTCCAGACTCTGCTTGAGGTCCATGACATCCTGACGCGCTTCGCCGCGCTCGGCCTGTTCGGCGATCTCGTCCGGAAACACGCCGATGCGGTAGACGCCCGTCGTGAGCTTGCGACCGAACGCTTCGACATGTCCGTCGGGCGTCGCCGTGCCGTGCGCGTGCCGCACGATGTAATCGTGGAACGCGGTCTGATCGCCCTCGGTCTGAAAGCCCACGACGTCATAGCAGCACAGCGACTTGACGAGCTCCTCGTGAGGCGGAATGTTCAAGAGAATTTGCGGCGACGGAAACGGGATATGCAAAAAGAAGCCGATGCGATTCGTCACGCCCGCGCTGCGCAACGCCTCGGCGAACGGAATCAGGTGATAGTCGTGCACCCAGATCACGTCTTCCGGTTCGAGCAGCTTGATGAGTTTGTGCGCGAGCCATGAATTCACGCGCCGATACCCCGCGTATTCGTCACGATCGTAGACGGCGAGATCGTTGCGATAGTGGAAAACCGGCCACAGCATGGCGTTGGAAAAGCCGCGGTAGTACTGGTCGTAGTCCTTCTTCGGCAGGCCGACGGTGGCGAACGTCACCGCGCCGTCCTGCTGCAGCGTCGGCCCCTGGTTCGCGACGGTCTCGCTCACCACGTCCCCGCTCCAGCCGAACCACACGCCGCCGCTGTCTTTCAGCGCGCCGAACACGCCGACGGCGAGGCCGCCCGCAGAGCCCTTGGTTTCGGTCGGGGTAGCGACCCGGTTGGATACGACGACGAGACGGCTCATGAGTATTCCTTTTTCGTTTGCTGACTACGATGATTCGGTTGCGGTGCTTCGCTTGAAATTTCTGTCGCTTCTATCGCTTCAGCGCATCCACCGGCGCGGTCGATGCCGCCGAGTTCGCGCGCGGATCGGGACCCGTGCGCTCGCCCCGGCTCGCGACCGGGTCCGCCGCGGTATTCGCGGTGGTGGGCGATGCCGTGTTGGCGCGTTCCAGCGGCGGCGCGAAGTCCACGTGCTTGCTGTCGGTGGAGAGATCGGCCCGTGCGCGTGGCAGATACTGCGGATACGCCGCCTGCACGAAATTCAGCAAGCCTTCGCGCACCCGGCAGCGCAAATCCCAATTGAGCGCGGAGTCGAAGGAACTGACGAGCGCGCGCAATTGCATGGCGTGCTCGGTGGCATCGGTGACTTGCAGCACTTGCACGCGACCGTCCCACTCCGGCGCGCTCGCCAGAATGCGTTCGAGTTCCGCGCGCAGCGGCGCGATCGGCATGCGGTAATCGACGAAAAGAAACACCGTGCCGATGATCTGCGAGCTATTGCGCGTCCAGTTGGTGAACGGATTCTCGATGAACCATTGCAACGGCACGATCAGCCGCCGCTGGTCCCAGATGCGGATCGACACATAGGTACCCGTGATCTCTTCGACGCGGCCCCACTCGCCCTGAATCACGACGACGTCATCGAGACGAATGGGTTGGGACAGCGCGATCTGCAAGCCGGCGATCAGATTGCCGAGCACGGGCCGTGCGGCGATACCCGCGACCAAACCCGCCACACCGGCGGAAGCCAGCAAGCTCGCGCCGATCTGCCGCACGCTCGGAAACGCCATGAGCGCCCCGCCAAAACCGATGATCACGATCACCACCATGACCGAGCGCGCCAGCACGCGCGCCTGCGTGTGGATGCGGCGCGCGTTGAGATTGTCGTCGGTATCGAGCGGATGCGCCTGCACGATCGCCTCGCCCACCGCGCTCGCCGAACGCGCGGCGAGGAACGTGAGCGCACCGATCAACGCGACGGTTTCGATATCGCGCAATACGCCGATGAGCGGCAGCGTGTCCGGCGCCTCGAAGATCACGAAGCCGAACGCGAGCATGATGATGAGGACGAGCGCGGGCGCGTCGATGTAGCGCAGCACCGTGCTCATCAGCGGATACGGCCGCGCGACGCGCGTCAAGACGCGCGCACCGATCCGATGCACCCCGATGGCGACGATCAGTGCGATGGCGGCGGCGCACAGCGCGCCGGGCCAGGTGCCGAGCGGGCGCTCGGCTAGATCGAGAAAGCGGTCGAAAGAAAGCATGAGCGTCGCGGGATCAGCCTCGCAGGAAGGTGGATACGGCGGCCGCGTGCACGAGCCTCGCCACTATGCGCCATGTCGGACGCATCGTGCGCGGTTCGTGCTGCCGGGGTGCGTCTTTAGTCGGCGTCCAGGTCGGCTTCTACGTCTTCAAGTGCAGAGGCGGGCGGCGTCGAGCATCAAGCAAATTCGCTGCCCGCCTCGAAGCCTTGCGATCAACGTTCCGCCTTGCAGGGAAACGCCTTGCCAAGTCCGAGCGACACCATGGTCGTCGCATTGAAGCCGGACTTGTCGGGATTGTCCGCGATGTACTTGCGCACTGCATCGGTCAGTTGTTGCGGCTTGACTTCGGCGGGCAGGCAAAAGTATTGGCCGACTTGCGGGCCGGAGGTTCCGCCAATTGCCTCGATGGTGTTATACACGCCGTCCGCGGCGCCTTCGATATAGGCCGCGCAGGCAGTACGGGAGTTCGGGTCGGTCTTGGTGCAAAGTTGATTTAAATCGCTGCCAGTGAATGCGAACGCGCTGACGGGCGTGGCGAGAACACAGGCGAAGACGAATTTCCGCAGCATGGTCTTCCTTTTATGTGGAGCGGCGGCTCAAAGGGGCGCGGCGGCCGCGCCTGGCCGCCCGCTCCCCGTGGTTACGTTATTTTGCACTGTTTGTGCTGCTTGCGGCGCCCGTCGAGGCCGCCGGCATGGCGTCGAGGCGTGCCTGCAGGCCTTCCGCGACGTCCTTCTCGTTGTACTTTTTCGCGAAGTCCACAGCCGTCATGCCAAGCTGGTTCTTCACGCGCAAGTCCGCGCCTTCGTCGAGCAAAAGCTTGCAGGTGGACAGATGCCCGCCGCGCGCGGCCATCATGAGCGGCGTCGTGCCGTTCGGCGCGCCGGCATCGATATAGGCCGAATGGTCGAGCAGAATCTTCACGATATCGTCATGACCGTTGGTTGCCGCGTAGTGCAGCGGCGACCAGCCCTTCTTGTTCACTTCGGCATCCTTGGCGATCAGGAGATTCACGAAAGTCGCGTCGCCGTTGAGCGCGGCGAGCATCATCGCGTTTTCACCGGCCGGGTCCTGCTTCTCCAGATCGGTCTTGGGATTGTCGGCAAGCGCCTGGCCTACCTTGTCCGACTTCTCGCGCGCGGCGATCACGATGAGCGGTGCGCCCGTGTTGTCGACGGTATTCGGGTCCGCGCCCTGCGAAAGCGCCTTCTTGACCGAGGAGATGTCGTCGAACTTGACGTCCTTGATGAGCGCGTCCACGGACTCGGCCAACGCGGGTTGCGCGAACGCGCACGCGGCGAGCAGCACGCCGACCAACATTTGCCGCGTGCTCGAACGTGTGCTCGTGCGCTTGCTTTGTCCCGCTTCACGCGAGGAAAACATCGGGGATTTATTCATAGTGAACCTTTGGATTGCCTTTGAAACAGTGGTTCTCGCCGAGCGTGCCGGTCAGACGGCCTGCGCGCCCGGCGGGATCTTGAACAGCCGGAAGAAGTTGTCGGTGGTGGCTTTCGCGACCGCTTCGTCCGTCTCTTCGCGCAACTGCGCGATGTGACGTCCGACATAGCTCACGTAAGCTGGTTCATTCGGCTTGCCGCGATACGGCACCGGCGCGAGATATGGCGAGTCGGTCTCGATCAACAGACGTTCGAGCGGCACGCGCCGCGCCACGTCGTGCACGTCCTCGGCCTTCTTGAACGTGACGATGCCCGAAAGCGAAATATGAAAGTTCTGCGCGAGCGCGGCTTGCGCCACTTCCCACGTCTCGGTGAAGCAATGCATCACGCCGCCCGGCACGCTCGCGCGTTCTTCTTCCATGATTCGCAGCGTGTCTTCCGCCGACGAACGCGTATGGATGATGAGCGGCTTGCCGGTCTCGTGCGCCGCGCGAATGTGGTTGCGAAAGCGCTCGCGCTGCCATTCCATGTCGGCGATGCTGCGGCCTTCCAGCCGGTAATAGTCGAGCCCGGTCTCGCCGATTGCGCAGACTTTGGGATGCCGCGCCAGTTCCACTAGTTGCGCGACGCTCGGTTCCGTTGCGTCTTCGTGGTCCGGATGCACGCCAACCGATGCGAAGATGTGCTCGTGCCGCTCGGCGATATCGAGCACCGATGGCAGCGTCTCCAGATCCACCGACACGCAAAGCGCGTGCGTGACCTTCTGCTGGCGCATCTTGTCGAGCACTTCGGGCAGCCGGTCGGCGAGGCCTTCGAAATTGATGTGACAGTGGGAATCGACGAACATTCGCTACTCCTTTGCTCTCGCGCCGAGCCGCAAGCCGAGAATGACGAGATCGCGCTCGACGCCGTCCAGAACCGCGACGCGCGGCAGCGTGCCCCACGACTCGAAACCGAAGCTGCCGAAGAGCTTCATGCTCGGCTCGTTATGTCCGAAGACGAAGCCGAGCACGGTATCCACATCAAGCGTCGGCGCGCGCTCCAGCGCTTCGTGCAACAACTGCTTGCCGAGCCCCTTGCCGCGCGCGCGTTCGTCGAGATAAATGCTCACTTCGACCGTGCGCGCGTAGGCCGGACGGCCGTAGAAATCAGAGAAGCTCAGCCACGCGATGACTTCGCCGCCCTCTTCCACGACCCACAGCGGACGCTTGTCCGGTCCGTGCGCGTGAAACCAGGCAAGGCGGCTTTCGACCGGAACCGGATCGAGGTCGGCCGTGACGAGGCGCGAGGCGACCGTCGAATTGTAGATGGCGACGATGGCGGGCAGGTCGTCCAGCGTGGCGTCTCGATATTGAAGACTCATGGCGTGATTGCGTTCAGGTTCAGGCGAAGATGCCGCGATAGCCCATGAAGAGTTCCTCGAACACGAGACGCGCGTTCAACGGATGATTCTCCACGGCGCGTTGCCGCGTGACGGTTTTCATGTAGCGCGAAAGCGCGGCCGGGTCGGCGCTGGCGGCGCATCGCGCGAGCGCCTTGGCCGCGCCCGGAAAATAGCGCGGGCGGCCTGCCGTGCGCTCGGCGAGTACGTCGTAAAGCCAGCGTTGCAGCCAGCCGAGCACCAGCGGCACCGGCAGTTTCTGCAGGTTCTCGCCGCACGCGAAGGCGTCGCAGTTCGGGCCGGCCGCAAGTTGCGCCAACGTGAAATCGCGCAGCGCGCGGTTCTCGTCGCTCGCGAGCGCAAGCGCGTTGAGCGGCGCGCCGCCCGCTTGCGCGAGAAGCCCGGCGGCATCGTCGATACCTCGTGACGCAAGCCACGCGCGCGCTTCGTCGAAGGGCGGCACGCTCATCGGCCACTGTCGGCAGCGGCTGATGATGGTTGGCAACAAGCGGTCGATACGCGCCGACACCAGCAGGAACACGACGCCCGAAGGCGGTTCTTCCAGCGTTTTCAAGAGCGCGTTGGCCGCCGCGACATTAAGCGCTTCGGCGGGATACAGCAGCACGACACGCAAGCCGCCGCGATGCGATCCGAGACTGCAGAAGTCGAGCAGCGCGCGTACCTGTTCGATCTTGATTTCCTTACTCGGCGCGCGGCTCTTCTTGCCTTCGTCGCCATCGGCTTTCTCGGCTTTCTCGGCGGATGCATCGGCGGAAGAATCCGCGCCTGCCGCCCCAAGCCCCGCAAGCGCCTCGGGCAACACCGCGCGGTAGTCGGGATGATTGCCCTGCGAGAACCACAGGCAAGCGGAACACGTACCGCACGGCTCGCCGCTCGGCAGATGCGTTTCGCACAGCAGCCCCTTCGCCAGATGCTGCGCGAATTGCAGCTTGCCGATGCCCGCTTCGCCATGCAGCAAAAGCGCATGCGGCCAGTTCGCGCGTAGCTGCTGGAGACGCTGCCAGTCGTTGGCTTGCCAGGGATAAATCATCGGCGGTTCAGTGGGTTAGGCGTTGCTTGAGCGTGGATCAAAGGCTCGCGATGACATCTTCGAGCTGCGTGCGGATATCGTCGATGGGCCGGCTCGAATCGACGATGAAAAACCGCTGCGGCGATTCGGCCGCGCGCCGCAGATATTCGGCGCGCGTGCGCTTAAAAAATGCCTCCGATTCGCTCTCGAACTTGTCCGGCGCGCGCGCGGCCGAACGGCGTTCGCTCGCGGTCTCCGTCGGAATGTCGAACAGAACGGTAAGGTCCGGCTGAAAACCGCCCTGCACCCAGCGTTCCAGCGCTTCCAGCTTGTCGCGCGGCAGACCGCGTCCACCGCCCTGATAAGCAAAGGTGGCATCCGAAAAACGGTCCGACAGCACCCAGTCGCCATGCGCGAGCGCCGGTTCGATGACCTGCGCGAGATGCTCGCGGCGCGCGGCGAACATGAGGAGCGCCTCGGTTTCGAGGTCCATTGGCTGATTCAGCAGAATGCCGCGCAACGTTTCGCCGAGCGGTGTGCCGCCCGGCTCGCGCGTCATCACGACCGAGCGCGCGTGCGCGGCGAGTTTTTCGGCGAGCCGCTCGCGAAACCACTCCAGATGCGTGGTCTTGCCCGCTCCGTCGATACCCTCGAAAGTAATGAACTTGCCCCGCGCCATTCACTGACCCCGGATGTATTTGTCGACGGCCTTGTTGTGGTCGCCCAGGTTGTCGGAAAAGATGCTGCTGCCGTCGCCGCGCGACACGAAATAGAGCGCATTGCTCGCGGCGGGATTGAGCGTCGCGGTGAGCGCGGCCACGCCGGGCAGCGCGATCGGCGTGGGCGGCAGACCCATGCGCGTGTAGGTATTGTACGGAGTGTCGGTCTGCAGATCCTTTTTCTTCAGATGCCCGCCGTAAGCCGGACCGAGGCCGTAGATGACGGTCGGGTCGGTCTGTAGCGGCATGCCGATCCGCAGCCGGTTGGCGAACACCGCCGCCACGAGCGGCCGGTCGGTTGCGCGCCCCGTCTCCTTCTCGACGATCGACGCCATGACGAGCGCCTCGTAAGGCGTCTTGTAAGGCAAATTCGGCGAGCGCGTGTTCCAGGCTTCGGTGAGCCGCTGCTGCATGATCCGGTACGCGCGCTTGTAGACCGTGAGGTCGCTCGTGCCTTTGTCGAAAAGATAGGTATCCGGGAAAAACAGTCCTTCCGCCGATGCCTTGTCCACCTCGGGCGCGCCGATTGCACGCAAGAGGTCCGTGTCGGACATGCCGGCGGTGTCGTGCGCGAGCGCGGAGTTGGCGTCGAGTTCGGCGCGCATTTTTTGCAACGTCCAGCCCTCGATGACGGTGGCCACGTACTCGTTGACGTCGCCGCGCGCGATCTTTTGCAGCACTTCATAGGGTGTCACGCCGCTTTTGAACGCGTAATTGCCGGATTTGAGCTGCGACGAAAGCCCGAGCACGCGCGTCATCAACACGAAAAGCTCGGATTCGACCGGCACGCCGCCGCGAATCAACTGGGCGCTGACGCTGCGCAGGCTGCTGTGAGGCTTGATGGTGACGTCGAGTTCGGCGGGCGTGAGGTTCATCGGCCGATTGGCCCAGTAATAGACGCCACCTGCGAGCGCCGCCGCGAGCACCGCGACGATCACCACCGCCACGACGCATTTCTTGAAAAGGGACATGCCAGACACACTAGGAATAAGACCAATATAATAACTTGCCCGCCTGCGCCCCGGTCAGTTTGACCGGCCGGACCGACTGACAGGATTGACCGCACTTGACGCCATGAATTCCCAAACCCAGCTTTCCCCCGGTTCCGCTCCAAGCGCCATTCCCGCCGACGACTTCGAAGCCGTGAAGACAGCGGGCGTTTTCGTGCCGCTCACGCAGTTCGGCGTGATCGACATCAAGGGCGAGGATGCCGCTTCGTTCCTGCACAACCAGGTCACCAACGACGTCCAGCATCTCGACGCATCCACGGCGCGCCTCGCGGGCTATTGCTCGCCGAAGGGACGCCTGCTGGGTTCGTTTCTCATGTGGCGTTCAGCCGATACCGTGCGTCTCTTGATCTCGCACGATGTCCAGGCGCCCGTGCAAAAGCGTCTGTCCATGTTCGTGCTGCGCGCAAAGGCGAAACTGAGTGACGCGACGCCGGAACTCGCGGCAGTCGGCTTTGCGGGCGATGTGCGCGCGGCGCTCTCCGGCATCTTCGATGCGTTGCCCGACGGCGTGCATGTCAAGGTGGAAGGTCCGCATGGCGCGCTGATTCGTGTGCCGGATGCGGCGCATCGGCCGCGTTTCCTGTGGGTCGGCCCGAGGGCCGATATCGAAGCACGACTGCCCGAGCTCGGCGAGAAGTTGCGGCGCGCGGGACCGGCGCTGTGGGACTGGCTCGACATCCATGCGGGCGAGCCGCGCATCACGCAGACGACGACCGAGCGGTTCGTCCCGCAGATGGTCAACTTCGACGTGCTGGGCGCGGTGAACTTCAAGAAGGGTTGCTATCCGGGACAGGAGATCGTCGCGCGCAGCCAATATCGCGGCACGATCAAGCGACGCACGGCGCTCGCGCACGGCGAATCGGCCACGCCGGGCGCCGAGCTGTTCCATTCGGCCGATCCCGGTCAGCCTTGCGGCATGGTGGTCAACGTGGCGCCGGCCGAAGGCGGCGGCGTGGATTGTCTCGTCGAGATCAAGCTGGCGTCGCTGGATAACGGCTCGGTGCACGTCGGCGCCGCCGATG
The DNA here is from genome assembly GCF_022878925.1 of Caballeronia sp. TF1N1. NCBI lineage: Bacteria > Pseudomonadati > Pseudomonadota > Betaproteobacteria > Burkholderiales > Burkholderiaceae > Caballeronia > Caballeronia sp. TF1N1. Next base: position 1,440,052 of record NZ_CP084626.1, read on the forward strand.
GCCCCGCGCTCGAATTCGTGCCGCTGCCCTACGCCTTTCCTGCCGACGCCTGAACGCCATGTGCCTGATCGTCTTCGACTGGCAACCCCAGGCCGCGCCCGCCAACGGCCGCGCGCTGCTGACGCTGGCGGCGAATCGCGACGAGTTCTTCCGCCGCGAGACCGACCCGATGCATTGGTGGACCGACGCGCCCGGCGTGCTCGCGGGCCGGGATCTGACGGGCGGCGGCACGTGGCTTGGCGTAACGCGCGACGGGCGCTTTGCCGCGCTGACGAACTATCGTGCGCCGAGCGAGATGCGGCCGGATGCGCCCACGCGTGGCACGTTGGTCAGCAAATATTTGACGGGCGAGCGCGTCGAGCCTTTGAAGTATCTCAAGCGCGTTGCCCTGGAAGGTCATCGGTACAACGGCTTCAATTTGCTGTGCGGGGATTTCACACGACGTGAGCTCGGCTGGTACGGCAATCGCGCCGATGCCGAGCCGGTTTTGCTCGAAGCGGGCGTGCATGGGTTGTCGAATAGCTTGCTGAATACGCCGTGGCCGAAGCTCGTCGCCCAGCGCGATGCTTTACGCGATTTGATTCACGCCGATGAGCGGCCATCGCTCGACCAGCTGATCGAAACCTTGCGTGACCCGCGTATCGCCGACGATCACGTCTTGCCATCCACTGGCCTTTCCATCGAGCGTGAACGCGTGTTGTCGGCGGCGTTTATCGAGACCGATGAATACGGCACGCGCGGGACGACGGCGTTGCAAGTGTTGCCGCTGACGCATGGTGTAGAGCTGCATGTCAAGGAACGCAGTGACGATGACGGTTCGCACAAGGTCGTGCGGCCGGGGGATTTTGTGCGGGCGTTCAGGTTTGAGGTGGCGTGACGCATGATCGCCGCGACCCACGTTTCAACAGTAAGAGCACTATCGCGGTAATCGCAATGGCGACAGCGTCCACCAAAGCCAGCATCGGCACTGGGCTGGACCATTTATCCATGTTGGTCGTGAGCGAGTAATACGGCGGGCCGCTGCCGAAGGCCTCGTAGAGATTGAGTGCGTTGAACGCGCCGACGAGCGTTGTCATTACGAATACGGCTGCGAGTGCGAGAACCCTGAGCGGTCGTGACGTCGCCATTCTCAGTACCGCACTGTCAGAGGAATGTAGCAGTCGGGCGACGAGTTGGCTGCATCCTCAAGATCGCGAACCAAATTTTCCATACGCGAGTGCAGGTTGATACAGCCAGCGCTTCCGGAATGAGTTCCACCGTGTATGAAGAAGCCTCCACGTCCGTAGGTGTCCGTTCCAGGGTACACGTGGATGGTAATGCGATGATCTCCCCAAGCGGCGCGTGGAGCGAGACTGTACCAGTGATTTGTCCACAGTTCGGATGGATTGATCCAATACCTTCCTTTTGGAATGGGCCCTTCCCCCGTTTGACGTTGCCGGGCAGACGAGTAATCGAAAATGTTGTTTTCGTCAGGGCGCCCCGAAACTCCAGCATATGAGCGCCCATTCGAGCCGTGCAAGATCAGTGAGCTGCCATTGAAAACGAGCGAAATCTTGTTTGAACGAGAACACAAAGGGCTCCGGGGTATACCCAATTCAGCAGCATAGCGCTCAGACATATTCCTGATACTTCGGATTGCGACCTAAGCATCTTAGCGACTTCGCCTTTGAATCGGCGATTTGCCATGTACTTTTCAGAATCTAATCAAGCCCTCACCCCAACGCCTTCCTCAACGCAGCCACCGCATCCGCATGCGCCCGCGCCACGTCGCGAACAAACCCGCCCATCTTGAAGAACTCGTGAATCATCCCTTCATACCGCATGAGTTCCACCGATACGCCCTGCGCTGAAAGCTTCTCCGCGTAAGCGACATCTTCATCGTAAAGCGGATCATGATCAGCAGCCGCGATCCACACCGGCGCCACGCCACGATAATCCGGCTGCCCGCCCGCCGCATCCAGCGGCGCAAAACGCCAGTCGTCCCGGTCGCGTTCATCGCGCACGTACTGCTCGAAGAACCATTGAATCGTCTCTGCGCTCAGCAAGTACCCTTCGGCAAGCCGCGCATGCGATTCGCTTCGCTGCCACGCGCTCGTCCCCGGATAAATCAGCATCTGCAATTGCAAGGCGATGCCTGCATCGCGCGCCAGCACCGAGCACACCGTCGCGAGCGTGCCACCCGCGCTGTCTCCACCAATCGCGATGCGAGCCGGATCGATCCCCAACGTGGACGCCTCGCGCGCGAGCCATTGCAAGGTGTCGAAGGCATCGTTCACGGCGACCGGAAACTTGTGTTCGGGCGCAAGCCGGTAATCGACCGATACCACCGCGCAGCCCGCGTCGTGCGCGAACTTGCGGCACAGCGCGTCGTGCGTTTCGATGCTTCCCACCGTAAAGCCGCCGCCATGCAGATACATGAGCGCGCCAAGCGGCTCCGCCCAATTCGGCTCGATCGGATAATACGCACGCACACGAATGGACCCGCCATCGCGCATAGGAACGAGAAGATCTTCGACCCGCGCCATGGGCAACGGCGCGACATCGAGAATGGGCGCGCTCATCGCATAGGCGGCGCGCGCCTCTTGCGGCGTGAGCGTGTGATAAGGCGCGCGCCTCGCGCGTGCGACCATCTGCAAGACTTGCGCGACCTGGGAATTGAGCTGCATTGTCATGCCGATGCCGAGGTCAACGCGACTTGAGCGACATGGGATCGCTCGGGTCGCGCAGCTGCGCGATGTCGTCCAGCCGCAACTGCACCGAAGGCATGATGTTCGGATGCGTGACCACATAAAAACGATTCGCGCGGATAGCGTCGAAGGTCAGTTCGGCGACATCCCGCGCCGATAGCTTGCCGTGCTCCACCGCCTTTGCCAGTTGCCGTGCCGCGAGCTTCTGCGACGCCGTCATCTCTTCGTCGTTGACGAGCGCGCCGGGCCGCGCGCGTTCGGCATCGGCGATACCGGTCGGCACGAACGCCGGACACAACAAGGACACGCCGACCGACGCGCGCGCGAGCCGCAGATCGTGATAAAGCGTCTCGGTCATGGCCACGACCGCATGCTTCGACGCGTTATAGACGCCCATTGCGGGCGCAGCGAGCAGCCCCGCGACCGAAGCCGTGTTGACGATATGCGCCGGTTCGTTCTGGGCCAGCATGATCGGCGTGAACGCGCGAATGCCGTTGGCAACGCCCATCACGTTGACGCCGAAGACCCATTGCCAGTCGTTCGCGCTGCTCTCCCAGATGAAGCCGCCGGCGCCCACGCCCGCGTTGTTGAAGAGCAGATGCGCGCCGCCGAACGCATCGAGCGTGGCGCGAGCGAGTGCATCGACGTCCGCGGCATTCGAGACGTCCGTTCGCACGCCGCGCACCTCGGCGCCTCGTTCGCGCAGCGATGTCACGGTGGCATCGAGCGCGGTGGCGTCGATATCGGCGAGTACGAGCTTCATGCCGAGCGCCGCGCCCTTTAGCGCAAACTCGCGGCCGAAGCCGCTCGCCGCGCCGGTGATCACGGCGACTTTTCCTTCGAAGCGGTCCAAGCGGGCTCCTTTCTCGCGTGGTGTGGTACTCGGCGCGTCAGATGAGCTTGACGAGCTGCTTGCCAAAGTTCTTTCCGCGCAAAAGACCGAGGAACGCTTCGGGCGCATTTTCGAGTCCCTGCGCAATGGTCTCGCGGTAGATCAGCTTCTTCGTCGCGACGCGTTCGCCGAGTTCCTTCAACGCTTGCGGCCAGAGTTCCATGTGCTCGCTCACGATGAAACCCTGCAGCTTCAGACGCTGCGTGAGCAGAATGCGCGGCGCCTGCAGCGGCAATGGCTTGCCGTCGTAGCCCGAGATCATGCCGCATAACGCAATGCGCCCGTGCGCGTTCATGCGCGGCAGCACGGCGTCGAGCACTTCGCCGCCGACGTTTTCGAAATAGCCGTCGATGTCATCCGGCGCCGCGGCTTTGAGCTCGTCGTACAAATGGCCCGCCTTGTAGTCGATGCATGCGTCGAAGCCCAGCGTCTCGACGACATAGCGGCACTTCTCGGCGCCGCCCGCAATGCCGATCACGCGGCAGCCTGCCGCCTTCGCCAGTTGCCCGACCACGCTGCCGACCGCGCCGCTTGCCGCGCTCACGGCAACCGTATCGCCAGCCTTCGGTTCGATGATGCGATTCAGGCCATACCAGGCCGTCACGCCCGGCATGCCGACCGGGCCGAGATACGCGGACAGCGGAACGTGCGTGGTATCGACGGCATAAAGACCCGTGCCGTCCGATGTCCCGTATTCCTGCCAGCCGTACATGCCGACCACGTTGTCGCCGACCTTGAACTTCGGATTGCGCGACTCGACCACTTCACCGACCGTGCCGCCGATCATCACTTCGTTCAACGCCTGCGGCGCGGCGTATGACTTGGCATCGCTCATGCGCCCGCGCATGTACGGATCGAGCGACAGATAGTAATTGCGCACGCGCAGCTCGCCTTCCCGCAGCGGCGCAAGCGGTGTTTCGACGAGCCTGAAATTGTCGGTCGATGCCTCGCCTTCCGGTCGCGATACCAGCAAAACCTGGCGATTCTTCTGAGCGTCTGCCATTGCGAATCCTCCTGTTCGGAATGAATCAAGCGTCGCTCGGTCCCGGCGTGGCCTTGGGATCGGAACGCATTTTCTGTTTCACGATATCGCGGCCCACTGCGAGCCTGCGCATGTATTTGAACGTGCCTAGCGCCTTGGCGACGAAATGCCCTTCGCTGTCGCGCACTTCGCCTTCGCAATACGCCATGGTGGTGGAGCGATGCAGCACTCGCCCGATGCCGCGCAATTCACCGCGCCCTGGCTGCATGAAGTTCACCTTCATCTCGACGGTAACGACGCCGATGCCATTGCCCGCGAGACTGCGCGCGGCGAGTGCCAGCGCGGAATCGAGCAAGGTCATGGTGACGCCGCCGTGCGCGATGCCCCACGTGTTCAAATGCGCATCTTCGAGCGCGAGCCGCACTTCCGCTTCGCCGTCGGCGGCCTTGACCAATTCCACGCCGAGCGAGTCGATGAACGGGCTTTCGATGGCGACGTCATGTGGCTTGTCGGTCATGGTCGTCACACTTCGTAGTCGACGCATTGACGGTCTTCGCGCACCGCGGCAATGAAGTCTTTCAGCGCCACGTGCTTCGGATGCACCTGATAGGCAACGAGCGCCGCTTTGTCGTCGAAGTCGGAGACGAGCACGACATCGTAAGTGCAGTCGAAACCCGGTTGCGCCGTACCGACCTCGAAGTGTCCCTGCCCCTTAACGATGCTGCGGCAGGTTTCGAGCTTCTCCTTGAGCTTCTGCGCATTCTCCGCGCGGCTCGCGCCTTCCGCCGACTCCTTCAGCTTCCACATGACGATGTGACGTAACACGGCAACTCCTGGTCAAGAAAACGATGAAGGCAGAAGCGTAGCAAAGATTCGCCGGTAGCTTTGGAGGCTCACGCGAGCAAATAATCGGAGCGTATGCATTCGATGCCCGCGTCGCGCATTTCGCGCCACGCTCGATCCAGCGAGCCGTCGAGATCGATCGCGCGGCACGCGTCTTCTATCACGCTCACTTCGAAGCCCGCGCGACGCGCATCCAACGCGGACCACGCAACGCAATAATCCGTCGCCAGTCCCGCGACCCATACGCGCTTCGCACCGACGTCGCGCAGATAGCCTGCAAGACCCGTGGGTGTCACGCGATCCGCCTCGAGAAACGCGGAGTAGCTGTCGACATGTTCGTGATGCCCCTTGCGGATCACGAGCCGCGCGTGCGGTAGTTGCAGGCCGCGATGTAGCGCCGCGCCCTCGGTGTCCTGCACGCAGTGCACCGGCCACAGCACCTGTTCGCCGTAAGGCATTGTCATCATGTCGAAGGGCGCCCGTCCTTCGTGATTCGCCGCGAACGAGACATGCGAGCGCGGATGCCAGTCCTGCGTCAGGACGACATGCGAGAACGCGCGCGCCAGGCGGTTGATGACGGGCACCACCTCATCGCCTTCCTTCACGGCGAGCGCGCCGCCGGGCATGAAATCGTACTGCACGTCCACGACGAGTAAAACGTCTTCTACGGGTTTCATCATGCTCATCTTCAAGGGTTGAACCGGCCGTTGACCGCCGCGAGTTGCGTCACGCGGGCGGCGGGCTGCCATGCGTCGCCGTTGGGCTGTTGCGCGTAGCGGCGCATGGCGCGTTCCACGGCGGCAAGTCCGATGGTGTCGGCGTAGAACATCGGGCCGCCGCGCCAGAGCGGGAAACCGTAACCCGTCAAATACACCATGTCGATATCCGAGGCCTTGGAAGCGATGCCCTCTTCGAGAATACGCGCGCCTTCGTTGACGAGCGCGAGCATGAGGCGCTCGACGATTTCATCGTCCGCGATACGCCGTCTTTCGATGCCTGCTTCCTTCGAATACGCGACGATCATGTCGTCGACCGCTTGTGATGGCAGCGCGTCGCGCTTGCCTGGCTCATAGTCATACCATCCCGCGCCGGTCTTTTGTCCGAAGCGGCCCGCTTCGCACAGCCGGTCCGCGATTTTCGAATAGCGCAACTCCGGCTGCTCGACATAACGGCGCTTGCGAATGGCCCAGCCGATGTCGTTGCCCGCAAGATCGCTCATGCGAAACGGCCCCATGGCGAAGCCGAAATGTTCGATTGCGCGATCGATCTGCGCGGGCAGCGCGCCTTCCTCCAGCATGAAAAGCGCCTGCCGCAAGTACTGTTCGACCATGCGATTGCCGATGAAGCCATCGCATACGCCCGAGACCACGGCCGTCTTCCTGATCTTCCGCGCCAGTTGCATGACGGAGGCGAGCACGTCCTTGTCCGTTTTCGCGCCGCGCACCACTTCGAGCAGCTTCATGACGTTGGCGGGACTGAAGAAGTGCGTGCCGATGACATCGCCCGGACGTTTCGTGAACGCGGCGATTTTGTCGAGATCGAGCGTCGATGTGTTCGATGCGAGAATCGCGCCGGGCTTCGCGACTTCATCGAGGCGGCGGAAGACTTGTTCCTTCACGCCCAGGTCTTCGAATACCGCTTCGATGATCAAGTCCGCGTGCGCGAGGTCCGCATAATCGAGCGTCGGTTGAATTAGGGCCATGCGTTCATCGACCTCGTCTTGCGTGAGCTTGCCCTTCTTCACTTGCGCTTCGTAATTGCAGCGCACGTTCGCCAAACCCCGGTCGAGTGCGTCCTGTTTCGTTTCGAGCAACACGACGGAAAATCGCGCGTTGATGAAGTTCATGGCGATGCCGCCACCCATCGTGCCCGCGCCGATCACGCCAATGCGCTCGATCTTTCTGACGGGCGTGTTCGACGGCACATCCGCGATCTTGGACGCCGCGCGTTCGGCGAAGAACGCGTGCCGCAGCGCGCGGCTTTCCGGTGTCTGCACGAGCGCGAGAAAACATTCGCGCTCGAAGGCGAGCCCGCGTTCGAAGCCTTCTTTCAGGCCTTTTTCGATGGCATCGATGCACTTGTGCGGTGCCGGAAAATGCTTCGCCGTCGCGATGGCGTTCGCGCGCGCGGCCTGGACGATTCGATCGGCATCCGTGTGTTCGATGGGGCGTTCGCGCACTTGCGGGTGCATGCCGTCACGCTTGGCGACGTGCTGAGCGAAACGCACGGCGCCATCGAGCAAGTCGCCTTCGATCATTTGGTCGAAGAGCGCGGTATTCGCGAGTCGTTCGGATGATACCGGCGTTCCCGACACGATCATGCCGAGTGCCCTTTCGAGGCCAACCACGCGCGGCAGCCGTTGCGTGCCGCCCGCGCCGGGCAGGAGGCCGAGCTTCACTTCGGGCAGCGCGATCTGCGCGCCGGGCGACGCCACGCGGAAATGCGCGCCGAGCGCGAGTTCGAGGCCGCCGCCCATCGCCACGGCGTGAATCGCCGCGATCACCGGTTTCGCGCTGCCCTCGATTGCTTCGATGACCGTCTTGAGCGTCGGTTCTTGCGTCGCCTTCGGCGTATTGAATTCGGTGATGTCCGCGCCGCCCGAAAACGCCTTGCCGGCGCCGATCACGACGATGGCGCGCACGTTGTCTTCGTCACGCGCGCGCTCGATGCCTTCCACGATGCCAAGCCGTGTCGCGTGCCCGAGGCCGTTCACCGGCGGGTTGTCGAGTGTGATGACGGCGACGCCGTCGTGGATCGTGAAGTGCACAGCCATGAAGATGTCTCCCGTTCGCGCGTCTTTGGCGAGGTTATTGTGAGTGATCGACGCAGAATACACAAAGGAGAACGATCGTTCAAATGCGCGTCGTCCGGCGAATGAAAACGCCCCGGATCGACCGGGGCGCTAGGTCAGCCGGAAGCGCTGGTATCAAGATGTCTTCTCACCCTTCTCCGGCAGCACATGCTCCCGATACAACGCGCGCAGCCGCACCTTCTGCAGCTTGCCCGTCGCCGTATGCGGCAACTCGTCGGCGAACACGACATCGTCCGGAATCCACCACTTCGCGACCTTGCCCTCGAAATGCGCGAGCAAATCCTCACGCGTGATGGTCGCGCCCGGACGCAGCACGGCGACGATCATCGGCCGCTCCGTCCACTTCGGATGCGAGCACGCAATGCACGCCGCCTCCGCCACCTGCGGATGCGACACCGCGATGTTCTCCAGATCGATCGAACTGATCCACTCGCCGCCCGACTTGATCACGTCCTTGCTGCGATCGGTGATGTTCATGAAGCCATCGGCGTCGATGGTCGCGACATCGCCCGTTGGAAACCAGCCGTCGATGAGCGGCGACTCGTCGCGCCGGAAATAGCGGTCGATGACCCACGGTCCGCGCACGTGCAGATCGCCGAACGACTGGCCGTCCCAAGGCAGTTCGTGGCCGTCGTCGCCGACCACTTTCATATCGACGCCAAAGAGCGCGCGCCCCTGCTTTTCGAGCGAGATGCGCTGTTCCTCGGCCGAACGCTGCTTCTGCCGGAAACTCAGCCGCGCGAGCGTGCCGAGCGGCGACATCTCCGTCATGCCCCACGCATGAATCACCTGCACGCCGTAGTCTTCCTCGAAGGTCTTCAGCATGGCGGGCGGACACGCCGAGCCGCCGATCACCGTGCGCTTCAAGGTCGAAAAGCGCAAATCGTTCTGCTTCATGTAGGCGAGGAGCGCCAGCCATACGGTCGGCACGCCCGCCGAATAGGTGACGCCTTCCGCTTCCATCAACTCATAGAGCGACTTGCCGTCGAGGTCCTTGCCGGGAAACACCAGCTTCGCGCCGACGAGCGGCCCCGCATGCGGAATGCCCCACGCGTTGACGTGGAACATCGGCACGACGGGCAGGATGGAATCGCTCGATGAAGCGCCCATCGCATCGGGCAAGGCCGCGCCATAAGCATGCAGCACCGTCGAGCGATGCGAGTACAGCGCGCCCTTCGGATTGCCCGTCGTTCCCGACGTATAGCAAAGAAACGATGCCTGACGTTCATCGAGCATCGGCCATTCGTAGACGCCATCCTGTTCGCCGACGAGACTTTCGTAGCTCATCACCGGCACGCTCAGGTTCGAAAGATGCTGCTCGATGCAGGCGGCATCGCCGAGTGCGATCCAGCCTTTCACGTTCGGACACTGCGGCGCGATCATCTCGACGAGCGGCGCGAAGGTCATGTCGAACAAGACGTACGAATCGTCGGCATGATCGATGATGAACGCGACCTGATCCGGAAAGAGACGCGGATTGATGGTGTGGCACACGGCGCCCATGCCCGCCACGCCGTAATAGCACTCCAGATGCCGGTAGCCGTTCCAGGCGAGCGTGCCGATGCGCTCGCCCTGCTGCACGTCGAGCGCGATCAAGGCCTGCGCGAGTTGCTTCGCGCGCTTCTCGCAATCGCGGTAGGTGTAGCGATGGATATCGCCTTCGATACGCCGCGACACGATTTCCGTATCGCCGAAGTGGCGCGAGGCATGGGACAACAGGGACGACGCGAGCAACGGTATTTCCATCATCTGGCCGTAAAGCGGCGACGTCATGGGTGATTTCCTCGGTGAGTCGGTTGGCGAGTCTGGGCTCGAGTCATTGGGTCGGTCATTCGCTTTGCGCCGCCCGATGCCCGGCCGGGCGCGGCCCTGCAGGCCCGCGGGCGCGGATTTACAATATCGTTTAACCAAAAGGCGCTCAATATGTCGTTTTCCCCAAGCAATGCCGTGCGTGCAGCGTCCGGCGAGAAGGCTTCCGGCGCTGATTCCATGGACGCCATCGCCGCCGCGATCAAGGTTGGCCAGCCAGGCTCGTTCGCGGCGCTCGGGGCCGCGTTTCTGACGCGCCTTCCCGCCACGCCGGTGCCCGATCCTTATCTCGTCGCGATCTCGCGCGAAACGGCGGACATGCTCGGCATCGATCCGGATGTCGCGGAAGGCAGCGAGCAAAAGCGCTTTGCCGAATACTTCGCCGGCAATCCCACGCGCGAATGGCCCGCCGGCGACCTGCCTTACGCAGCGGTCTATTCGGGGCATCAGTTCGGCGTGTGGGCAGGTCAATTGGGCGATGGCCGCGCACTTACACTCGGCGAGATCGAGCCAGACGCCGATCGGGACCATGACGGCACACGCTTCGAACTTCAGCTGAAGGGCGCGGGCCGCACACCGTATTCCCGCATGGGCGATGGCCGCGCCGTGTTGCGTTCGTCGATCCGCGAATTCCTGTGCTCCGAAGCCATGCACCATCTGGGCATTCCCACGACGCGCGCGCTCGCCATCGTCGGCTCCGATATGCCGGTGCGGCGCGAGAGCATGGAAACAGCGGCGATCGTCACGCGCGTCGCGCCGAGCTTCGTGCGCTTCGGGCATTTCGAACACTTCTATTCGAACGACCGCGTCGACGATCTCAAAGCGCTTGCCGATCACGTGATCGAGCGCTTCTATCCGCATTGCCGCGATGCCGACGATCCCTACCTCGCGCTCCTCGACGAAGCCGTGCGCAGCACCGCCGATCTGATGGCGGAGTGGCAAGCCGTCGGCTTCTGTCACGGCGTGATGAACACCGACAACATGTCCATTCTCGGTCTCACGATCGACTACGGCCCGTTCGGTTTCATGGATGGCTTCAACGCGCATCACATTTGCAACCACACGGACACGCAAGGGCGCTATTCGTACAGCCGTCAGCCGCAGGTCGGCTATTGGAACCTGTTTTGTCTAGCGCAGGCGCTGGTTCCGCTCGTCGGCGCGAACCTGCCGGAAGAAGGCCGTGCGCAACGCGTGGTCGAGGAAGCGCAGAAGGTTCTCGAACGCTACAAGGCGCGCTTCGGCCCTGTGTTCGAAGCGAAGATGCGCGCCAAGCTCGGCCTCGAAATCGCGCGCGAAGGCGATGACAAACTCGCCAACGGTCTCCTCGAAATCATGCACGCGAACCGCGCGGACTTCACGCTCACGTTCCGGAACTTGTCGAAGCTCGCGAAATCCGATACCTCGAACGATTCGCCCGTGCGCGACCTCTTTCTCGACCGCGCCGCTTTCGACGCGTGGGCGGTGCAGTATCGGGAACGTCTCGCGCACGAAACGCGCGACGATATGGATCGCAGAGCCGCGATGAATCGCGTGAATCCGAAGTACGTGCTGCGTAATCACCTGGCCGAACAGGCGATTCGCCAGGCGAGCGAAAAGGACTACACCGAAGTGGCGCGGCTTCTCGACGTGCTGCGCCGTCCCTACGACGAACAACCCGAATACGAAGCCTACGCCGGCCTGCCGCCCGACTGGGCGAGCGATCTGGAAGTGAGTTGTTCTTCTTAGGATCGCCCCAAAATAGCTGGCCTGATCCGTTTTTCCGACTTTCGGCCGATAAAAGGAATGATATGAGCAGAGACGACACCACCGACAACACTGGCGCCACGGCGTATCCGCTGCAAAAGGACGATGCGGCGTATCGCAGCGAACTCAACGACATGCAGTATCAGGTCACGCGCCACGCGGCGACCGAGCGCCCGTTCTCCGGCGAATACTGGGACCACTTCGAGCGCGGCGTGTATGACTGCGTGTGTTGCGGCACGCCGCTTTTCGAATCCGCGACCAAGTTCGACGCGGGCTGCGGCTGGCCCAGCTACTTTAAGCCGATCAACGGCGAAGTGATCGAAGAGAAGACCGACCGCTCGCACGGCATGCTGCGCATCGAAGTGCAGTGCAAGAACTGCGGCGCGCACCTCGGCCACGTCTTCGAAGACGGCCCGGCGCCCACCGGTTTGCGGTATTGCATCAACTCGGCTGCGCTACAATTCGAATCCAAGTAAGCGCGGGCGGGTTGTGGCGGGCTAATCAATAAGCCCGTGCATAATTTTCTGCCGCATGGAACGCCCGCTTCTCGAGAGCGGGCGTTCGTTTCGCGCGCCGCAGCCTGCTCGCTGCCCACCTCATCGCCACGCCAATGAAATTTCTGTTCGATCTGTTTCCGATCATCCTGTTTTTTGTCGCATTCAAGATCTGGGGCATATATACGGCAACTGCCGTGGCCATCGCGGCGACGCTCGTGCAGATTGCGTGGGTGGCCTTCCGCCATCGCAAGGTCGATCCAATGCTGTGGGTGAGTCTCGGCGTGGTCGTGGTGTTCGGCGGCGCGACGCTCGTGCTGCACAACGATACCTTCATCAAATGGAAGCCCACCGCGCTTTACTGGCTCTTCGCCGTGGCGCTGATCGTCGCGCAACTCGGCTTCAAAAAGAACCTCATCGAAGCGATGATGGGCAAGCAGATCGTACTGCCGCATCGTGTGTGGGGACAATTGAACGTGGCGTGGGCGGTGTTTTTCGCGCTGCTCGGTATCGTCAATCTCGTGGTGGCGTTTCACTTCACCACGGACCAATGGGTCAACTTCAAGCTCTTCGGCGCGACGGGATGTCTCGTGGCGTTTATCGTCGCGCAAAGTTTCTGGCTCGCCAAATACATGAAGGAGGATGGTCAATGAACGCTTCCTTCGATTTTCCGAACGCGAGCGCGGCCGACAAGATCGCGCATCTCGAAGCGCGCCTCGAAGCGGCGCTCGAACCGCAAACCGTGCATATCGAAGACGACAGCGCGGCGCATGCCGGGCATGCCGGCGCGGCTTCGGGCAGTCATTACACGGTCACGGTCATCGCCGAATGCTTCGCGGGCCGCGCGCGAGTGGCGCGGCATCGACTGGTGTATGATGCGCTGGCCGCGGAAATGCAGCATGGCGTGCACGCACTGGCCATCCGGGCTTATACGCCGCAAGAGTTCGCAGAACAATTCGAATAGACTCCGCGCGGGCTTTGGCGCCTGATTGCCGCGCTTTTGCCTCGCCTCTCCTGCGTGTCGATTCACTCAGCTTCTTCCAGATCAACCTCTCAATCAAGCGCCTTTCGAGGTCGCTCGTTGCTCAGTTAGGAACCTCCGATGACTTTGAAAAAAACCCGCGTCTGGGTCTTGCTGGCTGCGTTCGCCGCGGCTCCCGCGTTTGCGCAGAACATCGCCGTCGTCAATGGCACGCCGATTCCCACGTCGCGCGCCGATGCGCTCGTGAAGCAACTCGTCCAGCAGGGTCAGCAGGATTCGCCGCAATTGCAACAGGCGGTGCGCGAGGAACTCATCAACCGCGAAATCCTGATGCAGGAAGCATCGCGCGAAGGCCTGCCCATGCGTCCCGACGTGAAGGCGCAGATCGCGGTCGCGCAACAGACGGTCGTGCTGCGCGCGATGATCGAAGACTTCGTCAAGAAGAACACGCCGACCGACGCCGAGATCCAGGCGCGCTACGAGCAACTCGTGAAGCAGACGGGCGGCGGCAAGGAACTGCATCTGCATCACATCCTGGTAGAAAGCGAAGCGCAGGCGAAGGACTTGATCGCGAAGATCAAGGGCGGCGCGAGCTTCGAGGATCTGGCGAAGCAATACTCGAAGGACCCGGGATCGGGCAAGAACGGCGGCGATCTGGACTGGTCCGCGCCGCAAGCCTACGTGCCGGAATTCGGCGCCGCCGCCGAGAAGCTCAAGAAGGGTGAAGTAACGCCGCAGCCGGTGAAGACGCAATTCGGCTGGCACATCATCCGTCTGGACGATACCCGCGACGTCGCCCCGCCGCCGCTGGAACAAGTGAAAGCGCAGATCGCGCAGCAGATTCAGCAGGAGAAGCTGCAGGCGTTCGAGGAAGGGTTGCGGAAGAAGGCAGTGGTGAAATAAGCACGCTGATCGCCCTTCGTCGCTGTCGGACAAAGCCGCCTTCGGGCGGCTTTGTCGTTTTCGGTGCGTGTCTGCAATCGGCAAAAAAACACCCCGAAAAACCACTTCGGGGTGCTCTCATCCCACCGATACAACCGAACCTCACCCCATGAACCGCCGCGCGTTCTGAAACACGCGCAGCCACGGACTGCCGTCAGTGGTCCAGTCATCCGGTGTCCAGCTCATTTGCACATTGCGATGCACGCGCTCCATATGCGGCATCAAAACGGTGAAGCGGCCGTCGGGCGTCGTGACCGACGTGATGCCTTGCGGCGAGCCGTTCGGGTTGAACGGATACTGCTCCGTCGCGCGGCCGTGATGATCGACGAAACGCATGGCGACGAGTGCCTTCGCGGCATCGCCCTGTTGCGAGAAATCGGCGAAACCTTCACCGTGCGCGACCGCAACCGGAATGCGCGAGCCTTCCATGCCGCTAAAGAAGATCGACGGCGAACTCTCCACTTCCACGAGCGAGAAGCGCGCTTCGAACTGCTCGGACTTGTTGCGCGTGAACTTGGGCCACGCCTCGGCGCCGGGGATGATCGACGCCAGGTTCGACATCATCTGGCAGCCGTTGCAGATGCCGAGCGCGAAGGTATCGGCGCGGCTAAAGAAGGCGGCGAACATATCGGAAAGACGCGGGTTGAAGCGAATGGTCTTGGCCCAGCCTTCGCCCGCACCCAGCACGTCGCCATACGAGAAGCCGCCGCACGCCACCGCGCCCGCGAAGTCGGCGAGTGTCGCGCGGCCTTCGAGCAGATCGCTCATATGTACGTCATGTGCATCGAAGCCCGCGCGGTCGAATGCATACGCGGTTTCGAGATGCGAGTTCACGCCCTGCTCGCGCAAGATCGCCACGCGCGGACGCGTGTTCGTCGCGATGAACGGCGCGGCGACGTCTTCCGCCGGATCGAAGGTCAACACGGGCGACAAGCCGGGATCGCCGGCATCGAGCAATGCGTCGTATTCGGCGTCGGCACAAGCGGGGTTGTCGCGCAGACGCGCGATGCGCCAGCTCACCTCGCTCCATGCGCGCTGCAACTCGGTACGCGGCGCATCGAAAATCTTCTTCGCGTCGCGATAGATCTCGACCGTGTCGCGCTCGTTCGGCTTGCCGATGACATGCGCGCACGCCGACAAACCATGCCCGCGCAACGCGCCGAGCACGGCATCGCGATCCGCCGCGCGCACTTGCACCACCGCGCCGAGTTCTTCCGTGAACAGCGCGCGGATCGTGCGGTCGTCGCGCCGGCCGCTCGTCTGCTTGGTCCAGTCTTTCGCGTCGCCGTAATCGGATTCGTGGTCGGCATCGAGTGTCAGCATGTCGACGTTGAGCGACACGCCCACGTGCCCCGCGAACGCCATCTCGCAGACCGTCGCCCACAGGCCGCCGTCCGAGCGGTCGTGATAGGCAAGCAGCTTGCCGTCGGCGTTGAGCGCCTGAATGGACGCGAAGAAGCGCTTGAGGTCTTCGGGATCGTCGACGTCGGGCACGGCATCGCCCACTTGCTGCGTCACTTGCGCGAGGATGCTGCCGCCCATGCGATTGCGCCCGCGCCCCAGATCGATGGCGATCAGCACCGTATCGGACTCCGCGACGAGTTGCGGCGTGAGTTGACGGCGCACGTCCTCGACCGGCGCGAACGCCGAGATGATGAGCGACACCGGCGACACCACTTCCCGTGAGCCGCCGCGTGCGTCCTGCCACTTGGTGCGCATCGACAGCGAATCCTTGCCGACCGGAATGCTGATGCCGAGCGCCGGGCACAGTTCCATGCCGATGGCCTTCACCGTGTCGTAGAGCGCCGCGTCTTCGCCCGCGCTGCCGCACGCGGCCATCCAGTTGGCGGAGAGCTTGAGCTTGCTCAACGATTCGATCGGCGCGGCAGCGATATTCGTCACTGCTTCGCCCACTGCCATGCGGCCGGATGCGGGTGCGTCGATGACGGCGAGTGGCGTGCGCTCGGCCATCGTCATGGCTTCGCCGCGATAGCCCGCGTAGTCCATGGTCGTGATGGCGCAATCGGCCACCGGCACTTGCCACGGGCCCACGAACTGGTCGCGCGCCGTCGTGCCGCCCACCGAACGGTCGCCGATGGTGATGAGAAACGACTTGCTCGCGACGGTCGGGTGCTTGAGCACATCGACGGCGACTTCCGAAAGCTGCAGGCCGGTGACATCGACCGGCGTGAAGCTCGGATGTTCGCGCGCAACGTCGCGATGCATTTTCGGCGGCTTGCCGAGCAGCACATCCATCGGCATGTCGACGGGTTCCTGACCTTCGTTTTCATCGTCGATGAGTTCGAGGTCGCGCTCGTCCGTCGCCACGCCAACCACTGCCACCGGGCAGCGTTCACGCTCGCACATTGCCTCGAAGGCCGGCAGATCGGCGGGCGCGATGGCCAGCACATAGCGCTCTTGCGCTTCGTTCGACCAAATTTCGCGCGGCGACAGTCCGCTTTCCTCGAGCTGTACCTTGCGCAGTTCGAAGCGCGCGCCCTTTCCCGCGCCATCGACGAGTTCGGGGAACGCATTCGAAATGCCGCCCGCGCCGACGTCGTGAATCGACAGAATGGGGTTGTGCTCGCCCAGTTGCCAGCACGAGTTGATGACTTCCTGCGCGCGGCGTTGAATTTCAGGATTGCCGCGCTGCACGGAATCGAAGTCCAGCTCGGCGGTGTTCGCGCCCGTGGCCATCGAACTCGCCGCGCCGCCGCCCATGCCGATGCGCATGCCCGGTCCGCCGATCTGGATCAGCAGCGTGCCCGCCGGCAGATCGTTCTTGTGCGTGTGCTGGTCCGAGATATTGCCGATGCCGCCCGCGATCATGATCGGCTTGTGATAGCCGCGCACGCGGCCCGCGACGTTCTGCTCGAAGGTGCGGAAATAGCCGCCCAGGTTCGGACGGCCGAATTCGTTGTTGAATGCCGCCGCGCCGATGGGCCCGTCGATCATGATCTGCAACGGCGACGCAATGCGATCCGGCCGGCCATACGCCTCATGCGTTTCCGACGGATTGCGCGAGACGAGCGGCGTGGCGGCATCGCGGGCGTTTTCCCACTTTTGACGCGCATCGGGCAAATCGAGGTTCGATACCGTGAAGCCCGCGAGACCGGCTTTCGGACGCGCGCCGCGACCGGTCGCGCCTTCGTCGCGGATTTCGCCGCCCGAGCCCGTTGCCGCGCCCGCGAACGGCGAGATCGCGGTCGGGTGGTTATGCGTTTCGACCTTCATCAGCGTGTGCGTCAACTCGACCTTGCGCTGATACTGCTCGCTCTCGCCGCGCGGAAACCAGCGCTCCGCGACGCCGCCCGCCATGATCGCCGAGTTGTCCGAGTACGCGACGATCGTGCCTTCGTGATTCAGCTTCTCGGTGTTGCGGATCATGGCGAAGAGCGACAGATCCTGCTTCTCGCCGTCGATGGTCCATTCGCCGTTGAAAATCTTGTGGCGGCAATGTTCGCTGTTGGCCTGCGCGAACATCATCAGTTCGACGTCGGTCGGATTGCGGTTGAGGTTTTTGAAGGCATCGACGAGATAGACGATCTCGTCTTCCGCGAGCGCGAGGCCCAGTTCCGCGTTGGCCGCTTCGAGCGCCGAACGCCCGGCGCCGATGATATCGACCGTCTGCAAAGGCTTGGCGGGCAGTTCGTCGAAGAGATGCAGCGCCTGATCGCGCGAGGCCGCGACGCTTTCGGTCATGCGGTCGTGCAACGCGTCGGCAACGGCGGCGCGCGCTTCGTCCGACAGGGTTTTCCTGCCGCCGAGCAGACCGCTCTTCAGGACGACCGTGTATTCGACGCCGCGCTCGATACGCCGCACTTGCGTGAGGCCGCAATGATGCGCGATGTCGGTTGCCTTGCTCGCCCACGGCGACACCGTGCCGAAGCGCGGCACGACCAGAAACGTTTCGGCGTGGCCGCGTTCCTTGCCTTCTTCGAGCGGCGCACCGTAGTGCATCAGCGCGTGGATGCGGTTGCTGTCCTCATCGGAAAGCGGTTCGGCCGAATTCACGAAGTGCAGAAACTGGCCGCGCACGCCGACGATGTTCGCGTCGATGCGCGCGAGCGTCTCGAGGAGGCGGGTCTGACGGAAATCGGAGAGGGCCGAAGCGCCGGGGAAACACGAGAAGTGGGCCATTGTGACGGTGCGTCGATGACGTCTGTGTGCCGCTGGGTGCCGCGCTCGAAACGCCGGAAACGGCCACGAGCGTGGATGAGCGACGTGAGGCGAAAGGAAGACCGCGATTATACCCCGGATGCGTCTCAAATTCGGCCGGCCCGACCGGCGCCATTGCCCGTCGCGCGTGCGCATCCCGCCGCGGACGTGACGCATGGCTTATCCTGAAATCGATCCTGCAGTGTACGCAGTGCAGAAACGTTCGCGACGGACATGCTGCGATCTGGCACCTATGGTCCCGGCGCGGCTCATTTGGCGCTATCATGGCGCGCTTTCTTCGGGTGTGGCGAGTCTGCCGCGCCCGCCGTCTCATCGTCGACATGCGCGGCGCGCCCGAGCTTGCGGCGCGGTGTGCGGCGCAAGTTCGCGCCTTCGGGCAAAAAAGTCATGGATGTCATCGTTATCGGCGGAGGAATCGCCGGCATCGCCACCGCTTACCAGTTGCATGCGGCCGGGCATCGCGTCTGCGTGGTCGAGCGCTACGCGACGGTCGCCCAAGGCGCCACTTATGGCCAGGGCGGCGCGCTTTTGCCCTCTCCGCTCGATGTCTGGTTCGGACCGACCTTCATGTCGTCGAACCGCGCGAAGCAAAACGGCATGGTCGTGAAGACCGGCTTTCATAGCGCCGTGCGCGATTTTTTGAAACAACTCGCCATGCTGCGCGAGCCGGACGCGTTCGCGGCGCAATATGCGTTGCTGGAACCGCTCGTCGCGTTGTCGCGCCGTACCGTCGCGGAAATCGAGAGCGCACTGCAACTCGAATTCGAACAGCGGCGCGGCATGCTGCACGTGTTTCGTCACGCGCGCGAGCTGGAGGAAGCGCAACCGGCCATCGATCTGTTGCGGCAGTTCAAGGTGCCGCATCGCGTGCTGACGCCTGAGGAATGCGTCGCGGCGGAGCATTCGGTGCCCGAATATCCCGAATTCGCGGGCGGCGTTTTGCTGCCCGAGGAGCGCACGGCCAATTGCCCGCTCTTCACCAAGCAACTGAAGCAGGTGCTCGAAGACGGCGGCGTGCAGTTTCGCATGAATCGCACGGTGACGGCGCTGCGTCTGGACGATAAGCGCGCGGCCGTCGAACTCGCCGATCCGGACGCAAGCCGCAACAAGCGCAACGAAAATGTCGAGTTGATCACGGCGGACGCCGTCGTGGTCGCGGCGGGAGCCGAGACGCCCGCGCTCGTCAGGAAGTCCACGCCGTGGCTCTATCCGCTGCGCATGCATACGCTCACCGCGCCGATTGCGTACGAAGAGCGCGCGCCGCATCTGACGGTCGTCGATTCGATGAAGCGCATCACGATGACACGTGTGAACCAGCGTCTGCGCGTGGCGGGCGCGGGCGTGTTCCAGAGCGCGTCCAAGGCCGACAAGCCGCTCGATGCGAGCCTCGCCCGTCGTGCCCTCGACGTGCTCGGTCAGGGCACGCACGACTGGATTCCGGGCGCGGGACGCGTCTCGGCCGCGCGTCCGTGGGAAGGCCTGCGGCTCTTTTCCGCCGATGGCCTGCCGGCAGTCGGCGCGACACGGCATCCGCGTGTGTTCGTGAACGCGGCGCATGGTCCGGCGGGCTGGGGGCTCGCGTGCGGGTCGGCGAAGGTGGTGGCGGACCTCCTGTCCGATGTGACGTCCGAGGTTCCGGAACAGACGCTTGCGGCGTTGAGTATCGAGCGGTTTTGAAGAGCGCGCGTCCGTGCTCTCGCGTGCTGCGGTGCTCGTGGCTGCGTCGGCCTGGCATTCGGTTTGTGCGAGCCGCGCGCGTCGGCTTGGCATTCGGTTTGTGCAAGCCGCGCGCGTCTTTGAGCGACTCACGAACCTTGCAATCCTGGTCGAGCCGAATCGCCACCTGCTTCAGGCACGAACGGTGCGAATCGGCGCAATGTTCGCTGCACGCCTATCATCGTCGACATGACCGATCCCCGACCGCCCTACTTCACGCCCCGCGACGATGCCCTCGCGCTCCTGACGCTCACGGAGCTGCGTTCGCTCGAAGCGCGCGCCGCCGCCGCGCTGCCGCCTCACACGCTGATGGCCCGCGCAGGCGCCGCCGCCGCACAGCTTCTGCTCGATACGCGCGACTTTCATACGAAGAAGCCCGTCTGGATCGTCGCCGGCCCCGGCAACAACGGCGGCGATGCGCTCGTGATGGCCGAGCGGCTTCACCGCGCGGGCGTGACGGTGCGCGTTTGCATGCCGGTCGAGGTCAAGCCCGACGACGCCCGCTGGGCGCTCGAAGCGGCGCGTGCCGCAGGCGTGACGATAGACACCGAAGTCCCCGCATCGTTCGATGAATTCGGCTGGCTGATCGACGGCATGTTCGGCATCGGCCTGACACGGGTGCTGGACGGCGTGTTCGCCGACATCGCGACACGTCTGTCGCAAAGCGCGCGCGATGCCGACAGCCGCGACCACGGCCGCGTGCTCGCGCTCGATGTCCCGAGCGGTCTCGACAGCGACACCGGCGCACCCGTCGCGGGTGGCGCAAGCGTGCGCGCAAACGAGACGATCACGTTCATCGGCGCGAAGCCGGGCCACTTCACGGCGGAAGGCCGCGATCTGTGCGGCACGCTGCATGTCGCCACGCTCGACATCGAGCCGCCCGCCGCACCTTCCATCGTGCTCAACGTGCCGGCCCTTTTCGCGGCCCACATGCCGCCGCGCGACAACGCGACCAACAAAGGCACGTTCGGCACGCTTGCCGTGATCGGCGGCGATACCGGCATGTGCGGCGCGCCCATCCTCGCCGCGCGCATGGCGCTCTACGGCGGCGCGGGCAAGGTCAACGTGGCGTTTCTAGGCGAAGGTGCGCCGTCCTACGATCCGCCGCATCCCGAACTGATGCTGCATCACGTCGACGACTTCGCGCTCGAAAAGATGGACGCGCTTTCGATCGGCTGCGGCATGGGTAAGAGCGACCGCGCGAGAAAAGTGCTCGCCGATGTCCTGAAGCTCGACGTCGCCAAGCTGCTCGACGCCGATGCGCTCAATCTCGTCTCGAAGGACGACGCCCTCGCCGCAGAAGTCGCGGGACGCGGCGCCAAGGGCAATCCGTGCGTGCTCACGCCGCATCCGCTAGAAGCCGCGCGGCTCTTGCAAAGCGATGCAAAGGCGGTGCAGGCCGACCGCATCGCGGCCGCGCGTCGGTTGGCAACGCGTTATTCGGCGGTCATCGTGCTGAAAGGCTCGGGCACGGTCATCGCGTCGCCGGATGGCCGCGTCGCCATCAATCCGACCGGAAACGCAGGACTCGCCACCGGCGGCACCGGCGACGTGCTCGGCGGATTGATCGGAGCATTGCTCGCCCAAAAGTTGCCTGCGTATGAGGCGGCGCTGGCAGGCGTGTACTTTCACGGGCAGGCCGCCGAGCATCTGGCGAGCGAAGGCACCGGGCCTGCGGGACTGACGGCGGGCGAACTTGCGCCTGCCGTGCGCAGTCTCATCAATCGGCGCTTCTATCAACGACAGCAGCGCGCCTGATTCGCGCGAGGCTTGCACGGCGCCGCGATGACGCCTTGCAAGCATTCGTTCATGCATCGTCGCTATACTGCCTCTTGCTTCTTACATTCGAGCATCCGCGGCACCGCTGGTCGCGTTCACGAACTGACTGACGCCTCCCGCCAAGCCGCCTTTGCACGAACGTTTCCTTTGTCACTCAGGACTATCGAACCGTTATGACGCTCAAATCGCTACCCGCCTGGTCGGCGCTCCAATCGCACTACGATGCCATCTCCGGCGAGCGCCTGCGCGACTGGTTCGCGCCGCAAAACGACACCGCGCCCACGCGCGCCGAGCGCTTCACGTTCGACGGCGGCGGTATCAGCATCGACTTCTCCAAGAACCGCATCACCGACGCCACGCTCAAGCTGCTCATCCAGCTCGCCGAAGAGGCGAAGGTGACCGAGCGCCGCGATGCCATGTTCGCGGGCGATATCGTCAATATCACGGAACATCGCGCGGTGCTGCATACGGCGCTGCGCGCGCAAACCGACGACGCGCCATTCGCCGAACAGGTCCGCGCCGAGCGCGCGAAAATGGCCGCGTTCGCCGACAAGGTCCGCGACGGCTCGTGGACCGGCTATACCGGCAAGCGTATCCGCCATGTGGTGAACATCGGCATCGGCGGCTCGGACCTCGGGCCGAAGATGGTCGTGCACGCGCTGCATCATCTGGCATCGAAAGAACTCGACACGCATTTCGTCTCCAATGTCGATGGCGCCGATCTCTGGAACGTGCTCCAGCAAGTCGATGCCGAAGAGACGCTCGCGATCATCGTCTCCAAGACCTTCACGACGCTCGAAACCATGACCAACGCGCACTCCATGCGCGATTGGTTCTTGAAGCAGGGCTGCCCGGAAAGCGAGCTTTCGAAGCACTTCGTCGGCGTCTCGGCGAACCCGGCGGAAGTGGTCAAGTTCGGCATCGCGAAAGAAAACGTCTTCGAGATGTGGGACTGGGTCGGCGGGCGCTATTCGCTGTGGTCGGCGGTGGGCCTGTCCATCGTGATCTCGGTCGGACCGAAGAATTTCGACGCGCTGCTGGAAGGCGCGTACGCGATGGATCAACACTTCCGCGAAGCGCCGCTCGACAAGAATCTGCCCGTGCTGATGGGCATGATCGGCATCTGGTATCGCAACTTTTTCGGCTCGCAGAGCGATCTGATCGCGCCTTATTCGCAGGCGCTGCACTATCTGCCTTCGTATCTTCAGCAATTGGAGATGGAAAGCAACGGCAAGTCGGCGACGCTGGCAGGCGGCATGGTCGATTACCCGACCGCTGCCGTGATCTGGGGCGAGCCCGGCACGAACGGCCAGCACGCGTTTTTCCAGATGCTGCATCAAGGGCCGACCATCATCCCGATCGATTTCATCGCCGTGCTCACGCCTGAGCATCCGCTCGTCGATCACCATGCGAAGCTGCTCGCCAACTGCTTCGCGCAAAGCGAAGCGCTGATGCTCGGCCGCACGCTCGAAGAGGCGAAGAAGGTCGCGGGCCCGGGCAAGGAAGAACTTGCCACGCATTTGAGCTTTCCGGGGAATCGGCCGACCACGACCATCATTCTCGATGCGCTCACGCCCGAGGCGCTCGGCGCGCTTATCGCGCTGTACGAACACAAGGTGCTCGTGCAGGGCGCGGTGTGGGACGTGAACTCGTTCGATCAGTGGGGCGTGGAACTCGGCAAGATTCTCGGCAAGGTGGTCGAGGCGGATATCACCGCCGCGAGCGCCGATCCGAAGAAGCACGATGCCTCGACCTCCGCGTTGATCGAGCGCGCGCGCAAGGCTCTGAAATATTGACGGCTGGTTGCGTCGTTAAAGCCCGCATCGGCCTGCATCGGCCGATGCGGGCTTTTTTATACGCTCAGGCCATTGACGAGCCGCCCTGCTTCGATCGTCACGGTCGCATCGCAACGTTCGGCGAGTTCGACGTCGTGCGTGACGAGCACGAGCGTCGCGCCGTTGCGTTCGTTCATCGCGAACATGAGATCGATGATGGCATAGCCCGTGGCGGCGTCGAGGCTGCCGGTGGGTTCATCGGCGAAGAGCACCGCCGGATGCGTAACAAAGGCGCGCGCCAACGCCACGCGTTGCTGTTCGCCACCGGACAGCAGCTTGGGATAATGCGCCGTGCGTTGCGCGAGACCGACCTGATCGAGCAGCGAGCGCGCGCGTGCGGCAATCTGATCGTGCGGCAACTCCGCGCGCAGTTCGAGCGGCAGCATGACGTTCTCGAGCGCGGTGAGATGCGGCATCAACTGGAACGACTGGAACACGAAACCGACCGCGCCGCTTCTGAGCGCGGCGCGCTGGTCTTCATCGAGCGTGGAAAGCTCCTTGCCCAATAAACGAACCGAGCCCGCACTCGCGCTGTCCAAACCCGCGAGCAGGCCGAGCAGTGTCGACTTGCCCGAGCCCGATGCCCCGACGATCGCCACGCTGCTGCCCTTCGCGATGGACAGATCGATCTGATCGAGTATCGTGAGCTCGCCCGTTGCGTCCTTCACCCGCTTGCTTAAACCCCGAACTTCGATGACCGGCTCGATATTGTTTTGCATGGACACCCTGAAAAAGAACTGGAGCGCGCGTGCTTGCGTCGCCTTGACAATGCTTGCGGCAAGTTCCGCGCTGCATGCACAAGACGCAGCGACGAACAAGCCTGCAATCGTCGTGCTTGGCGACAGCCTTTCCGCCGAATACGGCTTGCCTCGCGATACCGGCTGGGTCAACCTGCTGCGCCAAAGGCTTGCGAAAGAGCGTCTCGATTATAGCGTCGCCAATTCGAGCATCAGCGGCGACACCACGAGCGGCGGACGCGCGCGATTGACCGCCGTGCTCACGCGTATCAAGCCGGCGGTTGTAGTCGTGGAACTCGGCGCGAACGATGCCTTGCGCGGCGTGCCGCTTGCCACCACCGAGACGAATCTGCGTGGAATAGTCGAGGCATCGCAGGCGGCGCATGCGAAGGTTTTACTCATCGGCATGTACGTTCCGCCCAATTACGGCCCCGACTATTCGCAAAAGTTCCACGCCATCTATGAACGCATCGCCAAGGACAAGAATGTGGCGCTCGTCCCTTTCCTGCTTGCCGGGATCGAAAACAAGCCGACGATGTTCCAGTCGGACCAGATTCATCCGACGGTGCAGGCCCAGCCATTGCTATTAGAAAACGTCTGGCCAAGCTTGAAACCCTTGCTGGGCGCAAGTGCGTCGTAACAACGAAGACGCCAGCCGCGACAGCTTTTCCAACAAACGCGGAACACGGCCAAGATTCAGTTATCTGAGACTTTCGCGTAACTCTTATAACCCCGCTCGCAAGAGAGCGCTCTACAAGGAGGTCACGTGAAATACTTCCCTCTGGTCGCATTGACCATCGCGATTTCGGCATGCGCCGCTCAACCGCCCGCAGGCGTGCAGCAAGTCGGCATGAGCGACAAGCCGGTCAAGGCGGTCGCCGAATGCGTCTCGCACGCATGGGCTGACAAGACGCAACAGCAAGTCGTGTCGCAAGATACGCTTGCCAACGATCAGGCCGTCGATGTCTATGTGCCGGGTCAGCAGCCGCCGAATGGCGCAGCCGCCGTGGTGCGTCCGAAGTGGTCGGGTCCGGGCTCGTGGGTGGGTTTCCGCGCATCGGGTGCCGCTGGCAGCCAGGCGACGGGCGACATTCAGGCTTGCCTGTAAGGACACTGTTGCTGGTTACATCGGGCAGCAATGAAAAAGCCCCGCGTCCTTTCGGACACGGGGCTTTTTGGTGCGACTGACGTTTTACTGCTTCTTATTGATTGGCCGCGGGCACTGGCGCCTGACTCAGCTTGACCTTCGAGCGCGCCTTCAACGAGTCGATATACGCTTCCATCTCGGCTTGAGCATAGACCTGCGCGATCTGCTGCTGCGCGCCGGCGAGACGATCCGCGGCCACCGCGTTGGCTTTCTCGATACCGTTGACGCGATAGATCGCATAGCCGTCCGTGCCGAGATCGACGCCGACGTACGCGGGCAACTTCGAGGCATCCGCCTTGAAGATCGCGCTCAACGCGGCAGGCGGCAAGCCCTGCGCGTCGTTGCGCGAGACGATGATCGGTGACGTGAAGCCATCGGTCGACTTCGATTTCTGCAGATCGGCAAGCTTCGTCTGGCCTTCCTTGAGCGCCATCGCAGCTGCGTCTTGCGCGACGACCTTCGTGCGTACCGCGTCCTTCACGGCGTCGAACGCGGGAACGGTCGAAGCCTTGTAGTCGGTCACGCGCGCGGCGATCAGCGTGTTGTTGCCTGCATCGACGGCTTGGGTGTTGTTGTGATCTTTCACCGAGTCCGGCGAGAACACGGCCGCCAGAAACTTCGCATTGTTGAGCGGATTGTCCTGCGGCAATTGCGTGTTGGGCTTCGGACCGACCGTAGCGGTCTGAACCGTGAGCTTGTATTTGTCGGCCGCGGGCTGCAGCGACTTCGCCTGTTCGTAGACGGTGTCGGTGAAGCCTTGCGCTGCTTCTGCAAAGCCCTTGCTGCCCTGTTGCGCGGCGTAGTCCTTCGCGAGCGCTTCCTTCACTTCGTCGAACGACTGCGTAACCGACGGCTTGACGTCCGTTGCCTGAATGATGTGGTAACCGAAGTCCGACTCGACGATATCGCTCACTTCGCCCTTTTTCAGGTTGAACGCGGCGTCGTCGAAAGCCTTGCCGCCCGCGATCTGACCGCGCGCGAAGTAACCGAGGTCACCGCCCTTCGACGCCGAGCCCGGATCTTCCGAATTCTTCTCCGCTACTTGCGCGAACTGATCGGGATGCGCCTTTACTTGCGCGAGCAGTTGTTCGGCCTTCTGCTTCGCCTTCGCCTTGTCGGCCGCGCTGGCGTCCTTCGGCGCGTTCACGAGGATGTGACTCGCGCGCACCTGACCTTCCGTGCGGTAGCGCTGGATGTTGTCGTCGTAGAACTTCTTGAGATCGGCGTCGCTCGGCTTCGATGCCGCCGCGAGCGTGGACGGCGACAGCACGAGGTACTGAATGGTCGCGGTCTCGGGCGTCGCGAAGTCATTGCGATGCGCGTCGTAGTACGAATGCAGTTGCGCGTCGGTGGGTTGAACTTTCGCGGCGTAATCCGCCGCGCGCAGCGACATGCCCTGCACCGCGCGACGCTGCTCGGACAATTCGGTCAGGCTCTGCGCGAGCGACTTCGAGGTGAACGAAGACTCCTGAATGCTTGCCGGGATCTGCTGATTTGCGATTGTGTAGCGCATGCGCTCGTCGTACTGCGCGGGCGTCATGCCCTGCATGGCGAGCATTTCCTTGTAACGCTCGATGTCGACGGAGCCATCGGGCTTGCGCAGCGACGCGACGATCGGATCGGACAGCAGCGCGCGACGCACGGCGTCGTCGGATGCGGTCAGATGCAGGCGTTGCGTCTCGTCCGACAGCGCGCGCTGTTGCACGAGACTGTCGACCATGGCGGCGCGCGCTTCGGGCGTGTCGAACATGCGGGCGTCGAACTGAGCGCCAAGCATGGAGCGCGCGCGATCCACCTGCTGGCGGAAGGCGTTATCGAATTCGGGGCGCGTGATCTTGTGACCGTTCACGCTGGCGACGTAAGCGCTTTCGTCGAAAAAGTTGCTGAAACCCTGAATCCCGACAATGCCGAGACCCGGCACGATGATCAGGATCAGCAGGGCCATCATCAGGCGCTGGTGATTACGGAAGAAGTCGAGCATGCGTAGCGCTGCGTGGTTAGAACAAAACGCTCGATATTACAACAGCGCGAGGGGAAAAGGCGACAAGTCGGGGTGTAAGGCTTCCGATGGGCGCCGCGTTTGATGGTCCGTCTATGTTCCACGAAGCGGAAAATCCTTCATACTCAAAGGCTTAACCGTTCATGCGGAAGATTCGGCGGCATTATCGCAATGCCTGCAAATTTGGCGATGCACGAGACGCGTCGACGCTGTAAATTGCTTCGGAATCTTAATCAAGAAGCGGAAAAGAGAAAGTCCCGCAAGCTTGTGACTTGCGGGACTCTTTCAGTCGATCCTGGCGGAGCGGACGGGACTCGAACCCGCGACCCCCGGCGTGACAGGCCGGTATTCTAACCAACTGAACTACCGCTCCTTGCTTGATGCTCAACCCTAAGTGCTGTGAACCGGAAACTGGTGGGTGCTGAGAGGCTCGAACTCCCGACCTACGCCTTGTAAGGGCGCCGCTCTACCAACTGAGCTAAGCACCCGTTCCGCGATTCAAGCGTTGCTGCTATCTGCTACTCCGCGCTAACCAGCAGCTCATGTAAGAGTTGCCGTATCCAGCGAGTCCGCTAGTTTAGCGCATCCTTCAGCGCTTTGCCAGGCCGAAATTTCGGCACCTTGGCCGCCTTGATCTTGATGGCCGCGCCCGTGCGCGGATTGCGTCCCGTACGCGCCACGCGCTTGCCCACGGCAAAGGTTCCGAACCCCACGAGCGTCACCGTTCCGCCCTTCTTCAAGGTCGCGCTCACGCCGCCGATCACGGCTTCGAGTGCACGCCCCGCTGCCGCCTTGGAAAGATCGGCTTGCTCCGCGATATGGTCGATCAGGTCAGTCTTGTTCATTGTGATCCCCGAATCTGTAATGGCACGATGTAGGCGATGTCGTTTCGTATCGAAACGAGCAGCATCGATTTTTCGATTCGATGCGCGGCCATTAAACGCAGCCGAAACGGGAGTGTCAACGAGGGTTGCGCCTGATTTCATCTGCTTTGGAAGCACTGCTCGCATTCGTCGGCGCAAACAAAAAGACCCCGCAAGCGTGAACCCGCGGGGTCTTTTTTTACGACTTGGGCCGTAAGTGCGGCAGCGTCAATGAAGCGTGCTCAGTGCTTCACGAACTCGCCGACAGCCGGACCATCTTTCTTCGCTTCAGCGGCCACTGGCGGCTTGGCTTCTTCTTCCGGCAACGGTGCCGGCGCGCGTTCGAGCGCCAGTTCCAATACGCGATCGATCCAGCGAACCGGAATGATCTCGATGGCGTTCTTCACGTTGTCCGGAATGTCGGCCAGATCCTTGGTGTTTTCTTCAGGGATCAGCACGAGCTTGATGCCGCCGCGATGCGCCGCCAGCAGCTTCTCCTTCAACCCGCCGATAGGCAACACTTCGCCACGCAGCGTGATTTCGCCCGTCATCGCGACATCCGCGCGAACCGGAATACCGGTCAGCACAGAAACCAGCGCCGTCGTCATGGCGATACCGGCGGACGGACCGTCCTTCGGCGTAGCACCTTCGGGCACGTGAATGTGGATGTCCTTCTTCTCGAAGGCCTCGTCCGACACACCGAGACGACGCGAACGTGAACGCACGACCGAGCGCGCCGCTTCGACAGATTCCTTCATCACGTCGCCGAGCGAACCCGTGCGGATCACACCGCCCTTGCCGGGCATGACCGCCGCTTCGATCGTCAGCAAATCGCCGCCGACTTCCGTCCACGCAAGACCCGTCACCTGACCGATCTGGTTTTCCTTCGCGGCCAGACCGAAGTCGTACTTGCGCACGCCGAGGAAGGTGTCGATGTTCGTGCCATCGACCTTCACCGCGCCTTCGGCCTTCTTCAGCAACAGCATCTTCACGACCTTACGGCAGATCTTCGACACTTCACGTTCGAGCGAACGCACGCCCGCTTCACGCGTGTAGTAGCGAATGATGTCGCGGATGGCTTGTTCCGCCACTTCGATCTCGCCGTCCTTCAGACCGTTGTTGCGCTTTTGCTTCGGCAACAGATAACGCTGCGCAATGCTGACCTTTTCGTCTTCCGTGTAACCCGAAAGGCGAATGACTTCCATCCGGTCGAGCAGCGGCGGCGGGATATTGAGCGAGTTCGACGTCGCGACGAACATCACGTCCGACAGGTCGAAGTCCACTTCGATGTAATGGTCCGCGAACGTATGGTTCTGTTCCGGGTCCAGCACTTCGAGCAACGCCGATGCAGGATCGCCGCGGAAATCCATCCCCATCTTGTCGACTTCGTCGAGCAAGAAGAGCGGATTGCGCACGCCGACCTTGGTCAGGCTTTGCAGAATCTTGCCGGGCATGGAACCGATATACGTGCGACGGTGCCCGCGAATCTCGGACTCGTCATGCACGCCACCAAGCGCCATGCGTACGAACTTGCGATTCGTCGCACGAGCGATGGACTGCCCAAGCGACGTCTTGCCGACGCCCGGAGGCCCGACGAGGCACAGAATCGGCGCCTTCACTTTCTCCACGCGCTGTTGAACCGCGAGATATTCGAGAATGCGTTCCTTGACTTTTTCCAGACCGAAGTGGTCTTCGTCGAGCACGCGCTCGGCATTGGTCAGGTCGTTGTTGACCTTGCTCTTCTTGCGCCACGGCAAACCAATAAGCGTGTCGATGTAATTGCGCACGACAGTGGCTTCCGCCGACATCGGCGACATAAGCTTGAGCTTCTTGAGCTCGGCGTCCGCCTTCTTCTTGGCTTCCTTCGGCATGCGCGCGGCCGTGATGCGCTTCTCGAGTTCTTCGAGATCCGCACCCTCTTCGCCTTCGCCCAATTCCTTCTGGATGGCCTTGACCTGTTCGTTCAGGTAATACTCGCGCTGGCTCTTCTCCATCTGGCGCTTCACGCGGCCACGGATACGCTTCTCGACCTGAAGGATGTCGATTTCAGCTTCGAGTTGCGCGAGCAAATGCTCGAGGCGTTCGATCACAGGGAACATCTCGAGGATGTGCTGCTTTTGATCGAGCTTGAGCGGCAAATGCGCGGCGATGGTGTCCGCGAGACGACCCGCTTCGTCGATGCCCGACAGCGACGTCAGGATCTCGGGCGGAATCTTCTTGTTGAGCTTCACGTACTGATCGAACTGCGACACGATCGCGCGACGCAGCGCTTCAGTCTCGGCGCTGTCGGCGTGGTCGGGTTCGAGCGGCATCACATCGCAGGAAAACTGCGTTTCCTGTTCTTCGATGGACAGCGTCTTTGCGCGCTGCAAGCCTTCGACGAGCACCTTCACGGTACCGTCCGGCAGCTTGAGCATTTGCAGGATGTTGGCGACACACCCTACTTCGTACATGTCCTTTTCGGTCGGCTCGTCCTTCGCCGCCGTTTTCTGGGCGACGAGCATGATGTGCTTGCCACCTTCCATCGCGGCTTCGAGCGCCTTGATCGACTTGGGCCGCCCGACGAAGAGCGGAATCACCATATGCGGGAAAACGACTACGTCGCGCAGCGGGAGCAGCGGCAACGTGATGCGTTCCTGCGGGAGGAGTTGGGTTCCTGACATTTCATTTCCCCATTAATGGAATCGGTTCGTTCGTAAGTAAGGCCGTTAAGAGCTATTGCAAGCCTTTATCGGAAGGGAAAAGTCGTTAGTCGACGACCTGGTCAGTAACGTCCACAATAAACCGAAAAAATAAACAAAGGCCGTTCACGTTGCCATGAACGGCCTTTCGCCGGGACACAGCCTGCTTCAGTTCGACCCTGCTACTTTCGGTGCGTCTTCGTAGATGAGCAACGGCTTGCCGTCGCCGTCGATCGTGTTGTCGTCGACGATCACCTTCGAAACGCCCTTCATGGTCGGCAGCTCGTACATGACATCGAGCAACGCTTGTTCCAAGATCGAACGCAACCCGCGCGCACCCGTCTTGCGACGAATGGCCTTTTGCGCGATGGCCTGCAGTGCCGCCGGACGAATCTCCAGTTCCACGCGTTCCATGGCAAAAAGCTTGTGATATTGCTTTACCAGCGCATTTTTCGGCTCGATCAGAATCTTCACGAGCGCGGCTTCGTCAAGCTTGCCGAGCGTGGCCACAACCGGCAGACGGCCGATCAGTTCGGGAATAAGACCGAACTTGATCAGATCTTCCGGTTCCACATCCCGCAGTACTTCGCCGGCATCGCGATCCTGCTTGCTCTTCACGCTCGCGCCAAAGCCAATGCCGGTTTTTTCCGTACGATCGGTAATGACTTTCTCGAGCCCGTCGAACGCGCCGCCGCAAACGAACAGGATGTTGGTCGTGTCGACCTGAATAAAGTCCTGGTTCGGATGCTTGCGCCCGCCTTGCGGCGGCACCGAAGCCATCGTGCCTTCGACAAGTTTCAGCAGCGCCTGCTGGACGCCCTCGCCCGACACGTCGCGCGTGATGGACGGGTTATCCGACTTGCGGCTGATCTTGTCGATTTCGTCGATATAAACAATTCCACGCTGCGCCTTGTCGACTTCGTAATTGCAGTTCTGCAGCAGCTTCTGGATGATGTTTTCGACGTCTTCACCGACATAACCGGCTTCGGTCAGCGTGGTGGCGTCGGCAATGACGAACGGCACGTTCAGCATGCGTGCAAGCGTCTGCGCGAGCAGCGTCTTGCCGGAGCCGGTCGGCCCGATCAGCAAGATGTTGCTCTTCGACAGCTCGATCTCGTCTTTCTTGTCGAGGTGCTTGAGTCGCTTGTAGTGGTTGTACACGGCCACGGCGAGAATTTTCTTCGCGCGTTCCTGGCCGATGACGTACTGATTGAGGATGTCGCTGATTTCCTGCGGGCTCGGCAGGTCGGACTTGGTCAGCCCGGCCTCTTCTGCCGCGCCGGCCGCTTCGTCGCGAATGATCTCGTTGCACAAGTCGATGCATTCATCGCAGATGAACACGGACGGCCCAGCGATGAGCTTCTTCACCTCATGCTGGCTCTTGCCGCAAAACGAGCAATACAGCAGCTTTTCGCTGCTGGAACCTTTTTTGTCCGCCATAAATGTGTGAGCCTCCGGACACTCTTGTTACATGATACGCCCTTCGATCCGGCCACGCAGTTTCGCCTGTGTGGCCCGTCCGAAGCGCGTTTTGGCGCGTTTCGCGTGACGCCGCATGCGCCACTCGCAACAGCCGGCTTCGTGTTTCGTGGAAGCCGGCGCGGCGTCGTTCCGGACGCCTTAAGGACGCTTGTGCAAAACCTGGTCAACGATGCCGTACGCTTGCGCGTCATCGCCCGACATGAAGTTGTCGCGGTCGGTGTCGCGTGCAATGCGCTCGACCGGCTGACCCGTGTGATGCGATAGCAATTGGTTCAGACGCTCCTTCAAGTACAGGATTTCCCGCGCTTGAATTTCGATGTCCGACGCCTGACCACGCGCGCCACCCAGCGGCTGGTGAATCATCACGCGCGCATTCGGCAACGCGACGCGTTTGCCCTTTGCGCCCGACGCCAGCAGGAACGCGCCCATGCTTGCGGCGAGCCCCATGCAAAGCGTGGTGACGTCGGGTTTGACGAATTGCATCGTATCGTAGATCGCCATGCCGGCTGAAACCGAGCCGCCCGGGCTATTGATGTAGAGGCTGATGTCCTTGTCCGGATTTTCGCTCTCGAGAAACAGCAACTGCGCGACGACAAGATTCGCCGACTGATCATTGACTTCGCCGACGAGAAACACCACGCGCTCTTTCAGGAGGCGCGAATAGATGTCATAGGCACGCTCGCCGCGGCCGCTGGTTTCCACGACCATCGGAACGAGGCCGAGCGCCTGGGCTTCGAAGTCCCGCGATGCGTGGGACGCCAGTGTGTCGAGCAATTCAGCGCGAAAGGTCATGCAATTTCCTTGTTCGGAATAGGGATACTGATCGACGAAGGAGCATCCGGTAGAACGGCATGCGTACGCACAAACTTTAATGCAAAAAAGGCGTGAGGGCCGTCAGTCCGACGACCCGCACGCCCCCGGGCTCTACGCGTCAGGCTTGCGCCGTTGCGCTGGCCAGTTCCTCGAAGCTGACTTCCTTGTCGGTCACCTTGGCCTTGCCGAGAACGAAATCGACGACGTTGCTTTCAACGACGTACGCTTCCATTTCGGAGAGGCGCTGCTGATTCGAATAATACCAGCGGACGACTTCCTTCGGGTCTTCGTAGCTCTTGGCGAATTCGTCCACTTCCGCGCGGATCTGCTCGGGCTTGGCCTGCAGTTCGTTAGCCTTCACCAGTTCTGCCAGCACGAGGCCCAGCTTCACGCGACGCTCGGCTTGTTCAGCGAACATTTCGGCGGGGATCGGTGCGTCGGCAGCGTTCGGCACGCCACGTTGTTGCAGATCCTGGCGCGCCATTTCGACGAGACGTTCCTGGTCCTGTTCGATCAGCGCCTTTGGCACGTCGAGTTCGGAAATCTTGAGCAACGCGTCCATGACCTGATTCTTCACGATCTGCTGCGTGCGGCGCTTTGCTTCGCGCTCGAGGTTGTCCTTGATCTCGCCGCGCATTTTCGTGAGATCGCCGTCTTCGATACCGAGCGACTTCGCGAATTCCGCGTCGATTTCCGGCAGATGCGGCCACTCGATCTTTTTCACGGTGACGGCGAACTGCGCGGTCTTGCCGGCGACGTCCTTGCCGTGATAGTCCTCGGGGAACGTAAGGTCGAACTCGCGCGTTTCGCCGACCTTCAGGCCGGTCGCTGCTTGTTCGAATTCCGGCAACATGCGGCCTTCGCCCAAGACGAACGCGAAGTCTTCCGCGCTGCCACCTTCGAACGGCACGCCGTCGAGCTTGCCGACGAAGTCCAGCGTGACGCGGTCGCCTTCCTTGGCTGCCGTGTCCGCGCCGCCGTCGCCATGCTCGCCGCCTTCGCCGCGCGCGTGGAAGTGCACGCGCTGCTTGCGAAGGATGTCGAGCGTACGGTCGACTTCGGCTTCGGAAATGGTCGTGACGGTGCGTTCGATTTCCGCGGTGGCGACGTCGCCGAGCTTCACTTCGGGATACACCTCGAAAGTGGCGTCGAATGCGTAGTCTTCCGCAGCGGCTTCGACCTTCGGCGCAAAGCTCGGCTGGCCCGCGACGCGCAGGTTTTCGGTGCGCGTGACGTCGAAGAATTCCTTGCCGACCTTGTCGCTCAACACTTCGGCTTCGACCTGACCGCCGTATTGCTGCGTGACCATCTTGAGCGGCACCTTGCCCGGGCGGAAGCCCGGCATGCGCACGGTCTTGGCCAACTGGCGGATGCGCGAGTCCACTTCCTTCTGCACGGTGTCTTTCGGCAGCGAGATGGTGACGCGGCGTTCGAGCTTGCCGAGGTTTTCAACTACGTTAGCCATGGCTTCAATCGTCCTAGAGTATTCGGGTGTTCGGTGTTCGGTTCTTCCGCGGTTCTGGTTGCGCGGGTCCGGATGAGTTCTGCATGAGCCGCGCCGGGTGCGATGTCGGGCTTCGAAAACGCGCCGCCATGTCGAGACAAGGGAGCGCATCTCGCGACCGCCAGATGTTCGCCAACGCCGAGTCAGCCGGCAGAGCCAAGTATTCTAGCAAACAAATCGCGCGGCCTCTGACCACGAAACCCGCTTGGCCCGTTTCGAGCGATTTGCACGGTTTTTCCGCGCAATTCCGCTCGAAATACACATTTTGAGTCTATCGGCGCGACACTGCGATGGCGGTTATCGCACCTTCGCTATTTTGCTGCGGGCGGAGCGCTGATAAGCTTGCCGGCGCGTGATCACGAGAAGCGAAAGGAGCGCGCGTTGCGTTGCGCGCTCGATTACCGCAACGCATGAAGCGCATGCGCCATACGCATGGCGACGCGCGATGCAATGCGCATACATCGGGCTTCGCTTCGGCTTTTCAACGTCCACTCACACAGAAAATATTCGAGACACCATGCCTAACGTCACGTCTGCCACGTCTGCCCCTGTCGTCGTCATCGCGCCCGATTCGTTCAAGGGTTCGCTTTCCGCCGAGGGCGTTGCCAACGCCATTGCAGAGGGCATTTTGCGCGCGCGTCCGGATGCCGAAATACGCATTCATCCAATGGCCGATGGCGGCGAAGGCACGCTCGACGCCATGCTCTCCGCAGGCGGCGAACGACGTCTGCTCAACGTGCGCGGCGCGGCTTCGGCCCGGCGCGACGCGGCGACCGGATTGCTAGCGGATGGCGGCGCGATCATCGAGACGGCCGAAGTAGTCGGCATCACGGACCCGGACGGCATGGCGACGCCCGTCACGGAGCGCAGCACGCTTGGCATGGGCGAGGCGATTCGTGCCCTGCTCGATTCGGGCGCGCGCACGTTCTACGTTGCGCTGGGTGGCAGCAGCACGAACGACGGCGGCGCGGGTCTGCTCGTCGGGCTCGGCTTGAAGCTTTTCGATGCGAACGGGCGCGAACTCGAGCCGGTGCCGTCGGCGTTGGCGAAGATCGCGCGTATCGATGCGTCGGGGCTCGATCCGCGCGTGAAGGAAGCGGAGTTCATCGGCATGTCGGACGTCGATAATCCGCTCACCGGCGAGCACGGCGCGACCGCGATCTTCGGTCCGCAGAAGGGCGTGACGCCGGAGCAAGTGGCGACCATCGATGCCGCCCTCGCGCATTTCGCGGATCAACTCGAACCGGCGATGGGAATCGTCAAGCGCGACGAGCCGGGCGCGGGCGCGGCGGGTGGCCTGGGTTTCGCGCTGCATATGTTGGGCGCGCGCTTCGAAACCGGCGCCGAAGTGGTTGCGCGAGAGATCGGACTGGATGCGGCACTCGAGGGTGCTGACTGGCTCATCACCGGCGAAGGCCGGTCGGACGTGCAGACGCTGCACGGCAAGGCGCCGTTCATCGCCTGCAAGCACGCGCGGGACGCAGGCGTGCCGGCGACGCTTTTGTCGGGCGCGGTGGATTCGGCGGCGCTGCCGCGTCTGTCGGAGTTTTTCAGCGGATGCTTTTCGCCCGCGCCCGGCCCGATCACGCTCGATGTCGCGATTCGCGATGCCGCGCGCTTGCTGGCGAACGAAGCGGAGCAGTTGACGCGATTGAGGTTTGGAGCGAAGTGAAAGGTCGGTGCTTGCAAAATGGCAAGCGCCAACAAAAAACCCCTTTCAGAAACAAAGGGGTTTGTTTGGTGCGAGGAGCGGGACTCGAACCCGCACACCATTGCTGGCGTCAGGACCTAAACCTGGTGCGTCTACCAATTTCGCCATCCTCGCAGCACGACTTCGAGCGGGGTTTCGTTTTGCCGCGCAACCTTGGTTGCGTGGCGCCGCAAAGCGCCCGGCGCTGTTTCGCCGTGTTCGACACCGGTCCAGTGTGTCGAGCCCGAGATTCTAACGCATTCGTCTGGTGATGTCTGGGAAAATCCGTGACAGCTTTCTGGGAGCGTGATTTCGGCTCAGGGAAGGCATTGAATCTTCAGGAATCCTCGACGTCGATTGTTGCCAGGTTCGAGGATAGTCGCGTCTGTTGTGAGCCACCCGACAGCGAACGATTCACGGCTCACGCATCCGTTCACGGTTCAAAGCGTCTCCTCCGGCGCGGCTCGTCAAATTGCGACGCGCGATCGAGTGCAAGAAGCCGCAGCGTGCATCGTCAGACAGACACGCCGCCCAACTCCACCATGACCACTTCGCCTTTGGCCTGCGAGCGTCCGGCGAAATCGATACCCAATTGCCCCATCAGCTTTTTGATCTCGTCAGGCATCCTTTCGCTTGCTTGCGCTGCCGCAATCGGCCTGTCGATATGCGACAGAAACTGCCGCACGCTAGATGGCGGCAGGAACACGAAAACGTTCAGCGGATAAGACAGCTTTGCATCGCTGGCGCGGTTGGCCGTGATGTGCAGTCCCATGGTCGGCGAGACGTGCATCTGACGCGGACACACTCGAAAATCGAAGCCGAAATCGCTTGCCACGCTTCTCAGGAGAAACGGCAGGCATCTGTCTCCAAACTGCTTGTTCTCGGTCTTGCTGAGGGCCATGGCAGCCTCCGGTGCGCGCACGGTTCGTTCACGAGCGCCCAGTGTTGCGCGGCGCGAAAACGGCGTCGGTGGGTCGGCGCACATCCGCGTCGATCACCGTGCATCGGGAAGACGTTCGCCGCGCCTGGCAGCGGAGCCTTTCGCGGGCGGATAAAATAGGCGTCGCGTCACGTTCATGCGTCAGAACAATCAAAGCCGGACGCCCCGCCCCACTTGGCCTACCCCACAAGCTCAGTTCGTGAATTTCGACGATTATTGCCAGCAAAAAGCCGCGCCCGAAGGCTCGGGCACTTACTACGCGCTCCGTCGCGCGCCCACGGCGCGTCAGCCGCTTTTGAGCGCGCTCTATGCGTTGCGGCGCGAACTCGAAGAGACCGTGAAGGAAACGAGCGACCCGACCATCGGGCGGACCAAGCACGCGTGGTGGCAAAACGAACTAGGCAAGCTCGATGCCGGTGAACCCACGCATCCCGTGACGAAAGCCTTGCTGGCGCACGCACCGTCCGCGGCGCAACCCGTGCTAGAAGATGCGGGCCGCGCGCTGATCGATGGCTTCGGCATGGATCTCGATCAGGCACGCTATCTGGACTGGCCAGGACTGCGTCGCTATCTGGAGCAGACCGGCGGCGCGTTCGGAACGGCGGTCGCGCGTGCGACCGCGCGCGATCCGGCGCAGGCCGCGTCGTGGGCGGCGCCGCTCGGTTCGGCGCTGTTGCTGGCCGAGCGCGTGCAGGAGATCGGCGACGACGCGCGACATGGACGCATCTACGTTCCTATCGACGAACTGCAGCGCTTTGGCGTGACGGCGGCGGACATCATCAATCGCAAATACAGCGATAGCTTCACGGAACTAATGCGCTTCCAGACCGAACGCGCCCGACGTGCGCTCGAAGATGCGCTTGCCGCAATACCGCCGGCCGAGCGTTCATCGCAACGTGTTTTGCGCTCGCAGGCGGCGCTGTCGCTTGCGCTGCTCGACGAGATCGAGCGCGAGGGTTTTCAGGTGCTGCATCAGCGGATAGCGCTAACGCCAATTCGGAAGCTCTGGATTACCTGGCGGACGCGATAGGTGCGTGGACAGCGCCTTTCATTGCTGTTGATTCTTCGGCGCGTCGATTGGACGCGGGGCGCAACGGGCTGACGTCGTCACCGCGATTCGAAGGCGCTCGTGAATACCGCTTCCGCCATTCGTGTCTGCAAACGGCCAATGCACGCGAATAAACCGCAGCGCTTGCGCAGCAGGCCCAATGCGGCTAGCGATCGGGTCGAACGCGTGAGCGGCGGCTCTTCAATGGCGCGAGCCGGAAACGGAAGACCGTTAGAACGAAGCAATAACGTCTACGCACGAATCAATGGCAGCGCGTCCGAAGACGGCCCCAGGCTCGCCACCGATTCGAGCTCCGCGCACGCGCTCAGAACCGTCGCATAAACCCGCCTGAAGTCGATGCCGACGCTCACGCCGCCATCGACGTCCAAGTCATCCAAACGCGGCGCTGCCCCATACAACCCGCCGCTCACGCTTCCGCCCAACACAAACTGCGGTGCGGCCGCGCCATGATCGGTGCCTCGCGCATCGTTTTCACGAGCGGAGCGCCCGAACTCCGAGTGACTCATCACGAGCGTGCTGCGCCAGTCGCCCGACGCGATCAACGCGCGTCGCAACGAAGCGAGCCCGTCCGCAAGCTGCGCCAACACACGCGCGTGCTTGGCCGCCTGATGCTCATGCGTATCGAACCCCGGTAGCGTAAGACGCACGAGCGCGACCTTGTCACGTTCAGCGCGCCCGACGATGAAACCCGACGCCGCATCGCATGAAGCGGCAAACGAAGCGCGTGCCTGCCCGATCCATTCGACCGCGCGGCCGGCATTTGCGAAAGGCCCCGCCTCCGCCGTGCCAACGACGCTCGCACGCGTTGCGTCCGAACGCGCAAGCCAGCCATCGCGGCGATATTCGGCGGCGCTCGAAGCCGTATCCCAGATTTCGCGTGAGCGAAAATGCGAGCGGCTGGAGCTCGCATACCCCACGCCCTGGACGATGGCCAATTCGCGCGCTTCCCAAGCTGGCATCAACGCGAGCAAGGAAGGATGCAGCCCGGTTTGCTCATTCAGATGCAAGACATGCTTGCGCGGGATCGCAAGCGTCGGCCTGAGCGCGCGATAGCGATCATCGTTGAGCGGGATGAGCGGGATGACCGTGTTGAGGCCGTCATTGCCGCCGCTGAGTTCGACGAGCACCAACGTCTTGATCGAACGTCGCGCACGCGCCGCGGCGAATCCGTCCGCGCTCGCGCCACCTGCAAGCGCGCTGGCAATCTGCATGAAGCGGCGTCGGTTCATCGCGGCTCGCGCTCAACGCTTGTAGAGATCGCGCACGGCCTCTTCGATATGTTGACGCAAGAGGCGCCGCTCATCGGCGGTCATGACGGTATGGCGCGGAGGACGCGCGGGCGGTGCCTGATCGACCTGCTGAACAGGCTGCATCGTGGCGGCTTTGGTGTCGCGGTCGGGAAGATTGCCGTTCTTGGACGAGCGCTGCTGCGCGCGAATCATACGGCCGTCGAAGCGATTCGGCCGGGTGTCGGACGTGGTGTCGAAAGCGGTTGAGGGACGCGCGAAGCCCGGCGTCTGGGCGAAAACATGGTGCGTGCTCAGGATGGCGCAGAGCGCGCTGGCGAGAAGCGTTAGCTTGAAGATGCGCTCGACGCGCACGGGTCCGCGTTGCCGCGCTCCCAACATGTTTTTCCCTTCGTTGCTCGACAACCGGACAGCCTCATTCTTTTAGCGCACGTCTCAAAAGGCTTGGTCCGGCCAAATGACGCGCTGGTCTAATGGAGTATCTACCGAATGGCGGGCTTAGGTAAGGGAGTGTACGCATAGAACCTTTTGGGCGTGCCACAGTCGCCGTAAATTTTGTAACGGACTGTTACACTCGCTTTTGTTACAAACTCGACGATTGAACAAACGCGCTAAGATGCCGCCATGGAAACCAAGAACCCATCCAAAATTCTCGTCGTCGACGACGACCCGCGCCTGCGCGATTTGCTGCGCCGTTATCTGGGCGAGCAAGGCTTCAACGTGTATGTCGCGGAAAACGCGCCGTCGATGAACAAACTCTGGGTGCGCGAGCGCTTCGATCTGCTCGTGCTCGACCTCATGCTGCCCGGCGAAGACGGTCTTTCCATCTGCCGCCGCCTGCGCGGCAGCAACGACCGCACGCCGATTATCATGTTGACGGCCAAGGGCGAGGACGTGGACCGCATCGTCGGTCTGGAAATGGGCGCGGACGACTATTTGCCGAAGCCGTTCAATCCGCGCGAACTCGTCGCGCGCATTCACGCGGTGCTGCGCCGCCAGACGCCGTCGGAGTTGCCGGGCGCGCCGTCCGAAACCACCGAGGTATTCGAGTTCGGTGAATTCGCGCTGAATCTCGCCACGCGCACGCTTACCAAGAACGGCCAGGAAATTCCGCTGACCACGGGCGAATTCTCGGTGCTGAAGGTGTTTGCACGGCATCCGCGTCAGCCGCTCTCGCGCGAAAAGCTGATGGAACTCGCGCGCGGCCGTGAATACGAAGTGTTCGACCGCAGTCTCGACGTACAGATTTCCCGCCTGCGCAAGCTGATCGAGCCGGACCCGAGCAGCCCGCGTTTCATCCAAACGGTGTGGGGCCTGGGCTACGTGTTCATTCCCGACGGCGCGGCCTGATGCCTCATGCTTTGACGCGAGTCCGCCACGCTTTTTTTCCTCCATCGAGCCGAACCCGATAGACCCATGCGCATCGACAGGCGGCTACTGGCGCTTGCGTTCGGCGGCCTGTTCTGGCGAACCTTCGCGCTGATCGCGCTGCTCATCGCGGTCAGTCTCACGGCATGGTTCCAGAGCTTTCGAGTGATCGAGCGGGAGCCGCGCGCGCAGCGCGTGGCGCTTCAGCTCGTCGCCGTGGTCAAGCTCACGCGCACGGCCCTGCTCTATTCCGATCCCGATCTTCGTCGCGCGCTCCTGCAGGATCTGGAGAGCAACGAAGGCGTGCGCGTGTATCCGCGCGAGACCACCGACAAATACCGCCTGCAGCCGGATGAATCGCTCAACCGTCTGATCGAGCGCGACGTGCGCGGACGCCTTGGCAACGACACGATCATCGCGCAATCCGTGAACGAGATTCCCGGCGTGTGGATCAGCTTCAAGATCGACGACGACGACTATTGGGTTGCGCTCGACCGCGATCAACTGGATACCGTCACCGGTCTGCAATGGGCCGGCTGGGGCGTCTTCGCGCTCGCGCTGTCGCTCTTCGGCGCGGCGTTTATCACGAGTCTCGTGAACCGGCCGTTCGCGCGACTGGCGCTCGCCGCGCGCAAGGTCGGTTCGGGACAATCGCCCGAGCCCTTGCCGGAGCGCGGCATGGGCGTCGCCGCGGAAACCAATCGAAGCTTCAACCAGATGGTGCAAGACCTCGAACAGCTCGAAGCGGACCGCGCGTTGATGCTCGCGGGCATTTCGCACGATCTGCGCACGCCGCTCGCGCGTTTGCGGCTCGAAACCGAAATGAGCCCGTCGGACGAGGCCACCAAGCTCGCGATGATCGACGACATCGAACAGATGGACATGATCATCGGGCGCTTCCTCGACTACGCGCGGCCGATGCAGCGCATGCCCGAGGCCGTCGATCTCTCGATGATCGCGAGCGAACTCGTCGCGCGCTTCCAGGCCGACGAAGGCGTCGTGATGCGCACCGACCTCGCGCCCGGCGCGGTGATCGAAGGCGACCCGACGGATGCGCGCCGCGTGGTCGGCAATCTGCTCGAAAACGCGCGCAAGTACGGGCGCAGCGAGCAGGACGACATCGCGCGGATCACCGTGCTTACGCGCGTCACGCATGGCAAGGTCGAACTCTCGGTGATGGACGAAGGCCGCGGCATCCCCGACGACCAGGTCGCGCTCATCACACGGCCCTTCTATCGTGTCGACGCCGCGCGCACGCAGGCGAACGGCACGGGTCTCGGCATGGCGATCGTGCAGCGGCTCGTCTCGCGTCAGCGCGGCACGTTGCGCCTGCGCAATCGCACGCCGCTTGCGGGCTTCGAAGTCACCATCGATTTCCCGGTGATGAAAGGCGCGCGTTTCGACGGCGTCTGACACCTCCCGCGTTTCCTGGAAATTCGTCAAAAACTATTTGAAGTTATAGTCAAATACTATTGCTTCGATTTAGTGATACGCTTAATATGGATTTGTGCAGCGCGATGGCATGACGATTGTTTTCATGTCCGCGTTACGAAGATTCAGTAGCCTCATTTTGCGTTTGTCCTTTCAACGAACACAGGAGTCACTGCATGAAGACCGTTGGCGATAAAGTCGAAGCATTCACCGTCACCGCTGCCAAGCCGGGTTTCAATCACCACGAAGAAAACGGCCAGTCGGCATTCGAAGAAATCACCGAGCAGTCGTTTCCGGGCAAGTGGAAAATCATCTACTTCTACCCGAAGGACTTCACGTTCGTCTGCCCGACTGAAATCGTCGAGTTCGGCAAGCTGGCGAAGGACTTCGAAGACCGCGACGCCATTTTGCTCGGCGGCAGCGTCGACAACGAGTTTGTCAAGCTCGCATGGCGTCGGGAGCACAAGGACCTGAACAAGCTGAACCACTACTCGTTCGGCGACGTGAAGGGCGAACTCATCGACCAGCTCGGCGTGCGCGACAAGGAAGCCGGCGTGGCGCTGCGCGCGACGTTCATCGTCGATCCCGACAACGTCATTCAGCACGTCTCGGTCAATAACCTGAACGTCGGACGCAATCCGGAAGAAGTGCTGCGTATTCTCGACGGCCTGCAAACGGACGAACTCTGCCCGTGCAATCGCGCGGTCGGCGGCTCGACGCTCTGATCGCACGAGCCTTTAAGCGCCTCGGGCAACGCCCGTAGCCCGCCCTCTTTCGAGCGCCCGCTTGGAAGCCGGCGGGCTTTATTGACGCCATCGAATAAGGAGAACGCATGGAATTCCTGTCATCGATCAAGGAGCTGGTGCCGGACTACGCGAAAGACATTCGCCTGAATGTCGACGGGACGATCGCCCGTTCGTCGCTGGAAGGCAACGACGCGGTCGGCGTCGCGCTCGCCGCCGCGTATGCCGCGAAGGCGACGAAGATCGTGAATA
Organism: Caballeronia sp. TF1N1; assembly: GCF_022878925.1. NCBI lineage: Bacteria > Pseudomonadati > Pseudomonadota > Betaproteobacteria > Burkholderiales > Burkholderiaceae > Caballeronia > Caballeronia sp. TF1N1. The sequence continues at coordinate 1,483,713 of NZ_CP084626.1, forward strand.
TCATCCGCGAGTCGGGTGTCATGGCGCCGGAAGAAGTCAATGCCGCGCTCACGGCGTCCGCGCTGATGGGCATGAACAACGTCTGGTATCCGTACCTGGAGATGGCCGACAACGCCGATCTCAAGACGCAGCCGGCTGGACTGCGCATGAACGCGTATGCATCGCACGGCGGCGTCGACAAGCGGCGCTTCGAGATGTACGCGCTCGCGGCGTCGATCATCGGCAAGTGTCACTTCTGCGTGAAGTCGCACTACCAGAATCTCGTCACCGAAGGCATGTCGACGACCCAGTTGCGCGATGTCGGGCGCATCGCGGCCGTGATCAACGCGGTGGCGCTCGCCATCGAGGCCGAGGCGAAGTAAGCCCTTGACGCCACGCGCGCGTGGCGTTCGATTTCAACTATCGATCGACGTGCGCCGCAACAGCACCGCGGCCTGCGCCTCGATACCTTCCTTGCGGCCGAGATAGCCGAGCTTTTCGTTGGTCTTCGCTTTCACGTTGACGCGATCGACGGCCAAGTCCAAGTCTTCCGCGATATTCGCGCGCATCGCCTCGATGTGCGGCGCGAGCTTCGGCGCCTGCGCGATGATCGTGCTGTCGATATTGGCGATGGCGAAACCCGCTTCCGACACGCGCTTGAACGCTTCGCGCAGCAGCACGCGGCTGTCGGCGCCGGCGAATTCCGTCGCGGTATCCGGAAAGTGCCGGCCGATATCGCCGAGCGATGCCGCGCCGAAGAGCGCGTCGGTGATGGCGTGCAGCAGCACGTCCGCGTCCGAATGGCCGAGCAGGCCGCGTTCGTAGGGAATCGTCACGCCGCCGATGATGAGCGGGCGGCCCTCGACGAGCTGATGTACGTCGTATCCCTGTCCGATTCTGAAATCCATCGATGCAACCTTGCTGTAGAAAGTGTGTGTCGGAGCCGTCAGGCCTTCGTGGCGAGCATCGCGCCCGCGAGCGCGAAGTCTTCCGGATAGGTCACCTTGAAGTTGCGCAGGCTGCCCTGAACTAATCGCGGCGAGTGGCCGAGCCATTCGACTGCGCTCGCTTCGTCCGTGAGATCGTGACCGTCGTGACGCGCACGTTCGATCGCTTCGCGCAACATGCCAAGGCGGAACATCTGCGGCGTTTGCGCCTGCCAGAGCCCGTCGCGCGATTCCGTGCGGGCGACACGCGGGTGGTCATCCGCTGCATCGGGCATGCTCGGTGCGACCCGTTTCAGCGTATCCGCGACCGGCAATGCGAGAATGCCGCCCACGGCGTCGTGACGCAGGGCGCCGACGAGCTTGCGAATCAGTTCCGGCGTGATGCCGGGACGCGCGGCGTCGTGGACGAGCACCCAGTCGTCGTCGCGTGCGCCGAAATCGGCCAGCGCGACGAGACCGTTATACACCGATGCCTGTCGTGAAACCCCGCCACAGCGCTGCACCGCGAAGCGCAGGCCGGCAAACCGGCGCGCATCGAAGTGATGATCGTCGGGAGCGAGTACGACGAGGGTCTGCGAGAATTCGGAACACGCGTCGAAGGCGGATAACGTGTAACCAAGCATCGGGCGGCCCGCGACGGTCTGATATTGCTTCGGCATGGGTGCGCCGGAGCGGCTGCCGTTGCCGGCGCACGGAATCAGCGCGAACAGGCGCGAGGTAGTGGCGGGTGAAATCGTTGGCGCAGTAGACGGCGCATTTGACGAATTTGCAGTCGTAGTCACGGGCAGATCACTGAGCCAGGTCAAAGTGGAGCCCGGATTTTATAATAGGTCTTTAGCGACCACGTCCGGCGCGTCCTCGAAGAGGGCGAAAGAGCCGACGGTTAATTGCATATATATGTCCTCGAAAGCCGTCAACGCGCAGTCCAGTTCTCCCATCCCGCTCGTGAAGGCGGGTCAGCGCTTTGTCTTCGACGGCGCGCCCGGTTCATCCGATGCCCTCGCCATCGCGCGTTATTACACGGCTAATCGCGAGTCCGTGCGGCTCTTGACGGTGCTCTGCGCAAGCGCGGTCGATGCGCAACGCCTCGCAACCGAAATCCCCTATTTCGCGCCGGATGCCCGCGTGCGTCTCTTGCCGGACTGGGAAACGCTGCCGTACGACACGTTCTCGCCGCATCAAGACCTCGTGTCCGAGCGTCTCGCGACGCTGCACGATCTCGGCGAAGGACGTTGCGACATCCTGCTCGTGCCGGCGACCACGGCGCTTTATCGCATGCCGCCCGCTTCGTTTCTCGCGGCTTACACGTTTTCGTTTACGCAGGGCGAGCGCCTCGACGAAAGCAAGCTCAAGGCGCAGTTGACGCTGGCAGGTTACGAGCACGTGAGTCAGGTCGTGCGTCCCGGCGAATATTGCGTGCGCGGCTCGCTGATCGACCTTTATCCAATGGGCTCGCCGCTGCCGTATCGCCTCGACTTGTTCGACGATCAGGTCGATTCCATCCGCGCCTTCGATCCCGACACGCAACGCAGCCTGTATCCCGTGCGCGACGTGCGCCTCTTGCCGGGCCGCGAATTTCCGTTCGACGAAGCCGCGCGCACCGCGTTTCGCAGCCGCTGGCGCGAAGTGTTCGAGGGCGATCCGAGCCGCTCGCAAATTTACAAGGACATCGGCAGCGGCGTGCCGTCGGCGGGCATCGAATATTACTTGCCGCTCTTCTTCGACGACACCGCAACCCTCTTTCACTATCTGCCGGAGAACTCGCAACTCGCGTTCGTCGGCGACATGGATGCCGCGATCAAACGCTTCACGGCCGACACGAAGCAGCGCTACAACTTTCTTTCGCATGACCGCGAGCGGCCTTTGCTCGAACCGCGCCGCCTCTTTCTCAGCGACGACGACTTTTTCACGTTCGCCAAGCCATTCGCGCAACTGAAGTTCCCGGCGTCGCCCGAAGGCGGCTGGGCCGTGCCGCTGCCAGGGCTTGCTATCGACCGCCACGCGGACGAACCGTTGCTCGCGCTGCGCCATTATCTGGAGCAGACCGAAAACCGCGTGATGCTGGTCGCGGAATCGGCGGGACGGCGCGAAGCCATCCAGCAATTGCTCGTCGATAACGGCCTGCGCGGCGAACTGCGCGACACGTTCCAGGAATGGCTCGGCGCGGATGCCAAATTCACGCTCGGCATAGCGCCGCTGGCGAACGGTTTTTCGTTGCCGGAAGCGAAGCTGTCTATCGTCACCGAGACCGAGCTCTACGGGCCGCTCGCGCGCCGCGCCGGACGCCGCCGCCAGGAACAGGCGAGCAATGTCGATTCGATGGTGCGCGATCTCGCCGAACTGAAAATCGGCGATCCGGTGGTACACGCGCAGCATGGCATCGGCCGATACATGGGTCTCGTGTCCATGGACCTCGGCGAAGGCGAAACCGAGTTTCTGCACCTTGAATACCAGAACGACGCCAAGCTCTACGTGCCCGTCGCGTTGTTGCATGTGATTTCGCGCTATAGCGGCGCCGATCCCGAAAGCGCCCCGCTCCACACGCTCGGTTCGGGCCAATGGGAAAAAGCCAAACGCAAGGCCGCGCAGCAGATTCGCGATACCGCAGCCGAACTGCTCAACCTCTACGCCCGCCGCGCCGCGCGCGAAGGCTACGCGTTCAAGCTCGATCCACGCGACTACGTAAAGTTCGCCGAGAGCTTCGGCTTCGAGGAAACGCCCGACCAGGGCGCCGCGATTGCCGCGGTCATCGGCGACATGACGAGCGGCAAGCCGATGGATCGGCTCGTGTGCGGCGATGTCGGCTTCGGCAAGACGGAAGTGGCCTTGCGCGCGGCGTTCATCGCGGTGATGGCGGGCAAGCAAGTGGCGATACTTTCCCCCACCACGCTGCTCGCCGAACAGCATACGCAGACTTTCACCGACCGCTTTTCCGACTGGCCCGTGCGGATTGCTGAACTGTCTCGCTTCAAGAGTTCGAAGGAAGTCACGCAGTCTATCGCGCAGATCAACGAAGGCAGTGTGGATATCGTCATCGGCACGCACAAGCTGTTGTCGTCGGATGTGAAGTTCAAGCGGCTCGGGCTCGTGATCATCGACGAGGAACATCGCTTCGGTGTGCGGCAGAAGGAAGCGCTCAAGGCGTTGCGTGCGGAAGTGGATGTACTCACGCTCACCGCGACGCCCATTCCACGCACGCTCGGCATGGCGCTCGAAGGCCTGCGCGACTTCTCCGTGATCGCGACCGCGCCGCAGAAGCGCCTTGCCATCAAGACCTTCGTGCGGCGCGAGGAAGACGGCGTCATTCGCGAAGCCATGCTGCGCGAGCTGAAACGCGGCGGGCAAGTCTACTTCCTGCATAACGAAGTGGAAACCATCGAGAATCGCCGTTCCATGCTCGAAGCACTCGTGCCCGAAGCGCGCATTGCCGTGGCGCACGGCCAGATGCACGAGCGCGAACTCGAACGCGTGATGCGCGATTTCGTCGGCCAGCGCGCGAACGTGCTGCTGTGCACGACCATCATCGAAACGGGTATCGACGTGCCGAGCGCGAACACCATCATCATGCATCGCTCGGACAAGTTCGGACTCGCGCAGCTGCACCAGTTGCGCGGGCGTGTCGGGCGTTCGCACCATCAGGCTTATGCGTATCTGCTCGTGCACGACCCGCAGTCGCTGACCAAGCAGGCGCAGCGCCGGCTCGAAGCCATTCAGCAGATGGAGGAACTCGGCTCGGGCTTCTATCTGGCCATGCACGACCTCGAGATTCGCGGCACGGGCGAAGTGCTCGGCGACAAGCAATCGGGCGAGATTCACGAGATCGGTTTTCAGCTTTACACCGACATGCTCAACGACGCCGTGCGCGCACTGAAGGAAGGCCGCGAGCCGGATCTCAACGCGCCGCTCGCCGCCACGACCGAGATCAATCTGCACGCACCTGCCATCTTGCCCGCCGACTATTGCGCGGACGTACAAGAGCGTCTTTCGCTCTACAAGCGGCTTGCGAACTGCGAATCGAGCGATGCCATCGACGGCATTCTCGAAGAGCTCGTCGACCGCTTCGGCAAGTTGCCGCCGCAAGCGCATGCGCTCGTGGAGACGCATCGGTTGCGGCTTGCGGCGAAGCCGCTCGGTATCTCGAAGATCGACGCCAACGAGAGTTCCATCGGCTTGCAGTTCGTGCCGAATCCGCCTGTCGATGCCATGAAGATCATCGAGATGGTGCAGAAGAACAAGCACATCAAGCTCGCGGGACAGGACAAGTTGCGCATCGAAACGCGCAGCCCCGATCTCGCGGTGCGCATTGCCACGGTGAAGGAAACGTTGCGCGCGCTCGGCGCGCCGGTGCGGCAGTCGGCGGCCGTGGCGCGCTAGGTTCATCCGGCGCGTTGGTATCGACGGGAGACACGGCGCGCACATCGACCGGAAGAAGGATCAAGCGCCCGGCCCAACGCACCCCGTCATTGCCGCTCTTTTGAAAGGCAGTGACGGGAGCCATGCCGCAGCGCATATATTGACCAGAAGGTCAGCAAGCGTGGTTTCGGCTATGATCGGCTTCTACCCCGCAGGAGCGAAAAATGTCCCAAATCGCCGCTGAGGCGCAACAAGCCACGACCTCCGCCACGCCTCAATCCTTACCTTGGATCGAACGTCTCGTTTCCTTCGATACAGTCAGCCGCAATCCCAACCTCGGCCTCATCGAAACCGTGCGCGACGAACTGCGCAAGGCGGGTGTCGAAGCCAGCATCACGACCGATTCACGCGGCCAGTGGGCCAATCTCTTCGCCACGGTGCCCGCGCACGACGGTCAGACGAACGGCGGCATCGTGCTGTCGGGACACACCGACGTAGTGCCGGTCGACGGTCAAAACTGGAAAAGCGACCCTTTCAAGCCCGAAATCCGCGATGGTCTGCTCTACGGTCGCGGCACCTGCGACATGAAGGGGTTTATCGGCGCGGCGCTCACAATGCTGCCGAAGATGCAGGCGACAAAGCTCGCCAAGCCGATCCACTTCGCGCTTTCGTTCGATGAAGAAGTAGGCTGCGCGGGCGCGCCGCTCATGATCGCCGACTTGCAAAAGCGCGGCGTCAATCCGGATGGCTGTATCGTCGGCGAACCGACTTCCATGCGCCCGGTCATCGCGCACAAGGGCATCAACGCGTTCCGCTGCTGCGTGCGTGGCTTTGCGGCGCATTCGTCGCTTACGCCGAAGGGGCTGAATTCGATCGAGTACGCCGCACGCCTCATCTGCTTCATTCGCGACGTCGCCGATGAATTCCGCGCCAAGGGCCCGTTCGACGAGTTCTACGACGTACCCTTCACCACCGCGCAGACGAGCACGATCAAGGGCGGCAACGCGCTCAACACCGTGCCCGCGGAATGCACTTTCGACTTCGAATTCCGCAACTTGCCGACCATCGACCCGGACCCTATCTTCAAGCGCATCGAAGCGTTCGCGCGCGACACGCTCTTGCCGAAAATGCAGAAGGAGCACGAGAACGCGGCCATCGAATTTTCGAAGATCGCCGCCGCGCCCGGACTCGACGCCACCGAGCAGGCCGCCATCACGCAACTCGTGCGCGCGCTCACCGAGAATCAGGAGAAGCGCAAGGTCGCTTACGGCACCGAAGCGGGACTTTTCGCGATTGCGGGCGTGCCGAGCATCGTGTGCGGACCGGGCAACATCGAACAGGCGCACAAGGCGAACGAATACGTGTCGCTCGACCAACTCGTCGCTTGCGAAGCGTTTCTCGGCAAATTCATCCATAGCATGTCGGTCGAAGCACAGGCGCGCTAGTCATCGACCGTCGCACGATCCATCGAGCCATGTCCACAGCAACGCATTCCGACCATACGATCGACGGCACGCCCATTCCGACCCTCGACGAGATCGCCGAGCAGCATATGGCGCTTACGCCCTGGGTAGCGCGCACGCCGATCTTCGAGCGGCACGATTTTCCGACGCTCGAAGGCACACCCGTCACGTTCAAGTTCGAGCTGCTGCAGGCAAGCGGCACGTTCAAGGCGCGTGGCGCGTTCTCGAACATCCTCGCGCTCACCGACAGCGAACGCGCGGCAGGCGTGACGTGCGTGTCGGCGGGCAATCATGCGGTCGCGGTGGCTTACGCGGCGCAGCGCATGGAAGTGGGCGCGAAGGTGGTCATCACGAAGAACGCCAGTCCGACGCGCATCGCGCTTTGCCGGCGCTTCGGCGCGGAAGTCGTGCTGGCGGAAAATGTGATCGAGGCCTTCGAGATCGTGCGGCGCATCGAGGCCGAGGAAGGACGCTTCTTCGTGCATCCGTTCAATGGTTATCGAACGGTGCTGGGCACGGCGACGCTCGGTTACGAGTGGACGTCGCAGGCGCCGGATCTCGATGCGGTCATCCTGCCAATCGGCGGTGGCGGGCTGTCCGCCGGCGTTTCGACCGCCATGCGTCTCGCCAACCCTTCGCTGCATGTCTATGGCGTGGAACCGGAAGGCGCGGATGCGATGAGCCGCAGCTTCGCCGCCAATCACACGATCAAGCTGAGTTCCCTGCACAGCATCGCCGATTCATTGATGGCGCCGCATACCGAGCAATACAGCTATGAACTGTGCAGGCGACATATCGACGAGATCGTCACCGTATCGGACGACGCGTTGCGGCACGGCATGCGGCAGTTGTTCAACGAACTGAAGCTGGCTGTGGAACCGGCGTGCGCGGCGGCGACCGCTGCGCTGCTCGGACCGTTGCGCGAGCGTCTGCAAGGCAAGCGCGTGGGCGTGTTGCTGTGCGGAACCAACACGGACCCGGCGACGTTCGCGACGCATTTGGCGAGTACGTGAAGTGCCATTGCAGGCGCTGCGTGGAACTGAAGCATCTGGCAATTGCTCGATGCTCACAGTGACATCGTAGGTAAAAAGCGGCTTGAACCGGCGCTTGCCGTGTTCAGGCGAACACGCGGAAAAGCGCCACTCTCGCGGTTCCTCGTCAACGAGAGCAGACTAACGCGCCTGCGTTCACAGTACCTCGGCCAGCCTTCTGCGCTCATTGCGCTGCATGAAGTAATTCGCGGCGATCACCCCGACCGTCACCAGCGCGATGAACAACGTCGCGAGCGCATTCATTTCCGGATTCAGCCCCAGCCGCACGCGCGAAAACACGACGAGTGGCAGCGTGGTCGATCCCGGTCCCGACAGAAACGCGGAAAGCACGAGATCGTCGATCGACAAGGTGAACGACAGCAGCCAACCCGCCACGAGCGCCTGCGATATCAGCGGCAGCGTGATCGCGAAGAACACGCGCAGCGGTGTCGCGCCGAGATCGAGCGCGGCCTCTTCCAGCGACGGATTCAGCTCCCGCACGCGTGACTCCACGATGATCGCCACATACGAGATGCATAGCATTACGTGGCCGATCCAGATGGTGAAGAGCCCGCGCCCCGCCGGCCAGCCGATCAGCTTGGCCATCTCCACGAAAAGCAGCAGCAACGAGATGCCCTGAATGACCTCGGGAATCACGAGCGGCGCGTTGATCATGCCCGTGTAGAGCGTGAAGCCGCGAAAGCGTCCCATGCGCGCGAGCACGAACCCCGCCCACGTGCCGATCACGACCGACGCGCACGCCGTCAGAAACGCGATGCGCAACGACAGCCATGCCGCCGCGATAAGCTCGTCGTCGTACCAGAGCGCCTTGTACCAGCGCAGCGAAAACTCCGTCCACACGGTGACCAGCTGCGACTCGTTGAACGAATAGACGATCAGACTGAGGATGGGGATATACAGAAACGCGAACCCGATTCCGAGCGCGGTGATCTGCAGCGGACGGCTCGGCTTGATCATCGTTTCTCCTCCAGTTGCTTCGCCTGGAAGTGCTGGAAAAGCGCCATCGGCACGAGCAGGAGGAGCACCATCGCGCAGGTGACTGAGGATGCCATCGGCCAGTCGGCGTTATCGAAGAACTCGTTCCACATGACGCGGCCGATCATCAAGGTATCCGCGCCGCCGAGCAGCTCGGGAATGACGTATTCGCCCACCGCCGGAATGAACACGAGCAGACATCCGGCCATAATCCCGTTCTTCGACAGCGGCAAGGTAATCTGCAGGAACGCCTTCCAGGGCTTGGCGCCGAGATCGTAAGCGGCTTCGAGCAAGGTGAGATCCATCTTCACGAGATGCGCGTAAAGCGGCATGACGAGAAACGGCAAGTACGAATACACCATGCCGATATAAACCGCGACATTCGTGTGATAAAGCTCGATTGGCGAATGGATGAGGCCGATCGACATCAGGAAGTTGTTGAGCAAGCCGTTGTTCTTGAGAATGCCGATCCACGCGTAGACGCGTATCAGGAACGACGTCCAGAACGGCAGCATGACGGCCATCATCAGCAGATTGCGCGAGGCCGGATTCGCCCGCGCGATGTAATACGCCATCGGATAGCCGATCACGAGGCACAGCAAGGTCGAAACCGCCGCGACCAGCAGCGAATTCATGTAGGTCGCGAAGTACAGGCTGTCGGTGACGAGAAACGCGTAGTGCGAGAAATCGAGCGCGATATTCAGCACGCCCTCTTTCAACGCCACGATATCCGTGTACGGGGGAATGCCGAGCTGGCTGTCCGCGAAGCTGATCTTCACGACGAGCAGGAACGGCACGAAAAATAGCAGCAACAGCCACAGGAACGGCCCGGCGATGACCGCGGTGCGGCCGCTCACGCCCATGCGGTCGAGCAGTTTCATCATCATGCCGTCAGCACCACGCCCGCCGACGCGCTCCAGCGCACGTAGACTTCATCGTCGAAAGTGGGGGAATCGATTTCGCCGAGCGCGAGGCTCGATACGTTCGCGACCACCGTCTTGCCGCTTTCGAGCGTCACGTGATAGAGCGTATAGCCGCCCATGTAAGCGATATTCGTCACATGCCCGCGGCCCCAGTTGAACGCGCCCTCGGGCGGCTTTCTCATGAGCGCGATACGTTCCGGGCGCACCGAGATGGTCACCGGCATGCCGAGCGGCCCGGTAATGCCGTGGTTCACATAGAGCCTGACCGGCAGTTCCGGCGACTCCACGAAGATATGGTCTGGCTCGTCCTCGACCACGTTGCCGTCGAAGAGATTGGTCGAACCGATGAACTGCGCCGAGAAGCGGCTGTTCGGATACTCGTAGACCTCGTGCGGCGTGCCGATCTGCACGATACGCCCTTCGCTCATCACGGCGAGGCGCCCGGCCATGGTCATCGCCTCTTCCTGATCGTGCGTGACCATGATGCAGGTGACGCCCACCTGATCGAGGATGTTGACGAGTTCCATCTGCGTGCGCTGGCGAATCTGCTTGTCGAGCGCGGACATGGGTTCGTCGAGCAAGAGCAGCTTGGGACGCTTGACGAGGCTGCGCGCGAGCGCCACGCGCTGCTGCTGGCCGCCCGACAACTGATGCGGCTTGCGCTTCGCATACTGGCCCATCTGCACGAGTTCGAGCGCGGCTTGCACGCGCTCCTTGAGTTCGCCGCCGCGCACGCCTTCCTGCTTCAAGCCGAATGCGACGTTCGATTCCACGCTCATGTGCGGAAAGAGCGCGTAGGACTGAAACATCATGTTCACCGGCCGGCGATACGGCGGCATCTGCGCGAGGTCTTCGCCTTCGATCAGAATCTGCCCTTCGGTGACGGTCTCGAGCCCGGCGAGCATGCGCAACAGCGTGGACTTGCCGCAGCCGGAACTACCGAGCAGCGCAAACAGTTCGCCCTTCGCAACCGACAGGTCGACGCCCCTCACGGCCACCGTCTCGCCGAACTTCTTCACGACGCCGACGACCTGCACGAAGTTGTCGTCCGACACGAGTCCGGTGGACGGAAAATTGTCCGGCGCTTGTCTGCCGGAATTAGGCGCTGCCTTCAACGCGCTCGACTGCTCACTCATGATTGCCTGTTCGACTCCCGCAACGTGTCCTTCATCGATGACTTCGTCTGCCCGGCTACGCGACGATCACGAACAAAGCCCCCGGAGGTCCAGGGGCTTCGTCGGTTCAAAGCATAACCCGCTTTTGCTAACTAGCGGCCGGATTTGAGTTCGGTCCACAAGCGCGTCTGCAGACGCTGGATTTCGGGCGGCAACGGCTTGAGCAGGAACAGCGTCTTGATGACCTCTTGCGGCGGATAGACAGCCGGATCGTTCGCCACGTCCTTGTCGACGTACTTGCGCGCTTCGAGGTTCGCGCTCGGGTAATACACCGCATTCGTGATCGCGGCGTGCACCTGCGGCGTCTCGATGTAGTTAATCCACTCGTGCGCGGCGTCCTTGTTCTTCGCGTCCTTCGGAATGGCCATCACGTCGAACCACACCGGCGCTCCGCCCTTCGGAATGTAGTACTCGATCTTGTAAGCCTTCTTCGCGTCCACGGCGCGATGCTTGGCAATGACGACATCGCCCGACCAGCCGTAGGTGAAGCACACGTCGCCGCCCACCAGGTCGTTGATGTAGCCCGACGAGTTGAATTGCGTGATGTACGGGCGAATCTTCTTGAGCATCGCGAGCGCCTCGCGATAATCGGCGGGATTCGTGCTCATCGGGTCCTTTCCGATGTAATGCAGCGCGGCGGCGAACATCTGGTCGGGTGCATCCAGCACGGACACGCCGCACGCCTTTAGCTTCGAAATGTTCTCGGGCTTGAAGAGAATGTCCCAGTTATTGAGTTCGACGTTCGCGCCGAGTATTTTCTTTACCTTGTCGACGTTATAGCCGAGGCCGGTCGTGCCGTACGCCCAGGGCACCGTGTACTTGTTGCCGGGGTCCGCGCCTTCCACGAGCTTCATCAGTTCGGGATCGAGATACTTGAGGTTCGGCAGCTTGGACTTGTCGAGCGGCGCGAAAATGTTTGCCGCGATCTGCTTGCCCGCGTAGTTGCTCGTCGGCACGACGATGTCATAGCCCGAATTGCCCGTCAGCAGTTTGGCCTGCAGCGTGTCGTCGCTGTCGTAGTTGTCGTACTTCACCTTGACGCCGGTTTGCTTGGTGAAGTTGGGGATCGTGTCCTTGGCGATGTAATCCGACCAGTTGTACACGTTGAGCTGCGTGTCTTTCGCCGATGCCGTGAGGGACATCAGCGGCAACAGCGTCGCCGCGCACGCCAGCGCGCCCGCGAATTTGGCCAGCTTGGCCACGGGGGCCGCCAGTTTCTCGTTCATCTCGTTTCTCCCTTGTTCCGACTGTCGACGGCGTCGTGTCGGGCCCGGCTCTCAAGGAACGGCCCGCGAACCCCATAAAAACCCGAAAACTACCATTAAACCGAAGCACGACAAAAATAATGTCCGGCTTGTCGCGCGAATCTCACGTGCGTCGAGGGCAGCCGCCTGGTCATAAGGCCTGCCCGTGCCACGGTTCATTGATCTGCTGTACCGAAAGTGCGCGCATTTTAGCGTCTAATGTCGCCGTGCGACACCTGATAAAACCACACTCGTCAAAGGGAACCACGCCGCGAAAGCATCGCGAAATGTCATTATCGATGGAAGGGACTTGAGGCATCCACGTGCGACCGTCGCTCGTAAAGACAGAAGAGCAGCGCGACGGCACGGGTTGAGCCCAATTCCTTGCCTGACGAATAGCCAGCGGAACACTCGTTGCTAGCCAATTCGGATGTGCGTTGATTTTTCCCACGCATTCTCAACCGGCAACGCGTGCGCTCGTGCCGCGGCTTCAGAAGCCGTGACACGACAGCGCTGTTGCAACGCTATTCAAGGCAACCGACCGCATGAACACCAATCCGTCCGCGCTTGCGCAGCTTTCGGCTACCGAGCCCGACGTACCGCCTCAATCCGGCAATCGTCAAGACCGGCCCCGCGCGCCGCGCGGCCGCTGGTACACGTTCGTCGGCGCGGGTTCGCTCGTCGCGGTCGGCTACATGGACCCGGGCAACTGGGCGACGGCGCTGGCGGGTGGCGCGCGTTACGGCTATCAGTTGCTCTTCGTCGTGCTGCTCGCGAGTCTCATGGGCATGCTGCTGCAATGGGTGGCGTCGCGCGTGGGCGTCGTCGCCGGCCGCGATCTCGCGCAGTTGTGCCGCGAGCGCTATAGCCGCCGCACGACGCTCGTGCTGTGGCTCGCGTGCGAAATCGCCATCATCGCGTGCGACGTGGCCGAAGTCGTCGGCAGCGCGGTCGCCTTGCAGATGCTGTTCGGCGTCTCGCTGACCGCAGGCGTGTTGTTCTCGGCGGTCGGCACTTTCATCATGCTCGCGTTGCAAAGCCGTGGACAGCGGCCGCTCCAGCGTGCCATCACGGCGATGATCCTTTTCGTCGGCTTCTGTTTCGTCGTCGAACTGGCGCTGGCGCATCCCGTCTGGAGCGATGCCTTGCGTGGCTTCGCGCCCCCGCGCGAGCTTCTGCGCGATGCCGGCATGCTCTGGCTCGCCGCCGGCGTGCTGGGCGCGACCGTCATGCCGCACAACCTTTATCTGCACTCGGCGCTGGTGAAGGAACATGCCCCTCACCACGACGACGCAACCATCGGCCGCGCGCTCAAGGGCGTGAATATCGACACGTTCGCATCGCTCGGGCTGGCGTTTATCGTCAATGCGTCGTTACTGGTGGTGGCCGCGTCGGTGTTTCATGCAAGCGGCCACTTCGATGTCGATGATCTCGCGGACGCGCATCGGCTCATCGCACCGCTCGTGGGAAGCCACTGGGCGGGCATTGCGTTCGCCGCCGCCCTGCTCGCGTGCGGCTTGAACGCGACGGTCACGGGCACGCTCGCCGGTCAGGCAGTGATGGAGGGCTTCCTGCAGCTGAAGATGGCGCGCTGGGCGCGGGCGCTTTTGACGCGCTCGCTTGCCATCGGCCCGGCGCTTTTCGCCGTCGCGAGCTTCGGGCAGCACGGTTCGAATACACTGCTGGTCGCGACTCAGGTCGTGCTGAGTCTGCAATTACCGCTGGCAGTGATTCCGCTCGTGCGCTTCGCTTCCGATGCCGGTCTCATGGGACGCTGGCGCGTCGCCCGCGTGCCGCTTGCACTTGCCTGGGCTTGTGCAGGACTGATTCTTGCACTCAATGGCGCGCTGTTGTGGCAGATGGTGGGTTCGGTCTGAGCGAAAGGCGTTGGTATCGGCGTCGGCGCCTGGGCAATCCTCCCGCGCGCTTGAGCAAGAAATGCCTGCAAGCGCGATAGTGCGAGTGCCCAACCAATGACTCGGCACAGCGCGCCGCGTCAGCAGCCCTGCCGCACACCCCGACAACAAAACGCCAAACTACCCGATGCATCGTCCAAATTCGTTTGTTTTGCCGACACTCCTTCGTGCGGCTCATGCCCAAACCGGCGCTCGGCGCCGTCTACGCGCCGCGACGTTCGCCCTTGCTACGCTGAGTGCAGCGAGCACGGCGCATGCCACTGTCTCCGTGCTGCAACCGGCACGCGAAGCGGCGGCGTCGCAGCCGCTCGAAATCACGCTGCTTTATACCGATGACGGTAGCAAACCGCTTTCCATCGATGTGCCGAAGCAACTGACGGTGAATCTCACCAATGGCGATCTGCCGCCTGCGCCACTCACGCTCGCCCGCGATCCGAAGGTGCCGGACCATGTGCGCCTCGCGCCTGGGCAGTATCGCCGGGTGCGCTTTACGGCTGCGTGGCCCGAAAGCGCGCGCGGCACGATGAAGATCGATCCGGTCGGCTTCGATGCTTCACCCATGCTCGTCACGCTCAACCGCGGCAATACGCAGACGCAGGTGGTCGCCGCCGAGAAACGCGAAGCGCAGGCGACGACGCCCGCGCAAATGGCCACCGCCACCGCCGCCGCGAACACGACGGCCGTGCCGACGACGACCATCGACACCATGCTGTCCGGCCGCCTTTCGACCTTCGAGCCGATGTACTTCGCCGATGGCGAAAACGGCGACAATCTCGCCAAGTTCCAGTTCAGCTTCAAATACCGGCTGCATCTGCCGGACGACCCGCGCTCGCGCGGCTTCCTCGACAATCTCTACTTTGCGTACACCCAGACGACCATCTGGAACCTCTCCGCGCCGTCCGTCCCGTTTCGCGATACGAGCTATCAGCCGCAGCTTTTCTACTACGTGGAAGACACGGGCGTGAAGAGTCCGTTGTTCAC